>NZ_AP028929.1:0-600000 GCF_041154385.1 Streptococcus sp. SN-1
CTCCAGGTACTTTAGTCCCATCTGACAATCGAATATCTACTTTGCTGGCGCCATTGATAACGTGATTGTTGGTGACGATGTAAGCTTCTTTATCATTCTTTTTATAAATAACTCCAGATCCTTCACTAGAGATTTGCTGAGAATCTGTATCAGTATCATCATTGCCAAATACGCTATTTTGTCTGTTTGCCGAATAAGTAATAACAGAAACAACAGCATCTTTTACTTTGTTAACAGCCTGTGTTGTTGAATTTTCGTTCTTATAGGCAGTTTGTGTAATAGTATTATTGTTGTTAGAGTTGCTTACAGTACTTTTTTGAGTTAGTTGAGCTATTGAAAAACTACCCAAGGCTCCACTAAAAAAGCTAATGACGATAACGACTAATAATTGAAACCCTTTTTTGTAAAATGTTTTTAAATGTTTCATATTTGCCTCCATATTTTTGAATTACTGAAAGTATAAACTGACTAGCTTAATTATAACTTAAACACAAAAAGTTTTACACAAACTGTGGATAACTCTTTGAAAATTGTGATTTTCTCAATTGAAATCTATTTTTTATTTTGTGAATAAGATGTGAAAAAATAGAGAATATGTTAGAATAGAGTCATGAAAATTAAAGTTGTAACAGTTGGGAAACTGAAAGAAAAGTATTTAAAAGATGGTATTGCAGAGTATTCAAAACGAATTTCTCGATTTGCTAAACTTGAAATGATTGAGCTAGCAGATGAAAAAACACCAGATAAGGCCAGTGAGTCAGAAAATCAAAAGATTTTAGAAATAGAAGGTCAGAGAATTTTATCAAAAGTTGGTGATCGTGATTTTGTTATTGTGTTAGCCATTGAGGGGAAAACACTTTCTTCAGAAGAATTTAGTAAGCAGTTAGAAGAAGCTTCTATAAAAGGATTTTCTACTCTTACACTTATTATTGGAGGGAGTCTGGGATTAGCACAGGATGTAAAAAAGAGAGCTAATCTTTCTGTTAGTTTTGGCCGTTTAACCTTGCCCCATCAGTTAATGAGATTAGTCCTTGTTGAACAAATCTATCGCGCTTTTACGATTCAGCAGGGATCACCCTATCATAAATAGAAAATTGACTTTTAATTGAATTTTTGGTAGAATGATTGTGTTAGGTCTCATAGCTCAGCTGGATAGAGCATTCGCCTTCTAAGCGAACGGTCGCAGGTTCGAATCCTGCTGGGATCAATATAGTAGCAAAGCTGGGAATTTTCCCGGCTTTTTTCTTAAAAAAGTACACTTGAGGAGAAAAAAATGACAGTTGAGAGAATTTTATCTAAAACGAAATTCCATTTTGTATAATGGTTTTTGTAAGTTAGCTTACAAGAAAAAACATTTTAGGAGATTTTATTATGAAAAACACAGTTAAATTGGAACAGTTTGTAGCCTTGAAGGAAAAAGACTTGCAGGAGATTAAAGGTGGGGAGATGAGACTGCCAAAAATCCTCCGTGATTTTATTTTCCCAAGAAAAAAGTAATAAAATAAGGGGAAAGAGTAATGAATTTATTTGGATTTGGGACAGTTATTGGTCATTTTTTAATTATTAGTCACAGTTACCGTTTAATTTGTAAAGGTCAAATAAAATCAAAGGAACTATATTTTTTTGGTATCTATACATTACTAGTAGAAGCAGTACTTGAACTTTCCTTTTATCTTCTATATTTAGATGAAATAGTGATTGAAAGATTTTTATTTCCTTTGGGCTTATATTCCTATTTTCGATGGATTAAACAGTATGAGAGGGATAGAGGACTATTCCTAAGTTTACTACTATCTCTTTTATATGAGAGCACTCATAACTTTCTGTCCGTAACTTTCTCCTCTATAACAGGAGATAACTTTGTTTCACAATATCATGACCCATTCTTTTTCGTTGTAACGGTGTTGACCTATTTTGTTGTCTTAAAAATCATTCATTATTTCCATTTGGAACTAGCCTATTTTGACAAAGACTACCTCTATCCTTTTTTGAAAAAATTATTTTTTGCCTTACTACTGCTACATATAGTATCTTTTGTTTCAGATATGGTAAGTACGATTAAACATTTGAATAGTTTTGGAAGTATTTTATCATCTATTGTCTTTATTTCTCTACTTTTGACCTTTTTTGCAATGAATTCGCATAAAGAACAAATGGAGAAAGAGATTGCTTTGAAGCAGAAGAAATTTGAACAGAAACATTTACAGAATTATACAGATGAAATTGTTGGCTTGTATAATGAAATCCGTGGTTTTCGACATGACTATGCTGGGATGCTTGTCAGTATGCAGATAGCAATTGACAGTGGTGATTTACAGGAAATTGACAGAATTTACAATGAAGTTTTGGTCAAAGCAAATCATAAACTGCGTTCAGATAAGTATACTTACTTTGATTTGAACAACATAGAAGATTCAGCTTTACGAAGTTTGGTTGCTCAGTCCATTGTCTATGCTCGAAATAATAGTGTAGAGTTTACACTGGAAGTAAAAGATACGATTACCAAGCTCCCAATTGAACTATTGGATTTGGTTCGTATCATGAGCGTTTTATTGAATAATGCTGTCGAAGGATCGGCTGATAGTTATAAAAAGCAGATGGAAGTAGCAGTTATTAAGATGGAAACTGAAACAGTTATTGTGATTCAGAATTCATGTAAAATGACGATGACTCCTTCAGGAGATCTATTTGCTTTAGGATTCTCCACTAAGGGAAGAAATCGCGGGGTAGGATTAAATAATGTGAAAGAACTACTAGATAAGTACAACAATATTATTTTAGAAACAGAGATGGAAGGCAGTACATTTAGACAAATTATTAGATTTAAGAGGGAATTTGAATGAAAGTTTTAATTTTAGAGGATGTTATTGAACATCAAGTGAGACTAGAAAGAATATTGGATGAAATTTCGAAAGAATCGAATATTCCAATATCATACAAGACAACAGGAAAAGTCCGTGAATTTGAAGAATACATTGAAAATGATGAAGTAAATCAGCTTTATTTCCTAGATATCGATATTCATGGAATTGAGAAAAAAGGATTTGAGGTTGCTCAGCTCATTCGTCATTACAATCCCTACGCTATTATCGTCTTTATCACCAGTCGATCAGAGTTTGCGACTTTAACCTATAAATACCAGGTATCAGCTCTAGATTTTGTTGATAAGGATATCAATGATGAGATGTTTAAGAAGAGAATTGAGCAAAATATTTTTTACACGAAGAGTATGTTACTTGAAAATGAAGATGTTGTAGATTATTTTGATTACAATTACAAGGGAAATGATTTAAAAATTCCTTACCATGATATTTTGTATATTGAAACGACAGGAGTCTCTCATAAATTGCGCATTATTGGTAAGAATTTTGCCAAAGAGTTCTATGGTACCATGACAGATATTCAGGAAAAGGACAAACATACTCAGCGATTTTATTCTCCTCATAAGTCATTTTTGGTAAATATAGGCAATATTAGAGAAATTGACCGAAAGAATCTAGAAATTGTTTTCTATGAAGACCATCGTTGTCCTATTTCAAGGTTAAAAATTAGAAAATTGAAAGATATTTTAGAGAAAAAATCTCAAAAGTGATTGACAATTAGTAAGAAATTGATATAATGGTTATATCTGCTACAGATAGAAGGTCCGTTGGTCAAGGGGTTAAGACACCGCCTTTTCACGGCGGTAACACGGGTTCGAATCCCGTACGGACTATTTTATCCGCCATAGCTCAGTTGGTAGTAGCGCATGACTGTTAATCATGATGTCGTAGGTTCGAGTCCTACTGGCGGAGTATAGATAAAAGGGGCTCTTTGTCAACTGTAGTGGGTTGAAGAAAAGCTAAGATCTAGAAAGGACGAAATTTGTCCTTTCTTTTTTGATATTGAGAGCGATAAAAATTCGTTTTTTGAAGTTTTCAAAGTTCCGAAATCCAAAGGCATTTCGTTTGATAAGTTTAACGAGATTATTGGTCGCTTCCAGTTTGGCGTTAGAATAGGGGAGTTGAAGGGCGTTGACGATTTTCTCTTTGTCCTTTAGAAAGGTTTTAAAGACAGTCTGAAAAAGAGGATGAACCTGCTTTAGATTGTCCTCAATAAGTCCGAAGAATTTGTCAGGTTCCTTGTTCTGAAAGTGAAAAAGAAAGAGTTGATAGAGATTGTAGTGGTGTTTCAACTCTTCTGAATAGCTCAAAATCTTGTCTAGAATCTCTTTATTCGTTAAGTGCATACGAAAAGTAGGGCGATAAAATCGTTTATTACTCAGTTTACGACTATCCTGTTGAATGAGTTTCCAGTAGCGTTTGATGGCCTTGTATTCATGGGATTTTCGCTCAAATTGATTCATGATTTGGACACGGACACGACTCATAGCACGGCTTAGATGTTGGACAATGTGAAAGCGGTCAAGAACGATTTTAGCGTTAGGAAAAAGTTTACTGGCAATATCGTAGTAAGGGCTAAACATATCCATCGTAATGATTTTCACCTGACAACGAACAGCTCGCTCGTAGCGCAGAAAGTGATCTCGAATGACGGCTTGTGTTCTACCCTCAAGAACAGTGATGATATTGAGCTTATCAAAATCTTGTGCAATGAAACTCATATTGCCCTTAGTGAAGGAATACTCGTCCCAGGACATAATCTCAGGAAGACGAGAAAAATCATGCTTAAAGTGGAAATCATTGAGCTTTCGAATGACAGTTGAAGTTGAAATGGAAAGCTGATGGGCAATATCGGTCATAGAAGTCTTTTCAATTAACTTTTGCGCAATCTTTTGGTTGATAATACGAGGAATTTGATGATTCTTCTTGACGAGTGAGGTCTCGGCGACCATCACTTTCGAGCAATGATAGCACTTGAAACGACGCTTTTTCAGAAGAATTCTAGTAGGCATACCAGTCGTTTTGAGGTAAGGAATCTTAGACGGCTTTTGAAAGTCATATTTTTTCATTTGACTTCCACAATAAGGACAAGATGGAGCATCGTAGTCTAGTTTGGCGATGATTTCTTTGTGTGTATCCTTATTGATGATATCCATAAATTGGATATTAGGGTCTTTGATATCGAGTAGTTTTGTGATAAAATGTAATTGTTCCATATGATTCTTTCTAATGAGTTGTTTGATCGCTTTTCATTATAGGTCTTATGGGACTTTTTTTCTACACAAAATAGGCTCCATAATATCCATAGGGGGGTTACCCACTACAAATATTATAGAGCCATAAAAGGGAACACAACTGTGTTCCTCTTTTTGTATCAATTTGTATCACCAAGCATCTTCATAAGGAAGTCTGTTATTTCTTGAGGACTTTCTTTTTTTCCATGTGCAATCCAAGTTTGGCAGACACCAAAAAGTGCGTGAGTTAGATAGATGCTACTGTATTCTAATTCAGTGGTATTAAGATTCAGTTGCATAAATCGCTTTTGTAAATCTGTACTGAGCATGATATGAAGTTTATTTCGTAAGAAATTTTGAATTTCTTTAGTCCCGTTTTCAGAAAGAAGGGCAGCCAGAAGTGGTTCTGACTCTAGATATTCAAAGACTTCTAAAATAGCGTCTCTTTTATGATGAGCATGTTTTTGAAAAATATATTCAAATGTATGAAATAGCTTGCTTTGATAGTGCTCAATCATATCATACTTATCCTTATAGTGAGTATAGAAGCTGGAACGACTAATTCCGGCTTTTTTTGCTAACTTGACAGTAGAAATTTGATCAAATGGTTGTTCCATTAGTAATTGTACCATAGCATTTTCAATAGTTCGCTTTGTTTTTAAGCGTTTGTTACTTTCTTGCATATTTCCTCCTTATAAACAAATTAGACTATATGTCTAAAAATGAATTTTTTATCTTGTAATCTAGATTTTTTATTGTATAATCTATTATATCAAAATTTTAGACAATATGTTTAAAAAGGAGAAACTATGTTTAAAGAATGGAAAGCAATTTTTAAAAAACCAACCTTTATTATTGTCATGATAGGGATTTCTCTTATTCCAGCTCTGTACAATATCATATTTTTGTCCTCAATGTGGGATCCATATGGTCAATTGTCTGACTTACCTGTGGCAGTTGTCAATAATGATAAAGAGGCTTCCTATAATGGTAATACTATGGCAATAGGAAAAGACATGGTGTCCAATTTAAAAGAAAATAAAACCTTGGATTTTCATTTTGTAGATGAAGAAGAAGGTAAGAAGGGTTTAGAAAATGGCGATTACTATATGGTAGTAACTTTACCAAGTGATTTATCTGAAAAAGCAGCTTCTATTTTAACGGATCATCCAGAGCAAATGCAAATCGATTATCATACTTCAAGTGGTCATAGCTTTATTGCCAGCAAGATGAGTGATTCTGCTATGACACAATTAAAGCAGAATGTTTCTACCAATGTAACTGAGACCTATACTAAAGCTTTATTCAATAAAATGGTCGATTTAAAGGATGGCATGAGTCAAGCAGCTTCAGGTAGTGAAAAATTAACTGATGGAGCGAATCAGTTAGTGACAGGAAGTCAAACATTAACTACTAACCTACACTCTTTAGCAGATTCAAGTTTAACATTTTCAAATGGAACGGAGCAGTTTACTAAAGGATTATCTGCTTATGTTTCTGGTGTTGAACAACTTCATCTTGGCTTAGGAAATTTTAATAGTGGTTTAGTTACATATACTGGTGCAGTGAGTCAATTAGATAGCAGATTAGGTCAATTATCTTCTAAAAGTCCTGAATTAGTAAGAGGAATCAATCAGTTATATACTGGTGTAGAATCCTATACTGGCGGTGTTTCTCAGCTTAATGCTGGTCTTAATCAACTTTCATCTGGTGTTAGTGCTTATACAAACGGAGTGGGAAATCTTGCAACAGGTGCTAATCAGTTATCTAGTCAATCAGCTACACTTCGAATGGGGGTGGGGCAATTAAGTGAAGGGATTCAACAACTTTCTAGCAAGTTAGATGCTTCGTCTGGGAAAAAAGATCAAATTAATCAATTATCTTCCGATCTAAATCAGTTAAATCAAGCTATTCAAAATATTGATGTTGAAGATACAAAACAATTAGATTCTGTTTTATCAAGTATAGCATCTCTTTCTAATCAAATTTTAGCAAGTGTTCAGTCTGAAAAAGCAACTACATTAGCCAATATTCAATCGACAGCAGCTTATCAATCTTTGACAAGTGATCAACAAGCTGAGATAAGAGCTTCTGTATCTCAAAATTCAACTGATAGTATTCAATCAGCACAGTCAATTGTAGCTTTAGTTAAAGGTTTACAGGGAAGTTTAGAAAACTTACAAAATCAATCATCTAATCTTTCGATTTTAAAAAATCAAGCTAATCAAGTATTACCTATTGCTTCTACTTCTTTGACAAGATTGTCAAGTGGATTAACAGAGATACAAGGAGCTGTTACTAGCAAATTAGTTCCTGCCAGTCAGTCGATTACATCGAGGGTAAATGCATATACTGCAGGAGTTGATAAAGTTTCTCAGGGCGCAAGTCAACTAAGTGAAAAAAATGCCACCTTGACAAGTAGTTTGGATCAACTAGTTTCAGGCTCAACTACCTTGACACAAAAATCTTCTAACTTGACAGCAGGAGTTGGTCAATTAGTTGAAAAAACTCCAGAATTAGTGTCTGGTATTGAAAAATTATCAACTGGCTCTAACCAATTGAATCAAAAGAGTCAAGAATTGATAGCAGGAGTTGATAAATTGCAGTTAGGATCGGGCCAATTAGCTGATAAATCCAGTCAGTTACTTTCAGGTGCGTCTAAATTAGAGAATGGAGCTAATAAATTGGCAGATGGAGCTGGGAAACTAGCAGAAGGTGGAACAAAGTTAACTTCTGGCTTGGAAGGTTTACAGACAGGAGTTGCTTCTTTAGGACAAGGATTGAGTAATGCTAGTGATCAACTCAAGTCAGCATCAACAGAATCTAAAAATGCAGAGACTTTGTCAAATCCTCTCAGTCTCTCCAAAACTGACAATGACCAAGTTCCTGTAAATGGAATTGCAATGGCTCCTTATATGATATCAGTTGCTCTTTTTGTTGCAGCAATATCAACGAATATGATTTTTGCAAAGCTGCCTTCAGGACGTCATCCAGAGAGCCGTTGGGCTTGGTTGAAATCTCGAGCTGAAATAAATGGTATTATAGCTGTTTTAGCAGGGATTTTGGTATATGGAGGAGTTCATCTTATTGGTTTAACTGCTAATCATGAGATGAGAACATTTATTCTCATTATCCTAACAAGTTTAGTATTCATGTCCATGGTGACCGCTTTAACAACATGGAATAGCCGTATAGGAGCTTTCTTTTCTCTTATTTTGCTTTTATTACAGTTAGCATCAAGTGCAGGTACTTATCCACTTGCCTTGACAAATGATTTCTTTAGAGCTATTAATCCCTGGTTACCAATGAGTTATTCAGTTTCAGGATTACGACAAACAATCTCTATGACAGGAAATATTCATCACCAAGTTATTTTCCTTGCTGTGATATTAGTACTATTTATTGGTTTAGGTATGCTAGCCTATCAACCTAAGAAAATGGAAGGAGATTAAAAAAATCGACCGATTAACTGGTCGATTTTTTATGCCTTAGATGACTTTCGTCTGTGATTATAGATTCCAAATAGTAAGAGAGAAGTAAAGGAACAGATTGCTCCAGTAATAAAACCATTGGGAATAAAGGAAAGTGTAATAGTTCCTTTCCCCTTAGGAACATCAACTTTCATAAAGCCAGTTTGAGCTTGTTTAATTTCTATTTTCTTATCATCTTGGTAGGCAGACCAACCTTTGTCATAAGGAATGGTGAAGAAAATAGATGTATCTTGTTGGACTTCATATGTAGCAAAAACCTTGTTTTTAGAAGTTGATACTGTGACAGGTTGTTCTTTAATTTTTTGAATTGCCTCAGTTAAAGTTTGGGTATCTAAACGATAGAAGGTAGGAGATTCAAATGATACTTGTGAATTTCCAGGGAAACTAACATTGATATTGAAAGTCTTTTTCTCTTTTGTATAGCCTAGATTAAAGAAGGAGAATGTATTATCAGCTGTAAAAGTTTTCTTTTCTCCATTTACAAGGATGTCAACTTTCTTTTGTTTGTCATTAGAAAAGTGAAGGTTTGTGAAAGAAAGATAAACTTGGCTGTTTTCTGGAACTTCAATTTGATACTGGATTGCTGCATCCTCATTTGAAGAACTTGTAACACTAATCAAATCATCAGTATTTTCAGTTTTTTCATAATGTATTGGAGAAAAATAATCAAAATTGACGTTAGCAAGTTGATTTAAAAACGATGCCTGATTATCCAAGGTATGTTCATTGAACTTGACATCATTGTAAACAGATTGACTAGCAAATGCAATCGGAAGAGAGTATTGATTTTCATATAGGGTAAGATTATCTTTTTGATATACATCTTGGAAACCATACTTATCAATAGGGTTTTCTGAGATATTATACTGGATGCCAAATAAACTATCAGCCAAAATACTATTATTGGCATAGCGGAGATTGAGATTAGTCCCAGAGGATTTAAACCCAAGTTTATCCAAAGTAGAGCTTGCTGAACGATTTCGAACAGATGAAAATTGAGATATTCCATTGTAGTTGAATTTCATACTGTCATTTCCTGTCTGAGTTTCTAGTTTCTCAGTACGAGTAAATTGGTTCCCAATATATGTTGAGAAAGATTCCATAGCTGGGATATATCGATTATAAGCACTTCGAGAAGCAAATCCCCATTCCTTAGCAATTCCGTCCATTTGAGATGAGGCATTTAAACTCATTTCAACCATTATAAATAAAGAGATTAGAATGGCAAATAGATTTACAGAGATAAACTTTTTAATAACTACAAGGAGTAAAAGAGAATAGACAACTAAAAATTCAAGAGTAAGCAGAATATTCAAATCTGTTAGAAAAGAATAATGCGATTTTAGATAGATGGTGGCTAAAAATCCTGTTACTACAAGAAAAAGGGAAACTAAAAAATTCCAGACTTTAATTTCTTTCAGACGCTTTAAGACTTCTGCTGCTGTGTAAATTAACAAGGTAGAGAAAATCCAAGCATAGCGATGTAAAAACATATTTGGAGTATGCATACCTTGCCAAAATAAATCAAGAGCTTCTATATAAAAGCTTGCAATTAGAAATGCAAAGAAAATTGCATAGATAAGTTTCACGTGAAACTTAATAGATTTCATCGTAAAAAATAAAATGGTTAAAATAAAGGGAAGCAGTCCAACAAAAATCATTGGGATAGCCCCATACTTTGTTGTATCAAATGAACCAATGAATTGCTTAGCAAAGAGATCAAGATACCAGCTACTTTCAGTTTGAAACTTTGTAACTTCAGTCAATTTTTCCCCATGTGTCTGTAAATCAAACAGAGTAGGAAGAGTCAGAATCAAGCTAGCCATACCAGCTAAAAAGGAGGTGATTATGAAATCAAGAAAAGATGACTTTCGAGTTTTAAAGTCCCAAGAAATTTGACAGATATACCAGAAGATAAGAAACAATGCTGTCATATAGCCAAAATAATAATTTTGAATAAACAAAATTGACAGGCTTGTAAAGTACAATAGGAATTTCTTTTCAGTGATAAGTAGCTGTAAACCAGTTATAATTAAAGGAATTAAGATAAAAACATCTAGCCAGGTTTTTATCTCTAGTTGACTGACAGTAAAACTCATCAGAGCATAGGAAGTAGATAAAGTTAGTTTTAAAGACTTAGGAATCGATTGAGATAATTTATTTAAACTAAAGTAAGTTGACAGTCCAATCAATCCAAATTTTAAGAGAGTTGTCAGATAGACAGCATCTGGCATATTCGACAGATTAAAAAAATAAACTAGAGGTGAAAGAAAACTTCCCAAGTAATAACTAGATAGGGCATAGAAATTTAATCCGAGGCCACTTGTAAAGGTGTAAAACAGACTACCATTTCCATGCAGGATATTTCGTAAAGTTACATCAAAAATAACGTATTGATGAAACCCATCTCCTAATAGTGGAGATGTCTCGCTGTTCCAGTAGATACCTTGAGATAGATATACTCCTGTCATAATGATTACGGGAATGATGAAAGAAACAAAATAGGTCCAATATGTTTTAAAAAATAATTTCATGTTACCTCATAAAATGTTAGAAAACTCAGCTGGTTAATCCAACTGAGTTTTGAAGTTTTTAGTCTTTCCAAAGTTCTTTTACTTTTGCTTGTACTTCTGCATTTTCTAGGAATTCATCATAGGTTTCATCGATACGGTCAATGACGCCATTTTTGGACAAGACAATGATATGGTTAGCTAGAGTTTGAATAAACTCGTGGTCATGGCTGGCAAAGATGATTGATTCTTTAAAGTTTTTCAATCCATCATTCAAGCTTGAGATAGATTCCAAGTCCAAGTGATTGGTTGGGTCATCAAGTACAAGGACATTTGATTTCAAGAGCATGAGTTTTGAAAGCATGACACGAACTTTTTCTCCCCCTGACAAGACGTTTACAGGTTTGTTAACTTCATCTCCAGAGAAGAGCATACGGCCGAGGAAGCCACGTAGGAAAGTATTGTCATCTTCTTCTTTACTTGCGAATTGACGCAACCAGTCAAGGATTGACTCTCCTCCTGCAAAATCTGCCGAGTTATCTTTTGGCAAGTAAGAACGGCTAGTAGTTACTCCCCACTTGACAGTTCCTTCATAGTCAATGTCCCCCATGATTGCACGAATTAATGCAGTCGTTTGGATGTCATTTTGTCCAATTAGCGCTGTCTTATCACCTGGACGCAAGATAAAGCTGATATTATCTAAAATAGTCTCACCATCAATCTTTACAGTTAGATTTTCTACTGTCAAGAGATCATTACCAATCTCACGTTCCGCTTTAAAGTTGATAAATGGATATTTACGACTAGATGGTACAATTTCTTCAAGTTCAATCTTATCAAGCATTTTCTTACGTGATGTTGCTTGTCTTGATTTGGAAGCATTAGCAGAGAAACGAGCAACGAATTCTTGCAATTGTTTAATTTTTTCTTCTGCTTTAGCATTACGGTCTGCTAGCAATTTAGCAGCGAGTTCAGAAGATTCCTTCCAGAAGTCATAGTTTCCGACATAGAGTTTGATTTTTCCAAAGTCAAGGTCGGCCATGTGAGTACATACTTTGTTTAAGAAGTGACGGTCGTGGGATACTACGATAACGGTGTTATCAAAATCAATTAAGAAGTCTTCTAACCAAGTAATCGATTGGATGTCTAAACCGTTGGTTGGCTCGTCCAATAGAAGCACATCTGGTTTACCAAACAGTGCTTTAGCAAGGAGAACTTTTACTTTTTCACCGTTGGCCAATTCGCTCATGTTTTGATAGTGCAATTCTTCTGGAATGTTTAGGTTTTGAAGTAGTTGAGAGGCTTCACTTTCTGCTTCCCAGCCCCCAAGCTCGGCAAACTCTCCTTCGAGTTCGGCAGCACGCACTCCATCCTCATCTGAGAAATCTTCCTTCATGTAGATAGCATCTTTCTCCTTCATGATGCTATAAAGTTTTTCATTTCCCATGATAACGACATCAATGGCACGTTCATCTTCATAGTCAAAGTGATTTTGACGAAGAACAGAGAGACGTTCATCTGGACCAAGAGAGATGTGACCAGTAGTAGGTTCGATATCTCCGGCTAAAATTTTTAAAAAGGTTGATTTTCCGGCACCATTAGCACCAATTAATCCATAAGTATTTCCTTCTGTAAATTTGATATTGACATCATCAAAAAGTTTGCGATCACTAAAACGTAGTGAAACATCAGATACTGTAAGCAATGTTTTTCTCCTATATGTGTAATATATTTATTCTACTAGAAAATACGGAAATATTCAAATTTTTATCTGTCAATTTTGTGTAAATTAAATTTACAGCACACTTTACACAAATCCGTAAATAGCAAGGCTGATTTATTTTGATAAATTACAGTTATTTCATTAAAAAAATGCTATAATTGAAGGGACTATATCGAAGGAGAATAAAATGACTAAACCCATTATTTTAACAGGAGACCGTCCAACAGGAAAATTGCATATTGGACATTATGTTGGAAGTCTCAAAAATCGAGTATTATTACAGGAAGAGGATAAGTATGATATGTTTGTGTTCTTGGCTGACCAACAAGCTTTGACAGATCATGCCAAGGATCCTCAAACCATTGTAGAGTCTATTGGAAATGTGGCTTTGGATTATCTTGCAGTTGGATTGGATCCAAGTAAATCGACAATCTTTATTCAAAGCCAGATTCCAGAGTTGGCTGAGTTGTCTATGTATTATATGAATCTAGTTTCATTAGCTCGTTTGGAACGAAATCCGACAGTAAAAACAGAGATTGCTCAGAAAGGCTTTGGAGAAAGTATTCCGACAGGATTTTTGGTCTATCCAATAGCTCAAGCAGCTGACATCACAGCTTTCAAGGCTAATTATGTTCCTGTTGGGACAGATCAGAAACCAATGATTGAGCAAACTCGTGAAATTGTTCGTTCGTTTAACAATGCATATAACTGTGATGTCTTGGTAGAGCCAGAAGGTATTTATCCAGAAAATGAGAGAGCAGGGCGTTTGCCTGGTTTAGATGGAAATGCTAAAATGTCTAAATCACTCAATAATGGTATTTATTTAGCTGATGATGCGGATACTTTGCGTAAAAAAGTAATGAGTATGTATACAGATCCAGATCATATCCGCGTTGAGGATCCAGGTAAAATTGAAGGAAATATGGTTTTCCATTATCTAGATGTTTTTGGTCGTCCAGAAGATGCTCAAGAAATTGCTGACATGAAAGAACATTATCAACGAGGTGGTCTTGGTGATGTGAAGACCAAGCGTTATCTACTTGAAATATTAGAACGTGAACTGGGTCCTATTCGTGAGCGCCGTATTGAATTTGCTAAGGATATGGGGGAAGTTTATAATATGCTTCAAAAAGGTAGTCAACATGCACGAGAAGTTGCAGGAAAAACATTATCTGAAGTCAAGGGAGCAATGGGGCTTCAATATTTTAATTAATTTTATATTATAAGAAACTATCATTTTCTCAATATTAGAAAAGATAGTTTTTATTTATCCTGTAATATTTGACAAATTTTTATAGAATGGTATGATAGATACAATATAAAAAAAGTCAAGCTCAAAAAGAAAGAAAAGAGGAAACTTCGAATGTCTAATTGGGACACTAAATTTTTGAAAAAAGGTTTTACCTTTGATGATGTATTGCTTATTCCAGCTGAAAGTCATGTGTTACCTAATGATGCGGATTTAACAACTAAATTGGCAGATAATTTGACTTTAAATATCCCAATTATTACAGCCGCAATGGACACAGTAACAGAAAGTCAAATGGCAATTGCTATTGCTCGTGCGGGTGGTCTCGGAGTTATTCATAAAAATATGTCTATTGCACAGCAAGCAGATGAGGTTCGTAAAGTAAAACGTTCTGAAAATGGTGTTATTATTGATCCTTTCTTCTTGACGCCTGAACATACAATTGCTGAAGCAGATGAGCTTATGGGTCGTTACCGCATCAGTGGTGTTCCAGTTGTTGAAACACTTGAAAATCGTAAATTGGTTGGTATTTTGACAAACCGAGATCTTCGTTTTATTTCAGACTATAACCAACCAATCTCAAACCATATGACTAGTGAAAATCTTGTTACTGCTCCTGTGGGTACAGATCTTGCAACAGCTGAGAGTATTCTTCAAGAACACCGTATTGAAAAACTTCCTTTGGTAGATGAAGAAGGTCGTCTTTCTGGTTTGATTACTATCAAAGATATTGAAAAAGTTATTGAGTTTCCAAATGCTGCTAAAGATGAGTTTGGTCGTCTTCTAGTTGCAGGTGCAGTAGGTGTTACTTCAGATACATTTGAACGTGCAGAGGCTCTTTTTGAGGCAGGCGCGGATGCGATTGTTATTGATACTGCGCATGGTCATTCTGCAGGTGTCTTGCGTAAAATTGCTGAGATTCGTGCTCACTTCCCAGATCGTACTTTGATTGCTGGAAATATTGCTACTGCTGAGGGAGCGCGCGCACTTTACGAAGCAGGTGTAGACGTTGTCAAGGTTGGTATTGGACCAGGTTCGATCTGTACTACTCGTGTAATTGCAGGTGTTGGTGTTCCACAAGTAACAGCTATCTATGATGCTGCAGCTGTTGCGCGTGAATATGGTAAGACTATCATTGCTGACGGTGGAATCAAGTATTCTGGAGATATTGTAAAAGCCCTTGCTGCAGGTGGAAATGCTGTTATGCTTGGATCTATGTTTGCTGGAACTGATGAAGCTCCAGGTGAAACTGAAATCTTCCAAGGACGTAAGTTCAAGACTTACCGTGGTATGGGATCAATTGCTGCTATGAAAAAAGGCTCAAGCGATCGTTACTTCCAAGGTTCTGTCAATGAAGCAAACAAACTTGTTCCAGAAGGAATTGAAGGTCGTGTTGCTTATAAAGGAGCGGCAGCTGATATTGTTTTCCAAATGATTGGTGGCATTCGCTCTGGTATGGGTTACTGTGGTGCAGCTAACCTTAAAGAACTACATGATAATGCTCAATTTATTGAAATGTCTGGTGCTGGCTTGAAAGAAAGCCATCCTCATGATGTACAAATTACTAATGAGGCGCCAAATTATTCTATGTAAAAGAAATGAAAAGAACTCCCGTGAAAACAGGAGTTCTTTTACGATAGTGTCAATTTTAATTTACAGTAACTTTACCATCCTGAATGGTGAAGTTACTTAGATTTTCTGGTAGATTTTGAAGATGATCTAAGCTTGTTGTTGTAATAAAGGTTTGGATTGACCGAGAAATCGTTTCTAATAATTTTAACTGTCTAGTGTTGTCAAGTTCACTCATAACATCGTCAAGCAATAATATCGGAGATTCTGTAGTAATACTTTCCATTAACTCGATTTCTGCTAATTTTATCGAGAGTACGAGACTACGATGTTGGCCTTGACTTCCAAAACTAGCATCCATTCTATTTATATAAAAAGAAATGTCATCCCGATGAGGACCAACACCAGTGTTCTTTTTAAATAAATCTCTGGACCTACTTTTTTCTAAAGCAATTTTGAAAGATTCTGATAAGTCTTCTTTGTCAGTTATCTTTACAGAAGATTGATAGGATATTGACAGCTCTTCAATCTGATTAGAGAGTTCAAAATGTTTCTTACGGCCAAAATGTTCTAGTTTTTTTATGAAATCTAAGCGGTGATTCATTACACGACATCCATAATCGACTAGCTGATCATCTAGTACTGAAAGGAAGGTTTCATCTATTTTTTGAGCTGATTTTAGATAAGTGTTTCTTTGCTTAAGAATATGGTTATAATTGGTTAAATCTGATAAATAGATTGGCTTGATTTGTCCAAGTTCCATATCAATGAATTTTCGTCGAACCGAAGGTGCTCCTTTAATTAGTTGTAAATCTTCAGGAGCAAATAAGACAACATTCATGTGTCCTACATAATCTGAAAGGCGTGCCTGTTTTAAGTGATTAACTTTTGTCACACGCCCTTTTTGTGTTAGTTCAATTTCGAGAGGAATAGATCCCGTTTTTTTCTGAACAAGACCTGAAAGATGAAGTTGTTCCTCATCAAAATGAATGAGATTTTTATCTGTTCGAGTTCGATGGCTACGTGTTAAGGCTAAAAAATAGATAGCCTCTAACATATTTGTTTTACCTTGTGCATTGCGTCCTAAAAAGATATTTAATTTAGGATTAAAGTCTATTTTCGTCTCTTTGTAGTTACGAAAAGTTTTAAGAGATAGGTGTTGTAGCCACATGATTATCTACCAGGGAATCGCGGAGCTTGTTTGCTTTTGGGTGATGAAGTAGGTTTTGATTTGTCTTTTTTTACTCCTTTATTCATCTCCTTAACAAGTTTAGCGATTCGTTCTTTTTCAACTTTATCAGCTTGGTATTCATCTTGTTCTTCAGAAGTAGGTTGTGTCAACAAGATGTCAATATTCATGTCAGGGATGTCAACTTTATCACCAATACGAAGTTTTTTACCACGACGACTCTCTAATTCCCCATTAAAGTAAACAGAATGTTCAGAGAGAAAGGATTTAATAGCTCCTCCGCTATGTGTAATTCCAAGTTCTTTGAGTAGTGCTTGGAGGGTAATAAATTCTTCAAATAATTTGTATTCCATAATTCACCTCAATATTTGGTATTATACCATATTTTCCTAAAAATAGTGAGAGAAATAGGGAGAAATGTAAGCGATTTTTATTTCAAAAGTGTTACAGAGAACAAGAAAATTTCAGGTTTTCGTGATATAATAGAAGTCTGTATATAAGGAGGTAAATCATGGAGTTAGTGCATGGAATTTCAACACATTTTATCCAATCAAAAAAGTTTAAAACGAACAAAATTACCGTGCGTTTTACAGCTCCATTATCTCTTGATACGATTGCAGGTCGCATGTTGAGTGCGAGTATGCTAGAAACTGCCAACCAGATGTACCCCACTTCTCAAAATTTTAGGAGACACTTGGCCAGTCTATATGGTACAGATATGTCAACCAATTGTTTTAGAAGAGGGCAAAGTCATGTTGTAGAATTGACATTTAATTATGTTCGTGATGAGTTTTTAAGTAGGAAAAATGTGCTAACTTCTCAGGTTTTGGAACTTGTAAAAGAAACTCTTTTTTCACCCGTAGTATTTGATAATAGGTTTGATTCGGACTTATTTGAAATTGAGAAAAAACAATTGCTAGCAAGTTTAGCAGCTGATATGGATGATTCTTTTTATTTCGCACATAAAGAATTAGATAAATTATTTTTTCATGATGAACGTCACCAATTGGAATATAGTGATTTACGAAATCGTATTTTAGCTGAAACTCCACAAAGTTCTTATTCTTGTTTCCAAGAATTTTTGGCCAATGATCGAATAGATTTCTTTTTCCTAGGTGACTTTAATGAGGTTGAAATTCAAAATGTATTAGAATCATTTGGCTTTAAAGGTCGAGAAGTGGATGTGAAGATTCAATATTGCCAACCTTATTCCAATATCTTGCAAGAAGGCATGGTTCGGAAAAATGTGGGACAGTCTATTTTGGAATTAGGTTATCATTGCCCTTCTGAATATGGTGATGAGCAACATTTACCCATGATTGTAATGAATGGTTTACTTGGTGGATTTGCTCACTCTAAACTTTTTACAAATGTCCGTGAAAATGCTGGATTAGCTTATACTATTTCAAGTCAGCTTGATTTATTTAGTGGATTCTTGAGAATGTATGCTGGTATTGACCGAGAAAATCGTAACCAGGCTCGTAAAATGATGAATAATCAACTGCTTGATTTAAAAAAAGGTTATTTTACAGAGCTTGAGTTAGAGCAGACCAAGGAAATGATTCGTCGGTCTTTGTTACTTTCTCAAGATAACCAATCTTCATTGATTGAACGTTCTTATCAAAATGCCTTACTTGGAAAATCTTCAGCAGACTTTAAAAGTTGGATTGCAAAACTTGAGCAAGTTGACAAAGATGCTATTTGTAGAGCAGCTAATAATGTGAAACTACAAGCGATTTACTTTATGGAAGGAATAGAATGACAAAGGTTGTTTTTGAAGAAAAATACTATCCAGCTGTAAAAGAAATGGTTTATCGAACTCGTTTGGCAAATGGATTGACAGTAGCTCTTTTGCCTAAAAAGGAATTTAAAGAGGTTTACGGGAGTGTAACTGTACAGTTTGGTTCGGTAGATACGCTTGTCACAGAAGTTGACGGAGATGTAAAACAATATCCTGCAGGAATTGCTCATTTTCTTGAACATAAATTATTTGAAAGAGAAGATTCTAGCGATTTGATGTTGGCTTTTACGAGTCTAGGTGCAGATAGCAATGCCTTTACAAGCTTTACAAAAACAAACTATCTTTTTTCAGCAACGGATCATTTTTTAGAAAATTTAGATTTACTTGGTGAATTGGTAACATCAGCACACTTTACTGAAGCTTCCATTTTAAGAGAGCAGGATATTATCCAGCAAGAACGAGAAATGTATCAAGATGATCCAGATTCGTGTTTATTCTTTTCAACTTTAGCGAATTTGTATCCTGGCACACCTCTAGCAACTGATATAGTTGGAAGTGAAGAGTCCATTTCCCAAATCAATCTAACTAATTTGCAAGAAAATTTTACAAGGTTTTACAAACCTGTAAACATGTCTCTCTTTTTAGTTGGCAATTTTGATGTGGAGCGAGTTCAGGGCTATTTTGAAAGAAAAGAACTGAAAGATTTAGATATTCAGGAAGTAGCAAGGGAAAAGTTTGTTTTACAGGCTGTAAAGCAAACAGACAGTATGAGAATGGAGGTATCTTCTCCCAAACTAGCGATTGGAGTTAGAGGTAAGCGAGAAGTTGCTGAGGCGGATTGCTATCGACATCATATTTTATTAAAATTATTGTTTGCAATGATGTTTGGTTGGACTTCGGATCGTTTTCAGAAATTATATGAATCAGGTAAAATAGATGCGTCCTTATCTCTGGAAATTGAAGTAACAAGTCGATTTCATTTTATTATGTTGACAATGGATACGAAAGAACCAGTTGCTTTATCCCATCAATTTAGGAAGGCCATTCGTAATTTTACAAAGGATTTAGATATTACAGAGGATCATTTAGATATTATCAAAAGAGAGATGTTTGGAGAATTTTTCAGTAGCATGAACTCTCTTGAATTTATTGCAATGCAATATGATGCTTTTGAACATGGTGAGACAATTTTTGATTTGCCGAAAATTTTACAGGAAATTACTTTAGAGGATGTCCTTGATGCTGGACATCATTTAATAGATGATGGTGACATAGTTGATTTTACAATATTCCCATCGTAGTAACCTATCATAATAGACACTAGAAAGAAGGGATGACAAGTATGAGAAAAAAAACAATTGGAGAGGTTTTACGATTAGCTAGAATCAATCAGGGATTGAGTTTAGATGAATTGCAGAAAAAGACAGAAATCCAGTTAGATATGTTGGAAGCAATGGAAGCAGACGATTTCGATCAACTTCCAAGTCCTTTTTACACGCGTTCTTTCTTGAGAAAATATGCATGGGCTGTTGAGTTAGATGACAAAATTGTCTTGGATGCTTATGATTCTGGGAGTATGATTACTTATGAGGAAGTAGACGTTGATGAAGATGAGTTGACAGGTCGTAGACGTTCAAGTAGGAAAAAGAAGAAAAAAACATCCTTTTTACCTTTATTTTATTTTATCCTTTTTGCTTTATCGATTTTAATTTTTGTGACCTATTATGTTTGGAACTATATTCAAACTCAACCAGAGGGACCTTCTCTTTCTAATTACAGTGTGGTTCAATCAACAAGTTCAACTAGCTCTGTTCCCCACTCCTCAAGTAGTAGTTCATCTAGCAGTTCTTCTAGTATAGAATCAGCTATAAGTGTATCAGGCGAAGGAAATCATGTAGAAATCGCTTATAAGACAAGTAAGGAAACAGTTAAATTGCAATTGGCAGTTTCAGATGTTACAAGTTGGATCAGCGTTTCAGAAAGCGAACTTGAGGGCGGTGTAACCTTATCACCGGATAATAAAAGCGCAGAAGCAACAGTTGCAACTAAAAGTCCTGTAACCATTACCTTAGGTGTTGTAAAAGGTGTTGCTTTGACAGTAGATAATCAGACTGTTGATTTATCGAAATTAACAGCTCAGACTGGACAAATCACTGTAACCTTTACTAAAAATTAAGGAAAAACGAATGAAAAAAGAACAAATTCCCAATCTCTTAACAATAGGTCGAATTCTCTTTATACCTATTTTTATCTTTATTTTAACGATAGGAAATTCGATAGATAGTCATATAGTGGCAGCTATTATCTTTGCTGTTGCCAGTATTACCGACTATTTAGATGGATATTTAGCTCGTAAATGGAATGTGGTCAGTAATTTTGGTAAATTTGCAGATCCTATGGCGGATAAGTTACTAGTTATGTCGGCTTTTATTATGCTGATTGAGTTAGGTATGGCTCCGGCTTGGATTGTTGCAGTGATTATCTGTCGTGAGTTGGCTGTGACAGGTTTAAGGCTTTTATTGGTTGAAACTGGTGGAACGGTTTTAGCAGCGGCAATGCCTGGAAAAATTAAAACTTTTAGTCAGATGTTTGCGATTATTTTCTTGCTATTACATTGGACTTTGCTTGGTCAAGTTCTACTTTATGTAGCCTTGTTTTTCACTATCTACTCTGGCTATGACTATTTCAAGAGTAGTGCCTATGTATTTAAAGGGACATTTGGTTCGAAATGAAATCAGTAATTGATGTAAAAAATCTTTCTTTTCGTTATAAGGAAAGTCAAGAATACTATGATGTGAAGGATATTACGTTTCACGTGAAACGTGGGGAATGGCTTTCGATTGTAGGGCATAATGGTAGTGGTAAATCAACGACGGTTCGTTTAATTGATGGCTTACTGGAAGCAGAATCCGGAGAGATTGTAATTGATGGCCAACGGCTGACTGAGGAAAATGTTTGGAATATACGTCGTCAAATCGGTATGGTTTTTCAAAATCCAGATAATCAATTCGTTGGAGCGACTGTTGAAGATGATGTTGCTTTTGGTTTGGAAAATCAGGGACTTTCTCGTCAAGAAATGAAAAAGAGAGTGGAGGAAGCTCTGGATTTGGTTGGCATGTTGGACTTTAAAAAGAGAGAGCCAGCGCGTCTATCAGGTGGCCAAAAGCAACGTGTAGCCATTGCAGGTGTTGTAGCCCTAAGACCAGCTATTTTAATCTTAGATGAAGCAACGAGTATGTTGGATCCTGAGGGGCGTAGAGAACTGATTGATACAGTAAAAGGAATTCGAAAAGACTATGATATGACCGTCATTTCCATTACACATGATTTGGAAGAAGTTGCCATGAGTGATCGTGTATTGGTCATGAAAAGAGGGGAAATTGAATCAACTAGTAGTCCAAGGGAACTTTTCTCTCGAAATGATTTAGATCAAATTGGATTAGACAATCCTTTTGCCAATCAATTAAAACATTCTTTGAGCCAGAATGGCTATGATTTGCCTGAAAATTATTTGACAGAAAGTGAGCTAGAGGATAAGCTATGGGAATTGCTCTAGAAAATGTGAGTTTTACATATCAAGAAGGTACTCCCTTAGCTTCAACAGCTTTGACGGATGTTTCTTTGACGATTGAAGATGGTTCTTATACGGCTTTAATTGGGCATACAGGTAGTGGTAAATCAACTATTTTACAACTATTAAATGGTTTATTGGTGCCAAGTCAAGGGAGTGTGCGAGTTTTTGATACCTTAATCACCTCGACTTCTAAAAATAAAGATATTCGTCAAATTAGAAAACAGGTTGGCTTAGTATTTCAGTTTGCTGAAAATCAGATTTTTGAAGAAACGGTTTTGAAAGATGTTGCTTTTGGACCACAAAATTTTGGAGTTTCTGAAGAAGATGCTGTGAAGATTGCGCGTGAAAAACTGGCTCTGGTTGGAATTGATGAATCACTTTTTGATCGCAGTCCGTTTGAGCTATCAGGTGGACAAATGAGACGTGTCGCCATTGCAGGCATACTTGCCATGGAACCAGCCATATTAGTCTTAGATGAGCCCACAGCAGGCCTAGATCCCCTGGGAAGAAAAGAGCTGATGAATTTGTTCAAAAAACTCCACCAGTCAGGGATGACCATTATCTTGGTAACGCATTTGATGGATGACGTTGCTGAATATGCAAATCAAGTTTATGTGATGGAAAAGGGACGTTTAGTTAAGGGGGGTAAACCAAGTGATGTCTTTCAAGATGTTGTCTTTATGGAAGAAGTGCAGTTGGGAGTACCTAAAATTACGGCCTTTTGTAAACGATTGGCTGATAGAGGCGTGTCATTTAAACGATTACCGATTAAGATAGAGGAGTTCAAGGAGTCGCTAAATGGATAGTATGATTTTGGGGCGTTATATCCCAGGGGATTCGATAGTTCACCGATTGGATCCACGCAGCAAATTACTGGCTATGATGCTACTGATTTTAATCGTTTTTTGGGCTAATAATCCCTTGACGAATCTAATTCTTTTTATAGCGACAGGGATATTTATTGCCTTGTCCGGAGTATCTCTTTCATTTTTTATTCAGGGCTTAAAGTCTATGTTTTTCTTGATTGCCTTCACAACTATTTTTCAACTGTTTTTCATTTCTAATGGGAATGTTTTATTTGAGTTTTCGTTTGTGAGAATTACGGATTATGCTTTGCAACAAGCTGGAATTATCTTTTGTCGCTTTGTATTAATTATTTTCTTTTCAACTTTGTTAACCTTAACGACCATGCCCTTAAGTTTGGCCTCAGCTGTCGAAGCTTTGTTAGCGCCTTTAAAGCGTGTGAAAGTTCCAGTTCATGAAATTGGATTGATGCTGTCCATGAGTCTACGTTTTGTTCCGACCTTGATGGATGATACGACGCGGATTATGAATGCGCAGAAAGCACGTGGAGTGGATTTTGGTGAAGGAAGCATCGTTCAAAAAGTAAAGGCGATGATTCCCATTTTGATTCCTCTTTTTGCGACAAGTTTAAAACGTGCAGATTCCTTGGCTATCGCCATGGAAGCGCGTGGTTATCAGGGTGGAAAAGGCAGAAGTCAATACAGACAATTGAAATGGACTCGAAAGGATACGCTGACCATTCTTGTTGTTCTCGTACTTGGTTGTTGTTTATTTTTCTTAAAATCTTAGTAGATTTCAGGAATCGATAAAAAGTTACTGTAACAGTTTTTGATATAAAGGTAGGGATATGAACCGTTTTAAAAAATCAAAATATGTCATTATTGTTTTTGTCACTGTTCTGCTTGTCTCAGCTCTCTTAGCGACGACTTATTCAAGTACAATTGTGACAAAATTAGGAGATGGGATCTCATTGGTTGATAGAGTTGTGCAAAAACCTTTTCAGTGGTTTGATTCTGTTAAATCAGATTTGGCACATTTGACACGAACATATAATGAAAATGAAAGTTTGAAGAAACAGATTTACCAATTAGAAGTTAAATCAAATGAGGCGGAAAGTTTAAAGACGGAAAATGAACAACTGCGGCAATTGCTTGGTATGAAGTCCAAGTTGCAAGCTACAAAGGCTTTGGCAGCAGATGTTATTATGCGTTCTCCGGTATCTTGGAAGCAGGAATTGACCTTAGATGTAGGTAAATCAAAAGGGGCTTCTGAGAACATGTTAGCTATTGCAAATGGTGGCTTGATTGGGAGTGTTTCAAAAGTAGAGGAGAACTCTACTATAGTCAACCTTCTGACAAATACGGAAAATGCTGATAAGATTTCTGTTAAAATTCAACACGGCACTACCACAATTTATGGAATTATTGTTGGCTACGACAAGGAAAATGAAGTTCTTAAAATTAGTCAATTAAATAGCAATAGCGATATTAGTACAGGTGATAAGGTGACAACGGGTGGATTAGGAAACTTTAACGTTGCGGATATTCCTGTTGGTGAAGTGGTTGCCACAACGCATAGTACAGACTATTTGACACGAGAAGTAACTGTTAAATTGAGTGCAGATACTCATAATGTGGATGTGATAGAATTAGTGGGGAATTCATGATGAGACAGTTGAAGCGGGTTGGAGTGTTTTTATTACTTCCTTTCTTTGTTCTAATTGACGCCCATATTAGCCAGCTTCTGGGCTCATTTTTCCCCCATGTACATTTGGCTAGTCATTTTCTTTTTCTATTTCTATTATTTGAGACGATAGAAGTATCAGAGTACCTCTACCTAGTCTATTGTTTTGTGATTGGCTTGGTTTACGATGTTTACTTTTTCCATCTAATAGGGATTGCAACTCTCTTATTTATCTTATTGGGAGCCTTTCTTCATAAATTGAATAGTGTTATTTTATTGAATCGTTGGACAAGAATCTTGGCAATTATTGTCATGACTTTTCTATTTGATATGGGAGCTTATCTCTTTGCATTAGCGGTAGGTTTAACTGTAGATAGTCTGCCGATTTTTATCGTTTATAGCCTAGTACCATCCATGATTTTAAATCTTGTGTGGATGCTTATTTTTCAGTTTATTTTTGAAAGATATTATCTATAAGAAAGAAACAAAAATGTAACAAAGGCGTAATATTCATTAGGCCTTTTTTTGGTATACTAGTATTGTCTTTAAAAGAAGGAGTATCTACGTAATATGAAGAAAAAAATCTTAGCGTCACTTTTATTAAGTACAGTAATGGTTTCTCAAGTAGCTGTTTTAACAACTGCGCATGCAGAAACGACTGATGACAAAATTGCTGCTCAAGATAATAAAATTAGTAACTTAACAGCACAACAACAAGAAGCCCAAAAACAAGTTGACCAAATTCAGGAGCAAGTATCAGCTATTCAAGCTGAGCAATCTAACTTGCAAGCTGAAAATGATAGATTACAAGCAGAATCCAAAAAACTTGAGAGTGAGATTACAGAACTTTCTAAAAACATTGTATCTCGCAATGATTCTTTGGAAAAACAAGCTCGTAGTGCTCAAACAAATGGAGCTGCAACTAGCTACATCAATACGATTGTAAACTCAAAATCAATTACAGAAGCTATTTCACGTGTAGCAGCAATGAATGAAATCGTATCTGCTAACAACAAAATGTTGGAACAACAAAAAGCAGATAAAAAAGCAATTTCTGAGAAGCAAGTGGCAAACAATGACGCAATTAATACAGTAATTGCAAATCAACAGAAATTGTCTGATGATGCGCAAGCTTTAACAACGAAACAAGCTGAGTTGAAGGCTGCAGAATTAAATCTTGCTGCTGAAAAAGCGACAGCAGAAGATGAAAAAGCAAGTTTGCTAGAGAAAAAAGCAGAAGCAGTAGCGGCAGCAAAGGCAGCAGCAGAGGCAGAAGCAGCTTATAAGGCAAAACAAGCAAGCCAACAACAAACAGTTGTTGCTTCTGGAAATACGACATTTGCAGCACAGGTTCAAGCTGTAGCTTCTTCGGAATCAACAACATATACTCCTGTAGCAGTTAAACAACGCCCAACATACAGTACCAATGCTTCAAGTTATCCAGTTGGTGAGTGTACATGGGGAGCTAAGACATTGGCACCTTGGGCTGGAGACTATTGGGGTAATGGAGCACAGTGGGCTACAAGTGCAGCTGCTGCAGGCTTCCGTACAGGTTCAACACCTCAAGTTGGTGCGATTGCATGCTGGAACGATGGTGGATATGGACACGTAGCGGTAGTCACTGCTGTAGAATCAACGACACGTATCCAAGTGTCAGAATCAAATTATGCTGGTAATCGCACGCTTGGAAATCACCGTGGATGGTTCAATCCAACAACTACATCATCAGGTTTTGTAACATATATTTATGCAGATTAATTAAAAGAGGGACTCGAATAGAGCCCTCTTTTTAGGTTTATCCCTATTAAAAATTATATCAAAATAGCTTGAAAATATTGAAAAAGTATGGTAAAATAAAATTTGTCGTGTGAACGATAATACTCATTCTTGATGAATTGTGAAGCAGTTGCCCTTAGGTCGTTTTGCGAGTTGAAGTCAAGAAGAGGAAAAAAACAAAAAGGAGAAATACTCATGGCAGTAATTTCAATGAAACAACTTCTTGAGGCTGGTGTACACTTTGGTCACCAAACTCGTCGCTGGAACCCTAAGATGGCTAAGTACATCTTCACTGAGCGTAACGGAATCCACGTTATCGATTTGCAACAAACTGTAAAATACGCTGACCAAGCTTACGATTTCATGCGTGATGCAGCAGCTAACGATGCAGTTGTATTGTTCGTTGGTACTAAGAAACAAGCAGCTGATGCAGTTGCTGAAGAAGCAGTACGTTCAGGTCAATACTTCATCAACCACCGTTGGTTAGGTGGAACTCTTACAAACTGGGGAACAATCCAAAAACGTATCGCTCGTTTGAAAGAAATCAAACGTATGGAAGAAGATGGAACTTTCGAAGTTCTTCCTAAGAAAGAAGTTGCACTTCTTAATAAACAACGTGCACGTCTTGAAAAATTCTTGGGTGGTATCGAAGATATGCCTCGTATCCCAGATGTAATGTATGTAGTTGACCCACATAAAGAGCAAATCGCTGTTAAAGAAGCTAAGAAATTGGGAATCCCAGTTGTAGCGATGGTTGACACAAACACTGATCCAGATGATATCGATGTAATCATCCCAGCTAACGATGATGCTATCCGCGCTGTTAAATTGATCACAGCTAAATTGGCTGACGCTATCATCGAAGGACGTCAAGGTGAAGATGCAGCAGCAGTTGAAGCAGAATTTGCAGCTTCTGAAGCTCAAGCAGATTCAATCGAAGAAATCGTTGAAGTTGTAGAAGGCGACAACGCTTAATTCATATTAATAGTAATTACCTAGGAGGGCGGGGCTTAGCCCGGCTCTCCTATTTTTAAAAAATATAGGAGAATCAAAATGGCAGAAATTACAGCTAAACTTGTAAAAGAATTGCGTGAAAAATCTGGTGCCGGAGTTATGGACGCTAAAAAAGCGCTTGTAGAAACAGACGGTGACATCGAAAAAGCGATTGAATTGCTTCGTGAAAAAGGTATGGCTAAGGCAGCTAAGAAGGCTGACCGTGTTGCTGCAGAAGGTTTGACTGGTGTTTACGTTAACGGTAATGTTGCAGCAGTTATTGAAGTAAATGCTGAAACTGACTTCGTTGCGAAAAACGCTCAATTCGTTGAATTGGTAAATACTACAGCTAAAGTTATTGCTGAAGGAAAACCTGCTAATAATGAAGAAGCTCTTGCTTTGACAATGCCTTCAGGTGAAACTCTTGAAGCTGCATATGTATCTGCAACAGCAACTATCGGAGAAAAAATCTCATTCCGTCGCTTTGCATTGATTGAAAAAACAGATGCACAACACTTTGGAGCTTACCAACATAACGGTGGACGTATCGGTGTTATTTCAGTTGTTGAAGGTGGAGACGAAGCACTTGCTAAACAATTGTCAATGCACATCGCAGCGATGAAACCAACAGTTCTTTCTTACAAAGAATTGGATGAGCAATTTGTTAAAGATGAATTGGCACAATTGAACCACGTAATCGACCAAGACAACGAAAGCCGTGCAATGGTTAACAAACCAGCTCTTCCACACTTGAAGTATGGATCAAAATCTCAATTGACTGATGAAGTGATTGCTCAAGCTGAAGCTGACATCAAAGCTGAGTTGGCTGCAGAAGGCAAACCAGAAAAAATCTGGGACAAAATTATCCCAGGTAAAATGGATCGCTTCATGCTTGACAACACTAAAGTTGACCAAGCTTACACACTTCTTGCACAAGTTTACATCATGGATGATAGCAAGACAGTTGAAGCATACCTTGAATTAGTTAACGCTTCAGTAGTTGAGTTCGCTCGCTTTGAAGTTGGTGAAGGTATCGAAAAAGCTGCAAACGACTTTGAAGCTGAAGTTGCAGCTACAATGGCAGCAGCCTTGAATAACTAATTATAGAAAGGAAGTAAATTTGCTTCCTTTTTTCTATGCAGTCGATCCTTATAGGGAGAACTTCCTATTTTCAAGGTAAAAATAAAAAGCCCTATAATAAGGGCCAATTGTATTTAGGAGACTAAACTTCAAATTCATAGAGTGCTGTAGAGAGATAACGTTCACCGTTATCTGGTGCTAGAGCAAGGACTTTTTTACCTGTACCTAATTTTTTGGCAATCTCGATGGCTCCGTAGATAGCTGCAGCTGAAGAAATCCCTACAAGGAAACCTTCTTTTCCACCAATTTCACGGCCGAGTGCTAGAGCATCGTCTGACGTTACACGAACGATACCATCATAAGCCTTTGTATCCAGTGTATCAGGAATAAATCCAGCTGATATACCTTGAATTTTGTGAGGACCAGGTTTTTCACCAGATAGAATGGCGGATTCATCAGCTTCCACTGCAAAAACTTGAATGTTAGAATTTGCTGATTTGAGTGCATGAGAAACACCAGAAATCGTTCCACCGGTACCCACTCCAGCAACAAAGGCATCTAGTCCATCTTTACCGAAAGTAGCTAGTATTTCAGCTCCTGTTGTTCTTTCGTGTACTTCTGGATTTGCTGGGTTGTCAAATTGAAGAGGAAGGAAACCATCACGTTCAGCAGCGATTTCTTGAGCCTTAGCAATAGCACCTTTCATTCCTTCGCTACCAGGAGTAAGGACGAGTTCAGCACCATAGGCTTGGATAATCTTACGTCGTTCCACACTCATAGTTTCAGGCATAACGATAACAACTTTATACCCTTTAGCAGCCCCTACCCATGAAAGTCCAATACCAGTGTTTCCACTTGTTGCTTCAACAATAGTAGAACCAGGTTTCAGAATACCATCTTGTTCAGCTTTTTCAATCATGCTAAGAGCAATACGGTCTTTTACAGAAGAACCAGGGTTAAATGCTTCAAGTTTTACATAGATATCTGCAGCACCTTCTGGCACGATGTTGTTGAGTTTAACAATCGGAGTTTGACCGATTAATTCAGTAATGTTGTTATAAATAGACATATGAATACCTCTTTGTATAAGATATTTCTAGTATAACGCTATCTATACCATTTGTAAAATATAGAAATCCTATCGAAGCGATAGGATTTTTTTATATCATAGGTCTAAGCCATTAATTTTTAAGCGATTGTGATAGGCTAATTCTAGTAAATATGTATAAAGTGGAACGATATCTGTTTTCTTAGGGAATTCAAATTTGTGAACACTAAAATGTTCATTATGTGCTTTTAGAAAGATATTTTCTAAATAAGTAATAGTAATTTCACTATCATCTATACCTGCTCCCGCAGTTTCCATTTCAACGTTAACAATGTTCATCAAAAAGATTGATTTAATAGACATCTTACGACCAGTAGCGCCTTGTTTATCTGTAAAGATAATACGTATATTGGTAAATATAATTGAGTCACGAATAAGTTTATATCCACTTTGAATTTCTTCGTTTTCTAGTAAATATTGTCCATATTCTTTGATAAGAGTTTCTTTGTTTTGCTCGCTAAAGTTACCAGCGAGTCCTTGAATGAACTTTCCAAATGCCATATTTCTCTCCTTTGTTTACACTAAGTTTACAGGAACTTCAACTTCGCGTAAACCTTGATCAGTTAAAGTGACTTTTCCATTAAAAAACTCTACAAGTGCAGCTTTAATATTTTCTTTTTCTTCTTTATCAACATAAATCATCGTATCGACTTGATCTGTAAAGTTTGTATCCAGCTCCATGAGATTATGTTCTTTAAGGAAGTTACTGTACTCTTGATACTGAGCGTAAGACATTTGAATAGCAATGCCCGCCTGTTCCTTTATTTCAATGATGCCAATTTCTTTGACAGCTAAGGCAACACTGCCGGCGTAAGCACGAATCAGTCCTCCAGCGCCTAGTTTAATGCCACCAAAGTAGCGTGTCACTACCACACAGACATTGGTGAGGTTGTGATTTTCTAGTACCCCTAGCATGGGAACGCCAGCAGTACCACTGGGCTCACCATCATCACTTGTTCGTTTGATTTCACTACGTTCCCCAATAATAAATGCAGAGCAGTTATGCGTCGCTTTGTAGTGTTCTTTTTTGATGGTGGTAATGAAGTCACGAGCCTCTTCTTCGCTATAAACACGCTTGGCATGACAGATAAAGCGTGATTTTTTGATTTCTTCTTGGACTTGTCCGTCCTCTTTAATTGTTCTAAATTCCATGATCTAATTGTACTAAAAAATCATCTAAAGTGCTAGGTTTTTACGAATAAAGAAGTATGAAAGTAAATCCAAACTATCTCGGTCGTTTGTTTACTGAGAATGAATTAACAGAAGAGGAGCGTCAGTTGGCGGAGAAACTTCCAGCAATGAGAAAGGAGAAGGAGAAACTTTTCTGTCAACGTTGTAATAGTATTATTCTAGAGGAATGGTATTTGCCCATCGGTGCTTACTATTGTCGAGAGTGCTTGCTGATGAAGCGAGTCAGGAGTGACCAAGCTTTATACTATTTTCCGCAGGAGGATTTTCCTAAACAGGATGTTCTTAAATGGCGTGGTCAATTAACTCCTTTTCAAGAGAAGGTGTCAGAGGGACTAATTCGAGCTGTCGACAAGCAAGAGCCAACCTTGGTACATGCGGTGACAGGAGCTGGAAAGACGGAAATGATTTATCAAGTAGTGGCTAAAGTGATTAATGCGGGAGGTGCAGTGTGTTTGGCCAGTCCTCGCATAGATGTTTGTTTAGAGCTGTATAAGCGCCTGCAAGATGATTTTGCTTGCGAGATAGCCCTCCTACATGGAGAATCGGAACCTTATTTTCGAACACCACTAGTTGTTGCGACGACCCATCAGTTATTGAAGTTTTATCAAGCTTTTGATTTGCTGATAGTGGATGAAGTAGATGCTTTTCCTTATGTTGATAATCCCACGCTTTACCATGCTGTCAAGAATAGTGTAAAGGAGAATGGGCTGAGAATCTTTTTAACAGCGACTTCGACCGATGAGTTAGATAGGAAGGTTCGCATAGGAGAATTAAAACGATTGAGTTTGCCAAGACGATTTCATGGGAATCCGTTGATTATCCCTAAACCAGTTTGGTTATCTGATTTTAATCGCTACTTAGATAAGAATCGTTTGTCACCAAAGTTAAAGTCCTATATTGAGAAGCAGAGAAAGACATCTTATCCGTTACTCATTTTTGCATCAGAAATTAAGAAAGGGGGACAGTTAAAAGAAATCTTACAGGAGCAATTTCCAAATGAGAAAATTGGTTTTGTATCGTCTGTAACAGAAGATCGATTAGAGAAAGTACAAGCTTTTCGAGATGGAGAATTGACAATACTTATCAGTACTACAATCTTGGAGCGTGGAGTTACTTTCCCTTGTGTGGATGTTTTCGTAGTGGAGGCCAATCATCGTCTGTTTACCAAGTCTAGTTTGATTCAGATTGGTGGACGAGTTGGGCGAAGCATGGATAGACCGACAGGAGATTTACTTTTCTTCCATGATGGATTAAATGCTTCAATCAAGAAGGCAATTAAGGAAATTCAGCAGATGAACAAGGAGGCAGGCTTATGAAGTGTTTGTTATGTGGGCAGACTATGAAGATTGTTTTAACTTTTAGTAGTCTCTTACTTCTGAAGAATGATGTCTCCTGTCTTTGTTTAGATTGTGATTCTACTTTTGAGAAAATTGGAGAAGAGTACTGTCCAAACTGTATGAAAATAGGGTTGTCAACAAAGTGTCAAGATTGTCAATTTTGGTGTAAAGAAGGAGTTGAGGTCAGTCATAGAGCGATTTTTACTTACAATCAAGCTATGAAGGATTTTTTCAGTCGGTATAAGTTTGATGGAGACTTCCTTTTAAGAAAAGTGTTCGCTTCATTTTTAAGTGCGGAGTTGAAAAAATACAAAGAGTATCAATTTGTCGTCATTCCCCTAAGCCCTGAAAGATTGCTTGAGAGGGGATTTAACCAGGTTGAAGGTTTAGTTGAAGCAGCAGGGTTCTCTTTTCAAGACTTACTAGAGAAGAGAGAAGAGCGGACCAGTTCTTCTAAAAATCGTTCAGAACGCTTGGCAACAGAACTTCCTTTCTTTATTAAAAGTGGAGTTACTATTCCTAAAAAAATCCTACTTATAGATGACATTTACACTACGGGAACAACTATAAATCGTGTGAAGAAGCTGTTGGAAGAAGCTGGTGCTGAAGATGTAAAAACATTTTCCCTTGTAAGATGAGGAAAAAATTTGCAAAAATAAAATGAAAGCGTTATAATGAAATCAGAAAAACAAAAATGTTTAGAAAGAAGGTACTCATATGATTAAATATAGTATCCGTGGTGAAAACCTAGAAGTAACAGAAGCAATTCGTGATTATGTAGTTTCTAAACTCGAAAAGATCGAAAAGTATTTTCAAGCTGAACAAGAGTTGGATGCTCGAGTTAACTTGAAGGTGTATCGTGAAAAAACTGCTAAAGTGGAGGTAACGATTCCACTTGGATCAATTACTCTTCGTGCAGAAGATGTGTCTCAAGATATGTATGGTTCAATTGACCTTGTAACCGATAAAATTGAACGTCAGATTCGTAAAAATAAAACAAAAATCGAGCGTAAAAATAAAAATAAGGTAGCAACTAGTCAATTATTTACAGAGGCTTTGGTGGAAGATCCAAATGTTGTCCAGTCTAGAGTTGTTCGTTCAAAACAAATTGATTTAAAACCAATGGATTTGGAAGAAGCTATTCTACAGATGGATTTGTTGGAACATGATTTCTTTATCTATGTGGATGTTGAAGATCAGACAACCAATGTGATTTATCGTCGTGAGGATGGCGAGATTGGCTTGTTAGAAGTTAAAGAATCTTAATTTCAATATGTGTAAAGGAAGGTTTACTAAATTGTAAACCTCCTTTTTCTTATAATTGATAGAATTACTGATTACACGTTTAAAAAGTCGCTTTTTGGTGGTTATTATGGTATAATGGGTGCCAAGAGGTTTGGAATGAAAAAATTTTATGTAAGTCCTATTTTCCCCTTAATATTAGGAATAGTGGCGTTCGGAGTGCTATCTGTGCAACTTGTTTTTGTAACGAATACACTGGTAACGCTATTTCTTTTGCTACTTATTTTGGGTTCATATATTTTACTATTCATCCATCAGAGAGACTATTACTCAAGGAGTGAAGTAGAACAAATCCAGTATGTAAACCACCAAGCTGAAGAAAGTTTGACAACCTTGTTAGAACAGATGCCTGTTGGAGTTATTAAGTTAGACTTGTCGTCAGGTGAAGTTGAATGGTTTAATCCTTATGCTGAATTGATTTTGACTAATGAAGTAGGCGAGATTGATGTGGCATTAATTCAAACAATTATTAAGGCATCGGTAGGAAATCCAGGTTCTTATGCCACCTTGGGTGAGACTCGTTATTCGGTTCATATGGACAAGGTATCTGGAGTTCTGTACTTCTTTGATGTGTCTGGAGAATACGAAGCGACTGTTGAGTTAGTAACGAGTCGACCTGTGATTGGGATCGTTTCTGTTGACAACTACGATGATTTAGAAGATGAAACATCCGAGTCTGATATCAGTCATATTAACAGTTTTGTAGCCAACTTTGTTTCAGAATTTGCTGGGAAACATGCCATGTTCTCCCGTCGAGTGAGTATGGACCGTTTTTATCTATTTACGGACTACACGGTGCTTGAAGGATTGATGAATGATAAATTTTCTGTTATCGATGCTTTCAGAGAAGAGTCGAAACAGAGACAGTTGCCTTTGACCTTAAGTATGGGCTTTTCTTATGGTGATGGAAATCATGATGAGATCGGGAAAGTTGCTTTGCTCAATTTGAACTTGGCTGAAGTGCGTGGTGGTGACCAGGTGGTTGTCAAGGAGAACGACGAAACAAAAAATCCAGTTTATTTTGGTGGTGGGTCTGCTGCCTCAATCAAACGTACACGGACTCGTACGCGTGCTATGATGACAGCTATTTCAGATAAGATTCGAAGTGTGGATCAGGTTTTTGTAGTTGGTCACAAAAATTTAGATATGGATGCTTTGGGCTCTGCTGTAGGTATGCAGTTATTTGCCAGCAATGTAACTGAAAATAGTTATGCTATTTATGACGAAGAACAAATGTCGCCGGATATTGAACGAGCTGTTTCATTCTTAGAAAAAGAAGGAGTTACGAAGTTGTTGTCTGTTAAGGAAGCAATGGGCTTGGTGACTAATCGTTCTTTGTTGATTCTTGTAGACCATTCAAAGACTGCCTTAACTTTATCGAAAGAATTTTATGATTTGTTTACACAGACCATTGTTATTGACCACCACAGAAGGGATCAGGATTTTCCTGATAATGCCGTTATCACTTATATCGAAAGTGGTGCCAGCAGTGCCAGTGAGTTGGTAACGGAATTGATTCAGTTCCAGAATTCTAAGAAAAATCGTTTGAGTCGTATGCAGGCCAGTGTTTTGATGGCTGGTATGATGCTGGATACTAAAAATTTCACCTCACGAGTGACTAGTCGAACATTTGATGTTGCTAGCTATCTCAGAACGAGAGGAAGTGATAGTATTGCTATCCAAGAAATCGCTGCGACAGATTTTGAAGAATATCGTGAGGTCAATGAACTGATTTTACAGGGGCGTAAATTAGGTTCAGATGTATTGATAGCAGAGGCTACGGACTCGAAATGCTATGATACAGTTGTTATTAGTAAGGCAGCAGATGCCATGTTAGCTATGTCAGGTATTGAAGCGAGTTTTGTTCTTGCGAAAAATACACAAGGATTTATATCCATCTCAGCTCGTAGTCGTAGTAAACTGAATGTACAACGGATTATGGAAGAGTTAGGCGGTGGAGGTCATTTTAATTTGGCAGCAGCTCAAATTAAGGATTTAAGCTTGTCAGAAGCGGGTGAAAAACTGACAGAAATTGTATTAAATGAAATAAAGGAAAAGGAGAAAGAAGAATGAAAGTAATCTTTTTAGCAGATGTTAAAGGAAAAGGTAAAAAAGGCGAAATTAAGGAAGTGCCAACAGGGTATGCACAAAACTTTCTTATCAAAAAGAATCTAGCCAAAGAAGCGACTGCTCAAGCGGTAGGTGAGCTTCGTGGTAAACAAAAATCTGAAGAAAAAGCTCATGCTGAGATGATTGCAGAAGCAAAAGCAATTAAAGCCCAATTAGAGGCAGAAGAAACTGTTGTAGAATTTGTTGAAAAGGTTGGTCCAGATGGCCGTACTTTTGGTTCTATTACCAATAAGAAAATTGCAGAAGAATTGCAAAAGCAATTTGGAATTAAGATTGATAAACGTCATATCCAAGTACAAGCTCCGATTCGAGCGGTTGGTTTGATTGATGTGCCAGTGAAAATCTATCAAGATATCACAAGTGTCATCAATCTTCGTGTGAAAGAAGGATAAATTTACACCTTCTTGACAAGATTGTAAAAGGAAGGGAAGTCTGATGGCAGAAGTAGAAGAGTTACGAGTACAACCTCAAGATATCTTGGCTGAGCAATCCGTTTTAGGGGCTATCTTTATTGACGAGAGTAAGCTTGTTTTTGTTCGAGAATATATTGAGTCTCGGGACTTTTTTAAGTATGCCCATCGATTGATTTTCCAAGCTATGGTCGATTTATCCGACCGTGGCGATGCTATAGATGCAACAACGGTTCGTACCATTCTTGATAATCAAGGTGATTTACAGAATATTGGTGGCCTGTCTTACTTGGTTGAGATTGTCAATTCTGTGCCAACTTCTGCTAACGCGGAGTATTATGCTAAAATTGTTGCAGAAAAGGCTATGTTACGGCGATTAATCGCCAAGTTGACAGAGTCTGTCAATCAAGCTTACGAGGCTTCGCAACCAGCTGATGAAATCATTGCTCAGGCAGAAAAAGGACTGATTGATGTCAGTGAAAATGCTAATCGAAGTGGATTTAAGAATATTCGAGATGTGTTGAATGTCAACTTTGGAAATCTGGAAGCTCGCTCGCAACAAACGACCGATATTACAGGGATTGCGACAGGTTATCGTGACTTGGATCATATGACGACTGGTCTGCATGAAGAGGAGTTGATTATCTTAGCAGCCCGTCCAGCGGTTGGTAAGACAGCCTTTGCCTTGAATATCGCTCAGAACATTGGGACTAAGTTGGACAAAACGGTTGCTATTTTTTCACTGGAAATGGGTGCGGAAAGTCTAGTGGATCGTATGTTGGCGGCAGAAGGTTTGGTAGAATCCCATTCTATCCGTACGGGGCAATTGACCGATGAGGAATGGCAAAAGTATACCATTGCTCAAGGGAATCTAGCAAACGCGAGTATCTATATCGATGATACACCAGGGATTCGGATCACGGAAATTCGTTCTCGCTCACGTAAACTTGCTCAAGAAACGGGCAATCTTGGTTTAATTTTGATAGATTACTTGCAATTGATTACAGGTACAGGCCGAGAAAATCGTCAACAAGAAGTTTCAGAAATTTCACGTCAGTTAAAAATTCTAGCCAAGGAATTGAAGGTTCCAGTAATCGCTCTAAGTCAACTTTCTCGTGGTGTAGAACAACGTCAGGATAAGAGACCAGTCTTGTCTGATATTCGTGAATCTGGGTCTATTGAGCAGGACGCTGATATCGTAGCCTTTCTTTATCGCGACGATTACTATGAGCGTGGTGGTGAAGAAGAGGAAGGGATACCAAATAATAAGGTAGAAGTTATTATCGAGAAAAACCGTAGTGGAGCTCGTGGAACGGTGGAATTAATTTTCCAAAAAGAATACAATAAATTTTCAAGTATCTCAAAAAGGGAGGAAATAAGATGACAGATGCATTTACAGATGTAGCTAAGATGAAAAAAATTAAAGAGGAAATCAAGGCGCATGAGGGCCATGTAATTGAAATGACCTTGGAAAATGGGCGTAAGCGTCAAAAAAATAGATTGGGTAAGCTAATTGAAGTTTATCCATCTCTGTTTATCGTGGAATTTGGAAATGTTGAAGGAGATAAACAAGCTAATGTTTACGTTGAATCCTTTACTTACTCAGATATCCTTACAGAAAAGAATTTGATTCATTATCTGGACTAAAGTGAGAAATTTTCTCACTTTTTCTTTTTTCTCCGAATAGTTTAAGTGAAGGTAATCTTCGACTTATATTATTTTTCAAGGAGGAAGAATGAAAGTTTTACCATTCAAAGTAACAGAGACAGGATTTTCTTTGAGAAAATCAGTTAAAAAGGTTGTTCCTTTTTTAGCAGTAGGATTGATGCTAGTAGCGAGTGATAGTGTATATGCCTATTCTGGAGGAAATGGATCGATTGCGCGTGGGGATGATTATCCTACTTACTATAAAAATGGGAGTCAGGAAATTGATAAGTGGCGCATGTACTCTCGTCAGTGTACTTCATTTGCAGCCTTTCGCTTGAGTAGTGTCAATGGTTTTGAGATTCCAGGAGCTTATGGAAATGCGAATGAATGGGGGTATCGTGCTCGTCGTGAAGGCTATCGTGTAGATAGTGTACCAACGATTGGATCTATTGCTTGGTCTACTGCAGGAGGATATGGTCATGTTGCCTGGGTTTCAAATGTAATGGGGGATAATATAGAAATTGAGGAATACAACTATGGTTATACAGGATCCTATAATAAACGAATTATAAAAGCAAATACAATGACAGGATTTATTCATTTTAAAGATTTGGCTGGGGGTAATGTAGTAAGTAGTGGCAAAGTATTCAATAGTCAACCTTCTTCGACAGGAGGAACTCATTATTTTAAGAATAAGGCAGCTATAAAAAATCAACCTTTAGTTAGTGCAACTTCAATTGCATATTATTCTCCAGGTGAGAGTGTTCATTATGATCAAATTCTTGAAAAAGATGGATACAAGTGGTTGAGTTATATATCTTATAGTGGAAATCGTCGTTATATTCAGTTAGAGGAGGTTGCTTCATCGCAGAATCAACCAGAAGGTAGTTCCAATAATGTTCTGACTGTCGGTTGGAAGAAAATAAATGGTAGTTGGTATTATTTCAAATCAGATGGTTCTAAGGCGACGGGATGGCTGAAAGATGGCTCTAGCTGGTATTATTTGAAATCATCTGGTGAAATGCAGACAGGATGGTTAAAGGAAAATGGTCTGTGGTATTATCTGGATAGTTCAGGGGCAATGAAAACAGGTTGGTATCAAGTCTCTGGTAAATGGTACTATTCTTACTCTTCAGGTGCCTTAGCTGTCAATACGACGGTGGATGGCTATAGAGTAAATAGTGATGGAGAACGAGTATAGAAAATTGGAGTAGGAAATTTTTCCTGCTCTTTTCTGTAAGCAGTTTCCTTGACATTTTTTTTATTTTGCGCTATCATATGTCCATATAATATATGGGAGTCTGTGTACAGTCTGAGAGGAAGTGTTAAACTTCGACCGCACCTGATCTGGGTAATGCCAGCGGAGGGAACGATACTTAGTCTATTCTTGACCTTTTTCCATATATGGTAAAGGTTTTTCTTTTTGTCAAAGGAAAACGAGAAGAGGAGGTTTTTATGAAAGCAAGCATTGCCTTGCAAGTTTTACCCTTAGCACAGGGGATTAATCGGATTGCTGTTATCGATCAGGTCATTGCTTATCTACAAGCTCAAGAAGTGACCATGGTGGTGACACCATTTGAAACGGTCTTGGAAGGGGAGTTTGATGAGCTCATGCGCATTCTCAAAGAAGCGCTGGAAGTGGCAGGGCAGGAGGCAGATAATGTCTTTGCCAATGTCAAAATAAATGTAGGAGAGATTTTAAGTATTGATGAGAAACTTGAAAAGTATACTGAGACGACACATTAGTCTATTGGGCTTTATGGGGGTCTTGTCAATCTGGCAGTTAGCAGGTTTTCTTAAACTTCTCCCCAAGTTTATCCTGCCGACACCTCTTGAAATTCTCCTGTCCTTTGTTCGTGATAGAGAATTTCTCTGGCACCATAGCTGGGCCACCTTGAGAGTGGCTTTATTGGGGTTGGTTCTAGGAATCTTGATTGCCTGTCTCATGGCTGTACTTATGGATAGTTTGACTTGGCTCAATGACCTGATTTACCCTATGATGGTGGTTGTTCAGACCATTCCGACTATTGCCATAGCTCCTATCTTGGTCTTGTGGCTAGGTTATGGGATTTTGCCCAAGATTGTCTTGATTATCTTAACGACAACCTTCCCCATCATCGTCAGCATTTTGGACGGTTTTAGGCATTGTGACAAGGATATGCTGACCTTGTTTAGTCTGATGCGGGCCAAACCTTGGCAAATCCTGTGGCATTTTAAAATTCCAGTCAGTCTGCCTTACTTTTATGCAGGTCTGAGGGTCAGTGTCTCCTACGCCTTTATCACAACAGTGGTATCTGAGTGGTTGGGAGGCTTTGAAGGACTAGGTGTCTACATGATTCAGTCCAAGAAACTGTTTCAGTATGATACCATGTTTGCTATTATTATTCTGGTATCGATTATCAGCCTTTTGGGTATGAAGTTGGTCGATATTAGTGAAAAATATGTTATTAAATGGAAACGTTCGTAGAATAAGAATGTTTCTGAAAAAGAAAAGAGGAAATCAAAATGAAGAAAACATGGAAAGTGTTTTTAACTGTTTTAACAGCTCTTGTAGCTGTTGTGCTTGTGGCCTGTGGTCAAGGAACTGCTTCTAAGGATAACAAAGAGGCAGAACTTAAGAAAATCGACTTTATCCTAGACTGGACACCAAATACCAACCACACAGGGCTTTATGTTGCTAAGGAAAAAGGTTATTTCAAAGAATCTGGAGTGGATGTTGATTTGAAATTGCCACCAGAAGAAAGTTCTTCTGACTTGGTTATCAATGGTAAGGCACCATTTGCAGTGTATTTCCAAGACTATATGGCTAAAAAATTGGAAAAAGGGGCAGGAATTACTGCCGTTGCAGCTATCGTAGAGCACAATACATCAGGAATTATCTCTCGTAAATCTGACAATGTAGCTAGTCCAAAAGACTTGGTTGGTAAGAAATACGGGACATGGAATGACCCAACTGAACTTGCTATGTTGAAAACCTTGGTAGAATCTCAAGGCGGAGACTTTGAGAAGGTTGAAAAAGTACCAAATAACGACTCAAACTCAATCACACCGATTGCTAATGGAGTATTTGATACTGCATGGATCTACTACGGATGGGATGGAATCCTTGCTAAATCTCAAGGTGTAGAGGCTAACTTCATGTACTTGAAAGACTACGTTAAAGAATTTGACTACTACTCACCAGTTATCATCGCCAACAATGACTATCTAAAAGACAACAAAGAAGAAGCTCGCAAAGTTATCCAAGCTATCAAAAAAGGTTACCAATATGCTATGGAGCATCCAGAGGAAGCGGCAGATATCCTTATCAAGAATGCACCTGAACTTCAGGAAAAACGTGACTTTGTCATCGAATCTCAAAAATACTTGTCAAAAGAATACGCAAGTGACAAGGAAAAATGGGGTCAATTTGATGCAGCTCGCTGGAATGCCTTCTATAAATGGGATAAAGAAAATGGTATCCTTAAAGAAGACTTGACAGACAAAGGCTTCACCAATGAATTTGTGAAATAATGACAGAAATTAGACTAGAACACGTCAGTTATGCCTATGGTCAGGAGAGGATTTTAGAGGATATCAACCTACAGGTGACTTCAGGAGAAGTGGTTTCCATCCTAGGCCCTAGTGGTGTTGGAAAGACCACCCTCTTTAATCTAATCGCTGGGATTTTAGAAGTTCAGTCAGGGAGAATTGTCCTTGATGGGGAGGAGAATCCCAAGGGGCGCGTGAGTTATATGTTGCAAAAGGATCTCCTCTTGGAGCACAAGACGGTGCTTGGTAATATCATTCTGCCCCTCTTGATTCAAAAAGTGGATAAGGCGGAAGCCATTGCCCGCGCGGATGAAATTCTTGCGACCTTCCAGTTGACAGCTGTACGGGATAAGTATCCTCATGAACTCAGTGGTGGGATGCGTCAGCGTGTAGCCTTGCTTCGAACTTACCTTTTCGGGCACAAGCTCTTTCTCTTGGATGAGGCCTTTAGTGCCTTGGATGAGATGACCAAGATGGAACTCCACGCTTGGTACCTTGAGATTCACAAGCAGTTGCAACTGACAACATTGATTATCACGCATAGTATCGAGGAGGCTCTCAGTCTCAGCGACCGCATCTATATCTTGAAAAATCGCCCTGGGCAGATTGTTTCAGAAATTAAACCAGATTGGTCTGAAGATGAGGACAAAGAGGTTCAAAAGATTGCCTACAAACGTCAAATCTTAGCGGAGTTAGGCTTAGATAAGTAGAGAAATAGGGAGTTGGTGAAGATTATCCTTTACCAGCGCCCTTTTTCTTTTAAAAATGAGAAAATTTCGGTATAATAGTCAAAGATAGTCAAGGTTTAAAGAGAGAGGTGGGTTTGTAATGAGATTTAAAAATACATCGGATCATATTGAGGCCTACATCAAGGCGATTTTAGATCAATCTGGAATTGTGGAGTTGCAACGGAGTCAGTTAGCAGATACTTTTCAGGTTGTTCCTAGTCAGATCAACTATGTGATTAAGACACGCTTTACGGAAAGTAGAGGCTACTTGGTTGAAAGTAAGCGTGGTGGTGGAGGCTACATTCGTATAGGACGGATTGAGTTTTCTAGTCATCATGAAATGCTCAAGGAGCTGCTTTACTCGATTGGTGAGCGGGTCAGTCAAGAAATTTATGAAGATATTCTTCAGCTTTTAGTTGAGCAAGAACTGATGACCAAGCAGGAGATGAATTTGCTAGTATCAGTAGCTTTGGATCGCGTTCTAGGAGAGGAAGCTCCAGTTGTTCGTGCAAATATGCTAAGACAGGTCATACAAGAGGTAGATAGAAAAGGGAAGTAAGATGAACTATTCAAAAGCATTGAATGAATGTATTGAAAGTGCCTACATGGTTGCTGGCCATTTTGGAGCTCGTTACCTAGAGTCTTGGCACTTGTTGATTGCCATGTCCAATCACAGTTATAGTGTGGCAGGGGCGACTTTAAATGATTATCCATATGAGATAGACCGTTTAGAAGAGGTGGCTTTGGAACTGACTGAAACGGACTATAGCCAGGATGAAACCTTTACGGAATTGCCGTTCTCCCATCGTTTACAGGTTCTTTTTGATGAAGCGGAATATGTGGCGTCAGTGGTTCATGCTAAGGTGCTAGGGACAGAGCATGTCTTCTATGCGATTTTGCATGATGGTAATGCATTGGCAACTCGTATATTGGAAAGGGCAGGTTTTTCTTATGAAGACAAGAAAGATCAGGTCAAGATTGCTGCACTTCGTCGAAATTTAGAAGAACGGGCAGGCTGGACTCGTGAAGACCTCAAGGCTTTACGCCAACGCCATCGTACCGTAGCTGACAAGCAAAATTCTATGGCTAATATGATGGGAATGCCGCAGACTCCTAGTGGTGGTCTCGAGGACTATACGCATGATTTGACAGAGCAAGCGCGTTCTGGCAAGTTGGAGCCAGTCATCGGTCGGGATAAGGAAATCTCGCGTATGATTCAAATCTTGAGCCGGAAAACCAAGAATAATCCTGTCTTGGTTGGAGATGCGGGTGTCGGGAAAACAGCTCTGGCGCTTGGTCTTGCCCAGCGTATTGCTAGTGGGGATGTGCCTGCGGAAATGGCTAAGATGCGCGTGTTAGAGCTTGATTTGATGAATGTCGTCGCAGGGACACGTTTCCGTGGTGACTTTGAAGAACGCATGAATAATATCATCAAGGATATTGAAGAAGATGGTCAAGTAATTCTATTTATCGACGAACTCCACACCATCATGGGTTCTGGGAGCGGGATTGATTCGACCCTAGATGCGGCTAATATCTTGAAGCCAGCCTTGGCGCGTGGAACTTTGAGAACGGTTGGTGCCACCACTCAGGAAGAGTACCAAAAACACATTGAAAAAGACGCGGCCCTTTCTCGTCGTTTCGCCAAAGTGACGATTGAAGAGCCAAGTGTGGCCGACAGTATGGCCATTTTGCAAGGTTTGAAGGTGACTTATGAGAAACATCACCGGGTGCAAATCACAGATGAAGCGGTTGAAACAGCTGTCAAGATGGCTCATCGTTACTTGACTAGCCGTCACTTGCCAGACTCTGCTATCGATCTCTTGGACGAAGCAGCGGCAACAGTGCAAAATAAGGCTAAGCATGTAAAAGCAGACGATTCAGGCTTGAGTCCAGCTGACAAGGCCTTGATGGATGGTAAGTGGAAACAAGCGGCCCAGCTAATTGCAAAAGAAGAGGAAGTGCCTGTCTATAAAGACCTGGTGACAGAGTCTGATATTTTGACTACCTTGAGTCGCTTGTCAGGTATCCCAGTTCAAAAATTGACTCAGACTGATGCTAAGAAATACCTGAATCTGGAAACTGAATTGCACAAACGTGTCATCGGGCAAGATCAAGCTGTTTCAAGCATTAGCCGTGCGATTCGTCGCAACCAGTCAGGGATTCGCAGTCATAAGCGTCCGATTGGTTCCTTTATGTTCTTAGGGCCTACAGGTGTCGGTAAGACCGAATTGGCCAAGGCTCTGGCAGAAGTTCTTTTTGACGATGAATCAGCCCTTATCCGCTTTGATATGAGTGAGTATATGGAGAAATTTGCAGCCAGTCGTCTCAACGGAGCTCCTCCAGGCTATGTGGGTTATGAAGAAGGTGGGGAGTTGACTGAGAAGGTCCGCAACAAACCATACTCTGTTCTCCTCTTTGATGAGGTAGAGAAGGCCCATCCAGACATCTTTAATGTTCTCTTGCAGGTTCTGGATGACGGTGTATTGACTGATAGCAAGGGCCGCAAGGTCGACTTTTCAAATACCATTATCATCATGACGTCAAACCTTGGTGCGACAGCCCTTCGGGATGACAAGACAGTCGGCTTTGGAGCTAAGGATATCCGTTTTGACCAGGAAAATATGGAAAAACGTATGTTTGAAGAGCTGAAAAAGGCTTACAGACCGGAGTTTATTAACCGTATTGATGAAAAGGTGGTCTTCCATAGCCTATCTAGCGACCATATGCAGGAAGTGGTGAAGATTATGGTCAAACCTTTAGTGGCAAGTTTGGCTGAAAAAGGAATTGACTTGAAATTACAAGCTTCCGCACTGAAATTATTGGCAAATCAAGGATATGACCCAGAGATGGGAGCCCGTCCACTTCGCAGAACCCTGCAAACAGAAGTGGAGGACAAGTTGGCAGAACTTCTTCTTAAGGGAGATTTAGTGGCAGGCAGCACACTTAAGATTGGTGTCAAAGCAGGCCAATTAAAATTTGATATTGCATAAAAAGCGAGGTCGGGAAAAGTTCCCGACCTCTTTATATACCATCATGAGATGGTTTTGCTGTTGCGACTGCTTTTAGGGTTGGATATCTTTCTTAGAATTGCTCAACATGTGAGTAAAAAAATCTTTGTATCGATACTTGAGATATTTTTCGTGTAGGAATAACAAAGCGATATAGATAATCAAAAAGATTGTAGTCATATAGAAGACATCAAATGCAGTTCGCGCATAGTGAGTGGCTGACTGATAGGAGCCAATAGCTCCTAAAATCAACCAAGGAAGATACTTGTAATACTTATTTAGCATAAGAGTGCACCTCCTATATTCTATTTCAATGGTATTATATCCCTTTTTCTAAAATAATGAAAGCGACTACAAAAAACGAATTTAAATTTTTAATAGGAAAATCTTCTGTTTTTCTGTTTTATTACGAATAGAAGAGTAGGAGGAGTAAATGTATCTAAAGTATTTAAGATTTTTAAAATAGTTTAGATAAATTGTTGACATATTTAAACCCCAATGTTACAATTATATTACAAAAAGATTTCTTTATATTTCTAAAATATTACAAATGAGTAGAAAAATGAAAAAGAAAACCTATATCAAATTGATGGCAGCGACTGTATTGGCTTCTACCCTGTTACTGGGAGCTTGTGGGAATAAAAAGGAAACAACTCAGGCAAGCAGTTCTGCTAAGACAAGCCAATCATCAAGCTCCAAAGCAGCTTTTGCTAGCAAAGAAAGCAAGATTCAGAAGTCCTCAAGTTCAGCTTCATCTGAAAAGGCCAAGGCGTCTACTGACCAGTCTTCAGCAAGCGCAACACCATCACAAGCGACCCCTGCACCAGAACAAAGACAAGGTCATGAAGTGTCTAATCAACAGGTAGCTAGCCAACAAACTCCTGCTCAGGCTCCGTCAACTCAGCAAGGTTCTCAAGCCCAGTCTAACCAATCAAGCTATAATTCTACAACTGACCGCAAACTTCAAGACGAGCAAGCAGGGCAAAATAAACGCTACAAGGGTGTTTTAACCATGGTAGATGGTGATTTCTCAGCTGCAGCAGGCAACTGGAAGGGAGCCAATGGCGAAACCATCACAGTTTCATCAGGTGGTCAATTTACAGTAGAATCTGCTGATGGAAAGAAAGAAAATTACTCTATCAAAGGCTATTCTTATACTCTTGATGATGGTAAGTATAATGCCAAAATTGGTGGAGGGAAAGTCATCCAAATTACAACAGGAGCGGATGGCAAGGTTTCCAGTGTTGCTTTGAGTCAATAGTAACCTTCAGTATTTGAATTTTTACAATCAAAGAAAATCCGTCAGCTCAATAAGAGTTGACGGATTATTTTATATTTGTATTTGGGTTAAAAATTCTTCTGTAGTAAGAATTTGAGCAAACTCATCTTGTAGAGAAAGGAGATTAATCTCATGGATAGTCTCAGGAGAGATGGTCTGACCGTTTTTATTAGCTAGGGTAAAACTGGCAGTAGCATCTGCTAGTAAAGTGACTTCAAAACCAAGATTTGCTGCCATTCGTGTAGTAGTGGATACACAATGAGGCAGAGTCAAGCCAACAACGACTAAATGACCAATCTGTTTTTTTCGTAAATATGTTTCAAGATTTGTTCCAATAAAGGCGCTATTAACCGTTTTTTGAAAGACAGGTTCTGAGGTGACCGGTTCAAATCCACTTTTAAACACCTGATTTTGTTTGTTATGAAATTGTGACTGGGGATTGTCAGATATGTGTTGAACGTGTAAGACTGGAAGAGCGTGTTTACGAAAGTATGCCAGTACCCTCAATGCTTGATGTTCAGCTTGAGGGTTATTTCGTTCTCCCCAGATAGGGCTATCAAATGCTTTTTGCATATCGATAATCAGTAGAGCAGTGTGAACCATTTTAAGCTTTCTCCAATTGCAAGAGGGCTTCAATCTCTGCCAGGGTGCTAGCTTGTGAAATAGCTCCACGGAGCTTGGCTGCGCCAGATGTTCCACGGAGGTAGTGAGGAGCGAGGCCACGGAATTCACGAACTGCTACGTTTTCTCCTTTGAGGTTAATCAAGCGTTTCAAATGTTCGTAGGCGATTTTCATCTTGTCTTCAAAGGTCAAATCAGGTAGGATTTCTCCTGTTTCAAAGTAATGGTTGATTTGGTTGAAGAGGTAAGGATTTCCCATGGCAGCGCGGCCAATCATGACTGCATCAGCACCGACTTCTTCAATGCGTTGTTTGGCTTCTTGGACAGTTCGGATATCACCGTTGGCGATGAAGGGAATCTTGGTCAGAGCTTGAGCGACCTTGTGAAGGGTCTCAAGGTCTGCGTGACCTGTATACATTTGCTCACGGGTACGGCCATGCATAGCGAGGGCAGAAACACCTGCTGCTTCAGCAGCGAGGGCATTTTCTACTGCCAGAGACGGGTCAGCCCAGCCGGTACGCATCTTGACAGTAAGTGGAATATCAAGGACAGACTGGACCTTGTTGATGATAGAGTAAATCTTGTCTGGGTCCTTGAGCCACATAGCGCCAGCTTCGTTCTTCACGATTTTGTTAACTGGGCAGCCCATGTTGATATCCACGATATCGGTCTTAGTGTTTTCTTGGATGAATTCTGCTGCGCGTGCTAGGCTGTCTTCATCACTACCAAAAAGTTGGATAGAGACAGGGTTTTCGCCTTCATCGATGTGAAGCATGTGAAGGGTTTTTTCGTTGTTGTATTGGATTCCCTTGTCAGAGACCATTTCCATGACAACGAGTCCAGCTCCGAGCTCTTTTGCGATGGTACGAAAGGCTGAGTTGGTCACGCCAGCCATGGGCGCTAAAACGGTACGATTGGGAATCTCAACATTGCCAATCATAAAAGGTGTATTAAGATTTGTCACGAATGAGTTCCTCCAGGTCGTTTTCATCAAAGTTGTAAGTAGTTTGGCAGAATTGACAAGTGATTTCTGCCCCGTGGTCTTCCTCTTTCATTTCCTGTAAGTCTGAGCTTGGAAGGCTGGCAAGAGCGTTCATAAAGCGCTCATGGCTACAGTCACATTGGAAACGGATTTCTTCTTCAGAAAGACGCTTGTAGGCCTCGTCACCGTAGATTGCTTTGAGGAGGGCTTCAATATGGTCTTCACTTTCGAGAAGCGTTGAGATAGCTGGCATTTCTTGGATACGTTTTTCAAAGCGAGCAATCTCTTCTTCCTTGGCTCCCGGCAAGACTTGAATTAGGAAACCACCAGCAACCTTGACCTTGTCTTCCTCGTCCAAAAGGACATTGAGGCCGACTGCTGAAGGGGTTTGTTGGCTTTCGGTCAGGTAAAAGGCCAGGTCTTCACCGATTTCCCCAGAAATGAGGGGAGTCATAGAGTTGTAAGGATTTCCAGTACCGTAGTCTGTGATAACGAGAAATTGACCATTTCCAACAAAAGGTCCGACTAGAACTTCACCAGTTGCAGTCTTTTTGATGTCAACACCAGGATTTTGAACATAGCCTTTAACGTTCCCCTTGGTATCAGCGACGGTGATGATAGCACCTAGAGAGCTAGATCCCAGTACCTTAACTGTTAGTTTGGTATTTCCTTTTTCATTGGCTGCGAGAATCTGGCTAGCGATAAGAGTTCGACCAAGCGCTACAGTTGAGCTAGCTTGGGTTTGGTGTTTTTCTTGAGCAGTGCGGACGGTTTCCGTGCTATCAAGGACAAAAGCACGAAAGGCTCCGCTTTCTGATATAGTTTTAATAATTTTATCCATAGCTACTATTTTAGCATAAAAATGCCCAAAGGGGGAGCCGTGTGTTTGCTGATTTTTAGGATAATGGACCAGGAAATCAGCATGAAAAGAAAAAGAGAAACAGATTATTTCAGCATTTGTAAGATTTATGCTATGCTTAAAGTAGAAAATGAAAGGGGTAACAAATGTATTTAGGAGACTTGATGGAAAAGGCTGAATCTGGCCAATTTTCAATCCTTTCCTTTCTATTACAAGAGTCTCAGACGACCGTCAAGGCTGTAATAGAGGAGACAGGATTTTCAAAAGCAACCCTAACCAAATATGTCACCCTGCTCAATGATAGGGCTATGGATAGTGGCTTAGAGCTGACTATTCACTTAGAAGATGAAAATCTGCGTCTGTCAATTGGTGCAGCTACCAAGGGGAGAGATATTCGGAGCTTATTTTTGGAGAATGCTGTTAAATACCAGATTTTGGTTTATCTTCTCTACCACCAACAGTTTTTAGCCCATCAGCTGGCTCAAGAATTGATGATTAGTGAGGCTACGCTTGGCCGCCACTTAGCCAGTCTAAATCAGATTTTGTCAGAATTTGACTTATCCATCCAAAATGGACGTTGGCGAGGCCCAGAGCATCAGATTCGCTATTTCTATTTCTGTCTTTTCCGCAAGGTCTGGTCCAGTCAGGAGTGGGAAGGTCACATGCAGAAACCAGAGAGAAAGCAGGAAATTACTACACTAGAAGAAATCTGCGGTGCGAGTTTGTCTTCGGGGCAGAAATTGGACTTGGTTTTGTGGAGTCACATCAGTCAGCAACGTCTTCGGGCCAATGCCTGTCAGTTTCAAGTCATAGAAGAGAAAATGCGAGGGTATTTTGACAATATTTTTTACCTTCGTTTGCATCGAAAGGCTCCGTCCTTTTTCGCTGGGCAACACCTTCCTCTAGGAACTGAGGATGGTGAGATGATAATTTTCTTCTCTTTCCTCCTATCTCATCGCATTCTTCCTCTTCATACTATGGAGTATATCCTTGGTTTTGGAGGGCAGTTGGCAGATTTGCTGACGCAATTGATTCAAGAAATGAAGAAGGAGGAGTTGCTGGGTGATTATACAGAGGACCATGTTACCTATGAACTCAGTCAGCTTTGTGCCCAAGTCTATCTCTATAAGGGCTATATTTTACATGATCGCTATAAGTACCAGTTAGAGAATCGCCATCCTTATTTGCTGATGGAACATGATTTTAGGGGAACGGCAGAGGAGATTTTTCATGCTCTACCTGCCTTTCAGCAGGGGACGGATTTGGATAAGAAAATTCTCTGGGAATGGCTCCAGTTGATCGAGTATATGGCTGAAAATGGTGGTCAGCATATGCGGATTGGTCTGGATTTGACATCTGGTTTTCTTGTCTTTTCAAGGATGGCAGCCATTTTGAAACGGTATTTGGAATACAATCGTTTTATTACTATTGAAGCCTATGACCGAACTCGACATTATGATTTGCTGGTTACCAATAACCCGATTCATAAGAAGGAGCAGACACCAGTCTATTATTTAAAAAATGACTTGGATATGGAAGATTTGGCAGGGATTCGTCAGTTATTATTCACTTAAAAGACTTGGTGCTTCCAGGTCTTTTTTGTGAAATTTACACAATCTCCTCACATTTTTTTAAAAATTAAAAAAAGTTGATAAACAAGAAAGCGCTTTATTTTGTATACTAGTTAGTGTAAAGAGGAGACATCCTCAAGATCTTTATGAGGAGGACATCACATGTCACAAGAAAAATACATCATGGCTATTGACCAGGGAACAACAAGTTCTCGTGCCATTATTTTCAACAAAAAAGGAGAAAAAGTTAGCTCGAGTCAAAAAGAGTTCACTCAGATTTTCCCTCAGGCAGGTTGGGTTGAGCACAATGCCAATGAAATTTGGAACTCTGTTCAGTCAGTTATTGCGGGTGCTTTCATCGAAAGTGGTGTGAAACCAAGTCAGATTGAGGCAATCGGGATTACTAACCAACGTGAAACAACGGTCGTTTGGGATAAGAAAACAGGGCTTCCTATCTACAATGCTATCGTTTGGCAATCACGCCAAACTGCTCCTTTGGCTGAACAACTGAAAAGCCAAGGTTATGTGGAAAAATTCCATGAAAAGACTGGTTTGATCATCGATGCTTACTTCTCTGCGACCAAGGTTCGTTGGATTTTGGACCATGTAGAGGGCGCTCAAGAGAGAGCTGAAAAGGGTGAATTGCTCTTTGGTACCATTGATACTTGGTTGGTTTGGAAATTGACTGACGGTGCGGCTCACGTGACCGACTACTCAAATGCAGCCCGTACCATGCTTTATAACATTAAAGAACTTAAATGGGATGATGAGATTTTGGAAATTCTCAACATTCCAAAGGCTATGCTTCCAGAAGTTCGTTCTAACTCTGAAATCTATGGTAAGACAGCGCCATTCCATTTCTACGGTGGAGAAGTGCCAATCTCAGGTATGGCTGGTGACCAACAGGCAGCCCTCTTTGGACAGTTGGCCTTTGAACCTGGTATGGTTAAAAATACTTATGGAACAGGTTCTTTCATCATCATGAATACTGGTGAAGAGATGCAGTTGTCTGAAAATAACCTCTTGACAACGATTGGTTACGGAATCAATGGCAAGGTTTACTATGCCTTGGAAGGTTCTATCTTCATCGCAGGAAGTGCCATTCAATGGCTTCGTGATGGACTTCGCATGGTCGAAAATTCACCAGAATCTGAAAAATACGCTCGTGATTCTCACAATGATGATGAAGTTTATGTCGTGCCAGCCTTTACAGGACTAGGAGCACCGTACTGGAACCAAAATGCTCGCGGTTCTGTCTTTGGTTTGACTCGTGGAACAAGTAAGGAAGACTTTATCAAGGCAACTCTTCAATCAATTGCTTATCAAGTGCGTGATATTATCGATACGATGCAAGTGGATGCTCAGACAGCTATCCAAGTTTTGAAAGTAGACGGTGGTGCAGCTATGAACAACTTCCTCATGCAGTTCCAAGCTGACATCTTGGGAATCGACATTGCACGCGCCAAAAACTTGGAAACAACAGCTCTAGGAGCAGCCTTCCTAGCTGGTTTGTCAGTAGGGTACTGGAAAGACTTGGATGAGTTGAAACTCTTGAACGAGACAGGAGAACTCTTTGAGCCATCTATGAACGAATCTCGCAAGGAACAACTCTACAAGGGTTGGAAGAAGGCTGTGAAAGCAACCCAAGTCTTTGCGGAAGTAGACGACTAATACTGGAAGAATAAAGCGACTTAGTTAGAAAGTGTGTAAATATGGAATTTTCAAAGAAAACACGTGAATTATCAATTAAAAAAATGCAGGAACGTACCCTGGACCTCTTGATTATTGGTGGAGGAATCACAGGGGCTGGTGTAGCTTTGCAGGCGGCAGCTAGCGGTCTTGAGACTGGATTGATTGAAATGCAAGACTTTGCAGAAGGAACATCCAGTCGTTCAACAAAATTGGTTCACGGAGGTCTGCGTTACCTCAAACAATTCGACGTAGAAGTGGTATCAGATACAGTTTCAGAACGTGCAGTGGTACAACAAATTGCTCCACACATTCCAAAACCAGATCCAATGCTCTTGCCAGTTTACGATGAAGATGGAGCGACCTTTAGCCTTTTCCGTCTCAAAGTAGCTATGGACTTGTATGACCTTTTGGCAGGAGTTAACAATACGCCAGCTGCTAACAAGGTCTTGAGCAAGGAAGAAGTCTTGGAACGTCAACCAAACTTGAAGAAAGAAGGCTTGGTAGGAGGTGGAGTTTACCTTGACTTCCGTAACAACGATGCGCGTCTCGTGATTGAAAATATCAAACGTGCCAACCAAGACGGTGCCCTCATTGCCAACCACGTGAAGGCAGAAGGTTTCCTCTTTGACGAAAGTGGCAAGATTACAGGTGTCGTAGCTCGTGATTTGTTGACAGACCAAGTCTTTGAAATCAAGGCCCGTCTGGTTATTAATACAACAGGTCCTTGGAGCGATAAGGTACGTAATTTGTCTAATAAGGGAACCCAATTCTCACAAATGCGTCCAACTAAGGGAGTTCACTTGGTAGTGGATTCAAGCAAGATCAAGGTTTCTCAACCAGTTTACTTTGACACAGGTTTGGGTGACGGTCGTATGGTCTTTGTTCTCCCACGTGAAAACAAGACTTACTTCGGTACAACTGATACAGACTACACAGGTGATTTAGAACATCCAAAAGTGACTCAGGAAGATGTAGATTACCTACTTGGCATTGTCAACAACCGCTTCCCAGAAGCCAACATCACCATTGATGATATCGAAAGCAGCTGGGCAGGTCTTCGTCCATTGATCGCAGGCAATAGCGCTTCTGACTACAATGGAGGAAATAACGGTACAATCAGTGATGAAAGCTTTAACAACTTGATTGCGACTGTTGAATCTTATCTCTCTAAAGAAAAAACGCGTGAAGATGTTGAGTCTGCTGTCAGCAAGCTTGAAAGCAGTACCTCTGAGAAACATTTGGATCCATCTGCAGTTTCTCGTGGTTCGAGCTTGGATCGTGATGATAATGGCCTTTTGACCCTTGCTGGTGGTAAAATCACAGACTACCGTAAGATGGCTGAAGGAGCTATGGAGCGCGTGGTTGAAATCCTCAAAGCAGAATTTGACCGTAGCTTTAAACTCATCAATTCTAAGACTTACCCTGTTTCAGGTGGAGAATTGAATCCAGCAAATGTGGACTCAGAAATCGAAGCCTTTGCGCAACTTGGAGTGTCACGTGGATTGGATAGCAAGGAAGCCCACTATCTCGCAAATCTATACGGTTCAAATGCACCGAAAGTATTTGCCCTTGCTCACAGCTTGGAACAAGCGCCAGGACTCAGCTTGGCAGACACCTTGTCCCTTCACTATGCAATGCGCAATGAGTTGGCTCTTAGCCCAGTTGACTTCCTTCTTCGTCGTACCAACCATATGCTCTTTATGCGTGATAGTTTGGATAGCATTGTAGAGCCAGTTCTAGATGAAATGGGACGTTTCTACGAATGGACAGAAGATGAAAAAGCAACTTACCGTGCTGATGTCGAATCAGCTCTTGCTAACAACGATTTAGCAGAATTAAAAAATTAAGAAAAAATAAAAGAGGTGGCGGGCAGGACTCCTAGTCTACCCTCTCCTCCTTTTTAATGGAGACAGAAAGATGATGAATGAATTATTTGGAGAATTTCTAGGGACTTTAATCCTAATTCTTCTAGGAAATGGTGTTGTAGCAGGTGTAGTTCTTCCTAAAACCAAGAGCAACAATGCAGGTTGGATTGTGATTACTATGGGTTGGGGGATTGCAGTTGCGGTTGCAGTATTTGTATCTGGCAAGCTCAGTCCAGCTCATTTAAACCCAGCTGTGACCATTGGTGTAGCTTTAAAAGGTGGTTTGCCTTGGGCTTCCGTTTTCCCTTATATCCTAGCTCAGTTTGCAGGGGCTATGCTGGGTCAGATTTTGGTTTGGTTGCAATTCAAACCTCACTATGAGGCAGAAGAAAATGCAGGAAATATTTTGGCTACTTTCAGCACAGGACCAGCTATCAAGGATACAGTTTCTAACTTGATCAGCGAAATCCTTGGCACCTTTGTATTGGTATTGACAATCTTTGCTTTGGGACTTTATGACCTTCAAGCAGGAATCGGAACCTTTGCAGTGGGGACTTTGATTGTCGGTATCGGTCTATCACTAGGTGGGACAACAGGTTATGCCTTGAACCCTGCACGTGATCTTGGACCTCGTATCATGCACAGTATCCTTCCAATTTCAAACAAGGGAGACGGAGACTGGTCTTATGCTTGGATTCCAGTTGTGGGACCTGTTATCGGTGCAGCCTTGGCCGTGCTTGTATTCTCACTTTTCTAATCTAGAAAACAATTTTGTTGATAGAGCTTGAGATGAAAATCTCAGGCTCTTTTTTAAAAATATACATAGAAAAACCGCATAATTTTTAAAATTAGCTTAAATATAATGAAAATCTACGGCAAACAATTGAAAAATTACCCTAGAAAGTGGTACAATGGTAGAAAAATACTATAGTAAAAGTTTATCTTATTTTACAAAAATTACAGAAATGAATGGTTTTTCTTGATGAAACAGAGAAAAGAATTATACCTTTTTCTTGGTCGGACAGCCTTGTATTTTCTTATCTTTCTAGGGCTGCTTTACTTCTTTAGCTATCTTGGCCAGGGTCAAGGAGGCTTTATCTATAATGAATTTTAACTTGAAGGAGAATTCCTATTGTGTCAAATAAACCAATAGTAGATATGATTGAAACCATTGAGCATTTTGCTCAGATACAGCCTAGCTATCCTGTTTACAATGTTTTGGGACAGGAACACACTTATGGAGATTTAAAGTCTGATTCGGATAGTTTGGCTGCAGCCATTGACCAACTAGGCTTGCCTGAGAAGTCTCCCGTGGTTGTTTTCGGAGGCCAAGAATATGAAATGTTGGCAACATTTGTAGCACTGACTAAGTCAGGTCATGCCTACATTCCCATTGATAGCCATTCAGCCTTGGAGAGAGTTTCGGCTATTTTAGAAGTAGCAGAGCCAAGCTTGATTATTGCCATCTCAGATTTTCCATTGGTGCAGGTTTCGACACCTATGATGACTCTGGATCAGGTTCAAGAAGCCTTTGCCCAAGGGACTAGCTATGAGATCACACATCCAGTCAAGGGCGATGATAACTACTACATTATCTTTACTTCTGGTACGACTGGTAAGCCAAAGGGAGTGCAGATTTCCCATGATAACCTCCTCAGCTTTACCAACTGGATGATTATGGACAAGGAATTTGTGACGCCAAGTCGTCCGCAAATGCTGGCTCAACCACCTTATTCATTTGACCTGTCTGTCATGTACTGGGCACCGACCTTGGCACTTGGTGGTACGCTTTTCGCTCTTCCTTCAGCTATTACTCAGGACTTTAAGCAACTCTTTGCGACCATCTTTTCATTGCCAATCGCTATCTGGACATCAACGCCTTCTTTTGCGGATATGGCCATGTTATCAGAAGACTTCAATAGTCAGAAAATGCCTGGAATCACGCATTTCTACTTTGATGGAGAAGAATTGACGGTTAAAACGGCTCAAAAATTGCGTGAGCGTTTCCCACATGCCCGTATTATCAATGCCTACGGCCCAACAGAAGCGACAGTAGCCCTGTCAGCAGTTTCCGTGACAGACGAGATGTTAGCGACTCTCAAACGCCTACCAATCGGCTATACCAAGGCTGATTCTCCAACCTTTATTATTGATGAGGAAGGCAATAAACTGCCAAATGGTGAACAGGGAGAAATCATTGTTTCTGGGCCAGCTGTTTCAAAAGGTTATATGAACAATCCTGAAAAAACAGCGGAAGCCTTCTTTGAATTTGAAGGTCTGCCAGCCTATCACACAGGCGATGTGGGAACCATGACAGATGAGGGCTTACTTCTCTACGGCGGACGCATGGACTTCCAGATTAAGTTCAACGGTTACCGCATTGAGTTAGAAGATGTCTCTCAAAATCTTAATAAGTCTCGTTATATCGAATCTGCTGTCGCAGTACCACGTTATAACAAGGATCACAAGGTACAAAATCTACTGGCCTATGTCATCTTAAAAGACGGTGTTCGTGAGCAGTTTGAGCGTGATATCGATATTACCAAGGCTATCAAGGAAGACCTGATAGACATCATGATGTCCTACATGATGCCGTCTAAATTCCTTTACCGAGACAGTTTGCCATTGACTCCCAATGGAAAGATTGATATTAAAGGATTGATTAACGAGGTGAATAAGAGATGATGGAGTTCTTTCAACAGCTTCCTCATTTAGAGCCATACGGCAATCCTCAGTATTTTGTCTATGTGATTGCTGCAACCTTACCCATCTTTATTGGCCTCTTTTTCAAGAAACGCTTTGCCTGGTATGAAGTGCTGGTTAGCCTCTTCTTTATCGTCACCATGTTGGTGGGTGGAAAGACCAATCAACTGGCTGCCTTGGGTATTTACCTTTGCTGGGAAATAGTGCTCCTGCTTTTCTACAAGCATTATCGAAAAAGCAAGGATGGCAAGTGGGTCTTCTACTTAGTTAGTTTTCTGTCCTTACTTCCGATTATCTTTGTCAAGGTGCAGCCAGCTATCAATGGAACGCAGTCTTTGCTTGGATTTTTGGGAATTTCTTATCTGACCTTTCGTTCGGTTGGGATTATCATCGAGCTGAGAGATGGAGTGATTAAGGATTTTACCCTCTGGGAATTCCTTCGTTTCCTTCTCTTCATGCCGACTTTTTCAAGTGGTCCAATCGATCGTTTTAAGCGATTTAATGAAAATTATCATGCCATTCCTGAGCGAGATGAGTTGATGAATATGCTGGATGAATCTGTTCGCTATATCATGTGGGGCTTTTTGTATAAGTTTATCCTAGCTCATGTTTTAGGAGAGACCTTGTTGCCTCCTTTGAAGAATTTAGCCTTGCAATCAGGTGGTTTCTTTAACCTCTATGCTTTAGCGGTTATGTATACCTTTGGTCTGGAGCTCTTCTTTGACTTTGCAGGTTACTCTATGTTTGCCTTAGCCATCTCAAACTTAATGGGAATCCGTAGTCCCATTAACTTTAACAAGCCCTTTTTATCAAGGGATTTAAAGGAGTTTTGGAATCGTTGGCACATGAGTCTTTCTTTCTGGTTCCGTGACTTTGTGTTTATGCGGATGGTGATGGTATTGACTAGAAAGAAGGTCTTTAAAAATCGTAATGTAACCTCAAGTGTGGCCTACATTGTAAATATGCTGATTATGGGATTTTGGCATGGAGTGACCTGGTACTATATCGCCTATGGCCTCTTTCATGGGATTGGACTGGTTATCAATGACGCTTGGATTCGTAAGAAAAAAACGCTCAATAAGGAGCGGAAAAAAGCAGGGAATGCTGCTCTACCTGAGAATCGCTGGATTCAGTTGCTTGGCATGGTTGTCACCTTCCATGTCGTCATGCTATCATTCTTAATCTTTTCTGGATTTTTGAATGATTTATGGTTTAAAAAATAAAAGGAAATAAAATATGGATATCAAATCAGAAGTTATCGAAATTATTGACGAGTTGTTTATGGAAGATGTTTCTGACATGATGGATGAAGATCTTTTTGATGCAGGTGTCTTGGATAGTATGGGAACGGTTGAATTGATTGTGGAGATTGAGAACCGTTTTGACATTCGTGTCCCTGTAACAGAGTTTGGTCGCGACGACTGGAATACAGCTAATAAAATCATAGCTGGTATTGTGGAGCTACAAAATGCTTAAACGCTTATGGATGATCTTCGGACCGGTCTTGATAGCTGGTTTGTTGGTTTTTCTGCTCATCTTCTTTTATCCTACTGAGATGCGTCATAATCTAGGAGCTGAAAAGCGTTCAGCGGTGGCTACTACTATCGATAGTTTTAAGGAGCGAAGTCAAAAGGTCAGAGCTTTATCTGATCCAAATATGCGTTTTGTTCCCTTCTTTGGCTCTAGTGAATGGCTTCGTTTTGACGGTGCTCATCCTGCGGTATTAGCTGAGAAATACAATCGCTCCTACCGTCCTTATCTTTTAGGACAGAGGGGAGCTGCATCGCTTAACCAGTATTTTGGAATGCAACAGATGTTGCCACAGCTAGAGAATAAACAAGTTGTGTATGTTATCTCACCTCAGTGGTTCAGTAAATATGGCTATGAACCAGCAGCTTTTCAGCAGTATTTTAATGGAGACCAGTTGACCAGTTTTCTGGCACATCAATCTGGAGATCAGGCTAGTCAATATGCAGCGACTCGCTTACTACAGCAGTTCCCAAACGTAGCTATGAAGGACCAGGTTCAGAAGTTGGCAAGTAAAGAAGAATTGTCGACGGCAGACAATGAAATGATTGAATTATTGGCTCGTTTTAACCAACACCAAGCTTCCTTTTTTGGTCAGTTTTCAGTTAGAGGCTATGTCAATTATGATAAGCATGTAGTTAAGTATTTAAAGACATTGCCAGACCAGTTTTCTTATCAAGCCATAGAAGATATTGTTAAAGCAGATGCTGAAAAGAATACTTCCAATAATGATTTGGGAATGGAAAATTATTTCTATAATACGCAGATCAAGAAGGATTTGAAGAAATTAAAGGACTCTCAGAAAAGCTTTACCTATCTTAAGTCGCCAGAGTATAATGACTTGCAGTTGGTTTTAACTCAATTTTCCAAATCTAAAGTAAACCCGATTTTTATCATTCCACCTGTTAATAAAAAATGGATGGACTATGCTGGTCTACGAGAGGATATGTACCAACAAACGGTGCAGAAGATTCGCTACCAGCTAGAAAGTCAAGGTTTTACAAATATAGCCGATTTTTCTAAGGATGGTGGGGAACCTTTCTTTATGAAGGATACTATTCACCTTGGTTGGTTGGGTTGGTTGGCTTTTGACAAGGCAGTTGATCCTTTCCTATCCAATCCCACACCAGCTCCGACTTACCATCTGAATGAGCGCTTTTTCAGCAAAGATTGGGCGACTTATGATGGAGATGTCAAAGAATTTCAATAGATAATAATGTAGAAGAGTTCAAGAATGAAGCCTATTTTCACGTTTTTTCTTGACTCTTTTTTTGCTTGTGATATAATTAACTGGTAAATAAAATTCCAAAGAATAGTATTTTTCTCTTAAAAAGAGAAGTCCCAAAGGAAAGGAGTCAGATATGAGACAGCTAGCGAAGGATATCGATGGCTTTTTGAATGAGGTGATTTTACAGGCGGAAAACCAACATGAAATCCTAATAGGGCATTGTACTAGCGAGGTAGCTCTGACCAATACCCAGGAGCATATCCTCATGCTTTTGTCAGAGGATTCTTTAACAAATTCAGAGTTGGCTCGTCGTCTCAATGTCAGTCAGGCGGCAGTTACCAAGGCCATTAAGTCTTTGGTCAAGGAAGGGATGTTGGAAACATCTAAAGATCCTAAGGATGCGCGTGTGATTTTTTATCAGTTGACTGATTTGGCTCGTCCAATCGCTGAGGAGCACCACCATCACCATGAGCATACGCTTTTAACATATGAACAAGTGGCAACTCAGTTTACTCCAAATGAACAAAAAGTGATCCAGCGGTTTTTGACTGCTTTAGTAGGAGAAATCAAATAATGAGATATATTACGGTAGAGGATTTGTCCTTCTATTATGATAAGGAGCCCGTTCTTGAACATATCAATTATAGTGTTGATAGTGGGGAATTTGTTACCTTGACAGGGGAGAATGGGGCAGCTAAGACGACACTGATTAAGGCCAGTCTTGGAATTCTCCAACCACGCATTGGTAAGGTGACTATTTCAAAGACAAATACGCAGGGTAAGAAATTGAGAATAGCCTACCTGCCTCAACAGATTGCCAGTTTTAATGCAGGTTTTCCAAGTACAGTTTATGAATTTGTCAAGTCGGGTCGCTACCCGCGAAAAGGTTGGTTCCGTCGTTTGAATGCTCATGATGAGGAGCATATCAAGGTTAGTTTGGACTCAGTTGGTATGTGGGAACACCGAGACAAACGCTTGGGGTCTCTATCCGGAGGACAAAAGCAGCGAGCGGTGATTGCGCGCATGTTTGCTTCGGATCCAGATGTGTTTATTCTAGATGAGCCGACAACGGGGATGGATGCAGGAAGTAAAAACGAATTTTACGAACTCATGCACCACAGCGCCCATCATCATGGCAAGGCTGTTTTGATGATTACTCATGACCCTGAAGAAGTTAAGGACTATGCGGACCGCAATATTCATCTAGTCCGTAACCAAGACTCGCCATGGCGTTGTTTCAACGTTCATGAGAATGACCAGGAGGTGGGCCATGCTTAGTTTATTATCTTATGACTTTATGCAACGCGCCTTTCTGGCTGTTATTGCCATGAGTCTTTTCTCGCCAGTTCTTGGAACCTTCCTTATCTTGCGTCGTCAGAGTTTGATGAGTGATACCCTCAGCCACGTCTCGCTTTCGGGTGTAGCCTTTGGTCTGGTTCTGGGGATTTCTCCGACTATTTCTACGATTGCTATTGTCTTGATTGCGGCAGTCTTCCTGGAGTATCTCCGTACGGTTTACAAGAACTTTATGGAAATCGGGACAGCTATCCTCATGTCAACAGGTCTGGCTGTTTCTCTGATTGTCATGAGCAAGGGTAAAAGCTCTAGCTCAATGAGTTTGGACCAGTATCTTTTTGGTTCAATCGTGACTATCAGTGAAGAGCAGGTCATTTCCCTCTTTGTCATTGCGGCGGTTGTCTTGATTTTGACCTTCCTCTTCCTTCGTCCTATGTATATCCTGACCTTTGATGAGGATACGGCCTTTGTGGATGGCTTGCCAGTTCGTACCATGTCCATTCTTTTTAACATGGTGACGGGGGTGGCCATTGCCCTTATGATTCCAGCTGCGGGAGCTCTTCTGGTATCGACCATTATGGTCTTGCCAGCTAGTATTGCCCTGCGTCTGGGGAAAAACTTTAAATCGGTTATGCTGCTTGCCAGTGCTATTGGATTTTTGGGAATGGTAGCAGGACTTTACATTTCCTACTATGCAGAAACACCTGCAAGTGCAAGTATTACCATTATTTTTGTAACTGTTTTCTTGCTAATCAGTTTAGTAAGACGTTTTATCAAATAGGAGATGAACATGAAAAAAATTAGCTTATTACTCGCCAGTCTATGTGCCTTGTTTTTAGTGGCTTGTTCTAATCAAAAGCAGGCAGATGGCAAACTAAATATTGTGACAACCTTTTACCCTGTCTATGAATTTACCAAGCAAGTCGCAGGAGATACGGCTAATGTAGAGCTCCTCATCGGTGCTGGGACAGAACCTCATGAATATGAACCGTCTGCCAAGGCAGTTGCTAAAATCCAAGACGCAGATACCTTCGTTTATGAAAATGAAAACATGGAAACATGGGTACCTAAATTGCTAGATACTTTGGATAAGAAAAAGGTGAAAACCATCAAGGCGACAGGCGATATGTTGCTCTTGCCAGGTGGTGAGGAAGAAGAGGGAGACCATGACCATGGAGAAGAAGGTCATCACCATGAGTTCGATCCCCATGTTTGGTTATCACCAGTTCGTGCTATTAAACTAGTAGAGCATATCCGTGACAGTTTATCAGCAGATTATCCTGATAAAAAAGAGACCTTTGAGAAGAATGCTGCTGCCTATATCGAAAAATTACAAGCCTTGGATAAGGCTTATGCAGAAGGCTTGTCTCAAGCCAAACAAAAGAGCTTTGTAACGCAGCACGCAGCCTTTAACTATCTCGCCTTGGACTATGGACTCAAACAAGTCGCAATCTCAGGTCTCTCTCCAGATGCAGAACCATCAGCTGCTCGTCTGGCAGAATTGACAGAGTACGTCAAGAAAAATAAAATTGCCTATATCTACTTTGAGGAAAATGCTTCACAAGCCCTTGCTAACACACTTTCAAAAGAGGCAGGTGTCAAAACAGATGTCCTCAATCCTTTAGAAAGTCTGACAGAAGAGGACACCAAGGCTGGAGAAAACTACATTTCCGTGATGGAGAAAAACCTCAAGGCTCTGAAACAAACAACGGACCAAGAAGGCCCAGCAATCGAGCCTGAAAAGGCAGAGGATACCAAGACAGTTCAAAATGGTTACTTTGAGGATGCAGCTGTCAAGGACCGTACCTTGAGTGACTATGCAGGTAACTGGCAATCAGTTTATCCTTTCCTTGAAGATGGAACCTTTGACCAAGTCTTTGACTACAAGGCTAAGTTGACTGGTAAGATGACTCAGGCTGAGTACAAGGCCTACTATACAAAAGGCTATCAGACAGATGTGACTAAGATTAACATTACTGATAACACTATGGAATTTGTTCAAGGTGGACAAAGTAAGAAATTCACCTACAAGTATGTTGGTAAGAAAATCTTAACTTATAAGAAAGGAAATCGTGGCGTGCGCTTCCTCTTTGAAGCCACAGATGCAGACGCTGGACAGTTCAAGTATGTTCAGTTTAGTGACCACAATATCGCCCCAGTTAAGGCAGAACATTTCCATATCTTCTTTGGAGGCACAAGCCAAGAAGCCCTCTTTGAAGAAATGGATAACTGGCCAACCTACTACCCAGATAACCTATCTGGCCAAGAAATTGCCCAAGAAATGCTGGCGCATTGATGAGAAATCGACTAGTTCATAGGAGCTAGTCGGTTTTTAGATATTAGATGGCTAACTTCATTATAGACCTTTCCAGAACTTTAAAAAATAAATAAAACTCTTGAAATATCTGGGCTTATATGCTAGAATGTTGTTAGTGTATAAGGTTCATTAGAACACCAAAGCCCCTAACTATTGCCGTAGTTAAGGGCTTTTTTGACGTATCTTAGCGATTTAACGGGTGTTGATAGGCTAGTCATTCGGTCTATTTCTTACCATATTTCAATCTACTATATTTAAAATCAGAAAATGTATCAGATGTATAAAAGCTTGATGTTATATCAATTATAAAAGTGGATAGGAAAGTTTTCTGATTATCAGAATTCCTTCCTATCCACTTTTTGAAGATTGTAAGTTAGCCTAATTTTATGTAGAATCAGCTTATTTGTTTTATTTATCAAAACCTTGCAAGGCTTTTTGGCGTTCTTCTACTTGACCTTTAGCATCTAGTTTGTTACCACCGTATACAGCTGATTCCCATGATCCGTACATTGGATTTGGGAAGATGATGAATTTTTCACCGAATTCTTTTTGCAATTCTTCAAGTTGTTTATCACGGTCAGATTCAGAAGTCTTAGAAAAATCTGCAAAGTCTACGAGGTTATCACCAAACAATAAGATAAGATTTGTTTTTTCTTGAACTTTTTGGCGACGACCTTCTTTGGATTTTACACCACTTTCTAAGAACATGAGATGATCACGTCCTTGAACAGGAATTCCTTCACTTTCAAGATTTTTAATGGTAGCATCTACTTGATTAGCTGAGCGGTCAGAAATATAGTAGATTTGGACACCGTTTTGATCAGCAACTGAAGAAAATCCTTGGCACCTGGGACAGCTTTTGCTGCAGCTTTTTGAACCCAAATATCCCAATTTGCGGGTGTGAATGCTGTACCGTCTTTGACATTTTGTACTTGATAAGGGCTATTATCTAGGACAGTTTCATCCAAGTCTAAAACGATGGAGTAAGGTTTGTCTGATTCTGTTTTGAGCAATTCCTTTAGGTGATTTGTTGCAACGTTATAACCCTGTATGTATAAAGCTTTAGTTTCAGCTGATTTTTGATACCAAAGGGTTGACATAGTATTTTCTCTTGACCGTAGTTGGTCATATGTCAATGTAATCTGATTATCAGATGAGCTATTATTGCTTGTCTGTGTTTCTGTAGACTTTGTTGAACAACTAGCCAATAAGACGACAGAAGCAAGTGCAGAAAGGATTGTAACAGTAGTTTTTGCTGTTTTCATGAAATATCTCCTATTTATTCATTTCAATAAATAGTATAGCACGAGGGAAAAGTTAAGGCAAGTTATTCCCTGACTATTGATGTAGATTCTATAGAAGTTAATGTAATGAAAAAAGCGATTACTGACTTGAAATGTAGTTTCACCTCTAATTATTGACATTTCAGGAAAAATCGCAGTAAAAACTGCACAGCCTTCTTTAAATGTGCTATAATACAGGAAAAAATAATAATGGAGGTCACGATAATGGCAACATTTTTGATGATTTTTGTGGTGGTTTGTGTGCTCCTATTGCTGATAGTCACACTGAGTACAGTTTATGTGGTTCGTCAGCAGTCGGTGGCGATTATTGAACGCTTTGGGAAATACCAAAAGGTTGCCAATAGCGGTATTCATATTCGCTTGCCTTTTGGGATTGACTCGATTGCAGCTCGGATTCAGTTGCGCTTGCTGCAAAGCGATATTGTTGTTGAGACTAAGACCAAGGACAATGTGTTCGTTATGATGAATGTAGCGACCCAGTACCGTGTCAACGAACAGAGCGTGACAGATGCCTACTATAAACTCATGCGTCCAGAATCTCAGATTAAATCTTATATCGAAGATGCTCTTCGCTCTTCTGTTCCCAAATTAACCTTGGATGAATTGTTTGAGAAAAAAGATGAGATTGCCCTTGAAGTCCAACACCAAGTGGCGGAAGAAATGACAACTTACGGTTATATTATCGTGAAAACCTTGATTACTAAGGTGGAACCAGATGCAGAAGTTAAGCAATCCATGAATGAAATCAATGCGGCGCAACGTAAGCGGGTTGCAGCGCAAGAATTGGCAGAAGCTGACAAGATTAAAATCGTCACTGCAGCTGAAGCCGAAGCAGAAAAAGACCGCCTTCATGGTGTGGGGATTGCCCAACAACGTAAGGCGATTGTGGATGGATTGGCAGAGTCTATCACAGAACTCAAGGAAGCAAATGTTGGCATGACAGAAGAACAAATCATGTCTATCCTCTTGACCAACCAGTATTTGGATACCTTGAATACCTTTGCCTCTAAAGGAAACCAAACTATCTTTTTACCAAATACTCCAAATGGTGTAGATGATATCCGTACACAAATCTTGTCAGCCCTCCGTGCTGAGAAGAAATAATAGACCAAAGAGCTTGGCAACAGGCTCTTTTTGCATTGCATTTGTTAAGAAAAGCAAAGAACATTGATATACATTTATACTCAATGAAAATCAAAGAGCAAACTAGGAAGCTAGCCGCAGGCTGTACTTGAGTACGGTAAGGCGACGCTGACGTGGTTTGAATTTGATTTTCGAAGAGTATTAAATAAAAATTATTGTATGTTGTCTCCCTTAACTTGGGATGATAAGGGAATAACTAGAAAGATTTGTGAATACAAACTATTTCTGATATACTAACTATACAGTAATAATGAATGATAGGATATGGGATGAAAGAATTTCAATTTGAGAGAAAGCAGCGTTTTTCTTTGAGAAAATATACAATAGGAGCTTGTTCGATCTTGCTAGGAACGAGTTTATTTTTTGCTGGTATGGGTGCTCAACCTGTACAGGCTACCGAAACGAGTTCAACACTAATTTCAAGTCATTATTTGGATGAGCAGGATTTATCTGAAAAGCTGAAATCAGAGTTGCAATGGTTTGAAGAAAATAAGATTGAGGTAAAAGAGGGAAAAGAATACTATTTTGTCTATCGAAAATTGGCTACAAGATTACCAGAAACAGGTCTGTTTTCTAATGATGAGATGTTTATCTTGGGAGCAGGATTATTATTGCTTTCCTTCACTTTAATCAAGAGAAAAAAGGGAGCGTCTTACTTCCTTGTGAGCGTCTTTACTGTTGGTGGTTGGGGAGCATCCATCTCTGCTTTAGAAAATCTGGTAGAATTGCAACCAGCCCTTGTTAAGAGAGTAGAAGGTCAGTTTTTACCAAGTCCTGAAACAGTCCAAGGATATGAATTTACAGGATATTATTTGGTAAGAGATAGTGTTAGCAAGGAACTTTCTGTTGATAAGGTAGAGTCGCCAGCATTATCTCAAAAGGAGGAAAGTTTAGAACCTCAATCTAAGAAGATTGTACCACAGACTGCATCTCATTTTAGCTCGACTAAAGATCTTGTGCAATCTCCTCAACCATCTTACGCAGTTGAGCCTGTTTTAAATCCAACTCCTGAAAAAAGTATGAGTATTGAGTCTAAAAAAGTACCAGATGAAGGAATGAAAACTGTTATTGAAGACAAGCCAGAACTGGAAGTGAGGATAGGGGAGATAGAATTTGAAACTCAATTTCAGTCTGACCCAACTCTGGCTAAGGGAGAAAAAAGAATTTCTATAGAAGGTGCCAAGGGACAAGCACGAATCTTAACAGAAGTAAGGGTTGTCGATGGTATTGTTACGCGAAATGAAGTAGGGAGAGAAGTGCTTCGTGAACCAGTTACTCAGGTGATTCTGGTCGGGACAAAAGAGAAGGAACCTCAAGAAAATGGCATAAGCACAGCCCCGGAAGTCCAACCAACTCTCCCCTCTTATGAAGGCGGCGTTTCCGGCGATCCTTCGGTAGAGCCAACTCTCCCCTCTTATGAAGGCGGTGTTTCCGGTGAGTCCTTAGTAGAGCCATCTCTTCCGTCTTATGAAGGCGGTGTTTCCGGCGATCCTTCGGTAGAGCCGTCTCTTCCGTCTTATGAGAGCGGTGTTTCCGGTGAATCCTTGGTGGAGCCGTCCCTTCCGTCTTATGAGGGCGGTGTTTCCGGTGAATCCTTGGTGGAGCCGTCCCTTCCGTCTTATGAGGGCGGTGTTTCCGGTGAGTCCTTGGTAGAGCCGTCCCTTCCATCTTATGGAGGTGGTGTTTCCGGCGATCCTTCGGTAGAGCCATCTCTTCCGTCTTATGAAGGCGGTGTTTCTGGTGAGCCTTTGGTAGAACCGTCCCTTCCATCTTATGAAGGCGGTGTTTCCGGTGCATCCTTGGTGGAACCGTCCCTTCCATCTTATGAGGGTGGTGTTTCCGGTGAGCCTTCGGTAGAGCCGTCTCTTCCTTCTTATGAAGGTGGCGTTTCCGGCGAGCCTGAGATACAGGAGGCTCTCCCAGAGTATAAAGATGACACTCAACTTCCTCAGACCAAAGTGGAGACCAAAGCTGTTCCTTATGAAATCGTTTATGAAAAGAATGAGGCACTAGACCACGGAGTTACAAGAGTAAAGATTCCGGGTGCTGAGGGACAAGAACAAGTTACTACTACCTATACTAAAGATCAAGCAAGTGGAAATATTTCTGAGAATAAAACTGTCAAAATAGTAGTTAATAAAGTTGATCAAGTTGTAGAAGTTGGAACTAAACCGAGTGTTGAAACTACTGTCTTATCTCATAAAACGATTTACCAAGTGAATCCTGCTTTGGAGTTCAGACGACAGGAAGTAGCGGTTGCGGGGCGTGATGGTTCGGTGGAAACTAGGACGACTTATCAACTAGACAAGGCAACAGGTCAGGTGACGGTATCTGATACTACTAAACAAGTAAATTCAGCAGTCGATAAAGTGATTCAAGTTGGTAATGTGGAAAAAGTAATACAACCGATTGCTGTTACTGAGGAGCGAAGAGAGGATTCTTCACTTGCTAAAAATATAGAAAAGGTAGTCTCTGAAGGAGAAGTTGGTGAGACTACACTTACCAGAACATACGCTATCAATGAACAAACTGGTGAATTGGTTAATCCTCAGGAAGTGAGTCAAATAACAAAACCAATGAAACCGAGAGTTATTTTAGTTGGTAGTCAGGAGGATAAACCACACTTACTTCCAGCCAATAGTGAGAGAGAAGATGCTGTGGATGTGTCTGCTCTGACTACAAGCGCGAGGTCAGTAGACTTCTTACATGACAGTAAATTAAAAGCACAGTTAGAGCCTACCTATGATCATCGAGATATTATAACAAGGAAAATTGCGCTCAGAAAAACACACCCAAATATCACTGACCAAGAAGTCAAAGATATGTTGCGCACAGAGTATCTTCAAAAACTGTCAATTCAAGAAAGCTTTGATCAGACGAAGACGCAAGCTGAGTCAAGTTTCAAAAAGATTGCCTCACATACTTTGGGAATTATAGGAGATACCCCTGAAAATCGTAGCAAGGTCAAACAAGAGCTGGAGCAATACAAAGAGCAGATTTTGTTGGGCCTGTCTTATATCAATCGTTTTTATAATATTCAATTTGGGGACACGAATATTCGTGATATTCTGGCCTTTAATCCAAGTTCATTTGGCAATAAGACAATGACAGCCTTGGATAGTTTGAAAAAATTAGGATCCATGTCTTATGAAGAGATGAAATTGACCAATAGTCCTCAAACATTTACAAAATACTTATCTACTATTACAGGTAAGGCTAGCTTGAAGGAATTTTTAGACAGCAATCGCCAACTCTTTACGTCAGATGATGCGGATACCTGGCTTAAAAAATCTAGCCAAGCTATGATTGTTGAAAAATCATCTAAGGAAAATCCTTCAGCGCATGTCGGGCTGTATAGCAAGTTGACAGCTGGGGAAAAGGATCCTCGTAAACAAGAGGCTAATATGGCTGCTATTTTGGGACTTTTGAATGTGAAAGAACCAAATGTTTACGTGATTAGTAATATGGCGACGATTACTTATGGTAATATTGGTTCCTATATAGATACTTCTCTTGCCCAGTCTAATTCAACTAAGTATCAGGCTGAGCTTGCTAGAGTCAAGTCTTTAATTGAAAAGGCGGCTGTACAACAAGCCAACTATGTTGATACTCTTTATCGTATAACAAAACCCGAAAATCGTGATAAGTTACTGACAAATCGCTTGATTATTGATACGATGAAGAAATATACAAGCAATCCAAATGCCCAGATTGATAGTACTTGGTCACCAGCTACTGGTAATGGAGCTGATAAGGGAGTTGACCAATTTATGACTCCTATGAATTACTATTCTCCAGTAAGTAAGGTGGGAGCTGAGGCTAATGGATTAGGTGTCCGTTACTTTATAGATAGGGTTCTGGATGATAGAGGTTCAGCTACTTATTCTCATGAAATGACGCACTTACTAGATAGAACGGTCTTGTTTAATAATCACGGTCGTCGAGATGGTACAGGAGCAGAGTTTTATGCCCGTGGTATTTTTGAAAACTCCTATAATCCAGAAAAGGATACTTATTTCAATCTCAACTTTGTATATGATGAGAGTGATAAGAATGGATTTTACAATAGAACACCTGATCGATTTAAAACGGCAGAAGATTTGCAATCTTATATGAAGGGAAGTTTTGATGTCCTTTATACTCTAGATTATCTAGAAGCAGAGGCAAGTAAAGGCTTATCTGCAGAAGACAAGATGAGTTATTTCAAAAAAATAACGCCAATCACTTCAACAGGTCCTAGAACTTGGGTAGATTACCGTAATACAGCAGTTAAACCGACTCATAAGAGTGAGGAGATTCAAACTCTGACCTTAGAAGATGCCAAAAAATTGACAGATATTGATAGTTTGATTGACAATCATATCCTGGTCAATCGTTATATCATTGCTGGTTTTTCAGATAAAGGTAAAATTGCAGCAAATGGTTATTATACTGTTGATATGTTTGACACCATTTATGGTGTTAGTCAAAATGACTCTGGTATGAGTGGGGACATCACCTTTAGAAAACAAGCCTTTGAATTGATGGCTGCTTTGGGCTATTATGAAGGATTTGTTCCTTATGTGTCAAATCAATATAAAAACCAAGCTGAAGCGGCAGGAAAACCATTATCTGATAAGTATATTTTTGAAAAAATTCTAGGAAAAACATATGCGGAGTTCAAAAAAGATCAAATTAATGAACGTGTTGCAAAATTAGATAGCCTGAAATCTATTACGATAAATTACAACGGAAAATCAGAAGTAATTGCAAGTAAAGAAAAACTACAATCACTAATGAACGAAGCTGTTTTAGCTGAACTAGCCCAGATAAAAGCAGGAAATACCACGGCTAAAAAGTTTGAGTTTATAGAAACACCAGTGCAAAAACTGAAAAAAGCGATTTATAAAGCTTATCTCAAAGATTCAGATGACTTTAGACAATCGATTTACAATAGCTAAGACAAAAGGAACATCTCTCTGGAATGAACATTCAGAGGGGTGTTTTTTGGTCTTTTTTGAGGTTTGTATTGTTTATTGCAAATGATAGTTTGTATGAACATGGAGTGATTTTCAGACTTTTCCACAAATTATAGAATCTTTTCTGAGTATTTAGGGAGTGATGGAGGAAGTCTTGAAAGCGCTTTTGTTTTGTGCTATAGTCAAGTATATCGATTCGTTTAAAGAGGAATGCTTGTATGAGAAGAGAAGAAGTTTTACGAAATCACTGGTTTTTTAGCCAAGAGGTGGGGAAGGAAGAGGCCTTGGCGTCGGATTTTCAGAGGGGAAATTGGCAGGCTATTCAAGTGCCACACGACTGGAGTATTTACAATGATTTTGACCAGTATTCGCCAGCGCAAAATGAGGGTGGGCAGTTAAACGGGGGTCAAGCCTGGTACCGTACGCAGTTTTACTTGGAAGAAGATGCCAGTCTTGTATCGGTGCGTTTGTTGTTTGATGGAGTTTACATGAATGCCCAAGTCTATATTAACGGGCAAGTACTGGGCTATTATCCCAATGGCTACACACCTTTTTCTTATGATATCACGCCTTATCTAAGAAATGATGGGACGGCCAACCAGCTTGCGGTTTTTGTGGAAAATAAGCAACCTAGCAGTCGTTGGTACTCTGGTAGCGGTATTTACCGAGAAGTAAAATTATTGATTACAGATTCGGTGCATCTGGATTTATATGGAATTAAGATAGAAAGTCCCAAGCTAAAGGAACAAAGGCAATCTTGGGTGGAAACCCAGCTTACAAGCAAGGTTTCAAATGATGGGCCTCAGTCCGTGTCGGTGTATTTGGAGCAGAGTATCTGGTATGATGGCCAACAGCTGTCAGACTGGCAGGCGACTGATTCTGTAATGATTGAGTCTGAGGACAAATATTCTTTCCAACAAGCCATATCAATTTTTCAACCCTTGCTTTGGGATATTGACCATCCCTACCTTTACCAATTGAAGACTCGCCTTTATAAAAATGGCATTTTGGTTGATGAAGAAGAGGAGACCTTTGGTTACCGCTATATGGATTGGCAAGCGGATAAGGGCTTCTTTCTCAATGGTCGCTGTTTGAAGATTCATGGAGTTTGTCTGCACCATGACTATGGAGCGCTGGGAGCTGTGGAAAACAGGTCAGCTGCTGAGAGACGCTTGCGCCAGATGAAAGAAATGGGGGTCAATGCGATTCGAATCACGCATAATCCAGCCAGTAGTATCTTGCTGGATGTGGCTGCCAAAATGGGCTTACTTATCCAAGAAGAAGCCTTTGATACCTGGTATGGAGGCAAGAAAGAATATGATTATGGTCGCTTTTTTGAGGAAGAAGCGACTCACCCAGAAGCGAAAGCAGGCGATTTCTGGTCAGATTACGATTTGCGCACTATGATTGAGCGTGGCAACAACAATCCAGCGATTTTTATGTGGTCCTTGGGAAATGAAGTCAGCGAAGCAAATGGCGATGCTCATTCATTGAAGACTATCAAACGCTTGCTAGGAAGGGTAAAGGAGGTGGATGATAGTCGTTTTGTGACTATGGGAATGGATCAATTCCGCTTTGGCAATGGTTCTGGAGGTCATGAAAAGATTGCTGATTTGCTGGATGTGGTGGGTTTGAATTACTCAGAAGACAATATTGACGGGATTCGCAAAAGACATCCCAAGTGGCGTCTTTATGGGTCTGAAACCTCATCGGCTACACGGACGCGTGACAGCTATTTTCGCCCAGATAAGGAATGGGTTGGGGATAATCGTCGAGTGCGGAATTTTGAACAGTCGGACTATGGCAATGATCGGGTTCCTTGGGGGAAGACAGCGACAACTTCTTGGATAGCAGATAGGAATCGGCTGGACTATGCAGGTCAGTTTATCTGGACAGGAGTGGACTATATCGGTGAGCCGACTCCTTGGCACAATCAAAATGATACGCCTGTAAAGAGTTCCTATTTTGGGATCGTGGATACGGCAGGGATTCCTAAAAATGACTATTATCTCTATCAAAGTCAGTGGTTGGACCTAGATCAGCATCCCATGGTTCATATCTTACCCCACTGGAATTGGGAAATCCACAAGAGTTATCAACAAGTTGTGGATAAGTGTGGGGATATCCCTGTTCGAGTGTATTCAAATGCTGGTTCAGTAGAGCTATTTCTCAATGGAAAATCCCAAGGCAGAAAGAATTTTCAGGAAAAATGGACTTCAGATGGTAGAAAATACCAAGAGGGAGCAAGTTCTGAACAACTTTATCTCGAATGGCGTTTGGCTTATCAACCAGGAGAATTGCATGCTGTAGCCTATGATTATCAAGGTCAGATTGTGGCAGAAGATAGGGTGGTGACTGCAGGTAAGCCAGCCAAAATCGGGTTACATGCCGAGAAAACAAAACTGGAGCCAGATGGGCAAGACCTCCTTTATCTCTATTTTGATGTATTGGACAAGGATGGAAATTGGGTACCGAGTGCTTCCAATCAGCTTCATTTTAAAATTGAAGGCCCTGCTCGTATTGTAGGTGTGGATAATGGTAGGCAGGCTAGTCGTGAACGTTACCAGGCTCAGAAAAATGGTCGGTTTAAGCGGCAAGCCTTTCATGGCAGAGGTGTCCTTTTGATTCAGAGTTTAGATCAGGCAGGTCACGTAAGAGTAAAAGCCAGTGCCAGAGGGCTAGAGCCAGCAAGTTTTGATATCTTAGTGGGAGAGGCTTTGGCTACCCAACCAGTGAGAAATAAGCGCTTATTTGAGATTCGAGTGGACAAGCAGGCCGGATTACAAGAAGGAGATTCCCCAGCTATTGGACTTTATCCACAAACTGTGGATAACCCTGTGAACAAGGTGGGGAATAGTGAAGTGATTTGGGAGACGAGTGGTAGTGCCCACGCCATTATCAAGCAGGGAGTGCTTTATTGCTTGTCTGCAGGGGACTTGGCTATTCGCGCCTTTTATCAAGGGAAGGCCTATCAAACTCATTTTCAGGTGGCAGAAAATACCTCACTAGGGCAGGCAGTTTCTGTACGATCACTTCGCTTGTATACAGCTAAGGGAACTTATCCACAGCTGCCATCTTCAGTTTTGGTGGACTATGAGTTCGGTGGTGCAAAACGAGTCAAGGTTGTTTGGGAGGCAATCTCCGAAGAAGATATAGCAAGCTTTCATAAATTTACGGTATCTGGTCATCTTGAGGGGCTGGATATAAAGGCTTCTGCTCAGGTTTGTGTCCAAGGGATTTGCGCTATTGAGCCTGAAAAGGTTTGGACGCTTGTCAAGGAAGTCCCACATTTACCAGATCGAGTCAAGCTAGTCTTATCAGATGGCAGAAGAGATACGGCCAAGGTGACTTGGGATGAACTCGAACCTCAAGTCTATGCTCAGGTAGGAGAAAGTGTGCTCACAGGACAAGTAGCGGGCTGTGAGTTGCCAGCAACAGTCACCATTCATGTGACAGATGTCAGTGTAGATGGGGAAGTTATTTCCGATCAGTGGACAGGATCCAACCTGCCTCTGGTCTTTGCTTCCCATTCAGAGCCGAATCACCCAGCCTCATATCTCAATGACAAGGTTATTGCTCGGAAGAAATCGACAGCCAATACTTGGATTGCCAAGTCAGAGCAAGCCAGCGTGGGTATTCTGTTTGGAGATGCAGGGATTTTAAAACCGCGATTTGTGGATAACCTGACCTTGTATTATGTTGAAAATCAAGAATATGTGGCCGTTGAGCCGACCTTTATCGATTATTATGTAGGGAATGAGCCTGCCTTGCCTCGGACTCCCAACCATTTGGACAAGGATTCTCTACTCAAACAAGAGGAGAATTGGCGCCCTGTATCAGGCATCCGAAAAGTGTCAAGTGACAAGGATGAAGAGCTTCGTTTTGAATTTGATAAGGTGAAGACTTACGCCCTTCGTCTTCGATTTGAAAGTTTGACTAGTCCCCTAGCCTTAACCGAATTGCAAGTATATGCCAAAAAAGTAAAGAAAAGTGTAGATAGGAAGTAGTATGGTAAGAGAAATAAAACCGCATGGGCCCTTGCCTAGTCAGGCCCAGCTAGCTTATTTAGAGGATGAACTAGCAGCCTTTATCCATTTTGGGCCTAATACCTTTTATGACCAGGAATGGGGGACAGGTCAGGAGGAACCTGAACGCTTTAATCCGACCAGGTTAGATGCGCGTGAGTGGGTTCGCGTGCTCAAGGAAATGGGCTTTAAAAAGTTGATTTTGGTGATCAAGCACCACGACGGCTTTGTCCTCTATCCGACAGCTCACACAGATTATTCGGTCAAGGCCAGTCCTTGGAGGAATGGAGAGGGGGACTTGCTCCTTGAAGTATCCCAGGCTGTCACAGAGTTTGATATGGATATGGGAGTCTACCTGTCACCCTGGGATGCCCACAGCCCACTCTATCATGTGGACCGAGAAGCGGATTATAATGCCTATTATCTGGCTCAGCTGAAGGAAATTTTATCAAATCCTGCCTATGGAAATGGAGGGAAATTTGCTGAGGTCTGGATGGATGGTGCCAGAGGAGAGGGCGCTCAAAAGGTTAATTATGAATTTGAAAAATGGTTTGAAACCATTCGTGACCTGCAGGGAGATTGCTTAATTTTTTCAACAGAAGGCACTAGTATCCGCTGGATTGGCAATGAACGAGGGTATGCAGGTGATCCCCTATGGCAAAAGGTGAATCCTGACAAACTAGGAACAGAAGCAGAGCTGGACTATCTTCAGCACGGAGATCCCTCGGGAACGATTTTTTCAATCGGAGAGGCAGATGTTTCCATCCGGCCGGGTTGGTTTTACCATGAAGAGCAGGATCCTAAGTCTCTTGAGGAGTTGGTCGAAATCTACTTTCACTCAGTGGGGAGAGGAACCCCGCTCCTACTTAATATTCCGCCGAATCAAGATGGGCTCTTTGACGATAAAGATATCAAGCGCCTCTATGAATTTGCGGCTTATCGCAATGAGCTCTATAAAGAAGATTTAGCTCTGGGAGCTGAGGTATCTGGTCCAGCTCTTTCCGCAGACTTTGCCTGTCACCATTTGACAGATGGTCTTAAGACCAGCTCTTGGGCAAGCGACGTAGGCTTGCCAATCCAGTTAGAACTCGACTTAGGATCTCCTAAAACTTTTGATGTAATTGAGTTAAGAGAAGATTTGAAGCTAGGGCAACGAATCGCTGCTTTTCATGTGCAAGTAGAGGTGGACGGCGTCTGGCAAGAATTTGGTACGGGCTTCACAGTTGGTCATAAGCGTCTCCTGCGAGGTCCGCTAGTAGAGGCACAGAAGGTGCGCGTGATGATTACAGAGTCGCAGGATTTACCTGTACTGACCAAGATTTCACTCTATAAAACTCCTAGCTTATCAAAAAAAGAAGTTGTTCAGGGACTAGCATTTGCAGAAAAAAGTCTAGCTGTGGCAAAGGGAGAGACTCTTCATTTTAGGATTGAACGTAGCGAAAGTGACACTCCTTTGGAGGCTAAGATTTCGATTCAACCGGGGACAGGTGTCCATGGTGTCGCCTATCAGGACGAGATTCAAGTTCTTCAATTCCAAGCTGGGGAATGCAAAAAAGATTTGAGCATACCAACCCTGTATTTTGCTGCTGATAAGACCTTGGATTTCTATCTGAATATGACTGTTGATGGACAGTTGATTGATCAAGCTCATATTTTAGTTGAAACGAGATAAAATATCTTCACAATTCATTTCCTTTTCGAATAAATAGTTAGAACCATCGAATCTAGCAAAATTAGATTTAAAAATATGGTATAATAGAAGGAGGAAATGGATGACTTTAAGACATCCGGGCATCAGCCCAACAAATGACTTGGTAGCTAAGAAAATCTTTAGCAATCCAGAAATCACTTGTCAATTTATTCGCGATATGTTGGACTTGCCAGCCAAAAATGTAACCATTTTGGAGGGAAGTAACATTCACGTCTTGCCTTCCGTACCTTACTCGGCACAGGATTTCTATACTAGTATAGACGTCTTGGCGGAGCTAGATAATGGAACGCAAGTAATTATTGAAATCCAAGTTCATCATCAGAATTTTTTCATCAATCGCCTGTGGGCTTACTTGTGCAGTCAGGTTAATCAAAATCTTGAAAAAATCCGCCAACGAGAAGGTGATACTCACCAGAGCTACAAACACATTGCCCCAGTATACGCTATTGCTATTGTCGATAGTAATTACTTCTCAGATGACTTGGCTTTCCACAGTTTCAGCATGCGAGAGGACACGACGGGTGAAGTCTTAACTATCACAAGTAACGGTCAAGAAAACCATTTGGTTAAGATGGCGTTCTTAGAACTAAAAAAATACAGAGAAACCAGCAAGGATAGTGTTCGCAAGCCGTGGTTGGAGTTTTTCGGTAATAAACCCTTTACCCAGCACCCCGAGCGAGCCATCAGCCAAGCAGACCAACTGCTGGACTACAAGAGCTGGTCCGAGGAGGACAGGAGAATGTTTAGTGAACAACGCAGGCGTGAAGAACAAGCCTTGTTAGCACATGATTATGCCTTGGAAACTGCTAGGGCAGAAGGTATTGAACAGGGGTTGGAACGTGGACTTGAACGAGGAAAAGTTGAAGGAAGTTTGTCTATGCTAGTAAATCTAGTACGTCAAGGTCTTCTAACACCTGAAGTTGCCAGCCATCAATTAGGCATGACCGTGGCTGAGTTTGAGGAGCTATTGAAAGACCATCATAAATAAGACCTAAAAATACAGAGAAACCAGCAAAGATGAGGTTCGCAAGCCGTGGTTGGAGTTTTTTGGGAATAAACCCTTTACCCAAGAACCCGAGCGAGCCATCAGCCAAGCAGACCAACTGCTGGACTACAAGAGCTGGTCCGAGGAGGACAGGAAAATGTTTAGTCAACTACGTATGCGCGAAGAACAAGCCTTGTTAGCACATGCTTATGCCCTGGAAACAGCTAGGGCTGAAGGTATTGAACAAGGTTTAGAGCGTGGACTTGAACGAGGAAAAGTTGAAGGAAGTTTGTCTATGCTAGTAAATCTAGTTCGTCAAGGTTTTCTGACTTCCGAGGTTGCTAGCCATCAATTGGGAATGACCGTGGCTGAGTTTGAGGCCTTGTTGTAAGTAGAAAACGATGACATGTTACCGAAATGAGGTGGCATGTTTTATTTTTTGTCTATATGTTTTACCAATAATTTTTTCTTATGCAGTGCAAAAATAATTTGTTTCAACCTTCAAACTTATTTATTTTACTACCAATCCTATATGAATGCGCTATCTTTATGGATGGAATTAAAATAAAAGCAAATTCGTTATAAAAACATGTGAATTATTTATTTACAAAAACGAGAAAACATACAAAACCAATTTATCTGAAAATTCCTTACTTTCCCAAAACGCTTTTTTTTTTTTTTGCGAAAATTTAAAATCAAATCATTTGCATATATATTGAAAATAAGATAAAATGTAAATTGTAGATTTCTGTATGCAGGTGTCATGTGGAAATCAAGACAATTAACCTCATAAAAGGAGAAAAGAAAATAATGGAAAACAAACCATCTATGAGTCGTGTTGAACGTCTGCACCGTGAAAAGGTCACGCGTTACTCGATCCGTAAATATAGTTTTGGAGCGGCTAGTGTAGCGGTCGCTGCTCTTTTCATGTTCTTAGGGAATGGAGCTGTATCTGTTCAAGCGGATCAAATCCAACCTGGAGACACAGCTGCTGCTCAGCCAGCAACTCCAGCTTTGGACAAGACCCAACTTGAAAGCTACATTTCAGAAATTGAAACAAAACTTTCTAACGGTTCTTACGATAACAAAACAGAAGAAAGTGTTGCAGTATTAAAAGCTGAACTAGAATCTGCAAAAGCTACATTAGCGAACGCAACTACTCAAGCTGAACTCAAAAAAGCTTACAGCAAACTTGTCACTACAGTTAACTCTAAATTAAAAAACAAACCTGTAGAGAAAAAAGAAACTCCAGCAGTAGATACAACTGAAGGTAAAGAAACTGTAGGTAAAACAGCAGAAAACACTGAGAAAAAATCAGAATCTAACTCAATCGAAAACACAGGATCTAATGATGCTCGTAACGGTAAAGAATTAGACAAAAATAATGCTTTCCGTGCGGAAACTGATACAGAAAAACCAAAAGTATCAATTGACTATGATGATCCAGCATCTCAAACTTTCTGGGTAACTCCAACAGAAGAAACAAAGATTATTGACCGTATCAAGATTACAGATAACAGCGGTAAGATTGTTAAAGGTTGGATGCAAAAAATGGGAGGTGGAAAAGACGTTAATATAGGTTATGGATTAAATAACTCTAATATTGATGGTGAAACAACTGCCACAGCTGCCCAACCAGCTACACTTTCTGTTACAGGGGTTTTACAACCACGCCTTAATGGTAAGCCATGGCCTAATGGTTCAACAGTAGTATCACGTAAAGTTCGTGCTAAAGATGCAAGTAACAATGAAATCGACAACGAAGGTGCATCTGATCCAGCATATCAAGTGTTCTTCAAAGTTCGTTCACAAAACGTAAAATACACAGAAGATTTAGCAAATAAAGCTGCAAACTTTGATAAAGTTGCGGTAGCTGACCCAGCACAACTTCAACAAGCAGAATTAGATAAAATTAAAGCTGGATTACAAGCAGGTGACGGAAACAACCTTAACGGTAAGATTGATACAGTTACTCAAAAAGGTGATAAAGTTGTTATTACTTATAATGATGGTACAACAGCTGAAAGACCAGTAACTGACTTCGCACGTGTAAACGCAAAACCAACAGCTGAATTTCCTTTCTCTGATGCAGCGGCTAAAGAAATTTATGTTTACGGTGCGGAAGAAAACTCATTTGGTATTAAAATCAAAGATGATAGCGGAAAAATTTCAAGCGCAACATTAAGACAAGGTGGTAACCAAGAATTTGCTACAGTTCCGGGTGAGACAAATAAAATTAGTACTCAATATGGATACACAGCGAATACTATTACTACTGAGACGCCAGCAACAGATGCAAATCCAGCGGTAATTACTTACTCAGGTAGACCAGCACCTGAAGGGACATTTACACAAGACAATTTAAATGCAGCGACTAGAGGAGAAAATCCTCCAGGAGTAGCTTTAGGATGGCGTTTCCTACGAGTTGCAGATGCTGATGGAGGAGAAATTGGAGGAAGTGCAAGAAATGCAACTGACCCAGGTGCCTTCCGTGTCATGCTTAAGCCACAAACTCAAAAATATGATGTTACAACACCTGAAAACGAAGCTGATAAACTCCCAGTAGTTGATGCTAATCACGTAACAGATGCAGAGTTTAAGAAACTAGTTGGTGCAAACAATGCTAATATCAAACTTCACTATTCTAAAACGAATACAGATGCTAACTTAGTTGCGAAACAAGGTCAAAATGTTGACGATAAAGCAGACAAGATTAAATCTGTTACAAAAGTAGATAATAATATGGTGGTAACGTATAAAGATGGATCTACAGATACATTACCATTAACTAAATTTGCCCGTACTAACGCAGCTCCAACAGTTGAAATTCCATACTCATTAGATGGTAAAAAAGATGTTTACGTGTATGCAAACGAAGATTTTGAAATTCCTATTAAATTTACAGATGATTCAGGAAAAATAGCATCAGCAAACGTTTTACGTGGTGGAAATAATGAATCGCCAGTTAAAGATGCATCAAATCCAAATGTATTGAATAATGAGTTCAATACAACAGTTGAAAAAATTTCTACTGAAACAGTAGCAACAGCTGAGAATCCTGCTATCGTAAAAATTCAAGGGAACATTTCAAAAGATAACTCTGGAATTCCTGCAAGTTCCTTCCCTAAAGAGCCAGATCAAGAACTTAAAATTGTAACTCGTTATGCAACAGCTACAGATACTGATGGAAGAGAACTTTCTAATATTGCAACTAGTGATTCATATGCGAAAGACCCAGGTTCATTCACTATCAAACTAAAAGCTCAAACAGCAAAATATGACATTAAAACTCCAGAGACAAAAGTTCCTGTAGTAGATGCTAATAATGTCACAGAAGCTGAGTTTAATGAGATTAAGAAAAATATTAAAATTCAATACTCTACCGAAAACCCAGATAAAAATCTAGCTGATAAAAAAGGTACAGAAGTAGAAAATCAAGATGATCGTATTGAAAGCATCACTAAAGATGGAAACAATGTTGTAGTAACCTATAAAGACGGTTCTAAAGATACTAAACCATTAACTGACTTTGCACGTACAAACCCAGCACCAACAGTAGAACTTCCATACTCAAACCCAGATAAGAAACAAATCTATGTTTATACTGGTGAAAATACTGACTTAACATTCAAAGCTTCAGATGATGCAGAAGTTAAAGATTTGTACCTACGTGGACCAGGTGGTGTTGGAAATGATAACACTGCAGGTTATGGATTTACAACAGGTAAGATTGATAACGATGTAGTTACAAATGGCGAAGGAAAAGTATCTGACGATAAGAGAACAGCAACTATCAAGATGACAGGTGTTACAACACTTACAGCTCCAAACCAATGGACAAGTTTTGTTGTTGCTAATGACAATGATAATGCAAGCTCATTCCCAGCAGGTCAAAACTATGACGCTACAACTGATGATGCAGTACGTCAACAAAAACCAGGATATGTTCAGTTCATCGTTAAAAACCAAACATCTAAATATGACATTGCAGCTCCAACTGAAAAAGTTGCTGTAACAGATCCAGCTAACGTAACAGAAGCAGAATTAGAGAAAATCAAAGAAAAACTACAAATTGAGTACTCTAATAACAATGATGATGCTAACTTAGCTGACAAAAAAGGTAAAACTGTAGATGCTGCAGATGCTAAGGCTAAGATTGCCTCAGTAACAAAAGATGACCAAGGAAATCTTGTAGTAACATACACAGACGGTTCTACAGATAAAAAACCATTGTCAGAATTTGTAACTCTAGATAAACAACCAGCTATCAATGAGGTTAATAAAGCAGCTGAGAAACAAATTGAGGCTATTAACAATAACCCAGAAGCAACTAAAGAAGAAAAAGATAAAGCAATCGAGCAAGTAAATGCAGATAAAGCTAAAGCTCTTGAAGATATTGCTAACTCTACTGCTACAACTAAACCTGAGTTAGATAAAGTAGAAAAAGCAGGAACTGACAAGATTAAAACAGATAATCCTGTACTTTCTAAGAAACCAGCAGCTAAGCAAGCCATTGACGATGCGTTAGCAGCGAAAAACAAAGCAATCGATGCTCGTCCAGATTTAACTCCAGAAGAGAAAACTAAAGCTAAAGAAGCAGCAAAAGCAGCAGCTGATAAAGCTAAGGAAGCTGTCGATGCAGCAAAAACAGATGCAGAAGTTACTAAAGCTAAAGAAGCTGGAACTACAGCAGTTGCAGATGTAACTCCAGTAGCCAAAGCGGAAGCTAAGAAAGCAATTGCAAAAGCATTAGAAGATAAAAATAGCGAAATTGATAAGCGTACAGACTTAACTGATGAAGAAAAAACAGCAGCTAAGAATGAAGCAAAAGATAAAGCTGACGCTCAATTAGCTGAAATTGCAAAACAACCTGATGCAGCAGCTACACCAGCAGCAGCTAAAACAGCTCAAGATGTAGTAGATGCAGCTAAGGAAACAGGTGTAGATGAAGTTACTGCAGTAAATCCAGTAGCTAAAGCTAAACCAGAAGCTAAAAAAGCAATCGATAAAGCGTTAGAAGCTAAAAACCAAGAAATCGATGCTCGCACAGATTTAACTCCAGAAGAGAAAACTAAAGCGAAAGAAGTAGCAAAAGCGCAAGCAGACGTAGCTAAAGGTGCTGTTGATGCAGCAACTACAAATGCAGCAGTTGATAAAGCTAAAGCAGATGGAACTACAGCAGTTGCAAATGTAACTCCAGTAGTTAAAGAAGCGGCTAAAAAAGCAATCGCAGATGAATTAGCAGAAAAAGAAAAAGCAATCGATGCACGTAAAGATTTAACAGATGCAGAGAAAGCAAAAGCTAAGGAAGAAGCACAAGCAAAAGCAAAAGAAGCAACAGACGCTATTAACAAGCAGCCAGATGTAGCAACTACACCAACAGCAGCTAAAACAGCTCAAGATGCAGTAGATGCAGCTAAAGCTAAAGGTGTAGCAGATGTTAAAGCTGTAAACCCAGTAGCGAAAGAAGCAGCTAAGCAAGCAATCGCAGATGAATTGGCTAAGAAAGTTGGAGAAATCGATGCACGTCCTGACTTAACTGACAAAGAAAAAGATGCAGCTAAGAAAGATGCTCAAGCAAAAGCTAAAAAAGCGACAGATGCTATTAACGCACAGCCAGATAACGCAGAAACACCAGAAAAAGCAGCAGAAGCACAAACAGCAGTAGATGGTGCAAAAGATAAAGGTGTAGCAGATGTTAAAGCTGTAAATCCAGTAGCGAAAGAAAAAGCTAAAGAAGAAATCGCAAAAGAGTTAGCTAAGAAAGAAGAAGCAATCGATGCACGTCCTGACTTAACTGACGAAGAAAAAGCAGCAGCTAAGAAAGATGCGCAAGCGAAAGCAAAAGAAGCAACAGATGCAATCGACGCTCAACCATCTATCGCAGAAACACCAGAAAAAGCAGCAGAAGCTCAAAAAGCAGTAGATGGTGCAAAAGATAAAGGTGTAGCAGATGTTAAAGCTGTAGATCCAGTAGCGGCTAAGAAACCAGAAGCTAAAAAAGCAGTAGATGCAGCTCTTAAAGCTAAAGTAGACGCAATTAACGCACGTGAAGACTTAACTCCAGCAGAAAAAGATGAAGCTAAGAAAGCAGCAGAGAAAGCAGCAGATGACGCTAAGAAAGCAATCGATGCAGCAACAACAGATGCAGCAGTAGATGCAGCGAAAAATGCTGGTACTGGAGAAGTTGCGAAAGTAAATCCAGTAGCGAAAGAAAAAGCTAAAGAAGAAATTGCAAAAGAGTTAGCTAAGAAAGAAGAAGCAATCGACGGGCGTAAAGACTTAACTGACGAAGAAAAAGCAGCAGCTAAGAAAGAAGCTCAAGATAAAGCTAAAGAAGCAACAGATGCGATCAATGATCAACCAGCTAATGCAGAAACACCAGAAAAAGCAGCAGAAGCTCAAAAAGCAGTAGATGGTGCAAAAGATAAAGGTGTAGCAGATGTTAAAGCTGTAAATCCAGAAGCAGTAACTAAACCAGCAGCCAAGAAAGCAATCGAAGATAAATTAGCAAAACAATTGGAAGATATTGCTAATACTCCAGATGCTACTGATGAAGAGAAGAAAGTTGCAGCAGATGCAGCTAAAGCTCAAGCAGAAGAAGCTAAGGAAGAAATCGATAAAGCTGGAACAGATGCAGAAGTTAAGCAACTTCAAGAAGCAGCTGAAGGTGAAATTGAAAAATCTGTACCAGTTGTAGAAGATAAACCAAATGCTCGTAAAGCAATTGATGAAGAAGCAACAGCTAAGAAAGCAGAAATCGATGCGCGTAACGATCTAACTCCTGAAGCTAAAGCTAAATTAAAAGCTAAAGTAGATAAAGCTGCTGAAAAATCTAAAGCAGCAATTGATGCAGTAAGTAGTGTAGACGATGTTAATACAATAGAAGAAGCTGATAAGGCGGCTATTAAAGCAATTGGAGAAGTAAACAGACCAATTGATAAAGTATTAGTAAAAGATCCAAGTGCATTAACAGATGAAGAAAAAGCTAAAATCTTAGAAGAAGTTAAGAAAGTTAACCCAACAGCTAAAGAAGTTAAATATGATGAAAATGGAAACATCGAAGTAACAACAGAAGCTGGCGATAAAGGAATTATCAATCCGACAAAATTAGTGAAAACTGAGGACCAATTAGATAACGGTAAAGGTGGAAATGACATTAACAAACCACTTGATAAAGTTATCGTAAAAGATCCATCGAACTTAACTGACGAAGAGAAAGCTAAGATTGTTGCTAAAGTTGAAGAGGTAAATCCAGATGCTATCGTAACAATCAATGAAGATGGAACTGTTTCTGTTTCTGCTCCAGATGGTAAAACTGCAGCAATTCCAGCATCAGAATTAGTAAGAACTAAAGAAGATACTTCTAACCCAGATGCAGGAAATAGTAAAATTGTTAAACCAGCAGACAAAGTAGCCGGTGAAGCAAATGATCCGGATGATCAAGCTAAAGTAGAAGAAAAATTAAGAGAATTAAACCCAGAAACTAAATCTGTTAAATTTGATGAAGATGGTAATGCGACAGTTACACTGAAAGATGGAACTACTGCGACAATCCCATCAGAAGATTTATTCAAATCAGAAGTAGATGCAACTAAACCAAATGCAGGCAACGACATCGTTAAACCAGCAGATAAGACAGTAGTAGCAAATCCAGAAAAACTTACAGACGCTGAGAAGAAAGCGATCGAAGATAAAGTTAAAGCTGTAAATCCAGATGCAACAGTAGTTGTAGATGATAAAGGAAATGCGACAGTTACAACTCCAGAAGGTAAGACAGCCGTAATTCCAGCAGCAGACTTGACGAAAGATCCAGAAGCTGCAACTAAACCAAATGCAGGCAACGACATCGTTAAACCAGCAGATAAGACAGTAGTAGCAAATCCAGAAAAACTTACAGACGCTGAGAAGAAAGCGATCGAAGATAAAGTTAAAGCTGTAAATCCAGATGCAACAGTAGTTGTAGATGACAAAGGAAATGCGACAGTCACAACCCCAGAAGGTAAGACAGCTGTAATTCCAGCAGCAGACTTGACGAAAGATCCAGAAGCTGCAACTAAACCAAATGCAGGCAACGACATCGTTAAACCAGCAGATAAGACAGTAGTAGCAAATCCAGAAAAACTTACAGACGCTGAGAAGAAAGCGATCGAAGATAAAGTTAAAGCTGTAAATCCAGATGCAACAGTAGTTGTAGATGACAAAGGAAATGCGACAGTCACAACCCCAGAAGGTAAGACAGCTGTAATTCCAGCAGCAGACTTGACGAAAGATCCAGAAGCTGCAACTAAACCAAATGCAGGCAACGACATCGTTAAACCAGCAGATAAGACAGTAGTAGCAAATCCAGAAAAACTTACAGACGCTGAGAAGAAAGCGATCGAAGATAAAGTTAAAGCTGTAAATCCAGATGCAACAGTAGTTGTAGATGACAAAGGAAATGCGACAGTCACAACCCCAGAAGGTAAGACAGCTGTAATTCCAGCAGCAGACTTGACGAAAGATCCAGAAGCTGCAACTAAACCAAATGCAGGTAACGACATCGTTAAACCAGCAGATAAGACAGTAGTAGCAAATCCAGAAAAACTTACAGACGCTGAGAAGAAAGCGATCGAAGATAAAGTTAAAGCAGTCAACCCAGGATCTAAAGTTGTAGTAGACGATAAAGGAAACGCAACAGTAACAACCCCAGAAGGAAATACAGCCGTAATTCCAGCAGCAGACTTGACGAAAGATCCAGAAGCTGCAACTAAACCAAATGCAGGCAACGACATCGTTAAACCAGCAGATAAGACAGTAGTAGCAAATCCAGAAAAACTTACAGACGCTGAGAAGAAAGCGATCGAAGATAAAGTTAAAGCTGTAAATCCAGATGCAACAGTAGTTGTAGATGATAAAGGAAATGCGACAGTCACAACACCAGAAGGTAAGACAGCTGTAATTCCAGCAGCAGACTTGACGAAAGATCCAGAAGCTGCAACTAAACCAAATGCAGGCAACGACATCGTTAAACCAGCAGATAAGACAGCAGTTAAAGATCCAGCTAACTTAACTCCAGAAGAGAAGAAAGCGATCGAAGATAAAGTTAAAGCTGTAAATCCAGATGCAACAGTAGTTGTAGATGATAAAGGAAATGCGACAGTCACAACTCCAGAAGGTAAGACAGCTGTAATTCCAGCAGCAGACTTGACGAAAGATCCAGCAGCTGCAACTAAACCAAATGCAGGTAACGACATCGTTAAACCAGCAGATAAGACAGTAGTAGCAAATCCAGAAAAACTTACAGACGCTGAGAAGAAAGCGATCGAAGATAAAGTTAAGGCTGTAAACCCAGATGCAACAGTAGTTGTAGATGATAAAGGAAATGCGACAGTTACAACTCCAGAAGGAAATACAGCCGTAATTCCAGCAGCAGACTTGACGAAAGATCCAGCAGCTGCAACTAAACCAAATGCAGGTAACGACATCGTTAAACCAGCAGATAAGACAGTAGTAGCAAATCCAGAAAAACTTACAGACGCTGAGAAGAAAGCGATCGAAGATAAAGTTAAAGCTGTAAACCCAGATGCAACAGTAGTTGTAGATGATAAAGGAAATGCGACAGTTACAACTCCAGAAGGAAATACAGCCGTAATTCCAGCAGCAGACTTGACGAAAGATCCAGAAGCTGCAACTAAACCAAATGCAGGTAACGACATCGTTAAACCAGCAGATAAGACAGTAGTAGCAAATCCAGAAAAACTTACAGACGCTGAGAAGAAAGCGATCGAAGATAAAGTTAAAGCTGTAAATCCAGATGCAACAGTAGTTGTAGATGATAAAGGAAATGCGACAGTCACAACTCCAGAAGGTAAGACAGCTGTAATTCCAGCAGCAGACTTGACGAAAGATCCAGAAGCTGCAACTAAACCAAATGCAGGTAACGACATCGTTAAACCAGCAGATAAGACAGTAGTAGCAAATCCAGAAAAACTTACAGACGCTGAGAAGAAAGCGATCGAAGATAAAGTTAAAGCTGTAAATCCAGATGCAACAGTAGTTGTAGATGATAAAGGAAATGCGACAGTCACAACTCCAGAAGGTAAGACGGCTGTAATTCCAGCAGTAGACTTGACGAAAGATCCAGAAGCTGCAACTAAACCAAATGCAGGTAACGACATCGTTAAACCAGCAGATAAGACAGTAGTAGCAAATCCAGAAAAACTTACAGACGCTGAGAAGAAAGCGATCGAAGATAAAGTTAAGGCTGTAAACCCAGATGCAACAGTAGTTGTAGATGATAAAGGAAATGCGACAGTTACAACTCCAGAAGGTAAGACAGCCGTAATTCCAGCAGCAGACTTGACGAAAGATCCAGAAGCTGCAACTAAACCAAATGCAGGCAACGACATCGTTAAACCAGCAGATAAGACAGCAGTAGCAAATCCAGAAAAACTTACAGACGCTGAGAAGAAAGCGATCGAAGATAAAGTTAAAGCTGTAAATCCAGATGCAACAGTAGTTGTAGATGATAAAGGAAATGCGACAGTCACAACTCCAGAAGGTAAGACAGCTGTAATTCCAGCAGCAGACTTGACGAAAGATCCAGCAGCTGCAACTAAACCAAATGCAGTAAACACACCAGCATCTAAGGTAGAAGTTAAAGATCCAGCCAACTTAACAGATGAAGAAAAAGCAAAAGTTAAGAAAGCAATTGAGGCAGTCAACCCAGGATCTAAAGTTGTAGTAGACGATAAAGGAAACGCAACAGTAACAACCCCAGAAGGAAATACAGCAGTAATTCCAGCAGCAGACGTAACTAAGTCAGCAGCAGATGCAGGTAAAGCAAATGCAGGAAATGCAGTAAACACACCAGCATCTAAGGTAGAAGTTAAAGATCCAGCTAACTTAACTCCAGAAGAGAAGAAAGCGATCGAAGATAAAGTTAAAGCTGTAAACCCAGATGCAACAGTAGTTGTAGATGATAAAGGAAACGCAACAGTAACAACACCAGAAGGTAAAACAGCAACAATTCCAGCAACAGACTTAACTAAGTCAGCATCAGACGCAGGTAAAGCAAATGCAGGAAATGGAGCAAATACACCAGCAACTAAGACAGTAGTAAAAGATCCAACTAACTTAACAGATGAAGAAAAAGCAAAAGTTAAGAAAGCAGTAGAGGATGTAAACCCAGGATCAACTGTAGTAGTAAATGATAAAGGTGATGTAATCGTTACTAAAGGTGATGGAACAGTATTAGTAATCCCAGAACTTGACTTAGTAATTCCAGAAGATAAATTAACTGATCCAACTCAACAAAATGGTGTAAATACACCAGCAACTAGAGTGTTAGTTGGAGATAAAGCTAAATTAACAGCTGATGAAATTGAAAAAGTTAAAGAATCAATTAAAGCAGTCAACCCAGGATCAACTGTAGTAGTAGACGAAAACGGAAATGCGACAGTCACAACTCCAGAAGGTAAGACAGCAACAATTCCAGCAGCTCGATTAGTTAAAGATGCTAAAGATGTTGCAGCTAAGAACAATGGTGAAAACATCAACCTTGACTTCGAAAAAGAAACAGTAGCAGACTTCAATAACTTAACAGATGCAGAAAAAGAAGCTGCAAAAGCTAAGATTAAAGGAGCAAATGCTGATGTATTAGAAGTTATCTTCGACAAAGCAGGAAACGCAACTGTAATTACTAAAGATGGTAAAGTTTACACAATCGTAGCTAAAGATATCTTTAAACAACGTCCATATGTACCATCAAATGGTGGAGGCAATAACGGAGCTACTAACACTGACGCAAAAGTGGATAAAGCTAAGTTAGAAGGTGCTATTCGTCAATTAGATGAATTGATCATCAAAGAATCAGCTAAGTTTGATGCAGAAACTGCAAAAGAAGCGAATGCATTATCAGCAGATGCTAAGAAAGTATTTGCTAATGCAGACGCAAGTCAAGCAGAAGTGGATGCAATGGTTAAACGTATCGAAGACTTCATGGCGAAAGTTGCTTCATCAACTGATCATGCAACTCCAGCTAACGACCAAGCTGCTCAAAAACCAGCTGTAGCTCCAGCTACTGCTCAAGCAGCAGCTAATGCTAGCCAAGAAGCAACAACAAACGCGCGTAAAGCAGCTAAAGAATTGCCAAATACAGGTACAGCAGATTCTACTGTAGCTATGGTAGCAGCTGCCGCAAGTGCATTACTTGGTCTTGGTCTTGCAGGCCGTCGTCGTAAAGAAGACGAAGAAGCTTAATTGGTAGATTGTTTGATAAACATCAGATGATAAATCCGATTTTCAAAGCTTAAGCAAGTACCTCTCATAAGAAAATCTCCTAGCAGGAAAGTCTGCTAGGAGATTTTTGTATTTCAGGAAGTGGACGGCTGACTTGGTAACCAGCTGAGGGTGAAGGTTAGCTGATCAGCTTTTAGGAGGTCTTGGTGTTGAATAGTTGATACTAGAGTTGTGTTCAGTCGGCATTCTTTGACAAAGTTAAAATGGTTGTGGTTTTGCTCAGTATGAATATCTAGCCATTTATCTTCTTTAGCGAGATAGATTCGGAGGTGGTCAAAGAGAGGGATTCCGAGATCATAGCTTGGTTTTCCTGGACAGGTCGGATAAAAACCGAGAGCTGACCAGATGTACCAGGCTGAGAGACTGCCATTGTCCTCATCGCCAGGATAGGCTTGCCAGCTTGGGTGAAAGGCTTTCTGACGGAGAGTCTTGATGAGAAGGGCAGTATAGTCAGGGTAGTTGCTGTAGCGGAAGAGATAAGGAATGTGGAAGCTCGGCTGGTTAGAAATGGCGAGTTGTCCAAAAGGAGCAGTAGCCATTTCGCTCATTTCGTGAATTTCGTAACCATAGCCTGTTGTCTCAAAGAGGGGAGCATCTTGACAGGTTTTCAAAAGATAGTTGCTGAAGGCTTCTTTTCCACCCATAAGTTGGATTAAATCTGGGATGTCGTGGAGGACACCTAAAGTTGCTTGGATGGCTGAACATTCGGCATAATCACGTCCCCAACTATAAGGAGAGAAGTCAGGACGGAAGTTTCCTTGATTGTCTCGCGCTCGCATGTAACCTGTCTCAGCATCAAATAGATGGCGGTAATTTTGTGACGCAGTTCTATAAGTTTCCGCGATGTCATTCTGACCAAGTTTTTCGGCACAGCTGGCGATACAAAAGTCGCTATAGGCATAGTCAAGAGTGTGACTGACACTTTCGTGGTGGTCGGTAGAGAGATAACCTAATTCTTGGTATTGGGCTAGTCCGTGGCGACCATTGATGCCGAGAGGGTCGGATTTGGTGGCTGTTTCAAGCATAGCCTGGAGGAGTTCTTCTTCCAAGTCGGGAGCCATGTCCTTGCAGGCGCTATCTGCGATAATACCGTCTAAAAGTGTACCTGGCATCATACCCCGTTCATCTGGAGCCAGCCATTTTGGAAGGAAGCCAGTATCGCGGTAGCTATTGAGAAAACCTTCTAAAAAGCGGTGATAGTGTTCTGGTATGATAAGGGCAAAGAGGGGGAAGATGGTGCGGAAGGTATCCCAGAAACCATTGTTGCTAAAGAGTATACCAGGCTTGACAGTACCAGTAGCCAGATCCATGTGGATGGCTTGCCCTGATTCATCAATCTCATAAAAAGTCTGTGGGAAGAGGAAGAGTCTGTAAAGGCAGTGATCAAAGAAGGTTCGGTCAGCCTCTCCTGTCTCGATAACATCAAAACGATGGAGGAGATTTTCCCAGTCCGATTTGGCATTTGTTTTACAGCTATCAAAATCTTCTTGAGGTAGATTGACTAGAGCTTGAGAAGGGGAGATGAAAGAAGTCGCTAGTTGAATCTCGGCATGACTATCTTCCAAGTCAATTCGCCAGTCTCCGTCTTCTTGGCTGATAGCAAGAATATCCGTATTCATTTGCAGGGATGTGAACATCGTTAGTGGATTTTTGTTGGTCTCAGTTTTACCTTCTTGTCGCAGGGCAAGAGTTCGCTTATCTACTTGCTCCACGGTCAGTTCATCTGCTGCGTGAAGATAGAGGGAGAGTGCTTTGCCTTGCTTTTGCTCCAAACGAATAGAAGCACCGTAGTAAGTCGGTGTGAGCTGGGTTTCAATCTGATAGCGCAGGGAGAAAATCTTCAGATAATGAGGTTGGAAAGAGGCTTTTTCGATATCATAAGAAGACTGGCGGTGAAAGAGGCTGTCTCCACCTAGCTGGCCTGTGGCAGGTGTCAGAAGGAGCCAAGAGTAGTCGCCAATCCAAGGACTGGGCTGATGGGTCAATCGAATTCCCTGAAAGATGGGCAGATGCGGATCGAAAAACCAAGCTCCCTCCTGGTCACTGGTCTGGGGCACAAAGTAATTCATCCCAAAAGGAACGCCTGTGTATGGCAGGGTATTTCCCCGAGAAAAGGCATGCTTGCTGGAAGTTCCAAAGCGGGTATCGATGGTTTCAAGTAGTGGTTTCATAGTCTTTCCTTTAGCTGTTTTTCTACATTATATCAGAAAAAGAGGGCCTTTAGAAAAGGAGTTTCAAAGATAACTATTTTGTAGAAAAATGACTATCATTTGTGTATGTATTTTCTGTCTCAAAAGCTATATACTGAAAATGAAACTTGTTTGAAAGAGGATACTGCACGATGATTTATTCAAAAGAAATTGTTAGAGAATGGCTAGATGAAGTGGCAGAGCAGGCTAAGGACCATCCAGAGTGGGTGGATGTTTTCGAGCGTTGCTACACCGACACCTTGGACAATACGGTTGAAATCCTAGAAGATGGTTCGACCTTTGTCTTGACCGGGGATATTCCTGCTATGTGGCTTCGGGATTCGACAGCCCAACTCAGACCCTACCTGCATGTTGCTAAAAGAGATGCCCTCCTGCGTCAGACCATTGCAGGTTTGGTTAAACGTCAGATGACCTTGATACTCAAGGATCCTTATGCCAATTCCTTTAACATCGAGGAAAACTGGAAGGGGCATCACGAGACCGACCACACAGACCTTAATGGCTGGATTTGGGAACGCAAGTACGAGGTGGACTCGCTTTGCTATCCTTTGCAGTTGGCTTATCTCCTTTGGAAAGAGACTGGCGAGACTAGTCAGTTTGATGAGACTTTTGTCGCAGCGACCAAGGAAATTCTTCATCTGTGGACGGTGGAACAAGACCACAATAATTCACCTTATCGTTTTGTTCGTGATACCGATCGTAAGGAAGACACCTTGGTAAATGATGGATTTGGCCCTGATTTTGCAGTGACAGGCATGACCTGGTCAGCTTTTCGTCCGAGTGATGACTGTTGCCAGTATAGCTACTTGATACCGTCAAATATGTTTGCTGTAGTAGTCTTGGGTTATGTGCAAGAGATCTTCGCAGCATTAAACCTAGCTGATAGCCAGAGTGTTATCACAGACGCTAAGCGTCTTCAGGATGAAATCCAAGAAGGAATCGAAAACTACGCCTACACCACCAACAGTAAGGGCGAAAAGATTTACGCCTTTGAAGTGGATGGTCTAGGAAATGCTAGCATCATGGATGATCCAAATGTACCAAGTTTGTTGGCTGTGCCTTATCTGGGCTACTGTTCGGTCGATGATGAAGTTTATCAAGCAACTCGTCGTACCATTCTGAGCCCTGAAAATCCCTACTTCTACCAAGGAGAATACGCTAGTGGTCTCGGAAGTTCTCATACCTTCTATCGCTATATCTGGCCAATCGCCCTTTCTATCCAAGGTTTGACAACAAGAGATAAGGCAGAGAAAAAATTCTTGCTGGATCAGCTGGTTGCTTGTGATGGGGGAACAGGTGTCATGCACGAAAGCTTTCACGTAGATGACCCAACTCTCTACTCTCGTGAATGGTTCTCTTGGGCTAATATGATGTTCTGTGAGTTGGTCTTGGATTACTTGGATATCCGCTAAGGAACACGCTTTAGCGCAACTGATTCTTGGAAAGAATCACAAATTTACATTTAAAACGTTAACAATAAAAATTTAAATTTAGAATGAGGTTTTACTTCATGGAAAATGTTGTCGTACATATTATCTCACATAGTCACTGGGACCGTGAGTGGTACTTGCCTTTTGAAAGCCACCGTATGCAGTTGGTGGAATTATTTGACAATCTCTTTGATCTCTTTGAAAATGACCCTGAGTTCAAGAGTTTCCACTTGGATGGACAAACTATTGTCCTTGACGACTACTTGCAAATTCGCCCTGAAAATCGCGACAAAGTCCAACGATACATCGACCAAGGCAAACTTAAAATTGGTCCCTTTTACATCTTGCAGGATGATTACTTGATTTCAAGTGAAGCCAACGTCCGCAATACCTTGATTGGTCAAGCAGAATGTGCAAAATGGGGCAAATCAACCCAGATTGGTTACTTCCCAGATACCTTTGGAAATATGGGGCAAGCGCCTCAAATCCTTCAAAAATCAGGCATTCACGTGGCCGCTTTTGGTCGTGGTGTGAAGCCGATTGGATTTGATAACCAAGTCCTCGAAGATGAGCAGTTTACTTCTCAGTTTTCAGAAATGTACTGGCAGGGTGCGGACGGAAGTCGTGTCCTCGGGATTCTCTTTGCCAACTGGTACAGTAATGGGAATGAAATCCCAGTTGATAAAGAAGAGGCCTTGACCTTCTGGAAACAAAAATTGTCAGATGTGCGTGCCTATGCTTCGACCAACCAATGGTTGATGATGAACGGCTGTGACCACCAGCCTGTCCAGAAAAATTTGAGTGAAGCCATTCGTGTGGCAAATGAACTCTTCCCAGATGTAACCTTTGTTCATAGTTCTTTTGATGAATATGTCCAAGCCGTGGAAAGTGCCCTACCAGAGCAATTATCAACGGTTACAGGTGAGTTGACCAGTCAGGAAACTGATGGTTGGTACACACTTGCCAACACTTCTTCATCTCGTATTTATCTCAAACAAGCCTTTCAAGAAAATAGCAATCTGCTAGAACAAGTGGTGGAACCCTTGACCATTATCACTGGTGGACACAACCACAAGGACCAGTTGACCTATGCTTGGAAAACACTTTTGCAGAATGCGCCGCATGATAGTATCTGTGGCTGTAGCGTGGACGAAGTTCACCGCGAGATGGAAACGCGTTTTGCCAAGGTCAATCAGGTCGGAAACTTTGTTAAGAGCAATCTTCTTAACGAGTGGAAGGGTAAAATCGCTACAGCTAAGGCTCAAAGTGATTATCTCTTTACTGTCATTAACACAGGCTTGCATGATAAGGTTGATACGGTCAGCACAGTGATTGATGTGGCGACTTGTGATTTCAAGGAATTGCACCCAACAGAAGGCTATAAGAAGATGGCTGCCTTAACCTTGCCAAGCTACCGTGTGGAAGACTTGGATGGTCGTCCTGTAGAGGCTAAAATCGAAGACCTTGGGGCTAATTTTGAGTATGATTTACCAAAAGACAAGTTCCGCCAAGCTCGTATTGCCCGTCAAGTGCGCGTGACCATCCCCGTTCACCTAGCACCGCTTTCTTGGACAACCTTCCAATTGCTGGAAGGAGAACAAGAACACCGTGATGGCATCTACCAAAACGGAGCGATTGATACGCCATTTGTAACGGTGAGTGTGGATGACAACATCACAGTCTATGACAAGACAACTCACGAAGCCTATGAAGATTTTATCCGCTTCGAAGACCGTGGTGACATCGGAAACGAGTACATTTATTTCCAACCAAAAGGAACAGAGCCCATCTATGCAGAGCTTAAGGGTTATGAGATCTTGGAAAACACAGCTCGCTACGCTAAGATTTTGCTCAAACATGAATTGACCATGCCTGTCAGTGCCGATGAAAAGCTAGAAGAAGAGCAAAAAGGCATCATCGAGTTTATGAAGCGTGAAGCTGGACGGTCAGAAGAATTGACAAGCATTCCTCTTGAAACTGAGTTGACTGTCTTTGTTGACAATCCACAAATCCGTTGCAAGACTCGATTTACCAACACTGCCAAAGACCACCGTATCCGTCTCTTGGTCAAGACTCATAACACGCGTCCAAGCAATGATTCTGAAAGCATCTATGAAGTGGTGACACGACCAAACAAACCAGCAGCTTCATGGGAAAATCCTGAAAATCCTCAACACCAACAAGCCTTTGTTAGTCTGTATGACGATGAAAAAGGTGTGACTGTATCTAACAAGGGATTGAATGAATACGAAATTCTAGGAGATGACACCATTGCCGTGACTATTTTGCGTGCATCAGGTGAGTTGGGTGACTGGGGCTACTTCCCAACACCAGAGGCTCAGTGCTTGCGTGAGTTTGAAGTCGAATTTGCGATTGAATGCCACCAAGCCCAAGAACGTTTTTCAGCTTTTCGTCGCGCGAAAGCCTTGCAGACACAATTTACCAGCCTTCAGCTTGCTAGACAGGAAGGAAGCGTGGCTGCGACTGGTAGCCTCTTGAGCCATTCTGTTCTCAGCATACCGCAAATCTGTCCAACAGCTTTTAAGGTAGCCGAAAATGAAGAAGGCTATGTTCTTCGCTACTACAATATGTGTAGTGAAAATGTACGTGTACCGGAAAGTCAACATCTCTTCCTTGACCTACTTGAACGACCATACCCAGTTCATAGAGGCCTCATTGCACCGCAAGAGATTCGTACAGAATTGATCAAAAAAGAAGAAATTTAATTTCAAAAAGTAAACATAAAAAGAAAGGAGGGGCGAAAAAGTAAGAACTAACTGCTGATTCGCCCCTTTTTATGGTAAAAACAATGACCATTGCAACGATTGATATCGGAGGGACTGGGATTAAGTTTGCTAGTCTGACTCCTGATGGGAAAATACTGAATAAGACAAGCATTCCAACGCCAGAAAGTTTGGAGGATTTACTAGCTTGGCTAGACCAGTGCTTGTTAGAGCAGAATTACAGCGGGATTGCTATGAGCGTTCCAGGAGCGGTCAATCAAGAAACAGGTGTGATTGATGGCTTCAGTGCCGTTCCTTATATCCACGGCTTTTCTTGGTATGAAGCCCTTGCCCATCATCAGCTACCTGTCCATCTTGAAAATGATGCCAACTGCGTTGGGCTCAGTGAATTGCTTGCTCATCCAGAGCTTGAAAATGCAGCCTGTGTCGTGATTGGGACTGGAATTGGCGGAGCCATGATTATCAATGGAAGGCTTCATCGAGGTCGCCACGGCCTAGGTGGAGAATTTGGCTACATGACAACCCTTGCCCCTGCTGAAAAACTCAACAACTGGTCGCAACTAGCGTCAACTGGAAATATGGTGCGATACGTGATTGAAAAATCTGGTCAGACTGACTGGGACGGTCGCAAGATTTACCAAGAGGCTGCAGCAGGCAATGCCCTTTGTCAAGAAGCCATTGAGCGGATGAATCGTAATTTGGCGCAAGGTTTGCTTAATATCCAGTATCTCATCGATCCAGATGTCATCAGTCTGGGAGGCTCTATCAGTCAAAATCCAGATTTTATTCAAGGTGTCAAGAAGGCTGTAGATGACTTTGTTGACACCTACGAAGAATATACGGTCGCACCCGTTATCCAAGCCTGCACCTATCATGCAGATGCTAATCTCTACGGTGCCCTTGTCAACTGGTTACAGGAGGAAAATCAATGGTAAGATTTACAGGAATTAGCAGTAAACAACATCAAGCTATAGAGTTGCTTCAAAAGCACATTTCTCTACCAGATGTCGAAGTAGCTGTCGCCCAATCTGACCAAGCCTCTATCTCTATCAAGGGTGAGGGTGGACACTATCAACTAACCTATCGCAAACCTCACCAACTCTATCGCGCCTTGTCCTTGTTGGTAACAGCTCTAGCAGAAGGTGATAAAGTAGAGATTAAGGAGAAGGCGGCTTATGAAGATTTAGCCTACATGGCTGACTGTTCTCGAAATGCGGTGCTGAATGTGGCTTCTGCCAAGCAGATGATTGAGGTCTTAGCTCTCATGGGCTACTCAACTTTTGAGCTCTACATGGAAGACACTTACCAGATTGAAGGGCAGCCTTACTTTGGCTATTTCCGTGGAGCCTACTCAGCTGAGGAATTGCAGGAAATTGAAACCTATGCCCAGCAGTTTGACATGATCTTTGTGCCATGTATCCAGACCTTGGCTCACTTGTCAGCTTTCGTCAAATGGGGTGTCAAAGAAGTCCAGGAGCTCCGTGATGTGGAGGATATCCTTCTTATCGGCGAAGAAAAGGTTTATGACCTGATTGATGGTATGTTTGCTACTCTGTCTAAACTACAAACTCGCAAGGTCAATATCGGGATGGACGAAGCCCACTTGGTTGGTTTGGGACGCTACTTGATTCTGAACGGTGTTGTGGATCGTAGTCTCCTCATGTGCCAACACTTGGAGCGCGTGCTGGATATTGCTGACAAATATGGTTTCCACTGCCAGATGTGGAGCGATATGTTCTTTAAACTTATGTCAGCAGATGGCCAGTACGACCGTGATGTGGAAATTCCTGAAGAAACTCGTGTCTACCTGGACCGTCTCAAAGATCGTGTGACCTTAGTTTACTGGGACTATTATCAGGATAGCGAGGAAAAATACAACCGCAATTTCCGCAATCATCATAAGATTAGCCATGATCTTGCCTTTGCAGGGGGAGCTTGGAAGTGGATTGGTTTCACACCCAACAACCATTTCAGCCGTCTCATCGCAGTCGAAGCTAATAAAGCCTGCCGTGCCAATGATATCAAAGAAGTCATCGTGACGGGTTGGGGGGACAATGGTGGGGAAACAGCCCAGTTTTCTATTCTCCCAAGCTTGCAAATCTGGGCTGAACTCAGCTATCGCAATGACCTAGACCATTTGTCTGCTCATTTCCAGACTAATACTGGTCTATCGGTTGAGGACTTTATGCAGATTGACCTAGCTAATCTCTTGCCAGACCTACCGGGTAATCTCAGCGGGATCAATCCTAACCGCTATGTCTTTTATCAGGATATTCTCTGTCCGATCCTTGATCGACACATGACACCTGAACAGGACAAACCGCACTTCGCTCAGGCTGCTGAGACGCTTGCTAACATTAAAGAAAAAGCTGGCAACTATGCCTACCTCTTTGAAACTCAGGCCCAGTTGAATCAGATTTTAAGTAGCAAAGTCGATGTGGGACGGCGCATTCGTCAGGCTTACCAAGAAGGTGATAAAGAAAGCCTGCAAGAAATTGCCAGACAAGAATTACCAGAACTCAGAAGCCAAATTGAAGACTTCCATGCTCTCTTTAGCAACCAATGGCTGAAAGAAAACAAGGTCTTTGGCTTGGACACAGTTGATATCCGTATGGGCGGACTCTTGCAACGCATCAAGCGAGCAGAAAGCCGCATCGAGGCTTATCTAGCTGGTCAGATTGACCGCATCGATGAGTTAGAAGTGGAAATCTTACCATTTACAGACTTCTACGCAGACAAGGACTTCGCAGCCACAACAGCCAACCAGTGGCATACCATTGCGACAGCTTCAACCATTTATACAACCTAAAAACAAGAACACCTTGCCTTGAGCAGAGTGTTTCTCGTGAAACATCCCTTTCTTAAAAAAGTACTCCACATAAAATAATTTGTGGAGTTTTTTCTATAATTAGTAGTTTAACCTAACCTTCAAATAGGAGTATACTAATAATGTAATCGTTATCAAAAGTCTAAAAAGGAATTTTTAGATGGATATCAAAATAAAAAGGGGAGGAAATTATGAATAAGTTTTCAAAAACCTTGAGAGACAACTGGATCTTTCTCTTGATGGTTTTGCCAGGGGCACTCTGGTTGATTCTATTCTTCTACATTCCAGTATTTGGGAACGTGGTTGCCTTTAAAGACTACCACATGACCAGTAATGGATTTATAGATAGTATCGTGAATAGTAAATGGGTCGGACTCGATAATTTCAGATTCTTGTTTAGTTCAAAAGACGCCTTTATCATCACTCGAAATACTGTCCTCTACAATCTCGGCTTTATCTTTATCGGTTTGATTGTATCTGTAGGGATTGCTATCATCCTAAGTGAACTCCGTTCTAAGAGAATGGTTAAGATTTTCCAAACTTCTATGTTGTTCCCTTACTTCTTGTCTTGGGTTATCATCAGTTTCTTTACAGATGCCTTCCTAAACATTGATAAAGGGGTATTCAACCATTTCCTAGAATCTATCGGAATGAAGGAAGTCAATTTCTACGCTGACTTGGGCATCTGGCCTTATCTCCTACTTTTCCTTGGTATTTGGAAAGGCTTTGGATATAGCAGTGTCATGTACTATGCGACAATCATGGGAATTGATCCAACCTACTACGAAGCAGCGACAGTGGACGGGGCTAGCAAATGGCAACGAATTCGCAATGTAACTATTCCGCAGTTGACACCATTGGTAACTGTATTGACCATCCTTGCAGTCGGAAACATCTTCCGTGCAGACTTTGGTCTCTTCTACCAAATCCCCCACAATGCTGGTCAGCTTTATAATGTAACCAACGTCTTGGACGTATATGTTTATAACGGTTTGACTCAGACAGCGGATATCGGGATGGCTTCAGCAGCAGGTCTCTACCAATCAGTTGTCGGCTTGATTCTGGTTATCCTATCAAACTTACTGGCAAGACGAGTTGATCCAAACTCAGCCTTGTTCTAGAAAGGAGGAGAATATGGCAGAAAAGAAAATTAAAAAAGAAAAAATTGATAATGTCGGCATTCACTCCTTCAGTAAGAAAGCAGATATCTTCTTTAGTACCATTTCTGGTTTGGTTGCCCTTTCTTGTATCCTACCTTTTGTATTCGTTATCGTTATTTCGGTGACAGATGAAAAGAGTATCCTCCAAAATGGATATAGCTTCTTCCCATCTCAATTTGGATTAGACGGTTTTGAGTTTTTGGCACAGTTTAAGGATAAAATCCTCCAAGCCCTCTTCATCTCAGTCTTTGTAACAGTGGTGGGGACTATCACAAACGTTTTTATCACAACAACTTATGCCTACGCTATTTCACGGACAACCTTTAAGTATCGCAGATTCTTTACGATTTTTGCCCTTCTTAGTATGTTGTTTAACGCGGGTTTGGTACCGGGCTATATCGTGGTAACTCGTTTACTTCAACTTGGTGATACAGTTTGGGCCTTGATTGTTCCAATGCTTCTCTCACCATTTAACATCATCTTGATGCGTTCCTTCTTCAAGAAGACCATTCCAGAAGCTATTCTAGAATCCGCTCGTATCGATGGTGCTAGTGAGGCCCGGATCTTCTTCCAAATCTGTTTGCCATTGTCACTACCAGGTATCGCAACCATCACGCTCTTAACAGCTCTTGGTTTCTGGAATGACTGGTTCAACGCCCTTCTTTATATCAAGAGTGACAACTTGTATCCATTGCAATATTTGCTCATGCAAATCCAACAAAATATGGACTACATCGCCAAAGCAGTCGGCCTGTCTGGTCAACTGGGAGTTGCTCTACCGAAAGAAACAGGACGTATGGCCATGGTTGTGGTTGCAACACTTCCAATCGCGATTTTGTATCCATTCTTCCAACGCTACTTTGTAAAAGGTTTGACTATCGGTGGTGTGAAAGAATAGTGCTTGTTGAGAAAAATCATTTCTCGTTTCCAAACTTCCCTTGTGTGAAGTTAAGATCATTACATTGTTTATAAGTTTAAAAATAAAAAAAAGGAGTTTTTGTCATGAAAAACTGGAAAAAATATGCTTTTGCATCTGCTAGCGTAGTCGCTTTGGCTGCTGGTCTTGCTGCTTGTGGAAACCTTTCAGGTAACAGTAAAAAAGCTGCTGACTCAGCTTCAGGTGAAAAAACTGTTATCAAAATGTACCAAATCGGTGACAAACCAGATAACTTAGATGAATTGCTAGAAAATGCTAACAAAATCATCGGTGAAAAAGTTGGTGCTAAATTGGATATCCAATATCTTGGATGGGGTGACTATGATAAGAAAATGTCAGTTATCACATCATCTGGTGAAAACTACGATATCGCCTTTGCATCTAACTATGTTGTAAATGCTCAAAAAGGTGCCTATGCTGACTTGACTGACTTGTATAAGAAAGAAGGGGCAGAGCTTTATAAAGCACTTGACCCAGCTTACATCAAAGGTAACAGCATTAACGGTAAAATTTACGCAGTTCCAGTTGCAGCCAACGTTGCATCATCTCAAAACTTTGCCTTCAACGGAACTCTTCTTGCTAAATATGGTATCGATATTTCAGGTGTCACTTCATATGAAACACTTGAACCAGTCTTGAAACAAATCAAAGAAAAAGCTCCAGATGTAGTGCCATTTGCGGTTACTAAGAACTTCATCCCATCTGATAACTTTGACTACCCAGTTCCAAATGGACTTCCATTCGTTATCGACCTTGAAGGAGACACTACTAAGATCGTAAACCGTTACGAAGTGCCTCGCTTTAAAGAACACTTGAAGACTCTTCACAAATTCTATGAAGCTGGATACATTCCAAAAGACGTAGCAACAAGCGATACTTCATTTGACCTTCAACAAGATACTTGGTTCGTTCGTGAAGAAACAGTAGGACCAGCTGACTACGGTAACAGCTTGCTTTCACGTGTTGCTAACAAAGACATCCAAATCAAACCAATCACTAACTTCATCAAGAAAAACCAAACAACACAAGTTGCTAACTTTGTCATCTCAAACAACTCTAAGAACAAAGAAAAATCAATGGAAGTGTTAAACCTCTTGAACACTAACCCAGAACTCTTGAACGGTCTTGTTTATGGTCCAGAAGGCAAGAACTGGGAAAAAATTCCAGGTAAAGAAAACCGTGTTAAAGTCCTTGATGGCTACAAAGGAAACACTCACATGGGTGGATGGAACACTGGTAACAACTGGATTCTTTACATCAACGAAAACGTTACAGACCAACAAATCGAAGATTCTAAGAAACAGTTGGCTGAAGCTAAAGAATCTCCAGCACTTGGATTCATCTTTAACACTGACAATGTGAAATCTGAAATCTCAGCAATCTCTAACACAATGCAACAATTCGATACAGCTATCAACACTGGTACTGTAGACCCAGACAAAGCTATTCCAGAATTGATGGAAAAATTGAAATCTGAAGGTGCTTACGATAAAGTATTGAACGAAATGCAAAAACAATACGATGAATTCTTGAAAAACAAAAAATCATAAGATCAATTGATTTCGTGTATTCATTCCTAATTCCTAAAAACTGAATCACTGTTTTCCTCAGGCTTATCTGGGGGAGGCAGTGATTTTTTGAAACAAGAGCATAGATATCTAGGTTTTTTATCACTATTTAACCATTCAGGAAATCTCAAGTACCATTTAGGATTTGGAGTAAGGATTTAGGAAAATATAGCTTATATTAGAGATGTATCGAGTTTACAAAGGAGAGTTCATATGAAGAAGTATCAACTTCTATTCAAAATAAGTGCAGTTTTCTCTTACTTATTTTTCGTATTTGGTCTTTCTCAGCTGACGCTTATTGTTCAAAATTATTGGCAATTTTCTTCCCAGATTGGCAATTTCGTCTGGATTCAAAATCTCTTGAGTTTGCTATTTAGTGGAGTCATGATTTGGATTCTGGTTAAGACAGGGCACGGCTATCTCTTTCGCATTCCAAGAAAAAAATGGCTTTGGTATTCGATTTTGACAGTATTAGTGGTAGTGCTCCAGATCTCTTTTAACGTTCAGACAGCTAAACATGTTCAGTCAACTGCTGAAGGTTGGGCTGTATTGATCGGTTATAGTGGGACCAACTTTGCTGAGCTAGGTATCTATATAACTTTGTTCTTTCTGACTCCACTTATGGAAGAGCTAATCTATAGAGGATTACTGCAACACGCCTTTTTTAAGCATTCGAGATTTGGCCTTGATTTGCTTCTTCCGTCCATTTTATTTGCTCTTCCTCATTTTTCAAGCCTGCCTAGTTTGTTAGATATCTTCGTCTTTGCAACATCTGGCATCATCTTTGCTAGTTTGACCCGCTATACCAAGAGCATTTATCCATCCTATGCGGTGCATGTGATTAATAATATTTTCGCAACATTACCATTTTTGCTGACTTTTTTACAGAGGGTGTTTGGGTAAATACTGGCGCGAGAGTTAGGAATGATAGCTTTTAAACTTAAGGAGGAAAATAAGTATGACACCATTAAAATGGTTTGCTGGAGGAAGCGAAAGACGTTGTGAAGCCATGACTATCATAAATCATCTATTGGAAGATATAAAGGATACGCCTCAACTGACTCCCTTGAAAAATCAGTTAGTGAGTTATAAAAGACGATTAAAGGACGATGGGACCTCTACCCCATTTATTTTGAGTCAAATGAATGTTGACATCTCACGTGTGTTGATTGATAATAAGTTGATGTTATCAGAAAATCAAGCCGATCAGATCAAAAAATTGAGAGAATTATCTGCTATTCGCTATGGCTACTGATGAAGTACAGGGATAGGACTCTTTCTATAAATTTCCAGTCAAATAAATTGCATTCGTTTTCTCAAGCAGGTATACTAGTATAGTTAGATGAAAAATTCTGAAAATTTAAGAATAGAAAAGAGAACAAATCTTATGGCAAAAGATATTCGTGTCTTACTTTACTACCTTTACACTCCAATTGAAAATGCAGAGCAATTTGCTGCAGACCACTTGGCTTTCTGTAAATCAATCGGCCTTAAAGGCCGTATCCTAGTCGCTGACGAGGGAATTAACGGAACAGTTTCAGGTGACTACGAAACAACTCAAAAATACATGGACTACGTTCACAGCCTCCCAGGTATGGAAGAACTCTGGTTCAAGATTGACGAAGAAAATGAACAAGCCTTCAAGAAGATGTTCGTTCGCTACAAAAAAGAAATTGTCCACCTTGGTTTGGAAGACAACGACTTTGACAATGACATCAACCCACTTGAAACAACAGGTGCTTACTTGTCTCCAAAAGAGTTCAAAGAAGCTCTTCTTGACGAAGATACAGTTGTCCTTGACACACGTAACGATTATGAGTACGACCTAGGACACTTCCGTGGGGCTATTCGCCCAGATATCCGCAACTTCCGTGAGTTGCCACAATGGGTCCGTGATAACAAGGAAAAATTCATGGACAAGCGTGTCGTGGTTTACTGTACAGGTGGGGTTCGCTGTGAGAAATTCTCAGGCTGGATGGTCCGTGAAGGCTACAAAGATGTCGGCCAATTGCACGGAGGAATCGCAACTTACGGTAAAGACCCAGAAGTCCAAGGTGAGCTTTGGGATGGGAAAATGTACGTCTTTGACGAGCGTATCGCAGTCGATGTCAACCATGTCAACCCAACCATCGTAGGGAAAGACTGGTTTGATGGAACACCATGTGAACGTTATGTAAACTGTGGAAATCCATTCTGTAACCGTCGTATCTTGACATCAGAAGAAAATGAAGACAAGTACCTTCGTGGATGCTCACACGAGTGCCGTGTTCACCCACGTAACCGCTATGTTTCAGAAAATGAATTGACACAAGCTGAAGTTGTCGAGCGCCTAGCCGCTATCGGTGAAAGCTTGGATCAAGCAGCTACTGTATAAGATTGAACAGTCCTTAGGGGCTGTTTTTCTATGCTTTTTACTAAAAAATCTAAAGTTTGTTTCTGTATCTTTCAGGAAAATAGGGTATACTATATGTAAACGATTTCAAAGGAGTCCAGTTATGACGAAAACATTTTTTATTCCAAATAAACAGAGCATTTTAGGAGAACAAGAGATTTTGACTGCCAAGTCGATCTTGGCCTTGCTAGATGGTTTGGAGTCACATAGCTATGATGCAGTCTATCTCCGTCAACCTCTTAGCCGTCTTGAGTATATCGAGTGTGCGATAGTGGGACAATCACAATTTCTCTTTAAAGTTAGCTATGCTGATGATCACAAGGCTTACCGTATTGATCTTCCTGACCTACTAACGAAGACAGACTGGGAAATCATCAAGTCATTTTTAGATGCCCTGCTTGCTTATACAGGAACTGAGATTGAAGGACTAGATGGTTTTGATTTTGAAGCTTATTTCCAAGCAAGTATTCAAGCCTATCTAGCAGACACTGCAGCTCGTTTTACGATTTGCCAAGGAATTTTTAATCCTGTTTTCTTTAGTCATGAGGATTTGAAAAGCTTTTTAGAAGAAGATGGCTTGGCTCAGTTTGAAGCGCGTGTGCGTGCGGTTCAAGAGACAGATGCCTACTTTGCAAAAGTTTCCTTCTATCAGGATGGAGAAGGCCAAGTGCACGGTGTTTACCATCTGGCTCAAGGAGTCAAGACTGTTTTGCCGAGAGAACCATTTGTTCCTGCAGCCTATATTGAGCAATTGGTGGATAAGGAAGTCCAGTGGGAGATTGACTTGGTTCAAATCACAGGAGATGGCTCTAAACCAGAAGACTATGAAGCTATTGCCCGCTTGAACTATGCAAAATTCCCAGAGTCACTACCATCAGCATTTTACCACCAACTAGATGCCAATCAATTAGAAGTGCAACCCATCTTAGACAAAGATTTTAAAGCATTAGCACAAGAAAAGTAAAGCAGAAGCAGGTCAATCGACTTGCTTTTTTACATATAAAAAATCCTGCCATGAAAGACAGGATTGAAGTTTAAAGAAAGGCCAAGATACGAAGATAATCTCCAATCAGTGCCACTTCAGCTACAAAGAAGAGGAGGATAATGACTCCGTTCACAAGGACAGACAAGAATAACTGATAGAAGGAGTCGGTTTCACTTGCTTGACTTGGTCTTGTAATGATATGGAGACTGGCAAGTAGAATGATTCCAATGCTAATCACACACAAAAGGGCTGTAAATCGTAGGCTATCAAAGAAGGCAAAGAAACTAGCAATAGCAGTGAGGAAGATTGGAATTGCCAAGAGTTGGCTATATTGTTGGAGAACCTTTTCTAGCGTCCAGTCCTTTTCCTGGTGGATAAATCGTCTCACGACGAAACTACCCAAGAGGAATGAAAAGAAGAAGAGTGTTGTTGCTACTAGGATAGAGATAATCGAAAAGAGATTTAATGAAGCAAATTGTTCAGGGAAGTGATTATGCATAGTTGCTATATGTCCATAGTAAGCATGTTTGATGTGGTAGATACTAAAGAAAAAGGAAGATGCAGAAAACAGAATGAGCAAGAGAAAGGCTGTGTAACTGTGTGTGCTACTTGTTTCAAGATTGCTCGTAGGAGATTTGATTGCTTCCACTAGCCAAGACCAAAAATCAAGCGCTTGCTCTTTCCATCTATCCGTCGATTTTGGAGCTTGGTCGGGGATGTAAGGACTTTCTAAGGATTTACTGATAAGAAGGGGCTCTTTCGTGGTTGGTTTTTGCTGAGGAAGTGCTTCTTGACTCTCTTCAGCTATAGTGACTTTTTCGGTTTCACTAGGAAGGTCTGACTCTTCTTCAGTAGAATAGGATGCCTTCTTTTCTTCTATTTCTGTTCTCGCTTCACCGTCTTCAGGAGTTTCAATTTTCTCTTCTTGCTGGCTTTCCAATTCGACTTCAGCTTGAGAAACTTCCTTCTCTAACTGAGTATTTTTTTCAATTGGCGTATCGAGATCGGCTATAGTTTCTTCAGCCTTGTCTGCAACATCTTGGACTTGTTCATCAGGCTTGTTCTTGCTTGTTGTTTTTACAAAATCATTACTTTCAAACCATTCTTGTTTCATGGTAGAACCTCCTTTTTAGTGGGTTATGTGTCATAGTGGTCGATATAAATAGGTTTATTAAGGTCTGTTAGCTGTAGTTTCAAGACTAATATAATCATCAGCCTTAGCGATGAGTTGACCTTTTGCATCAGTTTTTTCAGTTTTGTAAGGGTTGCTTAATTCGTTGGGGTGGCGTTGACTCTCATCTCTCGATAACTGATAAATAGGACCATGGTGACTCGAGAGGTCTAAGTTAATTTCTTGGCTTTCTTTTTGAGTTAGCATGATACTGAGCGCATTTTTAGAAGATAGTTCTACTTTACCATATACTTTAATATTTTCAGCGTGGAAGTGCTTCTCTGTTGACTCTAGCTGACTATCTGTAAGGTCTGTATCAAAGATATTGACGATATTAGGGGTTGTGAGTTTACTGTTTTTGATACGACTTCCTTCAATTCGGAGGAGATAGCCATTTGTATTGAGAGTTGCATTTTCAAGACTAGCATTTATGATGGTGGTTTGTCCACGATTGGCTGACACGTTGATCCCTTTTAGACTTCTTCCTTTTGGAACTTGGAGGATAACTTCTTCAAAACGACGAGAGTAACCACTTGCGATATGGAGAATTCCGCCAATTCCAGAAGATAGAAATGGGGTTTCAGACAGTTTCTTATCAGTGAGGCTCAGCGTTTTATCGTTTTGATTTGTGATAAGATCATGGTTAGCAGAAAGAGATGGATGATAAGAAATGTGGATTTGATCATCCAAAGAGTCTGTGATGGTGAGCGCGTGTTGGTGGAGAGTAATCTCTAGGTTTTCGACTTCCTTGCCAAATGTCAGCTCTTCCAGTCGACTATCATAGACAGGCTCCTTGGACATGGCAAGTAGGCTCTTGATCCCGTCAGATTGGATACCTACAAAGAGCAGGATAAATCCGATAATAGTAGTCACCACACCAAAAATGAGAAATCCTTTTGTCCATTTACGCATGCTGGTCACCTCTCTTTCCTTTTTTGAGAACAAATTGCACCAGGCGAATAATGAGTAGGCCGAAGAAGCGGGCTACATAGGAAATACCTAGTAAGACTAGTGAAGAAGCACCGATAGCCAGTAAACCAGAACCGAAAATCAAGATAAAGGCTGATTTAGCTTGGGCTAGGACAGTAAAACTTTCAACTAAAAATAGGAATCCGCCGATGATACCAAGTATGGAAACCGCAAAGAAAGCCAAGATGACAGTCAAGGCTGCCACAAGGATTGCGAACAGGGACACGAGGATGGCGATTCCCAGAGGAATACCGATGGGTGCCGCAAGGAGAGCTAACAAGGCGATATGCAAAATTTGTCGGTTATTCTTTTGAGCGGGTGCTTCATTGATTTTTTTATCGAGAAGATTGGAGAGAACTTCGTGGGCCGCTTCTTTGGGAGTTCCCAAGCTAGCGATGAGTTCTTCTTCTCCTTCGACTCCAGCATCGTCAAAGAGTTCCCTGAAATAGTCCATGGCTTCAATTTGGTCAGCCTGAGGCAGTTTTTTGAGATAGAGTTCTAGCTGAGTCAGGTATTCAGTTCTTGTCATGGCGGATACTCCCTTCTATGATGCCATTAATGGTGTCTGTATAGAGTGCCCATTCATCTTTCAGGGTCACGAGCTGTTCTATACCACCATTTGTCAAGGAGTAGTATTTGCGCATGCGACCTTGGAACTCTCTAGAATAGGTTGTCAGAAAGCTATTGCCTTCCAATTTTTTTAGGATAGGATAGAGTGTAGATTCTTTGATATTAGCAATCAGCTTAATGGTTTGGCTAATCTCATAACCATAAGAATCATCCTGCTCCAGTACAGCCAAGATGAGAAATTCAATCAAGGCAGAGGATGTTGGAAAGTACATGGGGAACCTCCTTTTCTAATGTGTAAGATTTTTATATATAATTTTTCTACACATACATTGTACATCTAAATGAAAGCCCTGTCAAGAGAAATGTGTAAAATTTTTATATATAAAAAACTTCTAGCCAAAACTAGAAGTTTAAAGGATTTTATCAGCTCTGTCCACTGTAAAGAGGGCCACAGTCATCAGGATATCGACGAGTAAGAGGGCAGCTACAGCTGGCACCCAAGAGTGGAAAAGGTCAAAACTGTAACCAAAGAGGGTTGGCCCAAAGGCTGCTAGGATATAGCCTCCTGTTTGAGATAAACCAGACAATTGTGCAGTCTTTTCAGGGGCGCTTGTCTTGAGTGAAAAGTTGACCATGAGATAGGGGAAGAGGGCGCTGGTCGCGGTTCCGATGAGGATATGGATGGCAAGCCAGTAAAAGAAATTACCGATTGGGAAAAAGAGCATGGAAATACCGACCACGCCAGCCAGTGAAACCAGAGTGAGCATGAGCTGACGGTTGCGAGTAGACAAGCTGGTTGTCAGGCTTGGGATAGTCATTGAAAAAGGAATGCTAATCAGGGAGAAGATAGAGGTTAGCAAGCCAGCTTCGTGACTGGATAGGCCTGCATGGATGGCCATGGTAGGTAGCCAGGTCATAGCGGTGTAAAAGAGCAAGGATTGAAAACCTGCAAAGACAATCACTGCCCAGACCTGTTTATTATGCATGACCTTTGTTTTGCTTTTTTGTTTGGTTTGTGGAGCCAGTCTGTGATTATAGCGGTGATTAGGCAGCCAGACCAAAAAAGTTGCTAGGCAGAGCAGGGTGAGGAGGATGATAAGTCCTTTCCAAGAACTGGCTTGTGTAATAGGCACAGCCAGATAGGAGGCCAGAGCCGTTGCAATCCCCATAGAGGTTACATATAAGGTAGTCAGAAAACCAATTTTCTTTGGTTGATTGGCTTGGATAAGACTAGGAAGCAGAACATTAATGACTGCGATACTTGCCCCAACCATCAAGGTTCCTAGATAGAGCAGAGGCAGATTGATTAGTCTAATGAGAGAACCGATGGTCAAGAAGAAAAGGCTATAGGTAAAGAGATGCTCCAAGCCGATTTTTTGAGCCAGTCGGGTAGAAAATAGCGAGAAGAGGGTAAACATGAGGAGAGGAAGGCTGGTCAAGACACCAAGCGAACTAACTTCTACTCCCAGTCCTTGCGAAATATCTCCCAAAATAATGGGTAAAACAGTAAAAGGAGTCCGCAAGGAAACACCAATTAGTATAATACCTGGAACAAAAAAGAGTGATTGCTTTTTCATATAATACCTCTTCTAGCTGATTTTAATAACAGCTTATTTTAAGGTTTTTTCCTTATAATGTCAAGTAAGGTTTTGGGCTTTCAAGATAAAAATGGGAAAGTCTTGAAAATTATGATAAAATAGTGGAAGGAAAAATTCAGGAGAGTAGTAGTGACTCAAAATGTTGAAAGTCTTCTCGTATCCATTGTAATCAGTGCATACAATGAAGAAAAATATTTGCCTGGTCTAATTGAAGACTTAAAAAATCAAACCTATCCTAAAGAAAATATTGAAATTCTATTTATAAATGCTATGTCCACGGATGGGACCACAGCTATCATTCAGGAATTTATAAAAGAAGATACAGAGTTTAACTCAATTAGATTGTATAACAATCCTAAGAAAAATCAAGCTAGTGGTTTTAACTTGGGCGTTAAACATTCTGTAGGAGACCTTATTTTAAAAATTGATGCCCATTCAAAAGTTACTGAAAGTTTTGTAATGAATAATGTGGCTGTTATTCAACAAGGTGAATCTGTCTGTGGGGGACCTAGACCGACGATTGTTGAAGGAAAGGGAAAATGGGCAGAGACCTTGCATCTTGTCGAGGAAAATATGTTTGGTAGTAGTATTGCCAATTACCGAAATAGTTCTGAGGATAGATATGTTTCTTCCATTTTTCATGGGATGTATAAACGAGAGGTTTTCCAGAAGGTCGGTTTAGTAAATGAGCAACTTGGCCGAACTGAAGATAATGATATTCATTATAGAATTCGAGAGCATGGTTATAAAATCCGTTATAGCCCAAGTATTCTATCTTATCAGTATATTAGACCAACATTCAAGAAAATGCTGCATCAAAAGTATTCAAATGGTTTGTGGATTGGCTTGACAACTCATGTTCAGCCTAAGTGTTTATCACTATTTCACTATGTCCCTTGTTTATTTGTTTTGAGTCTTGTGTTTAGCCTAGCATTGTTACCATTCACATTCGTATTCATAACTTTACAATTAGGTGCTTATTTTCTACTTTTATTACTGCTCACTTTTCTGACTTTATTAAAACATAAAAATGGATTTCTAATTGTGATGCCCTTTCTTTTATTTTCCATTCACTTTGCTTATGGCCTTGGGACGATTATAGGTTTAATTAGAGGGGTTAAATGGAAGAAGGAGTACAAGGGAACGGTTATTTATTTGGAAAAATAAGCCAAATAAATTAAAATATGCTACAATAACAATATAGTAAAACTCTTTTAAGGAGGAGTAAATTTCTATGAATAAAAAACTCACAGATTATGTGATTGATCTGGTGGAAATTTTAAATAAACAACAAAAACAGGTTTTCTGGGGAATATTTGATATTTTGAGTATGGTGGTTTCCATCATTGTATCTTATATCTTATTCTACGGCTTGATTAATCCAGCACCTGTTGACTACATTATCTATACGAGTTTGGCCTTCCTGTTCTATCAATTGATGATTGGATTTTGGGGGTTGAACGCGAGTATTAGTCGTTACAGCAAGATTACGGATTTTATGAAAATCTTTTTTGGTGTGACTGCTAGCAGTATCTTGTCATATAGTATCTGCTATGCCTTCTTGCCCCTCTTCTCCATCCGTTTTATTGTGCTCTTTATCTTGTTGAGTACTTTCTTGATTTTATTACCACGGATTACTTGGCAGTTAATCTACTCTAAACGCAAAAAGGGAAGCGGTGATGGAGAACACCGTCGGACCTTCTTGATTGGTGCCGGTGATGGTGGAGCTCTCTTTATGGATAGTTACCAACATCCAACTAGTGAATTAGAACTTGTTGGTATTTTGGACAAGGATTCTAAGAAAAAGGGTCAAAAACTTGGTGGAATCCCTGTTTTGGGTTCATATGATGATCTGCCTGAATTAGCCAAACGCCATCAAATCGAGCGTGTTATCGTTGCGATTCCGTCGCTTGACCCGTCAGAATATGAACGTATCTTGCAGATGTGTAATAAGCTGGGTGTCAAATGTTACAAGATGCCTAAGGTTGAAACGGTTGTTCAGGGACTTCACCAAGCAGGTGGAGGATTCCAGAAGATTGATATCACAGACCTTTTGGGACGTCAGGAAATTCGTCTTGATGAATCGCGTCTGGGCGCAGAACTGACAGGTAAGACAATCTTAGTCACAGGTGCTGGTGGCTCAATCGGTTCTGAAATCTGTCGCCAAGTTAGTCGCTTCAATCCTGAACGTATCGTCTTGCTCGGTCATGGGGAAAACTCAATCTACCTTGTTTATCATGAATTGATTCGCAAGTTCCAAGGGATTGATTATGTACCTGTGATTGCGGACATTCAAGACTATGACCGCCTCTTGCAAGTCTTTGAGCAGTACAAGCCAGCTATTGTTTATCATGCGGCTGCTCACAAGCACGTTCCTATGATGGAGCGCAATCCAAAAGAAGCCTTCAAAAATAACATTCGTGGAACTTACAATGTTGCTAAGGCTGTTGATGAAGCCAAAGTACCTAAGATGGTTATGATTTCGACAGATAAGGCGGTTAATCCACCAAATGTTATGGGAGCAACCAAGCGAGTGGCTGAGTTGATTGTCACTGGTTTCAACCAACGTAGCCAATCAACCTACTGTGCAGTTCGTTTTGGGAATGTACTTGGTAGCCGTGGTAGTGTCATTCCAGTCTTTGAACGCCAGATTGCTGAAGGTGGGCCTGTAACGGTGACAGACTTCCGCATGACCCGTTACTTTATGACTATTCCAGAAGCTAGCCGTTTGGTTATCCATGCTGGTGCTTATGCCAAGGATGGAGAAGTCTTTATCCTTGATATGGGCAAACCAGTCAAGATTTATGACTTGGCCAAGAAAATGGTCCTTCTAAGTGGACACACCGAAAGCGAAATTCCAATTGTTGAAGTTGGAATCCGCCCAGGCGAAAAACTCTACGAAGAACTCTTGGTATCAACCGAACTTGTTGATAATCAAGTTATGGATAAGATTTTCGTTGGTAAAGTTAATGTCATGCCTCTAGAAGCAATCGATCAAAAGATTGAAGAGTTCCGCACTCTTAGTGGAGATGAGTTGAAGCAAGCTATTATCGCCTTTGCCAATCAAACAACCCACGTTGAATAAAAAAGAAAAACGCATATTATTAGGTCTTGAATGAACTGCACCCCAAAAGTTAGACAGAGAAAATCTAACTTTTGGGGTATTTTTATTATGAAATTAACTTATGATGATAAAGTTCAGATCTATGAACTTAGAAAACAAGGCTATAGCTTAGAGAAGCTTTCAAATAAATTTGGGATAAATAATTCTAATCTTAGGTATATGATTAAATTGATTGATCGTTACGGAATAGAGTTCGTCAAAAAAGGAAAAAATCGTTACTATTCTCCTGATTTAAAACAAGAAATGATTCATAAAGTCTTACATGAAGGCTGGACTAAAGATAGAGTTTCTCTTGAATACGGCCTCCCAAGTCGTACGATACTTCTTAATTGGCTAGCACAATACAAGAAAAATGGGTATACTATTGTTGAGAAAACAAGAGGGAGAGTACCTAAAATGGGACGTAAGCCAAAAAAGAGACCTGAAGAGAGGACAGAATTAGAACGTCTTCAAGCAGAAAATGAGTACCTGAGAGCGGAGAATGCCATCCTAAAAAAGTTGAGAGAACTCCGATTGAAGGAGAAAAAAGAGAAAGAAGAAAGACAGAAATTGTTCAAGAATTAATGACTGAGTTTTCGTTAGATATTCTTCTAAAAGCCATTAAACTAGCTCGTTCGACCTACTACTATCACTTGAAACAACTAGACAAACCAGATAAGGACCAAGAGCTTAAAGCTGAAATTCAATCCATTTTTATCGAACACAAGGGAAATTATGGTTATCGTCGGATTCATTTAGAACTAAGAAATCGTGGTTATCTGGTAAATCAGAAAAGAGTTCAACGCTTGATGAAAGTACTCAATTTACAAGCTAAAGTGCGACAGAAACGAAAATATTCTTCTCATAAAGGAGATGTTGGTAAGAAGGCAGAGAATCTCATTCAACGTCAATTTAAAGGCTCTAAAACAATGGAAAAGTGCTACACAGATGTGACAGAATTTGCCATTCCAGCAAGTACTCAAAAGCTTTACTTATCACCAGTTTTAGATGGTTTTAATAGCGAAATTATCGCCTATAATCTTTCAACTTCACCTAACTTAGAACAAGTAAAAACGATGTTGGAACAGGCCTTCACAGAGAAACACTACGAGGATACGATTCTCCATAGTGACCAAGGTTGGCAATACCAACACGACTCTTATCATCGGTTCCTAGAGAGTAAGGGAATTCAAGCATCTATGTCGCGCAAGGGTAACAGCCCAGACAACGGTATGATGGAGTCCTTCTTTGGCATTCTGAAATCGGAGATGTTTTATGGTTATGAGAAGTCATTTCAGTCGCTTAAGCAATTGGAACAAGCCATTGTAGACTATATTGATTACTACAACAACAAACGAATTAAGGTTAAACTAAAAGGACTCAGTCCTGTGCAATACAGAACTAAATCCTTTCAATAATTATTTGTCTAACTTTTTGGGGTCAGTACAGAAAAACCTTGGTAATATGCGTTTTGTTATGTAGAGACTTACTTTCTTTTCTTCTGAAATGGGGTTGGGTTGTCGCCCAGTCTATGTTATTGAAAATACTCCAAAACTTCTATGGGTTTGTGAGCGATAAAATCAGGATGATAGTTTAGCAAGTCTGCTTGCTCTCCAAATCCCCAAGTGACAGCTAATTTCTGAATGCCTGTTTCTTGAGCCCCCTGCATATCAAACTTGGTATCTCCGATGATGATGGCTTGTTCTGGTGCTAGTTGATGTGTCTGCAAGGCTTGGCGAATGACATCTGCCTTATGGGGTGCCTCAGGGCTGGAACCATAAATGCCAGCAAAGAAATGATAGATTCCCAAGTTCTTAGTCATGTCTTGAGCGGTTGGAGTGTTTTTTGTAGTGGTGATGTAGAGAGGGTAATTCTTGGATAGTTCTTGAAGCAATTCTACAATCTGAGGGAAAATTTGAGCTTCATGGATGCCTTTTTCCTTATAGTAGGAACGGTATATCTGCACAGCCTCAGAAATTTGTTCTTTGGGCAGGCAGGTCGCAAAACTACTTTCAAGGGGCGGTCCCATAAAACCACGAATCGTTTTGACATCAGGACTAGGCACCCCCAGCTCCTTAAAGGTATGGGTAAAGGCATTGTGAATTCCGATAGAACTGTCGACGAGGGTTCCATCCAGATCGAAAAAGATAGCTGAGATAGAGGTCATGGTTTCTCCTATTTGATAAGCTTATTCTCCGAAAATTTCTTTTTGGAGGCGACGACCAGTAGGTGTGGCAGCGAGTCCACCTTCAGCTGTTTCACGAAAGGCAGTTGGCATGCTTGCTCCCACTTGGTACATGGCATCGATAACTTCATCCACAGGGATTTTAGATTCGATACCTGCCAGGGCCATGTCTGCTGCGATGAAGGCAAAGCTAGCTCCCATAGCATTGCGCTTGACACAGGGAACTTCAACCAAGCCGGCAACAGGGTCACAGATGAGGCCTAGCATATTTTTAATGACAAAGGCAATGGCCTGACTGGCCTGATAAGGTGTTCCTCCTGCAGCTAGAGTCAAGGCGGCAGCGCTCATAGCAGAGGCTGAACCAACCTCAGCTTGGCAACCGCCCTCAGCACCTGAGATAGAGGCATTGTTTGCGATGACTAGTCCAAAGGCACCGGCAGCAAAGAGGAAATCCAGCTGTTGCTCGTGGCTGAGGTCTAATTTTTCAATAGCAGCAGTGAGAACGGAAGGCAGACAGCCAGCACTTCCTGCGGTCGGAGTGGCACAGACCAAGCCCATTTTGGCATTGTGTTCATTGACTGCGATGGCATTTCGGGCAGCCGAGAGAATCGTATAATCTGACAAGGTTTTTCCGTTTTTGATGTAGTGATCCAATTTGGCAGCATCTCCACCTGTCAGGCCACTACGAGATTTATTTTCATTGAGGCCAAGTTGGACAGAGGCTTTCATGACTTCTAGATTGCGTTCCATGAGAAGGAGGACTTCTTCACGTTCGCGACCGGTCAATTCAAACTCGGTTGTAATCATGAGTTCTGCGACATTTCCTTGAAAGTCCAGATCTGCTTGCTCAACCAATTCTTTGATAGAATAAAACATGCTTCCTCCTATTTAAAGAAATTGACATTATGGAGATGAGGGATTTTTCGAATTTCTTCGATGGCCTCATCACAGTTACGACTGTCGACTTCAATAATCATAATAGCTTTTTCACCAGCTTTTTCACGAGTAACATTCATCTGGGCGATATTGATACCATAGCGTGAAAGTGCCTCTGTTACGAGGGCAATCATACCTGGAATATCTTGATGAACAATGATGATAGTCGGTGTATTCATATTGAGAGAGACGGCAAAGCCATTGAGTTCAGTTACCTGAATATTTCCTCCACCGATAGAAATACCAGTCACACTGATGGTCTTGTGGGCATTTTTGACGGTAATTTTAGTGGTGTTTGGGTGAGGAGCATTACTGTCTTTCTGAATAGTCCAGACAATCTTGATACCACGCTTGTGGGCAATTTCCAGGCTGTTTGGGATTTCAGGATCATCTGTATCCATGCCCAAAATACCTGCAACAAGGGCTAGGTCTGTTCCGTGACCTCGATAGGTTTTGGCAAATGAGTTAAATAGTTGGAATTCGACTTCTGTCGGAGTGTCATCAAAAATGGAAGAGACAATCTTCCCAATACGAACAGCACCAGCGGTATGGCTACTAGATGGGCCAATCATAACTGGTCCGATGATATCAAAGACAGATTGAAAACGAAGTGATTTCATCAGTTTCCCCTTATAAAAATTCTTATCTCTATTATATCAAAGAATAAAGGTCTTGACTTTAATTGTGGACGAAAACCTTTCTAATACCTCAAATAGCATAAAAATAGTATCTTTTATGACAAAAAACACATTATTTAGGGAAATAAAAAATAATTTTGTAATATTTCTACATAAAAGTGTCAAGAAACAGTAATATTTAAAGGGTATGATAGAAGTATAGAAAGAAGGAGAATTTTCAAATATGAAATCAACAACTAAAAAGATTAAAACAACTCTTGCAGGAGTAGCTGCCTTGTTTGCAGTATTTGCTCCATCATTTGTATCTGCTCAAGAATCATCAACTTACACTGTTAAAGAAGGTGATACACTTTCAGAAATCGCTGAAACTCACAACACAACAGTTGAGAAATTGGCAGAAAACAACCACATTGACAACATCCATATGATTTATGTTGGTCAAGAGTTGGTTATCGACGGTCCAGCAGCGCCAGTAGCACCAGCTTCAACGACTTATGCAGCACCAGCTGCTCAAGATGAAACTGTTTCAGTTCCAGCAGCAGAAACTACAGAAGTAGAGGAGGAAACTCCAGTAGCAAGCGAAACAGTAGCAGAAGCAACAGTTGTTTCAACTGTAAGCGGATCTGAAGCAGAAGCCAAAGAATGGATCGCTCAAAAAGAATCAGGCGGTAGCTATACAGCTACAAATGGACGTTATATCGGACGTTACCAATTGACAGATTCATACTTGAATGGTGACTACTCAGCTGAAAACCAAGAACGTGTAGCAGATGCCTACGTTGCAGGACGTTACGGTTCATGGACAGCCGCTAAAAACTTCTGGCTTAACAACGGCTGGTATTAAGAAATAACGAACAGAATAATATGAAAAAGTCGAGGAAATCCCTCGACTTTTTATATTTCTTTCGGTTGATAATAGTTCTCCACTTCTTTTTTGAGATGAGACAGCATAGAAGTTTCCTCGGTCAGCTCCAGAAGGGAGAACCCTTTTTGGATAAGTCTAGCGTCATCCCTACAAATCCCGATACGGACATAGCAGATAGCAAGCCTATCGTAGTGCTTCTTTTTCTTGGCATCCTCTAGTAAAGTATAGCAGATTTGTTGACACATGTTTTTGTCTTGATGGTATAAGTAAATGGTGGACAGATTGAGTAGGATTGCCATTCGTAAGTCATATAAATGTTGGTAGTTTTTATAGACTTCCAAGCGTTGCAGGATTTTTCCAGTAATGAGATGGAGGTGATCAATGGGAAAGCTGAAAAGGATGGTATTGAGGATTTTTAGATCATTTTCATACCATGTATCTTGTTTTTCAATTTTTTCCCAAAGTTTTTTGACAGTCTGTTTCACTTGGTCTGACAGTTGCTCTGTACCATGTTGACGGATATGAATGACAATTTCCAACATATCTCTGATTTCTTCTATGGGCAGGTCGTGGTGGGTTTTGAGATAGTCTTGGCATTTTTGAAATAGTTTTTCGAGTTCACTAGTCCCTAGGGTTGAGCTCATATTGAGATAGGTTTGCATGATTTCTGTTCGTTGGCTCGGTTGATAGAGATGGCAGATATAGTCAAACTCTTCAAAACTCATATTGATTTGCCGGAGAAGAAACTCCATATTTTCATATTTGGGAGTTACCTTGCCACTTTCAATCTTTGATAGGCTGGTTCTTGAAAGGATATCTCCACAGACCTCTTCTTGGGTCAATCCTTTTGACTCACGTATTTCTTTATATACTTTCCCGAAATCATAACGCATAATTTTCTCCTTTTCGTGAAAAAAATTAACAAAGAATAAAATCCTATTAAAAATATTGTATCATAATAACAGGAATAGTAAAAAAGAAAACTAAAATATTGTGTGAAAAAAGTTAACTAATTTTAAAATAGAATAAAGAAGAGGTATACTGTAGATACAAAATACAGGGAGGAATAAAAAATGGAAGTTATAAATGTAAGTAAGCATTATGGTCATTCAATCATTCTCAAAGATATAAATTTTGCACTTAATAAGGGTGAAATTGTTGGTCTAGTAGGGAGAAACGGAGTTGGCAAGAGTACGTTGATGAAAATTCTTGTTCAGAATAACCAACCGACTTCAGGGAATATTATAAGTAGTGATAATGTTGGGTATTTAATCGAAGAACCAAAATTATTTTTATCTAAAACAGGTTTAGAGAATTTAAAATATTTGTCAAATTTATATGGTGTTGACTACAATCAAGAAAGATTTGGGAGTTTGATTCAAGAGTTAGATTTGACTCAGTCTATTAATAAAAAAGTAAAGACCTATTCTTTGGGTACAAAACAAAAATTAGCTTTGCTTCTAACTCTTGTTACGGAACCCGATATATTGATTTTAGATGAACCGACTAATGGTTTAGATATTGAATCATCACAAATAGTTTTAGCGGTTCTAAAAAATTTAGCTTTACATGAAAATGTGGGAATTTTAATATCGAGTCATAAATTAGAAGATATTGAAGAAATTTGTGAGAGAGTTCTTTTCTTGGAGAACGGGCTTTTGACATTTCAAAAAGTAGGAAAAGATAGTCATAATTACTTGTTTGAGATAGCTTTCTCATCAGCTACAGATAGAGACATTTTCATTACCAAACAAGAATTTGGGGATATTGTTCAGGAAGAGAGACTGAGAGTTACTATGTCTGGGAATATTCAAAGTAGTGAGCTTTTTAAATTTTTTAACGAAAACTCTATTAAAGTAATTGATTTTGAAACTAAAAAAGAGACGCTTAAAGATATTTATCTAAATCGTTCAAAATAAAGGAAGGTTATAATCATGAAATTAAATAAATTGAATTTTCTTAAGGAAAATATAAGGGATTTATATTCATCAGGCGTAATATATCTCGGTTTGATTATCTCGTTTATACCGCCGATATTGGTTACATTCTTTATTCTAAAGACTCAAGGGACATCGCTTGGTATTAAGCATATTTCAAACTTTTATGCTATGCTCGGTATGTTAATGGCTGTTATACATGCTAACCGAATTATTAGCAGGGATTTTTCCCACAATACGATCAGTTTATTTTATAATCAACAGAAAAATCGGATGATTTATGTCTTGTCCAATTTTCTATATGCCATCTCAGTTTCCATTATCTATGCTTTGAATGGTATTGTGTTACTAGTCATCGTAAGTAAATTGGGTGTTCCAGGTGAGTTAGGATTAGATTTTATAGTAGCCATTGTAGTCAATACAATTTTGTTAGTCCTATTTTATTTTCTATTATCTTACATTTTCTATTTATACAAATTGAAAAGTGGCTTGGTATTTGGTATTTTAGTAGCTTTACTACTCTTTATCCCTAATATATTAAATACGATTATGATGAATACTAGTAATGATTTGTTTATCAAAGCAATTGAACTTCTTCCTTTTTATTCCTTACCTGTATTTGTGGCTTCGAATACGATGTCTATTAGTCAGTATCTTGTGGTAATCACTACAATCATTTTATTGTATTTTTTCACTCTCAAGAAAAGTAAGGAGTATTCATTTTAGTTTCGTTTAGTATTATTTTGCAGACTTAAAATCCAGCAAAAAATAAAAAGATGTTGCGCTGACTAGAGAAAATTAGAATGTATAACAGAGGTAAACAGATAATTGTAGGGGAATTAAGCCTTCTATTGATGAGCATGAATTTTCTTATAACATTATCCAACAAACTGACCTATGAAACTTCAAAAATTCAAAAACCACACGGTATTCCTTTCAACTTGATTGTATTCAAGACTGAAACTACTTGAAAATATTTAATATTTTTCTTTAATTATTTGACAGGTTATATATGTTGATTTATAATATAGGTAAAACAGGGATTGTGTAAGCGTTAACAAATACAGTACCCTTAACTTTGTATTCAGCAAAGAATTATGATGCAACTAGAAAAGAAAGAATTCTAGCTTGATACAATGTCACCAGTTTTATTTAAAGTTGTTATGGAACTATTTTTAAAATAAATACGATTCTTCTGCTTTAGGTAGAGTAGTTAATCAGGAGGTTAAGTGATGAACTACAATTTAAAATATCTTTTATCAGGAATATTTGTCCTAGTCTTTATAGGATTCCTAGTCTGGATGCGTTATTTTAATCAGAGAAAGGAAGAAGAGTATTCGGATGTGTCTTTTGAAACGAGGTTGGATAGTGAGGTCAAGGCCTTATATAAACAACTAGGATTGGGTGAGGAGCCTCACTATTTCTTAGCTTATCGTTACCTACATCCCTGGTTTAATTTGGCGATTTTACCACCAACAGTTGAAATTTTCTTAACTAAAATAGCGTTGGTGATGGTAACTCCAGATGAACTACTGATAAGAAATCTTGGGAATGGGATGACTTTCACAAGTGAGCATCATCGTGATTTGCGGCAAGGACTTATCCGCATTCCAAAATCAGAGATGAAAGAATTTGAGATTCGTAACTGGAAAAAATTTTTTGTATTTGGCGATTTTTTAACAATTAAAACAAGCCAACATAGCTATTATTTACAGGTTAGAGATGATGGACTTCAAAAAGGAAGTCTTTCTACCAAACATTTCTCTGACTTGAAACGACAAGATTTTCTCGGATTATTGACAGATAAACGGACATTCTGATTGACAATTGCCCTAGTGGCTTATTGTAAACTTTACAAATGAGCTGTAAACACTAGAATTCATTCAGAAAGGCAATTCCTATGAAAAATAAAATTTTAATCATTGTTTATATTTTAGCCTCGCTAATCATCAGTTTTATAATCTTTTCACTTTTGCATATTGATTTTAAATGGTGGACAACTCTGGCTATAAGTGCAGGATTTATTTACACCTACTTAAGGTCTAGCAAAAAATAAAAAGTACCTGCACCTATCTCGCTTTCGTCTCTTCACGGGAGGTATCTCTATGAAAAAAATCAGTCATCTTTGTATGCTCCTGCTCTTGCTGTGTACTACGTTTTTTGTCCTGAATGTAAATGTTACACGTGAAATAGTGCGGATTCAGGAGATGGGCAAGACAACTTATTCATTTGACTTGTACTTGAAAGATGTCACTAAACCGACAGAAACGATTCTCCAGTTTTTTGAAGAGGTTGCAAGTCAAGACAAGGTCTCTATTATCAAAGTAGATAATGGCGATGAGGCCGTCAAGGCTGGTGTTTTTGATAAGGAAACCTTCCCCTATCAAGAGTTCGGTCTGACTTCTCTTGATTTTTCAAAGAATGAGAAGGGGGTCTACAGCAACCAGGATCTTCCCAATAATCTAGGAACCATTCCCACCTTTTTAAAGGTGAAACTCATTCGACTCCAGACCTTTCAATCCTACATTGAGGATAAATCCCATACTGTAAATGGGCGCTACATGATTACCTCCAGCAAAGAGATAGATCGCGATACCATTCTACAAAAGTGGAGTGATTTTTTCCAGATAGATAAGACGATTTTATTAGAACCCACTTACCGAAGTCAGGTTGGAGTGCTAAATCAAGAGTTGTTACTATCTATCATTATCTTTATCTTGGCAATCTTGCTTGTGATTTTAATGACAGTTTATCAGCCGATGATGGAGATGAAACGAGTGGGGGTTCAAAAGTTACTTGGTTTTCAAAGCAGGGCGATTTTAGCTGGTTTTGTAAAGACTAATTTTTATCTTCTCTTGGGTGGAAGTCTTGTCATTGACTTGGGACTATTTTTAGTGCTGGACTACAGGCCAAAACTTCTGTTCCCAAGTTTACTCTTATCCCAATTTCTGCTTTTACAGTTGTATTTGTTCATCAGTTGGCTGACCTACCTGATGATTCAGAAAATGACAGTCAGTTCCATGTTGAAAGGTTTTTCATCTGTCAAACTTGGTCTCATCTTCAATTATGTGATGAAAATAGGAACAACTATTTTACTGACGGCCTTACTGATTGGGGTAGGCAGAAGTCTAGAACAAGAAAACAAAGAACTTGCTTATCAGAAACAGTGGGTAAGCCAAGGCAATTACCTGACCTTAGAAACCTTCAAACTCAATGATAACCTGTGGCAAGAAGAGCTAGCAGGGTCAGGGAAATCTACAGATTATTTCTATCAATTTTATCAAGACTTGCTAGCAAAAATACAAGTAAATTATGTTCGAAGTGCGAGTCTTCCTATCAAACCAGTCATCAAAGCTGAACAAGTGCAGAACTACCAACTACCTGATAAGGTAGATGTTTACTATGCTAATAGCAATTTTCTAAAGAGCAAGGGATTCAAGTTACCAGATACCGGCACTAAAAAAGTTATTTTGATGCCAGCCAGTGATAAAGGACAAGAAGGCAAGAATCAGTTCTTGGGAAAATCCATCGCCTATCTTTCTCTGAGGTATGAAGATCAGCAAAAGCAAACAATAGAAGATATGGATGTAGAAATTGCTTACTATGAAGGAGATTGGTCTTTCTTCCCTTATAATAATGAGCGAAAGGAAAATCTCCACAATCCAATCATTAGTCTGGTAAATGATCAAGACATGATGTGGGAAGAAAAGACTCACTTGTCAACGACAGGTTTAAACAACCCGATGAAAGTTGAAAATACAGAACAAAATCAAAAAGTGATTACAGAGTTAGTCGATAACTTATCTGATGGTAGCTATTTAAAATTTTCATCGATTCAAGCAATTCAAGAGGGGATGGTTGATACCTATCGGGATTCTGTTCGTAATTTTAACGTTCTTTTTGCCTTATTTGCTCTTCTCAGTATGATTGTCTCCTACTTTTTACTCGTTACCACTTTCTTGTTGAAGCGCAGGGATATCATTACCAAGAAGTTTATGGGGTGGAAACTGGTCGATCGCTATCGCCCTCTCCTCGTTCTGCTCTTGCTGGGCTATAGTCTTCCTCTTCTAGTATTGATTTTCTTTGCCCATGCGTTCTTGCCATTCCTACTGTTTGCAGGTTTTACATGTCTGGATATACTGTTTGTGCTAGTTTTGGCTTCTAGGATGGAGAAAAGAAGCCTAGCAGAGTTATTGAAAGGGGGCATCTTATGATTGAGTTGAAAAATATTACCAAAACCATTGGAGGAAAAGTGATTTTGGATAACTTGTCTCTCAGGATTGATCAGGGGGATTTAGTTGCTATCGTTGGAAAAAGTGGCAGTGGCAAGTCGACCTTGTTAAATTTATTAGGTTTGATAGATGGTGATTACAGCGGACGGTATGAGATTTTTGGTCAGACAAATCTAGCGGTCAATTCTGCTAAGTCGCAAACAATAATCCGTGAACATATCTCTTATCTATTTCAAAATTTTGCCCTGATTGATGATGAAACGGTCGAGTATAATCTCATGCTGGCACTGAAATATGTGAAATTGTCTAAGAAAGACAAGCTCAAAAAGGTGGAAGAGATTTTAGAGAGAGTAAGTTTGTCAGCTACTTTGCATCAAAAGGTCTCCGAGTTGTCTGGTGGGGAGCAACAACGAATTGCAGTTGCTAGAGCCATCTTAAAACCCAGCCAGCTGATTTTAGCCGATGAACCAACAGGTTCTCTGGATCCTGAAAATAGAGACTTGGTCTTGAAGTTTCTCTTAGAGATGAATCGAGAGGGGAAAACAGTCATTATCGTGACCCACGATGCTTATGTAGCCCAACAATGTCATCGGATCATTGAATTGGGCGAGGGGAAATGAGTTCATTCAGCTCCTTTTGACTGGCTGAATACTCATGTTTTTCAGAGAGAAATAGCATAAATACGCCTAGGAATGACATTTTTATGTAGTATTTCTAGGTTTTTTTGTTTCAAATTGAAAAATTTTTCAATTTAGGCTTGACAAACGATGAGGATAGGAGTATTATTTATACAACCAAAAAGAATAAACATAAAGGAGGCTTTGTTATGAATAAGATGAAGAAGGTGTTGATGACGATGTTTGGTTTAGTGATGCTCCCCCTACTATTTGCTTGTAGTAACAATCAATCGGCTGGAATTGAAGCCATCAAGTCCAAAGGAAAATTGGTTGTAGCCCTCAATCCAGATTTTGCTCCATTTGAATATCAAAAAGTGGTTGATGGGAAAAATCAGATTGTGGGTTCAGATATCGAATTAGCCAAGGCTATCGCAACAGAACTAGGTGTCGAATTGGAACTATCTCCCATGAGTTTTGACAATGTACTGGCTAGTGTTCAATCAGGAAAAGCCGATCTTGCCATATCAGGTGTTTCTAAGACAGATGAACGGAGTAAGGTGTTCGATTTTTCAACTCCCTACTATACTTCAAAAAATAAGCTCATTGTCAAAAAATCTGATTTAGCCACTTATCAGTCTGTCAACGACTTAGCGCAGAAAAAGGTCGGAGCGCAGAAAGGTTCTATTCAAGAGACGATGGCGAAAGATTTGCTACAAAATTCTTCCCTCGTATCTCTGCCTAAAAATGGGAATTTAATCACAGATTTAAAATCAGGACAAGTGGATGCCGTTATCTTTGAAGAACCAGTTGCCAAGGGATTTGTGGAAAATAATCCTGATTTAGCAATCGCAGACCTCAATTTTGAAAAAGAGCAAGATGATTCCTACGCGGTCGCCATGAAAAAAGATAGCAAGGAATTGAAAGAGGCAGTCGATAAAACCATTCAAAAGTTGAAGGAGTCTGGGGAATTAGACAAACTCATTGAGGATGCCTTTAAAGCATCCATTGAAAAATAGAAAGAAGGAAAAGAACATGAGTAAAGAAAAAGTAATTTTGGCCTATTCTGGCGGTTTAGACACATCAGTTGCTATTACCTGGCTAAAGAAAGACTATGATGTTGTTGCAGTTTGTATGGATGTGGGTGAAGGGAAAGACTTAGATTTCATCCATGATAAGGCTCTTAAGGTTGGGGCAGTCGAATCTTATGTCATTGATGTTAAGGACGAATTTGCTACAGATTATGTGCTAGTGGCTCTTCAGTCACATGCCTATTATGAACAAAAGTATCCCTTGGTATCTGCCTTGAGTCGCCCTCTTATTTCTAAAAAATTGGTTGAAATAGCGCATCAGACAGGAGCGACTACAATTGCTCATGGTTGTACAGGTAAGGGGAATGACCAAGTACGTTTTGAAGTATCGATTGCAGCCTTGGATCCCAATTTAAAAGTGATTGCGCCAGTTCGTGAATGGAAATGGTCTAGGGAGGAAGAAATTCATTATGCCAAGGAAAATGGGGTACCTGTTCCTGCTGACCTTGACAATCCTTACTCTGTCGACCAAAATCTTTGGGGACGTGCCAATGAGTGTGGTATTTTGGAAAATCCATGGAATCAGGCTCCAGAAGAAGCCTTTGGTATCACAACTTCTCCAGAGCAAGCTCCAGATATCCCAGAATACATTGAGATTGAGTTTAGTGAAGGTGTTCCAGTTTCCCTCAATGGAGAAGGGCTAAAATTGGCAGATTTGATTCAAAAACTCAATGAAATAGCTGGAAAACATGGGGTCGGACGGATTGACCACGTGGAAAATCGTTTGGTTGGGATTAAATCAAGAGAAATCTATGAATGCCCAGGGGCAGTGACCTTGCTGACAGCTCATAAGGAAATTGAGGATTTGACGCTTGTGAGAGAAGTGGCTCATTTTAAACCAATCATAGAAAATGAATTATCAAATCTCATTTATAATGCTTTGTGGTTTAGTCCGGCTATACAAGCCTTGATTGCTTATATTAAAGAGACTCAAAAAGTTGTCAATGGGACTGCAAAAGTCAAACTCTATAAGGGAAGTGCTCAGGTCGTAGCTCGGAAATCACCAAATTCTCTTTACGATGAAAATTTGGCGACGTATACCAGTGCAGATACCTTTGACCAAGATGCGGCTGTTGGCTTTATTAAGTTGTGGGGACTTCCAACCAAGGTTCATTCTGAGGTTCAAAAAAGCGCCAAATAGGGCGATTGGATAGAGAGGTGGATGTGATATGGCTAAGAATACAAAATTATGGGGTGGTCGCTTTGAAGGTACTGTCGAAGACTGGGTAGAGCGCTTTGGTGCGAGTATATCTTTTGACCAGAAATTAGCTAAATTTGATGTGATTGGTTCTTTAGCCCACGTTCAGATGTTGGGTCAGACGGGCATTTTGAGTTTGAAGGAGTCAGAAAAGATTCAAGCAGGTTTGAAAGAGCTTTTAGAAGAGCTAGAGGCAGGCCAACTTGACTTTGATATCGCAAACGAAGATATTCATATGAATATGGAAGTATTGCTGACAGAAAAAATTGGTCCCCTTGCAGGGAAGCTACATACGGCTCGTTCTAGAAATGACCAAGTTGCGACAGATATGCACTTGTATCTCAAGGAACAACTAGGCCATGTCCTAGATAAACTGACTCATCTCAAAGGTGTTTTATTAGACTTGGCGGAACATCATGTGGAGACTATCATGCCGGGCTATACCCATCTGCAACATGCCCAGCCTATTAGTTTTGCCCACCACCTGATGGCTTACTACAATATGTTTCAGAGAGACAGTGAACGTTTTGAATTTAACCAGAAGCATACAGACCTATGCCCTCTAGGTGCGGCAGCTTTGGCAGGGACGACTTTCCCCATTGATCGCCAATTGTCTAGCGATTTGTTAGAGTTTAAGCAACCTTATACAAATTCTTTGGATGCTGTTAGTGACCGCGATTTTATCTTAGAATTTCTGTCCAATGCCAGCATACTCATGATGCATATGAGCCGTTTTTGTGAAGAAATGATCAATTGGTGTAGCTTTGAGTACCAATTCATTACCTTGTCAGATACGTTTACAACAGGTTCCTCTATTATGCCCCAAAAGAAAAATCCAGATATGGCTGAGTTGATTCGAGGAAAGACTGGTAGAGTTTATGGGAATCTGTTTGGACTGTTGACAGTCATGAAATCCTTGCCCTTAGCTTATAATAAGGATTTGCAAGAGGATAAGGAAGGAATGTTTGACACGGTCGAGACGATTTTAAATTCTCTCGATGTATTGGCAGGTATGTTATCTAGTTTGCAGGTAAACAAGGAAAAAATGCAAGAGTCTACAGAGAAGGACTTTTCAAATGCGACTGAGTTGGCAGATTATTTGGCAGGGAAAGGCTTGCCATTTAGAGAAGCTCATGAGGTTGTGGGAAGATTAGTGCTAGACTCTATCAAGTCTGCTAAAAATATTCAAGATTGGACTTTGGAGGAATTACAAACCTATCATTCCCTCATTGCCGAGGATATCTATGTTTACTTGCAACCTAAAACTGCTGTTCAAAGACGAAATTCCTTGGGAGGTACAGGGTTTGACCAAGTGAAATACCAAATTGCAGTCGCTAAGAAAGCGAATGAAGCTAGAAAGTGATAGATTGATAGGTTCAGGATAAGAGGTTGGTCGATTGACAGCCTCTTCCTTGTCTTCTCCAACCAAGCATGTTATAATGAATACTGCTCAAGCGACCTTCAATCGTTAAAGCACACACGACCTTCAATCGTGAATAAACGAATAGATGGGAGACTTACCATGAGTGATAACTCTAAAACACGTGTTGTTGTGGGGATGAGTGGTGGTGTTGATTCGTCGGTGACGGCTCTTCTTCTCAAGGAGCAGGGCTACGATGTGATCGGTATCTTCATGAAGAACTGGGATGACACAGATGAAAACGGCGTCTGTACGGCGACCGAAGATTACAAGGATGTGGCTGCGGTGGCAGACCAGATTGGCATTCCTTACTACTCTGTCAATTTTGAAAAAGAGTACTGGGACCGCGTTTTTGAGTATTTCCTAGCGGAATACCGTGCAGGGCGCACGCCAAATCCAGATGTTATGTGCAACAAGGAAATCAAGTTTAAGGCCTTTTTGGACTATGCCATGACCTTGGGGGCAGACTATGTAGCGACTGGGCATTATGCCCGAGTAGCGCGTGATGAGGACGGGACAGTTCACATGCTTCGTGGCGTGGACAATGGCAAGGACCAGACCTATTTCCTCAGCCAACTGTCGCAAGAACAACTCCAAAAAACCATGTTCCCCTTGGGACATTTGGAAAAGCCTGAAGTACGCAGACTAGCAGAAGAAGCAGGCCTTGCGACTGCTAAGAAGAAAGACTCGACAGGGATTTGCTTTATTGGGGAAAAGAACTTTAAAAGCTTCCTCAGCAACTACCTGCCAGCTCAGCCTGGTCGTATGATGACTGTAGATGGTCGCGATATGGGTGAGCATGCAGGTCTTATGTACTATACGATTGGTCAGCGTGGCGGGCTTGGTATCGGTGGACAACACGGTGGTGACAATGCCCCTTGGTTCGTTGTCGGAAAAGACCTCAGCCAAAATATCCTCTATGTTGGCCAAGGATTCTACCATGATTCGCTCATGTCAACCAGCCTTGAGGCTAGTCAAGTTCACTTTACTCGTGGCATGCCAGAGGAGTTTACGCTCGAATGTACGGCTAAATTCCGCTACCGTCAGCCTGATTCTAAGGTGACCGTCCATGTCAAAGGACACAAGGCAGAGGTTATCTTTGCAGAACCGCAACGCGCCATCACACCAGGTCAGGCAGTTGTCTTTTACGATGGCGAGGAGTGTCTGGGTGGTGGTTTGATTGACAATGCTTACCGCGATGGACAAGTTTGTCAGTACATTTAGATTGACAAATTTTCTCAATTTGCTACAATAATAAAAGCAATAGAAATGATGGTCAAAGCTCATGGATGTTGCAGGCTTTTTTGTCCTGCACTTCTTTGGAGTTTTGACTGTTTTTGTGTCGTTTAGAGGAAAGGACAAAAATGACTCAGCAAGATTTTCGGACAAAAGTAGGAAATACGGTTTTTGGTGTTCGGGCGACAGCCTTGATTCTCCAAAATCGCAAGCTTCTAGTCACCAAAGACAAGGGCAAGTATTACACTATCGGCGGTGCGATTCAAGTCAATGAAAGAACGGAAGACGCGGTAGTCCGTGAAGTGAGGGAAGAACTGGGTGTCAAAGCTCAAGCTGGTCAGCTAGCTTTTGTGGTTGAAAATCGTTTTGAACAGGACGGTGTTTCCTATCACAATATCGAGTTTCATTATCTGGTGGACTTACTTGAAGATGCCCCATTGACCATGCAGGAAGATGAGAAGACGCAACCCTGCGAATGGCTTGACTTGGATAAGCTTGAGGATTTCCAGCTAGTTCCAGCCTTTTTAAAAACAGCCCTACCAGATTGGGACGGTCAACTGCGACACATTCATCTTGAGGAATAGGAGAGAAAAGGATGGTTAAGCTTATTGCCCATGTACTTGTTCATAGTGGTGATGATTATTTGCTCATTCAGCGTTCGGAAATTAAAAGAGGACAACCTAACGTTTATCCAACTTATTGGGATATTCCTGGTGGTGGGGTTGAAAAGGGTGAACTTCCGCGAGATGGTGCTCTTAGAGAATGCATTGAAGAAGCGGGAGTTAGGCTAGATAGCAGTTCGCTCAAACTTCTTCACGAAGATAGTCAACTGGATACCTCTAAGGATACGGTCTTTACTCGCTTAGTTTATAAGGCAGAGTGGGTTGGGGAGAAGCCAATTATCCGATTAGATCCTGAAGAGCATATGCACTTTAAATGGGTCACTATGGATCAAGCTCTAGAGGAGGAGAAGTTAGTTCCTTATTTGCGAGAAATTTTTGAAAGGTTAAGAAATGACATATAATTTTACAGAAGAATACGATATTATTGTAATCGGTGCGGGACACGCTGGGGTTGAGGCTTCATTGGCCGCTAGTCGTATGGGCTGTAAGGTCTTGCTTGCGACCATTAACATTGAGATGCTGGCTTTCATGCCTTGTAATCCCTCTATCGGTGGTTCTGCCAAGGGTATTGTTGTGCGTGAAGTCGATGCACTCGGTGGTGAAATGGCTAAGACCATTGACAAGACTTACATCCAGATGAAGATGCTCAACACAGGTAAGGGTCCTGCCGTTCGTGCCCTTCGTGCGCAGGCTGACAAGGAACTTTACTCTAAGGAAATGCGCAAGACAGTTGAAAATCAAGAAAATCTGACCCTTCGTCAGACCATGATCGATGAGATTTTGGTGGAAGACGGCAAAGTTGTCGGTGTTCGTACAGCAACCCATCAAGAGTATGCTGCTAAGGCTGTTATCGTGACGACAGGGACAGCCCTCCGTGGGGAAATTATCATTGGAGACCTTAAGTATTCATCAGGTCCTAACCACAGCCTAGCTTCTATTAACCTTGCTGATAATCTCAAGGAACTGGGCCTCGAAATCGGTCGTTTCAAGACAGGAACCCCTCCACGTGTTAAAGCTTCTTCTATCAACTACGATGTGACCGAGATTCAGCCAGGAGATGAAGCGCCTAATCACTTCTCATACACTTCACGTGATGAGGACTATGTAAAGGACCAAGTGCCATGCTGGTTGACCTATACCAATGGTACCAGTCATGAGATTATTCAAAACAACCTCCACCGTGCGCCTATGTTTACAGGTGTGGTCAAGGGAGTGGGACCTCGTTACTGCCCGTCAATTGAAGACAAGATTGTGCGCTTTGCGGACAAGGAACGCCACCAACTCTTTCTTGAGCCAGAAGGGCGCAATACTGAGGAAGTCTATGTTCAAGGACTTTCAACCAGTCTGCCTGAGGATGTCCAGCGTGAACTTGTTCATTCTATCAAAGGTTTGGAAAATGCAGAGATGATGCGAACAGGTTATGCCATTGAGTACGACATGGTCTTGCCTCACCAGTTGCGTGCGACTTTGGAAACCAAGAAAATCTCAGGCCTCTTCACTGCTGGTCAGACAAATGGAACATCAGGTTATGAAGAAGCTGCTGGCCAAGGGATTATCGCTGGGATCAATGCAGCTTTGAAAGTCCAAGGCAAGCCTGAGTTGATTTTGAAGCGTAGTGACGGTTATATTGGGGTCATGATTGACGACTTGGTGACCAAGGGAACCATTGAGCCTTATCGCCTTTTGACCAGTCGTGCTGAATACCGTCTCATTCTCCGTCATGACAATGCCGATATGCGTTTGACAGAGATGGGACGCGAGATTGGCCTTGTGGATGATGAACGCTGGGCTCGCTTTGAAATCAAGAAAAATCAATTTGAAAATGAGATGAAACGCCTAGATAGTATCAAACTCAAGCCAGTCAAGGAAACCAATGCCAAGGTTGAGGAGATGGGCTTCAAGCCGTTGACCGATGCAGTGACAGCCAAGGAATTCCTTCGCCGTCCAGAAGTTTCTTATCAAGATGTGGTGGCTTTCATCGGGCCAGCTGCTGAGGACTTGGATGACAAGATTATCGAATTGATTGAAACAGAAATCAAATACGAAGGCTATATTTCCAAAGCCATGGACCAGGTTGCCAAGATGAAACGCATGGAAGAAAAACGCATTCCAGCCAATATTGATTGGGATGATATTGATTCTATCGCGACAGAAGCTCGTCAGAAGTTCAAACTCATCAATCCAGAAACCATCGGCCAAGCCAGCCGTATTTCGGGAGTAAACCCAGCAGATATTTCGATTCTGATGGTGTATCTGGAAGGTAAAAATCGTAGTATTTCTAAAACTCTTCAAAAATCAAAATGATACGTCGTCGGCTTCGGCTCACCTAACTTAAGTTATGCTTTCGCCTAGCCTTCTAGTCTGATTTCGATTTTTATTGAGTTTTAATCTAAAAAGAAAGCATAGAGAAAAACAGCTCCGAAAAATCGGGGCTGTTTTCTTGCTTTATTCTTCATCTGGTGTGAGGATCATCGGGATGATAATCGGTTCACGTTCTGTATTTTCATAAAGGAATGGTCGAATGGCGTTGACAATGGCACCATTGACAGATTGTACGCTAGCATCCTTGTTTTTCAGTGCGATACGAATTGCATTGAAGAGGATACGCTGGCTTTGGCGAATCAAGTCGCCAGACTCTCTCATGTAGACAAAGCCTCGACTGAGGATATCTGGACCAGACAGAATCATCTGTGATTTGAAGTCAACAGTTGCGACTGCCAGAACGACACCGTCTTCAGATAGATCACGACGATCTTTGAGGACAGCTGCGCCAATTTCACCGATACGATTTCCATCGACATAGATATCTTGGGCGTTGAAATGACCTGCGATACGAGCTGAGTCAGCAGTAAGGGCAAGCACATCACCATTGCTCATGATAAAGATATTGTCCTTCTCAACACCAGTATCCACTGCTAGTCCAGCGTGGACTTTTTGCATGCGGTATTCACCGTGGACAGGCATGAAGTATTTTGGCTTAATCAAGCGGAGCATGAGTTTTTGCTCTTGCTGACCACCGTGTCCAGATGTATGGATATTGTTAACCTTACCGTGGATAACTTCGACACCAGCTTCTGAAATGATGTTAATCAGCTTGTTGACGCTAGTAGTGTTTCCAGGGATTGGGCTAGAAGAGAAGATAACGGTATCACCTGGTTGAAGTTGCACCTGACGGTGGGTTCCGTTGGCGATACGAGAGAGGGCTGCCATAGGCTCGCCTTGACTACCTGTACAGAGGATCAGAATTTCTCCTGCAGGGTAGTCTTTGATTTCATTTGGCTCGATAAAGGTTCCCTTAGGAGCTTTGATGTAACCAAGCTCAATTCCGTTGACAATAGCCTTTTCCATAGAACGACCAAAGACCGCAATCTTACGTCCAGTTTTAACAGCAGCTTCAGTTGCTTGCTGGAGACGGAAGATATTTGAGGCAAAGGATGCAAAGATGATACGTCCTTCGATGCCTTGGATAATCTTCATGATGGACTGACCAACGACTTTTTCAGAGTTGGTAAAGGTTGGCACTTCCGCATTTGTTGAGTCAGACAGGAGACAGAGTACGCCTTCTTCACCAAGAGCCGCCATACGGTGCAAGTCCGCAGGTTCTCCAACTGGTGTAAAGTCAAACTTGAAGTCACCTGTACAGACGATTTTTCCTTGAGGAGTATGAATGACAATCCCCAAAGGCTCTGGAATAGAGTGAGTCGTTCTAAAGAAAGTTGCCTTGAGATTTTTAAAGGTCAACTCAGTATTATGGTTGATTTCGTAAAGTTTGGCGTTGCGCAAGAGGCCGTGTTCTTCGAGTTTCCCACGGATCAAAGCCAAGGCAAGTGGTCCAGCATAGATAGGGACATTTGCTTGCTTGAGCAGGAATGGAATCCCACCGATGTGGTCCTCGTGTCCGTGTGTGATTAGAACAGCCTTGACGCGGTCGATATTATCCACGATGTAAGAGTAGTCAGGAATAACGTAGTCGATACCCAGCAAGTCATCTTCTGGGAATTTAATCCCAGCATCGACGATGATAATCTCATCTTGGTATTCAATCCCGTAAGTGTTTTTCCCGATTTCTCCCAGACCACCGATGGCAAAAACGCCGACTTCTTCAGGTTTAAGAGTGTAGGCCATATTAGAACTCCGTAATTTCGAAGGCGCCAGTTTCTTTTTCGTAATCTAGCAATTTGTCAGACAAGAGTTCGATATACTCGATATTGTACTCTGGGCGATTTTCTTCGACAAGTTGGCGAGCAGCGATACGGCCCTCAAGTTCTGAGCTGGCATCGATGTCTAGGTAAAGTGCGCGTGTAGTTTCACGACGTGGGCTACGTTCTTTTGTTTCTTGATAAAAAACTTTGTAAATCATATAGTTCCTTTCTATTTACAGGTCAGCTTATTCCAAACTTTTAGCAGAGAATTGCTTGATTTCATTCCATTTTTTGTCTAGATTGACCTTGATTCGTTACAATTATTTCAATTATACCACAAAATGAAAAATTAGTAAAAGACGGAAACGAGAAAGTCAGGGGACGATTTCTTTGGTAAGCGCTTGCAAAAATAAAGAAAATATGTTATATTGATAACGGGAGTGGAATTTATTGCTTGTCATAATTCCATATAGTTTTTAAGTCAAGGAGGTTGCCCTATGTATAACTTATTTGCTTTTGCTATCGGAGTTCGTTTGGTAGCTTTTATTGTTTTTGTTGCTTGCGTTTATGCGGGGAATCTTCTATTTGCCAAACTGGAACGACGACAAACCAAGTTCTTGTGGAAAATTACCTTTGTGACTCTCTACTCGCTTTTTCTCCTCCTCGTAACCTATGTCGTTTGGTTTGTATTTTACTTTGGATTAAATGCTTAGATGCCCTGCTTATGCTGGGGCATTTTTGTTTGGGGGTAAAGAAAATTCCCATGTGCCAGCTTTTGTAGTATAATAGTAAGCAGACCAAAAGATAGGAATGTGTTATGAAAGTATTAGCTTTTGATACGTCCAGCAAGGCTCTTTCTCTCGCTATTTTAGAGGACAAGCAGGTTCTTGCCGAGACGACGATTAATATCAAGAAAAATCACAGTATTACCCTCATGCCTACCATCGATTTTTTGATGGCAAGTTTGGATTGGACGCCCAAGGATTTGGACCGAATCGTGGTGGCGGAAGGACCAGGTAGCTACACAGGCTTGCGAATCGCGGTAGCCACTGCTAAGACGCTGGCTCATACTCTGAACATTGAGTTAGTTGGCATGTCTAGCCTTTTGGCTTTGGTGCCATATCAACAAGAAGGCTTGTTCGTTCCTTTGATGGATGCGCGTCGCAACAATGTTTACGCAGGATTTTATGAAAATGCTAAATCTGTCATGACAGAAGCGCACCTGCCTTTTGAGCGAGTGATTGAGCTAATCAAGGGCGCTAGTCAGGTAACCTTTGTCGGAGAAGTTGGCCCCTTTGTGGAGCAGATTCAAGAACACTTGCCAAGGACTAATTACAAAGAAACCTTGCCAAATGCAGCCAATCTGGCTCTTTTGGCTTGGGACAAGGAAGCAGACTCCTTGCACGACTTTGTGCCGAACTACCTCAAGCGTGTCGAGGCTGAGGAAAACTGGCTCAAGAATCACACCGAATCTGGCGAGTCTTACATTAAACGCCTATGATAGAAATCAAACGAATCCAACAGCAACCTGACTTGGCTCAAGACATCTACGCTGTCATGGCAGCTGTTTACCCAGTCAGTCCTTGGACTCTGGAACAAATCCAAGCAGACCTGTCCCAAGATCAGACTTGGTATGCTCTGGCTTATGATGGAGCAGAAGTGATAGGTTTTTTAGCTGTTCAGGAGAATCTCTTTGAAGCAGAAGTCCTGCAAATCGCTGTCAAACAACCCTATCAGGGTCAGGGAATTGCGTCATCCTTGTTTGCTCAATTGCCGGCAGATAAGGAAATTTTCCTCGAAGTCAGAAAGTCGAACCACCGAGCGCAAGCATTTTACAAGAAAGAAAAGATGGCGGTCATCGCTGAGCGAAAGGCCTACTACCATGACCCAGTCGAGGACGCCATTATCATGAAGAGAGAAATAGATGAAGGATAGATATATTTTAGCATTTGAGACATCCTGTGATGAGACCAGTGTCGCCGTCTTGAAAAACGACGATGAGCTCTTGTCCAATGTCATTGCTAGTCAAATTGAGAGTCACAAACGTTTTGGGGGCGTAGTGCCTGAAGTAGCCAGTCGTCACCATGTCGAGGTCATTACAGCCTGTATCGAGGAGGCGTTAGCCGAAGCAGGGATTACCGAAGAGGATGTGACAGCTGTGGCGGTTACCTATGGACCAGGCTTGGTCGGTGCCTTGCTAGTTGGCTTGTCAGCTGCCAAGGCCTTTGCTTGGGCACATGGACTTCCACTTATCCCTGTTAATCACATGGCTGGTCACCTCATGGCAGCTCAGAGTGTGGAACCTTTGGAGTTTCCCTTACTCGCCCTCTTGGTCAGTGGTGGACATACAGAGTTGGTCTATGTTTCCGAGGCTGGTGATTACAAGATTGTCGGGGAAACGCGAGATGACGCGGTTGGTGAGGCTTATGATAAGGTCGGTCGTGTCATGGGCTTGACCTATCCTGCAGGTCGTGAGATTGATGAGCTAGCTCATCAGGGACAGGATATTTATGACTTCCCTCGTGCCATGATTAAGGAAGATAATCTGGAGTTTTCATTCTCAGGTTTGAAATCTGCCTTTATCAATCTTCACCATAATGCCGAGCAAAAGGGAGAGAGCTTGTCAACAGAGGACTTGTGTGCATCCTTCCAAGCAGCAGTTATGGATATTCTTATGGCTAAAACCAAGAAAGCTTTGGGAAAATACCCTGTTAAAACTCTAGTTGTGGCAGGTGGCGTGGCAGCCAATAAAGGCCTCAGAGAACGCCTAGCAGCTGAAATCACAGATGTCAAGGTTATCATCCCACCACTGCGCCTCTGCGGAGACAATGCAGGTATGATTGCCTACGCCAGCGTCAGCGAGTGGAACAAAGAAAACTTTGCAAGCTTGGACCTCAATGCCAAACCAAGTCTTGCTTTTGATACCATGGAATAAGGAGTCAGCTTAGGGCTGGCTTTTTTGCCCTCTTAAATGTCAGAATATTTTGACAAATGATTGTAAATAATGATATAATATGCAAAAGCTAGGAGGTGGTCAGATGATTGAGAGAATGGAATTGGGAGAATTTTACAAGGAATTGCGATTGGCTAGAAAGCTCAAGCAGTCAGATGTGGCTTGTGCTGGTCTAACAGCCTCTCAGTTGTCCAAGTTTGAACTAGGACAGTCTATGCTATCTGCGGACAAGCTGATCTTAGCCATCCAAGGAATCAATGTGACCTTCGATGAGTTTGGTCATAAGCTCAACAATTATCAAGAATCTCCACATATGCGATTTGGCAGAAAGGTTGTGGATCGCTTTGCCCACCAAGATATCGCTGGCTTAGAGCAACTGTTGGAGGAAGTCGAGCGAGAACAGATGGCAGAGACCTATCGTCGTTTGAATGCTATTGTAATTAAAAACGCACTCCATTCACTAGATAAAAGCTGCCCACTGGCAGAGGAGGATAGCGAATTTTTGACTAGCTATCTCTACGCTATTGAGTCCTGGACCTGGTTTGAGCTCTATCTTTTTTGCAATACCATGCCTTTCCTAAGCAATCAAGATTTGATATTTTTATCAACCGCTTTAATTGAGAAATCTAAAGAATTTAAAGAGTTAGTACATAATCGATTGTATATGAAGCAAGGACTCTTAAATATCTTATCAGAACTCATGGAGCGTAAACTTTTCTCCTACATCCCAATCTTTGAAGCCGAGTTGGAGAACATGTTGCGACCATATGATGTTTTTGAGAAAGTATCGTGGCAATTTTTAAAGAAGATGAGTGTCTTTCTTCAAACCAAAGGAAGCAATCAAAAAGAGATTGAACACTTTATCCAATCTCTGCAAGTATTAGAAAATCCACAATTGATAGCCCTCTTTGAATTGCGTTTTCAGCAATACAAAGAACTTATCGATTGATTAGAAACGGGAAGACGATAACCCACTCCGAAATAAGCAGGAGTATCAGTTGGATTTTTCTTTTTTTCATCATTATATCCCTCCTTGTTAGTAATAACTTTATTATACCAGTGAAATAATCAAATCTACTAAAATCGCAAATGTGAAATTTCTATAAGAAAAAATATCAAATATGCGATTTTCTAAAATAAGCCAATTTCCATGTTATACTGTCCTTGTAAAACATTTGAAGCAAATCCTAGGTCGCAGAAGTGGTTTACAAGAAGAAAACAATTGAAGGAGTATAAAAGATGTTAAATTTACAATTTGCAGAAACGATGGAATTGACAGAAGATGAGTTGCAAGATGTTAGAGGAGGCAACACTGTGGTTAACCCAGGCGGTGGAATTGGAGTAGGCTTAGGAGCACCTTGGTCAATCACTAATTTCTGGAAGAAATATTTTAACCATGATTCTTCCACTGTTAATCGTCGTCATTGATATTTAAAGCCCTTGCCTTTGTTTGGGTTAGGGCTTTCTTTATTTCGTAATATAGGAGAAAATAGGATGAAAAAGATAATCTCACGCTACTACTTTATTATAGCTGCTCTACTAGTTATTGCTGACCAGAAGTTCAGTGGTCTGGTTTTATCTAGCGACTTTGCTCTTGGTCTATCTGACTTTACCTATTATCTGTCGGATATGATGTTGAATTTTCTTGTGGTTTTATTTGCTCTTATTGTTATGATTTGGTCGGGGAAATGGCAGAAAATCAACAATAGAAAGTTTAAAAGATCCTATCTTTTCTATTCCTTCCTAGCTCTGCTTGCTTTTGTTGCTTGGAATTTTGTCACCTTTTTTCTTTTCCCACCTACTCGAAATGAAATTTCTTATCAACATGCTGCTCCTACTTTTACAGGAGCTACGGCATTTTTGATGTATTTTTTTTATCCTGTGATTGCAGGTCCCATTTTTGAAGACATGATTTATCGTGGATTAGTGATGACTGCTCTGGAAAAAGGAAAGAAATGGGGGCTAGATGTACTTGGTTCCGCTGTTTTATTTGGGGTTTCGCACATTAGTAATCACGGTTGGGTATTGACAGACTTTGTCTTCTATATGGGTGGCGGACTCATATTTGCTGTCTTGTTTAGAGTGACCAAGTCCATTTATTGGCCTATTGGGCTGCATATAGTCTACAATGGCATTGGTCAGATTTTGATGTTACTGTAATTTTGGTTGTTAGTAGTATCGCGGTCTATCCTTGGGGAAAGAGTCCCATTTGAATTTAAAAAGGAGTTGTGATGAAAGTATTTCTTCAAAATAGAAATTTTAGGCAATTAACCATCAACCAGTGGATTTCAACGGTTGGGGATACGATTTTTTATCTGGCCTTTTTGAATTATGTGGCAGATGCATCTTTTGCCCCTTTGGCGATTTTACTGATCACGATTTCAGAAACCCTTCCTCAAGTTCTGCAAATCTTTCTGGGAGTTTTGGCGGATTTTCAACATCATCGTGTCCTAAAATATACAATGATTAGTTTTGCAAAATTTTTGCTTTACTCTATCGTTTCTTTATCACTTTCAGGGCAGTCCTTTTCCTTGTTATTAGTAGCATTTATTTGTCTGATTAACCTCTTATCTGACACATTGAGTTATTTTTCAGGCGCCATGCTCACTCCGATTTTCATTAGAATTATTGGGCAAGACCATCTGGCAGAAGCTATTGGATTTAAACAGTCAACTGTTAGTTTAGTGAAAACAATCAGTAATATTCTAGGAGGAGTCTTACTAGGTATTCTATCTATCCAGTCTATTTCCTTACTGAATGCTCTGACCTTTTTAATCGCATTTTTAGGTATTCTTTTCATAAAAACAGACCTCTTGAAAGTAGAAAAAACGATTAGCTATCAAGAAGGACTCTCTGTAAAATCCTTTTGCCAGCATCTGCTCCAATCATCAAAATTGATATGGAATATGAATAAGGTGCTCTTGGTTTTGTTTATTATCTCTATTAGTCAAGCAGTGATAAATGTTACAGTTCCTGTTTCTACTCTGTTTTTGAGGAATCAGCCCTTTTTGAATTTACAAACAGGTCAATCTCTTGCCTTGTTATCCACCCTTGAATTGTCAGCCCTTATTGTCGGAAGCCTTGTGAGTGGCTATCTGAAGAATACAATCTCCATAAAACTAGCCCTATATGCCTCGCTTATTATCCAATTACTCCTTTTAGTTGGCTTTGTGGCAGTTCGTTTTGACTGGATTCTTATCTTTAGTGCCTTGGATGCCTTTTTCGCAGGTATCCTCTCTCCTCGATTACAGGAACTCATTTTTAAACAAATACCTGAGGAGTCAATGGGAGCAGTTCAATCCTCTATCGGTGCCATTACAGTTGTTTTACCTAGCTTATTTACAATAGCTTTGGTAACCATTGCTACTAGCTTTGGAACTCTGGCAGTTAGCTTTGTTTTATTGCTATTTCTTCTAGCTGCCTTTATCATACTCTTGAATATCCGTGAAAACATTTAGCGAAGAATGTGTATATTATATGTTTGAGACTGGATTCCAGTCTGTTTATGATGGCTACAATCAGCAGACTGTTAAATTTTTGAGAAAGTTGCTTGACACTTCAGACCAATCGGTTTATAATTAAAAAATGTAGAGATAAATACATGAGAAAAGAAGAAAAAACAAGACTACGAAGAGAGAAAATCATTACCGCTGCTTTGTTTGAATTTGCTACAAAAGGCTATCAAGGTTTTGTCATCAATGAACTTTGTAAAGTGGATGGTATTTCCAAAGGAGTTTTGTATCATAATTTTTCAGGGAAATCAGACCTCTATCTAACTTGTTTTCAGGAGAGTTTTGAGAAAGCTTTGGCAGTGTTTCTGGGGGTGGAAGGTCAAGTGCCCTCCTTAGCTGATTATATGGAAAGACGTCACCAATTTTATCAGCAATACCCAGAACATAGCCACATTTTCTTTGAGGCAATGATTGCGACACCAGAAGAATTGGAAGCAGACATTGCACCACAGAAAGCTATCTTTTTGGACTTGAATGAACAAGTTTGTCAAAAACTTATATCAGAATCCAAACTGAAAGAGCATATTGATGAGAAACGAGCTATGGACTATCTGCGATTGATTCAGGATATGTTTCGTTCCTATTATTTAACTGTTTCGTCAGATAGCAGTTTGCCTGACTTGGTTTCAGGATATGAACATCAATTATCACAGGTTTTGGATATGATGATTTATGGAATACTAGAGGAAGATTCCTCTAAAAAAGGAGAAAAATAATGTCGAAAATTTGGAAATGGTTGTTACTAATTGCGGGTATTTTTGCAGTTTTTGCAGGTTTTAATATGTTTGCACATCCTCTTATTAGCTTGGCTTCCATGACTTTCTGGTTTGCACTTGTATTTGCAGTTCAAGGGATTTCTGAGATTGTACAATACTTCAAATCAGAAGAAAAGCATGGCTGGAATTTATTTGGAGGAATTGTTACCCTCATCCTCGCTCTTACCTTGTTCTCAGGTAGCTTTATTGAAATGGTAACATTTGTACCATTTATCATTTCTTTATGGGCCTTGACAAATGGTATTACAAAAACTATCGTTGGTTTCAAGGTTCGTAAGACGGATAAATCGGTAGGTACCCCTCTAGTTTGGATGGGGATTTTAGGAATCGTAGCAGGTTTAATCATGATGGGACACCCATTGATGACCGGTCTCTATATTAGTTACACCATTGCCTTTGTCTTTATTTATCAAGGTATTGTGGCAATTGTTCAATTCTTCAAGATTAAATAAGAATAAAATGGAGTCTGTCTGATTACAATCAGCAGACTTTTTTCTCTTTCCTGAATGTGTTATAATAGTCCATGCTATGGCTGGAGCCTTTTCAGCCTACTTATACTCTTCGAAAATCTCTTCAAACTGCGTCAGCTTCTATCTGCAACCTCAAAACAATGTTTTGAGCAACCTGTGGCCAGCTTTCTAGTTTGCTCTTTGATTTTCATTGAGTATTATTAAGACAATATGAGGAGAAAGATGAAAGAAAAAGGATTTTGGGAGGGGGCGCAGGCGGCCATGCCAACGGCCCTTGGTTATGTCAGTATTGGCTTGGCCTGTGGGATTATTGGTGCGCCCTATGTGACACCTGTTGAGATGGGCTTGATGAGCCTCTTTGTTTATGCTGGGAGTGCCCAGTTTGCCATGTTGGCACTGATTGCGGTTCAAGCACCTGTGGCAGCTATTGCTATGACGGTCTTTTTGATTAATTTGCGTCTCTTTTTGTTGAGTTTGCATGCGTCAACCTATTTCCGTCATACCAGTCTCTGGCAAAATATCGGTATGTCTAGTCTCTTGACGGATGAGACTTATGGCGTTTTGATGGGCGAGTTAGCCCATACAGACAAGGTCAATCCTATGTGGATGCACGGAAACAATCTCAACAGCTATGTGGCTTGGTTTGTGGGAACAGTTGTCGGAACGGCTCTGGGTGGTCTGCTGCCAAATCCAGAAATCTTTGGCTTGGATTTTGCCCTGGTTGGGATGTTCATTGGAATTTTTGCTTCGCAATTCCAGATTATGCAAAGACGGATTCCTGTCCGCAATCTGCTCATTATCCTAGCAGTTGTTGCGGTGTCCTTCTTTTTACTCTTAACAGTGGTGTCTCAGTCGCTAGCTGTTCTGTTTGCGACCTTGCTAGGTTGTACAATGGGGGTGGTTTTAGATGGTCAGTAAGTATCTTTTATTAGCAGTTATTTTCTCTGGCTTGGTGACTTGGATTCCCCGTATGATTCCCTTCATCTTGGTCAAGTATAAGGGCTTGCCTGCAATCGTTGAGCGTTTTTTGAAATTCTTGCCCGTTTCTATTATCTTTGCCTTGATTCTTTCAAGCGTAGTGACAGGCAAGGTTGGGAGTCTTCCTCAAATCAAATGGCTGGACTTCTTAGCAGTCTTTCCAACAGCTTGGGTAGCCTTTCGCTACCGCAATCTAGTCGGAACAGTTCTCTTTGGAGTTGTCTTGATTGCCGTCCTACGTTTACTATTTTAAATGGGCTATAAAGAAAATCTATCACAGAGATAGATATCATATAATGGCATAATTACTTTTTTTCTGATAAGATAATAAGGTATTCTATTTTGGAGGAAATGACATGAAAAAAATCGTTAAATACTCATCTCTTGCTGCCCTAGGGCTTGTTGCTGCAGGTGTGCTTGCGGCTTGCTCAGGTGGTGCGAAAAAAGAAGGAGAAGCAGCTAGCAAGAAAGAAATTATCGTTGCAACTAATGCTACACCAAAACCATTCAACTATGAAGAAAATGGCGAATTGACTGGTTACGAAATTGAAGTGGTTCGCGCTATCTTTAAAGACTCTGACAAGTATGATGTCAAGTTCGAGAAGACAGAGTGGTCAGGAGTCTTTGCAGGACTTGATGCTGACCGTTACAATATGGCTGTTAGCAACATCAGCTACACTAAAGAACGTGCTGAAAAATACCTTTATGCAGCTCCAACTGCTAAAAACCCTAACGTTCTTGTAGTGAAAAAAGATGACCCTAGCATCAAATCGCTTGATAATATCGGTGGAAAATCAACAGAAGTTGTTCAAGGGACAACATCTGCTAAACAGCTAGAAGATTACAACAAACAACACTCAGATAATCCAACTGTCCTAAAGTATACTAAAGCGGACTTCCAACAAATCATGGGACGCTTGAGCGATGGCCAGTTTGACTACAAGATTTTTGATAAAATCGGTGTTGAAACAGTCATTAAGGACCAAGGTTTGGACAACTTGAAAGTTATCGAACTTCCAAGCGACCAACAGCCTTACGTTTACCCACTTCTTGCTAAAGGTCAAGATGAGTTGAAATCATTTGTAGACAAACGTATCCAAGAACTCTACAAAGACGGAACTCTTGAAAAGTTGTCTAAACAATTCTTTGGAGACACTTATTTACCAGCAGAAGCTGATATTAAATAATTTCTTGAAATCATCCATTCTGAGTAAGGTGGGTGATTTCTCAGTTTTTAGGGATATAGTTTTAAACTATATATCTGACTATCTAATAACAATTTGTGAAATTAAACAAATTGTGAGATACTAGTACGGTATTATTTTTAAGGAGAAAGAATCATGAAAATTAAAAAATGGCTTGGTGTGGCAGCTCTTGCTACAGTCGCAGGTTTGGCTCTTGCAGCTTGCGGAAACTCAGAAAAGAAAGCAGACAATGCAACAACTGTTAAAATCGCAACTGTTAACCGTAGCGGTTCTGAAGAAAAACGTTGGGACAAAATTCAAGAATTGGTTAAAAAAGACGGTATTACTTTGGAATTTACAGAGTTCACAGACTACTCACAACCAAACAAGGCAACTGCTGATGGTGAAGTAGACTTGAACGCTTTCCAACACTATAACTTCTTGAACAACTGGAACAAAGAAAACGGAAAAGACCTTGTAGCGATTGCAGATACTTACATCTCTCCAATCCGCCTTTACTCAGGTTTGAATGGAAGTGACAACAAGTACACTAAAGTAGAAGATATCCCAGCAAACGGAGAAATCGCTGTACCAAACGATGCTACAAACGAAAGCCGTGCGCTTTACTTGCTTCAATCAGCTGGCTTGATTAAATTGGATGTTTCAGGAACTGCTCTTGCAACAGTTGCTAACATCAAAGAAAATCCAAAGAACTTGAAAATCACTGAATTGGACGCTAGCCAAACAGCTCGTTCATTGTCATCAGTTGACGCTGCCGTTGTAAACAATACCTTCGTTACAGAAGCAAAATTGGACTACAAGAAAGCACTTTTCAAAGAACAAGCTGATGAAAACTCAAAACAATGGTACAACATCATCGTTGCGAAAAAAGATTGGGAAACATCACCTAAGGCTGATGCTATCAAGAAAGTAATCGCAGCTTACCACACAGATGAAGTGAAAAAAGTTATCGAAGAAACATCAGACGGTTTGGATCAACCAGTTTGGTAATAAGAAACAGGGAGGTGGGAGAGAAAATTCCACCTCTTGCTTTTGTATAGAGCATGGATTGTCAGGAAGAGTAGTTCATAGAAAGGTAGAGAGAATATGGTTTTTCCTAGCGAACAAGAACAGATTGAAAAATTTGAAAAGGATCATGTAGCACAGCATTATTTTGAGGTTTTGCGTACCTTGATTTCTAAGAAATCAGTCTTTGCCCAGCAGGTCGGACTTAAGGAAGTCGCAAACTATCTGGGTGAGATTTTCAAGCGTGTTGGGGCTGAAGTGGAGATTGATGAGACTTATACGGCGCCCTTTGTCATGGCGCATTTCAAGAGTTCGCGTCCAGATGCCAAGACCTTGATTTTCTATAACCACTATGACACTGTGCCAGCGGATGGGGATCAGGTCTGGACAGAGGATCCCTTTACGCTTTCGGTCCGTAATGGTTTTATGTATGGGCGTGGGGTTGACGACGACAAGGGTCATATCACAGCTCGTTTGAGTGCTTTGAGAAAGTATATGCAACACCATGATGATCTGCCTGTCAACATTAGTTTTATCATGGAGGGAGCAGAGGAATCTGCCTCGACAGACCTAGATAAGTATCTGGAAAAACATGCGGATAAACTCCGTGGAGCGGATTTGTTGGTCTGGGAACAAGGGACTAAAAATGCCTTGGAACAGTTGGAAATTTCTGGTGGAAACAAAGGAATTGTGACCTTTGATGCCAAGGTAAAAAGTGCCGATGTGGATATCCACTCTAGTTATGGTGGGGTTGTGGAATCAGCTCCCTGGTATCTCCTTCAAGCCTTACAGTCTCTTCGCGCTGCAGATGGCCGTATCTTGGTTGAAGGCTTGTACGAAGAGGTGCAAGAACCAAACGAACGGGAGTTGGCCTTGGTGGATACCTACGCTCAACGAAATCCAGGGGAAATTAGCCAGATTTATGGTTTGGAATTGCCTCTCTTACAAGAGGACCGCGCAGCCTTTCTAAAACGTTTCTTTTTCGAGCCAGCCCTTAATATCGAAGGAATTCAGTCAGGCTACCAAGGGCAAGGAGTCAAAACGATTTTGCCTGCAGAAGCCAGTGCTAAGTTAGAAGTTCGTTTGGTTCCTGGCCTAGAATCGCATGATGTTCTGGAAAAAATTCGGAAACAGCTAGACAAAAATGGCTTTGATAAGGTAGAATTATACTATACCTTGGGAGAGATGAGCTATCGAAGCGATATGAGCGCACCATCTATTCTCAATGTGATTGAGTTGGCCAAGAAATTCTATCCACAGGGCGTTTCAGTCTTGCCGACCACAGCGGGGACAGGGCCTATGCATACGGTCTTTGATGCCCTAGAGGTGCCTATGGTAGCCTTCGGTCTAGGAAATGCCAATAGCCGAGATCACGGTGGAGATGAAAACGTGCGAATCGCCGATTATTACACCCATATTGAATTAGTAGAGGAGCTGATTAGAAGCTATGAGTAGAGATATTATCAAGTTAGATCAGATCGATGTGACTTTTCACCAAAAGAAGAGAAGCATCACAGCGGTTAAGGATGTGACCATTCACATCCAAGAAGGGGATATCTACGGAATCGTTGGATATTCTGGAGCAGGGAAATCAACCCTTGTACGGGTGATTAACCTCTTGCAAAAACCATCTGCAGGGAAAATTACCATTGACGATGATGTGATTTTTGATGGCAAGGTGACCTTGACGGCAGAGCAGTTGCGTCGTAAACGTCAGGATATCGGGATGATTTTCCAACATTTCAATCTGATGAGCCAAAAGACGGCAGAGGAGAATGTAGCCTTTGCACTTAAACACTCTGGGCTCAGCAAGGAAGAAAAGAAGGCTAAAGTTGCTAAGTTGTTGGACTTGGTTGGTTTGGCAGATCGTGCTGAAAATTATCCTTCACAACTATCTGGGGGGCAAAAACAGCGTGTGGCCATTGCGCGTGCCTTGGCAAATGATCCAAAAATCTTGATTTCGGACGAGTCAACTTCTGCCCTTGATCCTAAGACAACCAAGCAGATTTTGGCCTTGTTGCAAGATTTGAACCAAAAATTAGGCTTGACGGTTGTCTTGATTACGCATGAAATGCAGATTGTCAAAGATATTGCCAACCGTGTGGCAGTTATGCAGGATGGGCATTTGATTGAAGAGGGCAGTGTCCTTGAAATCTTCTCAGACCCTAAACAACCTTTGACACAAGACTTTATCTCAACAGCAACAGGAATTGACGAAGCCATGGTCAAAATCGAGAAGCAAGAAATCGTGGAACACTTGTCTGAAAACAGTCTCTTGGTGCAACTCAAGTATGCAGGGGCTTCAACAGATGAGCCACTTTTGAATGAATTGTACAAGAATTACCAAGTAACGGCTAATATCCTCTATGGAAATATCGAAATCCTAGATGGCACTCCTGTTGGAGAATTGGTTGTAGTCTTGTCAGGTGAAAAAGCAGCGTTGGCAGGTGCCCAAGAAGCCATTCGTCAAGCAGGCGTGCAGCTAAAAGTATTGAAGGGAGGACAGTAAGATGGAATCATTGATTCAAACCTATTTACCAAATGTCTATAAAATGGGCTGGGCTGGTCAAGCAGGCTGGGGAACAGCCATCTACCTAACTCTTTATATGACAGTTCTTTCCTTCATCATCGGAGGGTTCTTGGGGCTAGTGGCAGGTCTCTTCCTTGTCTTGACAGCGCCAGGTGGTGTCTTGGAAAATAAGGTCGTCTTCTGGATTTTAGATAAGATTACCTCTATTTTCCGTGCAGTTCCTTTCATCATCCTCTTGGCAGTCTTGTCACCCTTCTCTCATCTAATCGTAGGAACAAGTATCGGACCAAATGCGGCTATCGTACCCCTATCTTTTGCAGTCTTTGCCTTCTTTGCTCGTCAGGTGCAGGTGGTCTTGGCTGAGTTAGATGGCGGTGTCATTGAGGCGGCTCAAGCGAGCGGAGCGACCTTCTGGGATATCGTGGGTGTTTACCTATCAGAAGGTCTTCCAGATTTGATCCGTGTGACGACTGTGACCTTGATTTCCCTTGTTGGGGAAACAGCTATGGCCGGTGCAGTTGGAGCTGGTGGTATCGGTAACGTAGCCATCGCCTATGGATTTAACCGCTACAATCACGATGTGACCATCTTGGCAACCATCATTATCATTTTGATTATCTTTGCAATCCAATTCTTGGGAGACTTCTTGACTAAGAAATTGAGTCATAAATAAAAAGAGCTAGGACATCTGTACATCATTCATAAGAGTTGTCATTATAGTCAAGACTTAAAATTCTCTGTACTGGTTGCTATCAATCGTTGCTTTTATGAGTTAGAGAGTTAAGAATTGTGGGGAGTCAATATGCAAAATCTGGGAGAAGTTTTTAAAGAATTGAGAAAGAGTCGGAATGTATCTCTACAGGAAGCGACGGGAGGAGAGTTTACTTATTCCATGCTGAGTAAATTTGAGCGTGGAGAAGCAGACTTATCCTCTATGAAATTGATTACTGCTTTAGATAACATCCACTCTGATTTGAATGAATTTATGTACTTGGTACGTGGTTTTTCTCAGAAAAAGGTTTTGGCTTTTCAAGAAAATCTCTGGGATCTATATGACAGAGAAGGGATTGATTCTCTCCACTCCTTGTATGAACAGAAGACTCAAAAGTATAGATCAAGTGGTGAAAAAAGCTATCTCTTACAAATGATTCGTATCAAGAGCCTTCTTGTATTTTTTGATTCAGAAATAAGAGCAACGGATGAAGAACTAACTTTTCTCTATGACTATTTTTTTACTATTGACATCTGGGGAAATTATGAATTGGAACTATTTTCAACGATTTCTACTTTGTTTCCTCTGCCCCTCTATTTTAAATATTCTAGGGAGATGTTGCAAAAGACGGATTTATTAGGCTCTTTACCTAGTAACAAAGTTGGTATTGACACCATTTTAATTAATGGACTCTTTAAAGCGATAGAGGAAAAGGATAAATTAAAAGCAGACTATTTTACCTTTCAGATTGAAAAACGCGATTTACCAGAATCTGAAGCTTATCTTAAAATCATTTATATGATTGCTAAAGGGTATTATGATACTATTTTTAAAGTAGAAAATAAGGGGCTTGAAAAAATCCAAAGAGGCATTACAATCTTACAAGATTTAGAGTATGTAGATGGTGCAAGATACTATGAAAACTATTTTGCAAGTCAGCTCTCAAATAAAGATTTGTAATATATTCCAATTACATCGACTGATGAAAAATAAATGGGTTTGTAGATGGAGTGATAAATAGCAGTATCTAGGAGCTAGAGTTCCTATTTTCAGAAAAAATATATTACAAAAAAGTGGGGAGTCCCGCTTTTTTTGTTAGACTGAATTCAATAGAATACTCTTTGAAATGTGAGAAAGGCCTGTTATGAAACTATTCTTAAACCACCATTTATTTAGGATACTTACCTTATCAAGGTTTTTGAGCTCAAGTGGAGCTTATATTTATAATCTGGTATTTATCGTTTATGCTGCGAGTCTACCCTTTAAAAATATAGCTGTATTTATGGCGAATATGATTACGATTTTACCTTTCCTATTTACTTTTTATGTTGGGATTAAGGCTGATCATACTCGGAATAAAGCAGGGACAATTATCTGGGTTGGTTGTGTGCAAAGTCTCCTATTTCTTTTGATTGCTAGTGTGATTCATGACCAGAACTTCGTAACGTTTGCTTTTATCTGTATGGTTAATATCTGTTCGGATATTTTATCGGATTATACAGCAGGCCTTCGTATGCCGATTATCCAGCATAATATTTCGGAAGATAGACTCTATGAAGCTTATTCCTTTACTCAGTTTGTTTCCTATTTATCAAATCTAGGAGGTCAAGCCTTAGGAGTGTGGTTACTCACAACCAGCCATCAAAATTTTTCTTTTGTTGCAATTGTGAACGCTGGCTTCTTTTTACTATCTTCTCTTATTTTGTTCAAAAATAGCAGAGAATTGACACATTTGTCTGTAAAGGTAGAGAATGAGCCTATTCGTTTGCTTCAACAAGTTAAGGCAATCTATGCGGACATGGATGATATCTTTAGGCAGAGAGAAAGTAAATCATTGCTTAAAATGATCCTTGTCATTTTGGTAATGAATACTTTGGGAGGAGCTGTTGGAGGTATTTATCACTTTTATTTATTAGACCATACTATCTATCATCTCAGCTATGCTCAAGCCCTATTTTTAATTGAATGTGTTAGTTTGGGAGGAGCTATTCTTGGTAGCCTAACTCCCCATGATTATTTTGGGAAATTGTCTTTCTCAAGTTTGCTATCGCTCAATGCAATTCTGTTTGTCTTGCTGGCTACTGCTAATATTTTAGATTTTCCTCCTCTAGTAGGTGTTGCTTGCTTAGCCTTTGTCATGTATTTGATGTCGAAATCAATGCCTAAATTAGATACTCTGTTATTGTCTAATTTGAGTGCGGATGTATTAGCTCGAAGTAATAATCTCTTGAGTATGATTTTTTCCCTAACATTACCCTTGGGGATGTCTGTATTTTCCTTCTTAGCTTTACAAGATATCAGGCTTTGTTGGTGGGTGTTTTTGGTAGTGAGTGTGATAGGGTTGATTTTATCACTAGAAAAAAGAAGTTTTTCGGGTAAAAAATTTTAACCTAGGGAAATCAGGCTTACTAGAAGGTCTTCCAGATTTGATTCGTGTGACAACTGTGACCTTGATTTCCCTTGTTGGGGAAACAGCTATGGCTGGTGCGGTTGGAGCTGGCGGTATTGGTAACGTAGCCATCGCTTATGGATTTAACCGTTACAATCACGATGTGACCATCTTGGCAACCATCATTATCATTTTGATTATCTTTGCAATCCAATTCTTGGGAGATTTCTTGACTAAGTCTTGAGTCATAAATAAAAAAGAGCCGCCTGGCTCTTTTTTAGTAATCAGATTTTCTGTGCAAATTTTTTACTCAAGGCTTGTCCAAGCAAGGCACCCACTAGGGCTCCGATGACAACACTTGCGATAAATAGAAGGATGGTTCCAGGATTTGGCGCGACCATGATACGGTCGATATATTCTTGCGATTTTCCTCTTGCTAGAAGGGTTGCCATATAGGCTTTGGGGGCAATCCACATAAGTAAGATTGGTCCTGATGTGCTAAAGGCAAAGAGTATGAAAGAAAGGAAGTTCTTTGTTTGGTCCTTGTATTTTCCTAGATTAGCTACTCCATCTGCTAGGAGGCCACAGATAATTCCAGGAAGGAAGGCACCGGCACCGTGTTTAGTCCCCAAGAAAAAGAGGGCAATGACAAGGCCGATAGTGGTAATGGCTCCAAAGCGCGGAACTTTTGCGACTAGGATCATATAGACGCTACCGCCGACAAGGGCAGTAAAGGCAGGCGCATAAAACATGTTTCCAGTTTGGTCAAAGAGATTGCCCAAAAGGACACCAATCCCCATACAGAGGAAGTAAAGAACTGCAAAAAGTAGTGTAGTTAAGATAGATTTTTTCATGAATTGTCTCCTGATCATTTTCTCACAATTCTCATTGTACCACGGTTTGATGGGATTGTAAATGGGCACTAGAATTTTTTGAAAACGCTTGAAATATGATATAATGGTTTCATAGTTATTTTTAGGGGGATATCATGGGGAGATTTTTAGACTTTGTCTTTAATCGTTTCTTTTTAGGGATGATTGCGACAGCCTTCTTTTGGCTATTAACCTTGGCAGGAGGGATTATCCTTGGTCTAGCGCCGGCTAGTGCCACCTTGATGAGCCTATATGCAGAACATGGTTATAGTTTTCGGGAATATAGCTTGAAGGAGGCTTGGTCTCTTTATAAGCAAAATTTTGTTTCAAGCAACCTGATTTTCTATAGCTTTTTAGGGGTGGATCTAGTTTTGGTCTACGGACTGTATCTCTTGGTGCAATTGCCTCATCAGACTATTATTCATTTGATTGCGACCTTTTTGAATGTTCTAGTAGTTGCCCTGCTGTTTCTGGCTTATACAGTATCTTTGAAATTACAAGTTTATTTTGATTTGTCCTATCGAAATCGTCTCAAACTATCCTTGATTGGCATCTTTATGAGTCTAGCAGCCGTGGCCAAGGTTCTCCTTGGGACCGTACTACTTGTGGTAATTGGTTACTATATGCCTGCCCTACTTTTCTTTGTAGGAATTGGGATGTGGCATTTCTTTATCAGTGATATGTTGGAACCGGTCTATGAAAGTATCCATGAAAAATTGGCGACAAAATAGAATGAAGCAGTTTTGGCTACATACGCTTCTGAGAACCTACAGTTCAGTTATGATGATTATTATTGCGAGTTTTGCAATCTTACTCTCTTACGCTGACTGGGATTCACGGGAAAAGGAAGCTCAGAGAGTAGCCCAGCGTGTAACCACTCGAACAGTCGAAGAGGTGGAATATTATTATCGCGAGTCAGCCCAGCTAGCTCAAGATTTAGTAGCCAATCAAGACCGGATACAAGGGGTTTATAAGTACTTTAGCCTGTCAACTTCTGAGTATTTTTATTGGCTGTTAGAGCATCAAGCAGCTTCGTCAACTTCTATTTCTCTGTATGAAAATATCGATGACCTGTATGTTCAGAATGACTATATAACGGGTGTTGCAATCGTCTTGCAGGACTTTAAAGAAGTTTATGTTTCGAGCAGAAATGAGAGAGGTGGTCATTCGGTACTTGCGGAAGGCTTTAAACCAGAGGCCAATAGTTTTGGGGTTCCTATTTTAGAACCAGCGACGGATCAATCGATAGGGGTTGTTTATATTTCCTTGGATCCAGAAATCTTATACCATGCTGTAGACAATACCCGAGGTCATATCCCGATGGCTGTTACTGTGACATCGCCTTTTGATACGGAGATTTTTCATATTGGTGAGAGGGTCAATAGGGAACATGAGAACTGGTTTGTTGGTGTAACCTCTCATGGCTATCAAGTTCAGGTAGCAGTTCCCAAAAACTTTGTTTTACAAGGAACAGTGACTAGCTCTGCTTTGATTGTGGGCTTAAGCCTTCTCTTTATTGTTATTCTCTATCTGACTTTGAGGCAGACCTTTGCTAATTACCAAAAGCAGGTAGTGGATTTGGTGGATTCCATTCAGGCTATTGCCCAAGGGGAAGAAGGTCTTCGCATTGCTACGCTTGAAAAGGATCAGGAATTGCTCTTAATCGCAGAGACCACCAATGATATGTTGGATCGATTGGAAAAGAATATCCATGATATTTACCAGTTAGAACTTAGTCAAAAAGATGCCAATATGCGAGCCTTGCAGGCGCAAATCAATCCTCATTTTATGTATAATACGCTGGAATTTTTGCGCATGTATGCAGTTATGCAGAGTCAAGATGAGTTAGCAGATATCATTTATGAATTCAGTAGTCTCTTGCGTAACAATATTTCCGACGAAAGAGAAACCCTTCTCAAACAGGAATTAGAATTTTGTCGTAAATATAGCTATCTCTGCATGGTTCGCTATCCTAAATCCATTGCCTATGGTTTCAAGATAGATCCAGGGTTAGAAAATATGAAGATTCCTAAGTTTACCTTGCAACCGCTGGTAGAAAACTATTTCGCGCATGGTGTTGACCATAGACGGACAGATAATGTGATTAGCATCAAGGCACTTAAACAGGATGGGTTTGTGGAAATTTTAGTGGTCGATAATGGCCGTGGAATGTCAGTTGAAAAGCTGGCAAATCTCCGAGAAAAATTAAGTCAGAGACAGTTTGAACACCAAGCCAGCTATAGTGATCAAAGGCAGTCTATTGGGATTGTCAATGTACATGAGCGTTTTGTGCTCTATTTTGGGGACCGCTATGATATTACTATAGAGTCTGCGGAGCAAGCAGGTGTTCAGTATCGTATTACAATTCAAGATGAGTAGAAAGGGAGAAAATGTATAAAGTATTATTAGTAGATGATGAGTACATGGTGACAGAAGGTCTGAAACGTTTGATTCCCTTTGATAAGTGGGATATGGAGGTCGTCGCAACAGCCAGTCATGCCGATGAAGCTCTAGAGTATGTTCAAGAAAATCCAGTAGATGTGGTCATTTCAGATGTCAACATGCCCGACAAAACAGGGCTTGACATGATTCGGGAAATGAAAGAAATCTTACCAGATGTTGCCTATATCCTGCTCTCAGGTTATCAGGAATTTGATTACGTAAAAAGAGCAATGAACCTTAGTGTGGTGGACTATCTGGTTAAGCCTGTTGACAAGGTAGAGTTGGGAAATCTGCTGGAGAAGATTGCAGGTCAGCTTGGAGAGAGAGGAAAGAAAATTCAGACCCTTAGTCAAGATTTAGACGAGGCTGGATTTGTTAGTTATCTAGGAGGTAAGGAGAATTGGTGGATAGGCCTATCCAAGGAAAAACAAGGCTCTTTCACCATTCCCTACTATGTGTTAGGACAAGATTGGCAGATTTTTATTTCTGATCAACCCCTAGATGGTTTAGTCGTTACTCCCTTTGAAGCTCCTTATCAAGAACACTTTGAACGCTGGAAGCTGAATGCTGAGAAAGCCATCTTTTACGGCTCAGTAAATCTACAGCAGTCGGAGAGTCTCTTTGCCTATTACGAACCGATTTATAGGGTTATCATTCAGGGGGATCTCAACCAAATCGTGGAAGAGTTAAACCTCTTGGAGAAGGTAGTTCTTGAAAATACACCCCGTGTTCCGATTACCAAACAGCTTTTTATCCAGTTTGTCATGGATGTCTTTCACTTGTTTGAACATCTAAAAGCTGATGATTTAACGGATATTGTCAAAACGATTCATGCTATTCAATCCTTCGATGAATTGGTTCCTTATATCAAGGAAACTCTGACCCGCTTTTTTGGGCAATATCGCATGAATGAAAATGTGGTCAGTGTACTGGAAGTTATTGGGCGTGATTATCAGAAAGAACTTTCGCTCAAGGATATCAGTAAGGATCTTTTTATCAATCCTGTCTATCTAGGTCAGTTGATTAAGCGAGAAACCAATTCGACCTTCGCAGAGTTACTAAACAAACAACGCATTAAGGCTGCCCAGCAACTCTTACTTTCAACCAGTGACAGTATTGAAGATATTTGCTATGCTGTTGGTTACAGTAACGTGGGATATTTCTATAAAGTGTTCCGAAAATTGTGCGGAAAATCGCCAAAAGCCTACCGAAAACAGGTAGAAACTATACTATAAGATTTGTATTCCCTTACAAAAGGTGCTATAATATCAATAATAATATCAGGAGGTTCTATCATGAAAAAGAAACCGATTTATCTATGGGTCTTGCTAATCTTGTCTGCTCTTATTTCAGCTATGTCTCTGTTTGGAATGTTGAGTCCCTTGCCTAGTAAAGAAGCCCTTCGTGCCGCTCAGAAACAAGTTGCAGGGGTCAGTGCTCAGCAATTAGAAGACAACATCAATTACACCTATAGAGTAGCAGAATCAACTCATTCTATTTTTAATATGGCCTTGATTGTGCTATCTGCTATTTTAGTGGTAGTAGCGATTGTATTCCTTATTCGTAAGAATTTGCAATATGCAAACTATACTTACGTTGGCTATGTTTTGTTAGCCATTATTGGTTCGATTTATGGCTATGTTAGTTTACAGGACGCTGTGCAGTTAGTTCACGATGAGACCATGCGTTTAGGGATAAGTGTTATTTCACAAGCCGTTAGCATTCTCTCTATCGTCATCAATGTTCTTTTCCTAGCTCTTGTCTTCTACAAGATATGGCGTCAACAAAAAGCCTTGGCTGAAGAAGAGGAAACAGAAGAACTTGCCTAAGTATTGACAAAAAAGAGCTATCAAGTTACAATCTTGGTAGTTCTTTTTCGATTAAAAATAAAATCATGGAGGTAAATATGAAGACAATTTCTTTAGTTTATATCAGTCTGAGTGGCAACACTGAGAGTTTTGTGACACGCTTGAAAGACTATCTCTTGTCCCAGTACGAGGGGATTGAGGTTCAAAAGATTCATATCAAGGATTTGGTCAAGGAAGGCCAAGATTTTTATGAAATGGATCACCCTTACGTCGCCTTTCTACCGACCTACCTTGAAGGTGGGAATGGCGTTGATAACGGAGATGTTGAGATTTTGACAACACCAGTGGGGGATTTTATCGCCTATGGTGACAATGCTAGTAAGTGTTTTGGCGTAGTTGGTTCAGGAAATCGTAACTTTAATAACCAATACTGCCTGACAGCCAAGCAATACAGTCAACGCTTTGGTTTCCCTGTATTGGCTGACTTTGAAATGCGAGGCATGCTGGGAGATATCAAACATGTCGCAGCAATTATCGCAGATTTGTATGAGTTGGAAAGAGAGAATTAATACTTAATGAAAATCAAAGAGCAAACTAGGAAGCTAGTCGCAGGTTGCTCAAAGCACAGCTTTGAGGTTGCAGATAGAGCTGATGTGGTTTGAAGAGATTTTCGAATAGTATAAAGTTCTTATAAGAGGTGGTTGAAGTTGTTCAACTGTTTTTTGAGTATAAACAGTCTTTGAGAACGTAAAAAAGCATAAGTTCAGGTCTTCAAAACCTTGTTCTTATGCTTTTTATCATAGAAATATTTGCTGAATGTTCTCTTGAAATGAAACCTTATCTTCATCTCGCGCTTTGTCGATTATCCTGCTTTTCCGATTGCGAGTGCGTAGATAAAGAAGATGGCGAAGCCAAAGAGGAAAATCAATCCTGCAATGGCAAGGTGTTTGAGCCAAGAAGGAAGATTTTTGTTTTCACGCGTTACCAAGGCGTAGTTCAAAAGAGCGAAGAATGGTGTTGTCAGGAAAGAACCGATCATAGCAAAGCGGAGCATGGTTGAAACCTGACCAGCGAAGAACTTGATAATGACGATACCGATGATAGCAGTGATGGTCATCCAGATGTTCAAAGATTTACTACTGTCTTCTTTTTGACTGATTAGCAGTCGGAGAGATTCCTGATTGACACGAGAATAGCCATCGATAACAGTGATAACTGTTCCAAAGATACACAGGAAGGCAATAAAGGTAATCAAGTAACGGGACCATTCGCCAAGAACAGAGGCATACATGCCCACGAATTGAGAGATGTATTTGGCTGAAGCAGCTTCAACTGCTTGCCCTGTAGGATATTGAATCAATGCTCCCAGTGCTACAAAGAACACAGCTAGGATAGCTGTTCCAATGTAACCAACGTTAAAGTCAAATAGAGCGTCCTCGGTGTTAAAGTTGACGGTCTTTTTCTTTTCAGCAGACCAAAGTGAATTGATAGCTGAAATTTCAATAGGAGCTGGCATCCATCCTAAGAGGGAAACGATGAAGGGTAGAGCTGCCATTTGCCAAGGTGTTTTCTCGACAAAATTAGAACTGTATTCTGGATGCTTGACCGCCGCGATGATAACTGCAAGAACAGTTGCAATGGTCAAAGCTGACATGATCCATTTTGCCATGCCGTCTAAGAGTTTGTAGCCTCCAAAGAGTAACATAGCCCAAATGATTGCAACGAGAATGAGGGACCATTGAGTGATGCTAAGACCGATCATTGGGAAGGCGCTGGCGATGATAGCTGAGCACAGAATGGCGACACCAGCTGTGTTGACCATGGCCGAAAAAACATTGAGGATAAAGAAAATCCAGAGATAGAGTTTTCCTTTTTCGGCATAACCTTCAACCAAAGTCTTTCCAGTATCAGCGGTGTATTCAGCACCAAAACGGAAAAATGGATATTTAAAGACATTGGCTAAGATGACCAAGAGGAGTAGAGACCAACCGTAAGAACCACCAGCTTGAGTGGAAGATACAATGTGAGAACCTCCAACAGCAGCAGAAGCCATTAGGATTCCAGGTCCCATTGCTTTTAGTTTACTTGTCCAGGTTGATTGATTTAACGAAATAGCTTGTGACATGATAAGTACTCCTTTTTGAATTTTCAGAATAATCTGGATATGTAATCTATATTCTACAAAAAACTTTGGGAAAATGCAAGAATATTTTGAAAAAAAGATAGAAAATTACAGAAAATTTACAAAGAAGGTCTGAAAATAACCGCTATGATAGCAATACTCTTCGAAAATCAAATTCAAACCACGTCAGCGTCGCCTTACCGTACTCAAGTACAGCCTGTGGCTAGCTTCCTAGTTTGCTCTTTGATTTTCATTGAGTATAAGGTGCAGCAGGATAAAGAAAAACCGAGAAGTTTCTTTCTCGGATTTGCTTATTATGAGGTTCTTACTTTTTATGCTCCAAGAGTCGATTGATGTGATCTACTTTTTTAGCCTCTCTTTTATAGGAAATAGTCCAAATGATGAGGTAGACAATCGCAAACTCAATAATGAGTTGGAGATAGAAAATCCAGTGGAAGGGGAACCAACCTGCTAGGGTTGCTAGTGGGATAAAGCCTACTAGCATGAGGAAAAAATGAGTCAGAGTCGCACGGAGTAAGCTCCAGTCACGGCTGAATAATCGCTTGCCAAAGTTGAAGAGAATACCGATGGCTGCCCAAATAAGTGTACAGTAGAGCAAGACCAGGGCACCGTGAACTTGATGTTGAGTCATCACTTGTCCGATGAGAGAGTCGGGACTTAACGGGGCGTAGGTACTTGGTGCATAAATGAGTGAAAAGATGATAGAGAGGATGAGGCCGATGAGGACACCAGTAGCTGCGTCGTGGAAGATTTGTTTTTTCATAGTTCTAATTTCTCCTTGATGGTTTTTAGGTAACGGCGTGAAGAGTAGGTGAAGCTTTCGTTTTTTAGAAAGATTTCTACCAGACCGTTGGGCGTGAGCTTGAGATGAGAGATGGAGTCGATATTGATGATTTCTGATTGGGAAATTTGGATAAAATTGCTTGGCAAGAGTTCAAGGATCTGATAGAGTCGCAAATCAATGCTGTAGGTCTGACTCGCGGTTTCTGCTAGAACCTTCCGATTCTCGATATAGAAGCGTTGTATCTTACCAATCTTAACTAGATAGACCTGATCATCGATTTTTCCTTTGATTTTTTCTGTTCGGTCCAGATTTTCTGCGAAATCGATGACTTTCTGGACTTTATCTGTCGGCTGAGGTGCTTGAACAATCAGCTTTTCCTCTTCGTAAGTCTCACTAATCTGTAGTTCTACTTTCATAAATTTTTCTCCTTTTTAGTTATACAAGGTTGTGATCACTTCTTGTATACCTTTATTAAACACTATTTTATGCCCCCTTGCAAGGGACTTTGTCTATGTGGAGGGATTTGGCTCCTATGTGGTGGAGCTTTTCTGTCCTGTCTGAAATATGGTATAATAGCACTAATCAATTTCTAGGAAAACAGATACAGAAAGGGGCTGAAAGATGTCTCATATTATTGAATTGCCAGAGGTGTTGGCAAACCAGATCGCGGCTGGAGAGGTCATTGAGCGTCCAGCTAGTGTTGTTAAGGAGCTGGTAGAAAATGCTATTGACGCGGGCTCTAGTCAGATTATCATTGAGATTGAGGAAGCTGGTCTCAAGAAAATCCAAATCACAGATAATGGTCATGGAATTGCCCACGATGAGGTGGAGTTGGCCCTGCGTCGTCATGCGACCAGTAAGATAAAAAATCAAGCAGACCTCTTTCGAATTCGGACGCTTGGTTTTCGTGGTGAAGCCCTACCTTCTATAGCTTCTGTTAGTGTCTTAACTCTGTTGACAGCAGTTGAGGGTGCAAGTCACGGAACCAAGTTAGTCGCGCGTGGGGGTGAAGTTGAGGAAGTCATCCCAGCGACTAGTCCTGTGGGAACCAAGGTTTGTGTGGAGGACCTCTTTTTCAACACGCCTGCCCGCCTCAAGTATATGAAGAGCCAGCAAGCGGAGCTGTCTCATATCATTGATATTGTTAACCGTTTGGGCTTGGCCCATCCTGAGATTTCCTTCAGTTTGATTAGTGATGGCAAGGAGATGACGCGGACAGCAGGTACTAGTCAACTGCGTCAAGCTATTGCAGGGATTTACGGTTTAGCCAGTGCCAAGAAGATGATTGAAATTGAGAATTCTGACCTAGATTTCGAAATTTCAGGTTTTGTGTCCTTGCCTGAATTAACTCGGGCCAACCGCAATTATATCAGCCTCTTCATCAATGGCCGTTATATCAAGAATTTCCTGCTCAATCGTGCAATTCTTGACGGCTATGGCAGTAAGCTCATGGTGGGACGTTTTCCATTGGCCGTCATTCACATTCATATCGACCCTTATCTGGCTGATGTCAATGTGCATCCAACCAAGCAAGAGGTGCGGATTTCTAAGGAAAAAGAACTGATGACGCTGGTCTCAGAAGCTATTTCTAATAGTCTCAAGGAACAAACCTTGATACCAGATGCCTTAGAAAATCTTGCCAAGTCTACCGTTAGGAATCATCAAAAGGTGGAGCAGACCATTCTCCCACTCAAAGAAAATACGCTCTACTATGAGAAAACTGAGCCGACAAGACCTAGTCAAGCTGAGGTGGCTGATTATCAGGTAGAATTGACTGAGGAAGGGCAGGATTTAACCCTATTTGCCAAAGAAACCTTGGATCAATTGACCAAGCCAGCTAAACTGCATTTTGCAGAGAGAAAGCCTGCTAACTACGACCAGCTAGATCACCCAGAGTTAGACTTAGTAAGTCTTGATAAGGCTTATGACAAGCTGGAGCGAGAAGAATCATCCAGCTTCCCAGAGTTGGAATTTTTCGGGCAAATGCACGGGACTTATCTCTTTGCCCAAGGACGAGATGGGCTCTATATCATAGACCAACATGCGGCTCAGGAACGAGTCAAGTACGAGGAATACCGTGAAAGCATTGGCAATGTTGACCAGAGTCAGCAGCAACTTCTAGTGCCCTATATTTTCGAATTTCCGGCGGATGATGCTCTCCGTCTTAAGGAAAGAATGATACATTTGGAGGAAGTGGGCGTCTTTCTAGCAGAGTATGGAGAAAATCAATTTATCCTACGTGAACATCCGATTTGGATGGCAGAAGAAGAGATTGAGTCAGGCATCTATGAAATGTGTGACATGCTCCTTTTGACCAAGGAAGTTTCTATCAAGAAATACCGAGCGGAGCTGGCTATCATGATGTCCTGCAAGCGGTCTATCAAGGCCAACCATCGTATCGATGACCATTCAGCTAGACAGCTGCTTTATCAACTTTCTCAATGTGACAATCCCTATAACTGTCCCCACGGACGTCCTGTTTTGGTGCATTTTACCAAGTCGGATATGGAAAAGATGTTCCGACGCATTCAGGAAAATCACACCAGTCTCCGTGAGTTGGGGAAATATTAAACTAAAAGGAAAACTATGTACGAATATTTAAAAGGAATCATTACCAAAATCACTGCCAAATACATTGTCCTTGAAACCAACGGTATTGGTTATATCCTGCATGTGGCCAATCCTTATGCTTATTCAGGTCAGGTTAACCAAGAAGCTCAAATTTATGTGCATCAAGTTGTACGTGAGGACGCCCATCTACTTTATGGATTTCGCTCAGAAGAAGAGAAAAAGCTCTTTCTCAGTCTGATTTCGGTATCTGGGATTGGCCCTGTATCAGCTCTTGCTATTATCGCTGCTGATGACAATGCTGGCTTGGTTCAAGCCATCGAAACCAAGAACATCACCTATTTGACAAAGTTCCCTAAAATTGGCAAGAAAACAGCCCAGCAGATGGTGCTGGACTTGGAAGGCAAGGTAGTAGTTGCAGGAGATGACCTTCCTGCCAAGGTGGCAGTGCAAGCTAGCGCTGAAAACCAAGAACTGGAAGAAGCTATGGAAGCCATGTTGGCACTGGGCTACAAGGCGACCGAACTCAAGAAAATCAAGAAATTCTTCGAAGGAACGACAGATACAGCTGAGAACTATATCAAGTCGGCCCTTAAGATGTTGGTCAAATAGGAGCAGAGCATGACAAAACGTTGTTCGTGGGTCAAGATGACCAATCCGCTCTACATTGCCTATCATGATGAGGAGTGGGGCCAACCTCTCCATGATGACCAAGCATTGTTTGAGTTATTGTGTATGGAAACCTATCAGGCAGGCCTGTCTTGGGAAACGGTACTCAACAAACGCCAGGCTTTCCGAGAAGCATTTTATGGCTATCAAATTCACGCAGTCGCAGAGATGACCGACACCGAACTGGAAGACTTGCTGGAGAATCCAGCCATCATCCGAAATAGAGCCAAGATTTTTGCTACACGCGCTAACGCCCAAGCCTTTCTACGACTACAGGAAGAATATGGCTCTTTTGATGCCTATCTTTGGTCTTTTGTTGAGGGGAAAACGATCGTTAACAATGTTCCCGATTACCGCCAAGCCCCAGCTAAAACACCTTTGTCTGAGAAATTAGCCAAAGATCTCAAAAAACGAGGCTTCAAGTTCACAGGCCCAGTCGCTGTCTTGTCTTTTCTACAGGCTGCAGGGCTAGTTGATGACCATGAGAATGATTGTGAGTGGAAAAGCGGTCGTTAGTATGTACAGGTAACTAGCATATCTGAGAATATAGAAAAAAGCTGAGAAATTTTTCCCAGCTTTTTATATATACTATTAGATTTGTTAGAGTGAAGTCAAAAAAGTGATTCCACCTAAAATAACACCAGCTGAATTTGGAATGATTAGTATCCAATCCTTCTTAGGTTCCTTTGTCCATCCATAAATAACCCAGATTAAGCAAGATATAGCAGCTGATAAAGGTTGAAATGGTTGAGCTTTATTTCCCTGTAAATTAGCGATAATTTGAGGTATGTAGGCAATAAATACTATAATTCCAATAAAGGCACCAATAGAACCTACGATTCGATTAATTTTTTGTTTTGTCATATACACCTCCTTCAAAAGGATATCATAGAAATTAGCGAAATGCAATAAATTCAGATACAAATTGTAACGAAAACGAATACAAAAGCACAAAAATAGAGAAACTATTTATTTTTTGTTATAGTCAAAGCGAATGATTTGCTCCTTTGCATCTACATAGGCGTGAACTCCGAAGGGTACAATTGCTCTTGGAGTTGCGTGGCCGACATTTAGATTATAGATAATCGGGATATTGCTGTCAATAATATCCAATAGTGCCTCTTTATAGTCGTCATAGAAAGTTTCATCCATAGGTTTTCCGACCAAGAGTCCACTGATGACCTCGAATATACCAGTGTCTTTTAAAGTCCGCAACATATTTTTGAAGTCTTCCAGCTTAGGCTTTTCTTCGCTTGTTTCTAGCAAGAGGATTTTTCCTTCCCAGTCTGACAAGTCAGGGAAAAGTTTGTATTTTTGGCAGAGCTCCGTGCTATCTGCGTATCGAGAGTTGTCAAAGATATCGTAGAGGGATTCGAGGCAACCACCGAGGATTTTTCCCTCGAACTGGGCATTTCCCCGCAACAGCTCGAAACCAGTATTTGCATGACTGACACGAGGTGTCCCCAGAGCCTTGGGACTGAAGTCAGTCCTTTCATCATACCAAACGTCACTAGGGCGGATTTCTGAGATTCTTCCCGTCTCAATCAATTCTTTAAAGTAGTGGAGGCTATAGGTCAGCACTTCCTTGTCCAATTCACAAATGTCTGCTAGGAAGGATTGACCATAAAAAGTTTTGATTCCTAGTTTATGCAACATGAGATGGTTCATGGTTGTATCCGAGAAGCCAAGAAAAATTTTTTGTTTGATAACCTTTTGTAGTTGGTCATTTTCAAAAAGATAAGGTAGTAAGCGATAGGTATCGTCTCCACCGATGGCGCATAGGATCATGTCGATGCTATCATCAGAAAAGGCATGAATCAAATCCTCTGCACGAGCTTCAGGATGGTCCTTGATAAAGTCTAATCCTTTTAGCGAATGAGGCAAAAAGGTAGGATTGAGTCCCAGGTTCTTGAGACGTTGGACACCCAAGTCCACTTCGTGTTTGACAAAGTCCTCTCCGATAATGCCACTAGATAAACTAACAACACCAATAGTAGAAACCATATTTCTTCCTCCTAGAAATTGATTGAGCCTATTTTATCATAAAAGATTAGATAGAGCTATGTGGGATGTCAGAAGAATTCTTTAAAATCAAAAAAGTAAGTGAAAAAGCAACCGCACCTGCAGTTGCTTTTATGATTCTTCTTAATAGCGTGTTGGTCCTGCACTTGCGCTACGGATATTCAAGCGTTTCTTGAGATAGAAGCGAAGGGCTAGGAGGGCTGCTCCGATAATAGCCAGTGGCAATGGAGCAAGTACTGGGTTAAGGCTAGCTGGTAGGAAGCTTGTTGCAAAGAAGACAAGCAACCAAAGGAACATAGAAGCTAGGATAACCAGTACAGATTTCCAGAAAGGTGGACGTTGGCTGCGGTCCATATCTGGTCCATAGTATTGGTAAACAAAGTAGTACATCAAGTAGAAGGCAAATCCACCAACAAGTCCAACTAGCAGGAGAGTGACAAGTCCATAGCCGAAAGCCTGATCTGCTGCAAAGAAAGTTGTGAGGGCGCTGACGAGGGCAAAGAGGCTAGTGATGAAAAGGGCTGAGTCCATAATCATGAGTTTTGGATCATCATTTTCTTTTGGATGCTCTTTTTCATATTGTTCCTTGACAGTGAAACTATGAGCCCAGTGGGTCGGTGCGCCATAGAGGGAACGAGCAGTCGTACCCTTGGCTTGCTCCTCAAGGATTTGGGGAATAACTTCCTCAAAGATAGCCTTGATTTCAGCGTCTGTTTTTCCATCTTTGATGAATTGTTGGGTAGCGATGTGGACAAACTCTTGGTTTTTCTTGGTTAATTTTTGTAGATCAATCTGAGACATAGGAACTCCTCTTAGAACCATTTTTTATGGATGAGATAGAGAGTGAGCGAGACACTCATAGCAAAAGCGATAAAGACGATTAACCAGAAGGCATTCGGCTCGCCGTTTAGGGGGATTTCATTATCCTTAAAGTTCATCCCGTAGGCAGAAAAGACCATGGTTGGGATGGACATGACGATGGTCACAAGGGCCAAGGTTTTCATGATGTTGTTCTGGTTGTTGGAAATGATAGAGGCGAAGGTCTCTGTCATAGAATGCAAGACGTTTCCATAAATGTCTGCCATCTCGATGGCCTGTTGGGTTTCAATCAGGGTGTCTTCAAGCAGGTCTTCGTCTTCAAGGTATTTCTTGATATTGCTGGTTGAGCTGGTTAATTTCTTAATCACGCGCTCATTTGTTTTGAGGGAGGCCTTGAAATAGACGATGGTTTTTTCCAATTCCATGAGCTCAATCAATTCTTCATTACGAGTTGATTGATGCAGTTGACTTTCGATTTGTTCACTCTTACGGTCAATCGAACGAAGGGCTGTTAGGTAAAGTTCTGCATTGCGATAGAGAATCTGGAAGATAAAACGTGAGCGCATGAAGGTATAGAAATTACGCAAGCGACGGTTGATAAAGACATCGAGGACCGGTAATGGTTCCAAACAAGTAGTGATAATGGTTTCCTCAGTGATGATAATACCAAGCGGGATGGTGACGTAGTAGGTGCGGTTATTTCTTTCTTCTGTGACCGGCACGTCCACGATGATCAAAGTATACTCATCTTCGATGGTAATACGAGACATTTCTTCCGCATCGAGTGGTGCACGAAGGTCGGCAATATCAATATCGAAGGCGTTAGCGATTTCGAGTGATTCATTTTGAGTCGGATTGACGAGATTGATCCAAGTACCCGGTTCAAGCGTATCGATCTCTTTAAATTCAGTTGTTGTAGAGAGAAAAACTTGTTTCATATCCCTTATCCTTTCTCATTTTTCAGATTTTTTCACACCGTACTATTATACTATAAATTCAGCCTTTTGGGTAATAGAATCTCACTTTTTTTGGTATAATGGTAAGCAATAATGGACTAGAAAGAACAAAGATGCAAGATAAAATTGTCATTCATGGGGCGCGTGCCCATAATTTAAAAAATATTGACGTGGAAATTCCACGAGACAAGTTGGTTGTCGTGACCGGCTTGTCAGGTTCAGGGAAATCCAGTCTGGCCTTTGATACCCTCTATGCGGAGGGTCAACGTCGCTATGTGGAGAGTTTGTCAGCCTACGCTCGTCAATTCTTGGGGAATATGGAGAAGCCTGATGTAGATGCTATTGATGGTCTCAGCCCCGCTATTTCCATCGACCAGAAAACGACTAGTAAAAATCCTCGCTCGACGGTGGGAACAACGACTGAAATCAATGACTATCTGCGTCTCCTCTACGCACGTGTGGGGATGCCTTACTGTATTAACGGGCATGGAGCTATCAAGGCTTCTTCTGTGGAGCAAATCGTGGATAAGGTTTTAGAATTGCCTGAACGCCAGCGCTTGCAGATCTTGGCCCCTGTCATCCGCAAGAAAAAAGGCCAACATAAGAGTGTTATTGAGAAGGTTCAGAAAGATGGGTATGTTCGTGTCCGTGTGGATGGTGAAGTCTATGATGTAACCGAAGTGCCAGAGTTGTCTAAGAGTAAGCAACACAATATCGATGTCGTGGTTGACCGTATTGTCATCAAGGAGGGCATTCGTAGTCGTCTCTTTGATTCCATTGAGGCTGCCCTTCGTATTGCAGAAGGTTATGTCATTATCGACACTATGGACGACTCTGAGTTGTTGTTTTCTGAGCATTATGCCTGTCCAGTTTGTGGCTTTACTGTTCCAGAGTTAGAGCCTCGTCTCTTCTCTTTCAATGCTCCTTTTGGCTCTTGTAGTGAGTGTGACGGTTTGGGCATCAAGCTGGAGGTGGATACTGATTTGGTAGTACCAGATGCCAGCAAAACCTTACGTGAGGGAGCCTTGGCTCCGTGGAATCCTATCTCATCCAACTACTATCCAAACATGCTAGAGCAGGCTATGACAGCCTTTGGAGTGGATATGGATAAGCCTTTTGAGGACTTGTCAGAAGAAGATAAGAACTTGATTCTCTACGGCTCAGATGGTAAGGAATTCCATTTCCACTATGAGAATGAATTTGGTGGTGTGCGCGATATCGACATTCCTTTTGAGGGAGTTGTCAATAATATCAAGCGTCGCTACCATGAAACCAATAGTGACTACACGCGCACCCAAATGCGCCTCTACATGAATGAGCTGACTTGCGGAACCTGTCACGGCTATCGTCTCAATGACCAGGCCTTGTCTGTCCGTGTGGGTGGCGAGAACGGGCTACATATCGGAGAAATTTCAGACCTGTCTATCGCAGATCACTTGGAATTAGTCAGTCAGTTGACTCTTTCTGAAAATGAAGCCATCATTGCTCGGCCCATTCTCAAGGAAATCAAGGACCGTTTGACTTTCCTTAATAACGTGGGTCTTAACTATCTGACCCTGTCACGTTCGGCAGGAACTCTTTCAGGTGGGGAAAGTCAGCGTATTCGCTTGGCGACCCAGATTGGTTCTAACCTATCAGGTGTTCTTTATATTCTAGACGAGCCGTCAATCGGTCTTCACCAGAGGGATAATGACCGTCTGATTGCCAGTCTCAAAAAGATGCGTGACTTGGGCAATACTCTTATCGTGGTGGAACATGACGAAGATACCATGCGTGAGGCTGATTATCTGATTGACGTTGGTCCTGGTGCGGGTGTTTTTGGTGGGGAGATTGTTGCGGCAGGTACGCCCAAACAGGTAGCTCGTAACAGTAAGTCTATCACAGGCCAGTACTTGTCAGGCAAACGTGCCATTCCAGTACCAGAAGAACGCCGTGTTGGTAATGGTCGTTTTATCGAGGTGACGGGAGCGCGTGAGAACAACCTGCAAAATGTCACAGCTCGCTTCCCACTAGGAAAATTCATCGCAGTGACAGGGGTGTCGGGCTCAGGGAAATCGACCCTAATCAATAGCATTCTCAAAAAAGCTATTGCCCAGAAGCTCAACCGCAATTCAGACAAACCTGGTAAGTTTAAAACGATTACAGGGATTGAGCATGTAGACCGCTTGATTGATATTGATCAGAGCCCTATCGGACGAACGCCGAGGTCTAACCCTGCTACCTATACGGGAGTTTTTGACGATATACGTGACCTCTTTGCCCAGACAAATGAGGCTAAGATTCGTGGTTACAAAAAGGGACGTTTCAGTTTCAATGTCAAGGGTGGTCGTTGTGAAGCCTGCTCAGGTGACGGGATTATCAAGATTGAGATGCACTTCTTGCCAGATGTTTACGTGGCTTGTGAAGTCTGCCACGGGACTCGCTACAATAGTGAAACCCTAGAAGTTCATTACAAGGAAAAGAATATCTCGCAGGTCTTGGATATGACCGTCAACGATGCGGTGGAATTCTTCCAACACATTCCAAAGATTCAACGCAAACTCCAGACCATCAAGGATGTGGGACTGGGATATGTAACGCTAGGGCAACCAGCTACCACCCTTTCTGGAGGAGAAGCCCAGCGTATGAAGCTGGCTAGTGAACTCCACAAACGCTCGACAGGAAAATCTTTCTACATTCTGGATGAGCCGACGACAGGACTCCATACAGAGGATATCGCTCGCTTGCTTAAAGTCTTGGCTCGCTTTGTTGACGATGGCAATACAGTTCTTGTCATTGAGCACAATCTGGATGTTATCAAGACGGCAGACCATATTATTGACTTGGGACCTGAGGGCGGTGTCGGTGGTGGAACCATCATCGCAACAGGAACTCCAGAAGAAGTAGCTGCTAACGAAGCCAGCTACACAGGACATTATTTGAAAGGAAAATTACATCATGAATAAACGCGTACAAGCATTTCTAGATAAAATGCAAGAAAAAGAACTAGATGGTATCATCATTAATAACCTTAAAAACGTCTATTATTTGACTGGTTTTTGGGGCTCAAACGGAACAGTCTTTATCAGCCGTGACCGTCAGGTCTTGGTGACAGACTCTCGCTATATCATTGCAGCCAAGCAAGAAACCAGTGGCTTTGAGATTGTAGCTGACCGCGATGAATTAGCTATCATTGCAGGAATTGTTAAGGACATGGGTTTGTCTCGAATTGGTTTTGAAGATGAGATTTCAGTGTCTTATTATCATCGTATGCAGGCTACCTTTGAAGGAATTGACTTGCTTCCACAGACTCAGTTTGTTGAAGGTCTTCGAATGATTAAGGATGAAGCGGAGATTGCAGCTATTCGCAAGGCTTGTTCTATCTCAGACCAAGCTTTCCGCGACGCGCTTGACTTTATTAAGCCAGGAAAGACTGAGATTGAGATTGCCAACTTCCTTGACTTCCGCATGCGTGAGTTGGGAGCATCTGGCTTGTCTTTTGACACTATCTTAGCTAGCGGAATCAACTCTTCCAAACCCCATGCCCATCCCATGCACAAACCAGTGGAGCTGGGAGAAGCTATTACAATGGACTTCGGATGCCTCTACGACCACTATGTCAGCGATATGACACGGACTATCTATCTGGGGCATGTTAGCGACGAGCAGGCAGAGATTTACAATACAGTTCTCAAAGCAAACCAAGCCTTGATTGATCAGGCTAAGGCTGGCTTAGGTTTCCGTGACTTTGACAAGATCCCTCGTGATATTATCATCGAGGCAGGCTATGGCGACTACTTTACTCACGGTATCGGACACGGTATTGGACTGGATATCCATGAGGAACCATACTTTAGCCAGACTTCTACAGAAACTATTAAGGCAGGTATGGCCTTGACCGATGAACCGGGTATCTATATTGAAGGTAAATACGGGGTTCGTATCGAGGATGATATCCTGATTACAGAGACCGGTTGTGAATTATTGACCCTAGCTCCAAAAGAGTTGATAGTTATCTAAGAGTTAAACAACTTAAATGATTGACTTTTAAATTTTAAAGGTTTATACTGAAAGACGAAAACGGTAGGTGAGGCTACCATAGGGATACGGATGACTACCGCAAAGCAGTGGAGACACTACTCGTTGGTCAACAGTCCTGGTCGCGAAGGCCAAGACTAAGCTCATTACATTGCCCTATGGAGTTAAAGCTTGAACGAAAAACAGATAGTTAGTTTTTTAATCCTGCCATTTTATGGTGGGATTTTCTACTGTTTAAATCAAAGAAAGGAGATAGACGATGCAAATTGACGACCATCCGGAACCGCACATACACAGCCAATCGCTGATTTGTGTCGTTCTGCCCTTATAAAGTGATTGGTCTCTGTGTATGAAACACATCATTCATACAGATAGGAGAAACCAATGAAAACTACAAAAGAAAGATTAGCAATAGCTATTCATACATCTTTAAACGAAACTCTATCTTTTTATAAGACAAGTCTAACAGGATTGACTGAGGAGCAGGTGGAGAAAAATCGTGACCTATATGGCGAAAATACCATCACAAAGGGTCAAGAAGACAGTATCCTCAAAAAGATTTACGAATCCATTATCAATCCTTTTACGATCATCTTACTGGTCATCGCCGTGATTTCCTTGGTGACCAATGTCTGGTTGGCAAAACCAGGTCAAGAGGATCCGACGACTTCTATTATCATCGTTGTCCTAGTCCTCATTTCTGGTGGCATACGCTTTGTCCAAGAACTCCGTAGTGATAAGGCTGCGACCAATCTATCAAAAATGATTGTCAACACAGCGACTGTCATTCGTCAAGGAGAAATCCAAGAAGTACCTATCGATGATTTGGTAGTGGGTGACGTGGTTAAATTAAGCGCTGGAGACATGATTCCAGCAGATCTTCTTTTATTTGAGTCGCGCGATTTCTTTGTACAACAGTCGGGCTTGACAGGTGAAAGTGATGCAGTTGAAAAATTGGCCTTGACCAAGGCAACAGACCAACAATCTGATAGCCTTCTTGAAGCTGAATCCTTGGCATTTATGGGAACTAATGTCTTGTCTGGTAGTGCTAAGGCCGTGGTTTTGGCGGTTGGTGATGCTACCATGATGGGAGCTATTGAGCAGACTCTAAACACCTATGATGAGCCCACTTCGTTTGAACGGGAGATGAATAGTATTTCTTGGCTCTTGATTCGCTTGATGTTGGTTATGGTTCCCATCGTCTTCTTGTCCAATGGTTTAACAGATGGTGATTGGTTAGAAGCAGGTGTATTTGCACTGAGTGTCGGTGTTGGATTGACACCTGAGATGCTACCTATGATTATTACCGCTAGCCTAGCAAAGGGTTCTATTATCATGGCCAAGGAAAAAGTGGTTATCAAAAAACTCAATGCCATACAGGACTTAGGGGCGATTGATATTTTGTGTACAGATAAGACAGGAACTCTAACCCAAGACGAGATTGTCCTTGAATATCCCTTGGACATCCACGGACGCTTGGATTTGACCGTCTTGAGACGAGCTTATCTCAATTCTTATTTTCAAACGGGCTTGAAAAATTTGATGGACAGAGCCATCATCAAACGGACTGAAAAGGAAGCAAAAGAACACGCCCTCTTGCAAAATCTGGCTCAAACTTTTCAAAAAATAGATGAGCTTCCCTTTGATTTTGAACGTAGACGGATGAGTGTTATCGTTAAGGATGAACACGAGGTTGTTAGTTTGGTAACCAAGGGTGCTCTAGAGGAAATGTTGACGATTTCCAGTTATGCGGAATATCAAGGAGTGATTACTCCCTTGACAGATGTTATTAGAGAAGAAATTTTAGCAGAAGTCAGACAACTAAATCAACAAGGTTTGCGTGTCTTGGGAGTGGCCTATAAGTCAGGTTTGAGGGAAGGTCATGCCTATACAGTTGATGATGAAGGGGATATGATTCTAACTGGTTATTTAGCCTTCCTAGATCCTCCTAAACCATCTGCAGCACCAGCAATTAAGGCTCTGTTAGAACATGGAGTTCAAACAAAAATTTTGACGGGAGACAACGAAAAAGTTACCCAAGCAGTCTGTGAAAAGGTTGGTTTGGATATCAATCAGATGCTGTTAGGATCTGAAATTGATCAGATGAGTAATCAAGAATTGGCTCAAGCCGTGGAGGAGGTAACAGTCTTTGCCAAACTTTCTCCTGACCAAAAAGCAAGGATTATTTTGCAATTTAAGGCTAATGGTCATGCTGTTGGCTATATGGGAGATGGAATCAATGATGCTCCTTCTATGAAAGTTGCAGATGTGGGGATTTCTGTTGACACAGCGGTAGATATTGCCAAAGAAACAGCTGATGTTATCCTACTTGATAAGGATCTCATGGTGCTTGAAAAAGGACTTGTTGAAGGGCGTAAGGTCTATGCCAATATGACTAAATATATCAAAATGACAGTGAGTTCTAATTTTGGGAATATCTTATCCCTATTAGTCTCTGGAATCTTTTTACCATTTTTACCAATGGCACCAGTCCATTTGATTATCCTAAATCTAGTCTATGATTTGTCTTGTATTGCCTTGCCTTTTGACAAGGTGGATAAAGATTTTTTGAGAAATCCGCATACCTGGGAAGCTAAGTCCATCACACGTTTCATGATTTGGATGGGACCTATCTCTTCTGCCTTTGATATTTTGACCTTCAGTTTGCTCTATTTTATCATTGTACCCATGACGACAGGTCAAGCCTATGTCCATGGAGCGGAGTCTGCCGTAGGATTTATTGTCTTGTTTCAGACAGGTTGGTTTATCGAGTCCATGTGGTCACAGACTATGGTTATTCATATGTTGCGTTCAGCCAAAATTCCTTTTTTACAAAGTCGTCCAGCTTGGCTAGTCCTTGTGACAACCTTATTGGCTGCAGCCTTTGTGACCTTCCTTCCCTACAGTCCACTAGCTAGCCTTCTTCATCTAACTCCTTTGAAGCCGATCTATTTCATCTTTTTGCTTTTCATCATCATTTTGTACATGATTAGCGTGACAATTGTGAAAAAAATCTATATCAAGAAATATAAAGAATGGCTGTAAATTTTATTTTGTCAAGAAAAAAGTACGAAAATGACGAAAAAAGTCAAAAAAATGGTAAATTCCCAAACTAAGTTCCACCGCTAATCCAAGTGGAAGTTAGTCTGATAAAAATTCTAAAAACCAGTGGAAATCCGTGTCAGGGTAAGTTCCACTGGTTTTAATCATGCTTGATTTCATCGCTTTTGTAACCAAAATGAATCGAAAAAAAGAGCGCACAAAATCCCCTCATCTGAAAGCGTTTCAGATTAAGTTCCGCTATGGTGGAAGTTAGTGTGAGACGTTTGAATGGGGTTGAAGATTAGTTTTTAGAACTTATGTTGGAGTAATGTAGACGACTGGCAGACGTCTTCTGCAGGTATTTTAGAAATGCCGAGAAGTTTAGGAATTTCTTCTCCATAGGTAAAGGCAAAGAGTTCATAGGCTGACTTTCCATTCAAAGCAGCACGTTTGACGCTGTTGACATGCGAACAAACTAGATTGATGTCTTCCTGAGTTAAGTTGTCAAAAGAAGTTCCCTTTGGTAGAATGTCGCGAATCAGCGTGTGATTTTTCTCAATTCTCCCTTTCTGGTCAGAGCGATTAGGATCACAAAAGAAGAGTTTACTCTCTCCTCGAACATCCATTTCGATGTCATCGACCCTGGCAAACTCTCCACCATTATCAGTCAGGATGACAGGAAAGAGTTGAAAGAAATCTTTATCCGCTTGGTGAAGAGTGTTCTTGATATCATAGAGATGTTTGGTAACCTCAAGGGCGGTTTTATTATCCAGTAGTCTAGCGAAGATAAAGTTACAGAAAGAGAGATTGAAGGTGAGTAGGACTTTACCTCCCATCCTGCCCATAACGGTGTCCATTTCCAGCCAAGAATTCAGTTGCTTAAGAGCCAAATAATTTAGGAAATCCTCATAGGAACGTCCTTTTTTAGATTCTTTAGGAATGGAAGGTAGCTTACTTTTCCGTCTTTCTTTGAATTTAACGGCTCTGGCTAGGTCAATAGGAGCGATAGATAGGTATCCTTTTCGGATGTGTCGATAGACAGTTGAGGAGCTGACATCAAGATTGTGAGTTTTGAGGATATGATAGATGTGTTGTCCCTTTTTAACACCATCAGAAATGATTTTGTCCATGTCCCAGAAGGTCTTGGAATTGAGGGGAGTTCCTTCACGAGCTTCGACAAGAGTTTGTTCTTATTGTTTTTGAGCTTGTTTAGCGAGGTAGAAGATCTTTTTATAGCCACAATTCTGTCTTCTTTTAGGGCATCCATTACAGACAAAGGGAGCTTTGTTGAGTAGAGGGCAAGGAAGCTTATCGCATGTAGACTCTCGGACTTGTCTGTTTCGTTTGACTTCTTTGGAAACAGTGGTCGGGTCTTTTAGAATGGATTGTCCGATAGCTTTGAAGGTTTCACCTCGCTCTAAGCCTAATTGGATATCATTACGGTCTGAAAGGGTAAGGTGTTTATGTTTTGTCATAGTAGACCTCATTTCTAACTCAAATGTCTCACACTTAATTCCACCATAAAAATCCGTTTTAGACTAATTTCCACTTTGGTCAGGTGAGTGGAAGTTACTTTGAGAAGTTACCAAGTCAAAAAAATTTAAAAATAGGTCGCAAGTCGGATGTTTTTTATGGTATAATAGACTAAACTGATAGTAACATGTAGCGAAAGGGGTAGGTACATGATTAAAATTTATACAGTCTCAAGTTGTACTAGCTGTAAAAAAGCAAAAACCTGGCTCAATGCCCACCAGTTAAGTTATAAAGAACAAAACCTTGGTAAAGAAGGAATTACGAGAGAAGAATTACTGGATATTCTGACAAAAACAGATAATGGAATAGCCAGCATCGTTTCGTCTAAAAATCGCTATGCCAAAGCCCTTGGAGTGGATATTGAAGATTTGAGTGTCAACGAAGTCCTCAATCTGATTATGGAAACACCGAGAATTTTAAAGAGCCCAATCCTTGTAGATGAAAAACGTTTGCAAGTTGGCTATAAGGAAGACGATATTCGTGCCTTCCTACCACGCTCTGTCCGTAATGTAGAAAATGCAGAAGCACGTTTGCGTGCAGCTCTATAAACATCAAGGCTGGGAGCAACTCCCAGTCTTATTCTATTTTAATTTCAAAAAGAAAGAAGAAGGAAATGAAAAAAATAATTCTTGTTAGTCTTGCTTTCCTTTTTGTCCTGGTTGGTTGTGGACAGAAAAAAGAAACTGGAACAGCTACAAAAACAGAAAAGGATACGCTTCAGTCGGCATTGCCAGTTATTGAGAATGCTGAGAAGAATACAGTTGTAACCAAGACTTTAGTCTTGCCTAAGTCAGATGATGGTAGCCAGCAAACCCAAACCATTACATACAAGGACAAGACTTTTTTGAGCCTAACCATTCAACAAAAACGTCCAGTATCTGATGAGTTGAAGACCTATATTGACCAACATGGAGTGGAGGAAACTCAAAAAGCTCTTCTTGAGGCGGAGGAGAAGGATCAATCTATCATAGAAGCACGTAAATTGGCAGGCTTTAAGCTTGAAACCAAATTATTGAGTGCAACAGAACTTCAAACAACGACCAGTTATGATTTTCAAGTTTTGGATGTCAAGAAGGCTTCTCAGACTGAATATTTGAAGAACATTGGTTTAGAGAATCTCTTGAAGAATGAACCGAGCAAATATATTTCAGACAGATTGGCAAATGGCGCGACAGAACAATAGAAAATCCAAATAAATAGACTGCCTGAATTGTAGAAGGTAAGGAATTATGCTATAATGGTACTATTCTAAGGAAAGAGGGTGTTAGAATGGGATTTACTGAAGAAACAGTACGTTTTAAATTGGACGATTCCAATAAAAAAGAAATTAGCGAAACTCTGACTGATGTTTATGCTTCATTGAACGATAAGGGCTACAACCCAATCAACCAAATCGTAGGTTACGTATTGAGTGGAGACCCTGCCTACGTTCCTCGTTATAATAATGCACGAAATCAAATCCGTAAGTATGAGCGCGATGAAATCGTTGAAGAATTGGTCCGCTACTACCTTAAAGGACAAGGAGTCGATCTATAACCTATGAGAATTATGGGATTGGACGTCGGTTCAAAAACGGTAGGGGTGGCGATTAGCGATCCGCTCGGTTTTACAGCTCAAGGACTTGAAATCATCCAAATCAATGAGGAGCAAGGCCAATTTGGTTTTGATCGCGTTAAGGAATTGGTTGATACTTACAAGGTGGAACGATTTGTAGTAGGCTTGCCTAAAAACATGAACAATACAAGCGGACCGCGCGTGGAAGCTAGTCAAGCATACGGAGCAAAGCTAGAAGAGCTTTTTGGTTTACCAGTAGACTATCAAGATGAACGCTTGACAACAGTGGCTGCTGAGCGCATGTTGATTGAACAAGCAGATATCAGTCGCAATAAGCGCAAGAAAGTCATTGATAAGTTAGCAGCTCAGCTGATTTTACAAAATTATTTAGATAGAAAATTTTAATATAAAGGAGAGGCTATGTCACACGATCATAACCACGACCACGAAGAACGTGAACTAATCACACTAGTAGATGAGCAAGGAAACGAAACCTTGTTTGAAATCCTTTTGACCATTGACGGAAAAGAAGAATTTGGTAAAAACTACGTTCTTCTAGTACCAGTTAACGCAGAAGAAGACGAAGACGGACAAGTTGAAATCCAAGCTTACTCATTCATCGAAAACGAAGATGGAACAGAAGGCGAATTGCAACCAATCCCAGAAGACTCAGAAGACGAATGGAACATGATTGAAGAAGTCTTCAACAGTTTTATGGAGGAGTGATACAGTCTGGGAGACTGTATCACCCCAACTCCCAGAAATTGGGAAGAGTTGGAACATCCAGTGGACGTTTTTAGCCCTGCGCTAGAAATTAAAAACGCAGGAATATCCAGTGGATGTTTTTAGCCCAGCTCTTTGAAATAAAAAAGAGCTGGTAAGTCTGGGAGACTGTATCACCCCAACTCCTAGAAATTGGGAAGAGTTGGAACATCCAGTGGATGTTTTTAGTCCAAGTTAATATTCATAGTTGCTAGTGATTAGCTAACCAGGTAAGAGGTCGGGACGAAAATCCTGGCCTCGTTTTTTGTTAGTTATGAGACTTTATTGAAGCAGTTGATTGAACCTGTAATTAAGGAGATGTGTATGTTTGAAGTAGAAGAATGGCTCCATAGTCGGATTGGTTTGAATTTTCGATCAGGTTTGGGCCGAATACAGCAAGCGGTGGATTTGTTAGGAAATCCTGAGCAGTCTTACCCTATTATCCACGTAACAGGGACTAATGGGAAAGGCTCTACCATTGCTTTTATGAGGGAGTTATTTATGGGACATGGCAAAAAAGTTGCGACCTTTACCTCCCCTCATATCGTCTCTATCAATGATCGAATCTGCATTAATGGACAACCAATAGCTGATGCAGACTTTATCCGTTTAGCTGAGCAGGTCAAGGAGATGGAAAAGACGCTTCTGCAAACCCATGACCAGTTGTCCTTTTTTGAATTGCTGACCCTGATTGCTTTTCTTTATTTTAGGGAGCAAGAGGTGGATTTGGTTCTACTAGAAGTGGGAATTGGTGGCTTACTTGACACGACCAATGTGGTAACTGGAGAGATTGCTGTCATCACTTCCATCGGATTTGACCATCAGGAGACTCTGGGTGACAGTATAGCAGCAATTGCAGAGCAGAAAGCTGGTATTTTTAAGGCTGGTAAGAAGGCAGTGATTGCGAAATTGCCTCCAGAAGCTAGGCTTGTTTGTCAGAAAAAAGCAGGATTTTTAGCTGTTGACCTTTATCAGGCAGGTAAAGATTTTTCAATGCTGAATGGCGGTTTTTCAAGTTCTTTGGGGAATTTTCCACAGCTGAAAATAGGATTGGAAGGAGCCTATCAGCAGGAGAATGCCGCCTTGGCATTGCAAGCATTTCTTCTCTTTATGAGAGAAGGAAGGGAATCTGTTGATGAGCAAGCTGTAAGACAGGCTTTGGAGAAGACCCATTGGGCTGGCCGTTTGGAGCGTATTCGTCCGCAGATTTACTTGGATGGTGCTCATAACCTCCCTGCCTTGACTCGCTTGGTTGAGTTTATCAAAGAAAAAGAGCAGGAAGGCTATCGTCCTCAAATCCTATTTGGAGCCTTGAAACGGAAGGATTATCAAGGGATGTTGGGCTATCTGACTGAAAATTTACCTCAGGTAGAACTCAAGGTGACAGGCTTTGACTATCAAGGGTCCTTGGACGAGACAGATGTGATCGGCTACCATATAATTCCTTCTTACCGAGAATTTATCAGCAGTTTTGAAGCAAGGGCAGACGCGCAGGACTTGTTGTTCATTACAGGGTCTCTCTATTTTATCTCAGAAGTACGGATTCACCTACAGGAGCATGAGCAGATAAATTGACCTCCTTTTTTGAACTTGTTATACTAGGGGAACTGCCAGTTAGAAGAAAATTGCTCTAAATTGGTAGAAGAAAGGAAGTTCATCATGAAATTAAAAACATTCACACTTTCTCTTGCTTCTCTAGCAAGTCTTAGTCTCTTAGTAGCTTGTTCACAGAGAGCTCAACAGGTTCAACAACCAGCAGCTCAACAGCAAACACAACAAACTCAGCAATCGCAACCTGCTGCTTCATCTTCAACAGAAAATAGCAACCAGGCAGCAACAAGTTCTTCACAAAATACAGTTACAGCCCAACCAACTAATATTGATGGAACTTATACTGGTCAGGATGACGGAGACCGCATCACTTTGGTAGTGACTGGAACAACTGGTACATGGACACAGGTTGAGACTGACGGAGATCAAAAGATCAAGCAGGTTAGCTTCGATGCAGCCAATCAACGCATGATTATTGGTGATGATGCCAAGATTTATACAATTAATGGTAACCAGATGATTATCGACGATATGGATAGAGAAGCGTCTGATCGAATCGTTTTATCAAAATAGACTAGAAGGAGACTGGATTTTTCGGTCTCTTTTATGATTACTCAGAAAAATAATCATAAATACTTGCCTTCTGTCGAATACCTGAGTTATACTAGTATCAATTACCTGTTTTTAGCATTCAAACTATCAAGGAGGGGATATGAAATATAGAAAATTTCAATTATTAATGTCCAAGTATGGCTTTAGTCTTTCGATTATGCTGCTTGAACTGTGTCTTGTTTTTGGTCTCTTTCTTTATTTAGGGCGTATGGCCCCTATTCTTTGGGTGATTCTCTTAATCATTATGAGTATGGCGACTATTGTCGCGATTGTCAATCGTTCTATGACACCTGAAAGCAAAGTAATGTGGTTAGTGGTAACTTTTGTTCCTATCATTGGCCCCCTGCTCTATCTGATGTTCGGGGAAAGGCGATTGTCCAAAAAAGAAATCAAGCAGTTGGACAGACTTGGTTCCATGCATTTTCGGGAGGATAACAGTAAAGCACTCCGCCAGAAATTGAAGGAAGATGATAAGGCAGCTTACGGAGTTATCAAATCTTTGTTGAGTATGGATAGCAATGCTGATGTGTATGATCGAACCGACTCACAATTCTTTTCTTCGGGTGAAAGCATGTGGCAACATATGTTGGAAGATCTCAAGAAAGCTGAGAAATTTATCTTTCTAGAGTACTATATTGTCGAAGAAGGTCTGATGTGGAATAGTATACTAGATATACTAGAGCAAAAGGCAGCTCAGGGTGTCGAGGTCAAGATGCTCTATGATGATATCGGTTGTATGGCGACTTTACCTGGGGATTATACTATTCAGCTTCGTAGTCGAGGAATTGAGGTCCATAAGTTTAATAAGGTGATTCCTCGTTTGACAGTAGCTTACAATAATCGAGACCATCGTAAAATCCTTGTCATAGATGGTCAGATAGCGTATACAGGAGGGATTAACTTAGCCGATGAGTACATCAATCATGTAGAACGCTTTGGCTATTGGAAGGACACTGGGATTCGCTTAGATGGCCCTGGTGTCAAGGCTCTAACCCGTCTCTTTTTGATGACTTGGTATATCAATCGTGGGGAAATCAGCGATTTTGACCAGTATCACTTGGAAAACCAACCTCGTTCTAGCCAAGGACTCTGCATTCCTTACGGTAGTGGACCCAAGCCCATCTTCCGTACTCAGGTAGGGAAAAAAGTTTATCAAAGTTTGATTAATCAGGCCACTGATTCAGTCTATATCACAACGCCTTATTTGATTATTGACTATGATTTAACAGAGAGTATTAAAAATGCAGCCATGAGGGGTGTTGATGTCCGTATCGTGACACCTTTCATTCCAGATAAGAAATTAATCCAACTCATCACAAGAGGGGCCTATCTGGATTTGTTGTCAGCAGGAGTAAGGATTTTTGAGTACAGTCCAGGCTTTATCCACAGTAAACAAATCTTAGTGGACAAGGACTTTGCTGCAGTTGGAACCATTAACTTAGATTATAGAAGTTTGCTTCATCACTATGAAGATGCAGTTTTGCTATATAAAACAGAGTCAATCACAGAGATTCAAAAAGATTTTCAGGAGATTTTTTCAGTATCTCAAGAAATTTTCCCTCATACGATAAAAAATAGCTGGTATCAAAAATTGATTAAGGAAATCGCCCAGTTATTCGCCCCTATCTTATAAGAAATCTAGGACTTAGGACACAAACCAGTCCTATTTTTCTTGCCTTTTACGAATAAGAAGATGTAGGAGGAACGATGCTGACTCAGAAAGAATTGGATTATATCCTGACATTTAAACAGACGCATTTACACCGATTTCGGGAAATTGAAACTTTTGTGAAACTATGCAAAAAATCACTCAAACACCCATCGCAAGCTGACAATTCTAGGTCTTTTTGATATACTAAGACAGATAAATTGAATAGGAGAAACGATATGAGTGTGTATGGTAGAGTAGAAGAAGTTCATCAGGAAAATCATGAACCTCTAGAATACCAAATCGAACAAGAATCGCATCATCGTGAATCAAGTCGTCTTCCTTTGGTGAAAATTTTACTATGGAGTACGCTTGTAACGGGGATAACTCTAGGAGTACCGCTATTACTCGATTTAATGAGTGCACAGGAAGTGCAGGATTTTTATGCAGGTTGGGCCCTTCATCAGACAGGGAAGATTTACAGCGACTATTATGGAAGTCAGGGGTTGCTTTATTATTTGCTGACTTACGTGACTCAGGGCGGATTTTTCTTTGCCATCTTTGAGTGGTTAGCCTTGGTAGCAGGAGGATTTTTCCTCTTTCGATCGGCAGACACCTTGACAGAGCAAGGAGACCAAGCTGGACAACTGGTGACTATTTTTTACATGCTGGTTACAGGTCTTGCTTTTGGTGGAGGTTATGCGACTCTTTTAGCGCTTCCTTTCTTATTCGCGGCCTTTAGTTTAGTTGCGGCTTATCTAAGCAATCCAAGTCATGACAAGGGGTTTGTACGGATTGGGCTGGCTTTGGCAGGCGGATTTTTCTTTGCTCCTTTGTCATCGCTCCTGTTTATTGCTGTAGTGAGTTTAGGCTTGTTGGTCTTTAACCTTGGGCATAGACGCTTTGCGCATGGATTTTATCAGTTTCTTGCAGTGGCTTTAGGTTTCTCACTGGTCTTTTATCCAACCGCTTACTATAGTGTTGCAACAGGAAGTTTTGAGGATGCGATTAGTGGAATTTTGTATCCAATTCATTCCATTCGTTTGACTTCTGTTTCGGCATTGTTAGAAAATATTTTGTTTTATGGGTTGTTGGCTCTTGGCATGGGAGTTTTGGTTTTTGTCTTTTTAGGTCTCTTTCAATCTAAATCCTCTAAACTATATGTCATCTCAGTGCCTGCGAGTCTCTTCCTGATTTTAGGTTTGGTAGTGATTTTCTTTACACAGGATCCTCTACATGCATCCCGTTTGATGCTCATTTTCCCTGTCTTTCTTCTGCTTTTAGTGTCCAATATCAAGGGGCAACAGAGTGGTCGTAGCGTTAGAAGAAGACGCAGAGAAGAGCCTGTTAGTCTCTGGCATCGCTATACTAAGGGGAATCTTTACTTACCGATTTTAACTTTGTTATATCTTTTGGCTGTTCCTTTTTTGATGAGGTTTGTCCTTTATCCAGTACCTTATCAAGAACGTGAGCGTCTTGCTGATTTAGTGAAAGAGGAGACAAGTACGGAAGATGCTGTCTATGCATGGGATGATACTGCAACTCTTTATCGTAAGAGTGAGCGCTTGTCGCCATCGGCTATTTTGTCCCCGTTGCACTATACAGCAACTGAGGAAAATCGGAATAAGCTACTCAATGACTTGAAAGAAAAACAACCTAAGGTGATTGTGGTGAATGATAAGGTAGCAGTCTGGTCTGAAGTGGAAACAATTTTGAAAGAAAATTATCAACCAGTAAAGACAGATTACTCAGAATTCAAAGTCTATAAAATCAAATAACTAAATCAATATCTTGTGTATTTTTAAAAATTTTAGGATTTTTAACACAAGATATTGATTTTTCTTTTTAGAGTGGTATAATACTTTTTAGAAAGAACATTTTAGAAAAGAGCATGCATATGATTGCACTAGAAGAAAAAATTACAATTTTGCCAACTCTCTTCGTCGAGAAACGAGATGGGAGACGTGTTGTATTTGATGTGGACAAGATTGACAAGGCTCTCCACAAGGCGGCAGACAAGGTTATGGATGTGACACCCTTGGTCGAAAAACGCCTAAATGCTCTGACCGAGCGAATTGTCACAGAAATTCATAGTCGCTTTCCACAGGGGGTTAAGATTTACGAAATTCAAAATATCGTAGAACATGAACTGCTTGAAGCCAAAGAATATGCACTGGCTGAGGAGTATATTACTTATCGGACACAAAGGGATTTTGAGCGCTCAAAAGCGACAGATATTAACTTTAGTATCCATAAACTTCTCAACAAAGATCAAGCAGTTGTCAATGAAAATGCTAATAAAGACAGTGATGTCTTTAACACTCAGCGTGATTTGACAGCAGGTATTGTTGGGAAATCAATCGGACTGCAAATGCTTCCTAAGCACGTAGCCAATGCCCACCAAAAAGGGGACATCCACTATCATGATTTGGACTACAGCCCCTATACTCCTATGACCAACTGCTGTTTGATTGATTTTAAAGGTATGTTGGAAAATGGTTTTAAGATTGGAAATGCAGAGGTAGAAAGTCCCAAGTCTATCCAGACTGCGACAGCTCAGATTTCCCAAATCATTGCCAACGTTGCTTCTAGCCAGTATGGGGGCTGTTCAGCTGACCGTATTGATGAAGTTTTGGCGCCTTATGCAGAGAAGAATTACCAAAAACACCTCAAAGATGCAGAAGAGTGGGTTTTATCTGAAAAACGGGAAGATTACGCTTGGAAGAAAACCCAAAAAGACATCTATGATGCTATGCAATCTCTCGAGTATGAAATCAATACTCTCTTCACTTCAAACGGACAAACACCTTTTACTTCACTAGGTTTTGGTCTGGGAACCAATCGTTTTGAACGAGAAATTCAAAAGGCAATTTTAAACATTCGTATCAAGGGGCTTGGTTCAGAACACCGTACAGCTATCTTCCCTAAACTTATCTTCACGCTTAAAAGAGGACTCAACTTAGAGGAAGGGTCACCCAACTACGACATTAAGCAGTTGGCTCTTGAGTGTGCAACCAAGCGGATGTACCCAGACGTCTTGTCTTACGATAAGATTGTTGACTTGACAGGTTCTTTTAAGGTGCCTATGGGTTGCCGTTCGTTTCTTCAAGGGTGGAAGGATGAAAATGGTGTAGAAGTCAATTCAGGTCGCATGAACCTAGGAGTTGTGACGGTTAATTTACCTCGTATTGCTCTCGAGTCTGATGGTGACATGAATAAGTTCTGGGAAATCTTCAACGAGCGTATGAATATCGCAGAAGATGCTCTGGTTTACCGTGTCGAACGTACTAAAGAAGCGACGCCAGCAAATGCTCCTATCCTCTATCAGTACGGTGCTTTTGGCCATCGTCTAGGTAAAGAAGAAAGTGTTGACCAGCTCTTTAAGAATCGTCGGGCAACCGTTTCGCTGGGTTACATCGGTTTGTACGAGGTAGCGACAGTCTTCTTTGGTAACAGCTGGGAAAGTAATCCAGATGCTAAGGAATTCACGCTAGACATTATTCGAGATATGAAACGCCGTGTAGAAGAGTGGTCTGACCAATATGGCTACCATTTCTCTATCTACTCAACACCGTCTGAAAGTTTGACAGATCGTTTCTGCCGATTAGATACAGAGAAATTTGGCTCTATTCCTGATATTACAGATAAGGAATACTACACCAACTCTTTCCACTATGATGTTCGTAAAAATCCAACACCGTTTGAAAAATTGGACTTTGAGAAAGTCTATCCAGAAGCAGGTGCATCAGGTGGCTTTATCCACTATTGTGAGTATCCAGTTCTTCAACAAAATCCAAAAGCTCTGGAAGCAGTCTGGGACTATGCCTATGACCGTGTCGGTTATCTGGGGACCAATACACCAATTGACCGTTGTTACAAGTGTGACTTTGAAGGGGATTTTGAACCAACTGAGAGAGGATTTGCTTGTCCAAACTGTGGCAATAGTGACCCTAAAACAGTAGACGTTGTTAAACGAACTTGTGGCTATCTTGGCAATCCTCAAGCAAGACCTATGGTTAACGGCCGTCACAAGGAAATCGCTGCGCGTGTCAAACATATGAATGGCTCAACGATTAAAATAGCTGGCCATCAAGTAACAAATTAGAAAGAAATGAAATGGGAAAATATCAATTAGACGATAAGGGTCGCGCACAAGTGACTCGTTATCACGAGAAACACTCTAAAGGTGGAGCTGGTAAAAAAGAACGCTTGCTCAACCTCAGAGAACAATTTTTAAACAAGAATAAGAAAAAATAAAAGTGAGAGTCAGCTCTCGCTTTTCTCTTAGTGGGGGTAAGAATGGAATTACGCAGACCGATATTAGCATATAAAGAAACAGTTTTAGAGATGATGGCAGAGTTTGAAAAGAGCCAATCAGCCCATGATGGAGGATTTTGGGATACAGAGAACTTTGTGTATGAAGAGTGGTTGGAAACAAATATGCAAAAAGAAATGGGAATAAACTTGCCTGAAAATCGTGTTCCTTCTATTCAATTTGTATCATTTGATGATGTAGGTCGTGCTCTAGGATTTTTGAATCTGCGATTGAGACTGAATGAGGGTTTACTGAATTATGCTGGTCACATTGGCTACTCCATTCGCCCATCTGAAAGAGGCAAAGGTTATGCTAAGGAAACTCTCCGTCAGGGCTTGCACGTTGCTAAGGCAAAGAACATCAAGAAAACTCTGGTGACCTGTAGCGTGAATAACTCTGCTAGCAGAGCAGTCATTCTAGCAAATGGAGGAATTCTTGAAGATGTTCGTAATGGAGTTGAGCGTTATTGGATAGAGGTAGCGAATGAATAATCCAAAACCACAAGAATGGAAAAGTGAGGAACTCAGTCAAGGGCGTATTATTGATTACAAGGCCTTCAACTTTGTGGATGGAGAGGGTGTGCGTAACTCTCTCTATGTATCAGGCTGCATGTTTCACTGCGAGGGGTGTTATAATGTTGCGACTTGGTCTTTCAATGCAGGAATTCCCTACACAGCAGAATTAGAAGAGCAAATCATGGCAGATCTTGCCCAGCCTTATGTTCAGGGGTTAACCTTACTGGGAGGGGAACCCTTTCTCAATACGGGAATTCTCTTGCCACTCGTGAAACGTATCCGGAAGGAATTGCCAGATAAAGACATCTGGTCCTGGACGGGCTATACTTGGGAAGAAATGATGTTGGAAACTCCAGATAAACTGGAACTCTTGTCACTGATTGACATTCTTGTCGATGGACGGTATGATCGAACTAAGAGAAATCTCATGCTTCAGTTTCGAGGTTCGTCCAATCAACGAATTATCGATGTACAAAAATCGCTCAAAAGTGGGCAAGTAATGATTTGGGATAAGCTCAATGACGGGAAAGAAAGCTATGAACAGGTGAAGAGAGAGTAACTTTCTTCCATAAAATACTTAAATAAATGACCTGTCAAAAAAGAAAACATTTTCATGTTAAAAATTTTAAAAAACAGCAACAAATCCCTTGCAATCGCAGGGGCTTTGTGTTATTCTATTATGGTGCTGTAAATTACAGCTTTAGCTTTGATGCAAGAGGTTGCGACACGCTCGGTTGCATTGCCACACAACACCGCGTCGGTTTTCTTGTGGAGCTAGCCTATTATCTTAAATAGACGAAAAGGAGAAAAAGATGGCAAACAAAAAAATCCGTATCCGTTTGAAAGCTTACGAACACCGTACGCTTGACACAGCGGCTGCAAAAATCGTAGAATCAGCTACTCGTACAGGTGCACAAGTTGCGGGTCCAATCCCACTTCCAACTGAACGTAGCCTCTACACAATCATTCGTGCGACTCACAAATATAAAGACTCTCGCGAACAATTTGAAATGCGTACACACAAACGTTTGATCGATATCGTTAATCCAACTCAAAAAACAGTTGATGCTTTGATGAAATTGGATCTTCCAAGTGGTGTAAACGTAGAAATCAAACTTTAATCTAAAGCTTGATACCTTGAGCATAAAAAACGCTCGTTAAAAACTTTTTGAATAAAAAATATAGAAAAGGAACTATTTTCTCATGACAAAAGGAATCTTAGGGAAAAAAGTGGGAATGACTCAAATCTTCACTGAAGCTGGCGAATTGATCCCTGTAACAGTTATTGAAGCAACTCCAAACGTTGTTCTTCAAGTTAAAACTGTTGAAACAGACGGATACAACGCTATCCAAGTTGGTTTCGATGACAAACGCGAAGTATTGAGCAACAAACCTGCTAAAGGACATGTAGCGAAAGCTAACACGGCTCCTAAGCGCTTCATTCGTGAATTCAAAAACGTTGAAGGCTTGGAAGTTGGTGCTGAAATCACAGTTGAAACATTTGTAGCTGGAGACGTTGTTGACGTAACTGGTACTTCTAAAGGTAAAGGTTTCCAAGGTGTTATCAAACGCCACGGACAATCACGTGGACCAATGGCTCACGGTTCTCGTTACCACCGTCGTCCAGGTTCAATGGGACCTGTTGCGCCTAACCGCGTATTCAAAGGTAAAAACCTTGCAGGACGTATGGGTGGCGACCGTGTAACAATTCAAAACCTTGAAGTTGTACAAGTTGTTCCAGAAAAGAACGTTATCCTTATCAAAGGTAACGTACCTGGTGCTAAGAAATCTCTTATCACTATCAAATCAGCAGTTAAAGCTGGTAAATAATAAAGAAAGGGGAAATCAGTCACAATGGCAAACGTAACATTATTTGACCAAACTGGTAAAGAAGCTGGCCAAGTTGTTCTTAACGATGCAGTATTTGGTATCGAACCAAATGAATCAGTTGTGTTTGATGTGATCATCAGCCAACGCGCAAGCCTTCGTCAAGGAACACACGCTGTTAAAAACCGCTCTGCAGTATCAGGTGGTGGACGCAAACCATGGCGTCAAAAAGGAACTGGACGTGCTCGTCAAGGTTCTATCCGCTCACCACAATGGCGTGGTGGTGGTGTTGTCTTCGGACCAACTCCACGTTCATACGGCTACAAACTTCCACAAAAAGTTCGTCGCCTAGCTCTTAAATCAGTTTACTCTGAAAAAGTTGCTGAAAACAAATTCGTAGCTGTAGACGCTCTTTCATTTACAGCTCCAAAAACTGCTGAATTTGCAAAAGTTCTTGCAGCATTGAGCATCGATTCTAAAGTTCTTGTTATCCTTGAAGAAGGAAATGAATTCGCAGCTCTTTCAGCTCGTAACCTTCCAAACGTGAAAGTTGCAACTGCTACAACTGCAAGTGTTCTTGACATCGCAAATAGCGACAAACTTCTTGTCACACAAGCAGCTATCTCTAAAATCGAGGAGGTTCTTGCATAATGAATTTGTATGATGTTATCAAAAAACCTGTCATCACTGAAAGCTCAATGGCTCAACTTGAAGCAGGGAAATATGTATTTGAAGTTGACACTCGTGCACACAAACTTTTGATCAAGCAAGCTGTTGAAGCTGCTTTCGAAGGTGTTAAAGTTGCCAACGTTAACACAATCAACGTAAAACCAAAAGCTAAACGTGTTGGACGTTACACTGGTTTTACTAACAAAACTAAAAAAGCTATCATCACACTTACAGCTGATTCAAAAGCAATCGAGTTGTTTGCTGCTGAAGCTGAATAATCTAAGGAGGAAATATCGTGGGAATTCGTGTTTATAAACCAACAACAAACGGTCGCCGTAATATGACTTCTTTGGATTTCGCTGAAATCACAACAAGCACTCCTGAAAAATCATTGCTTGTTGCATTGAAGAGCAAGGCTGGTCGTAACAACAACGGTCGTATCACTGTTCGTCACCAAGGTGGTGGACACAAACGTTTCTACCGTTTGGTTGACTTCAAACGTAACAAAGACAACGTTGAAGCAGTTGTTAAAACTATCGAGTACGATCCAAACCGTTCTGCAAACATCGCTCTTGTACACTACACTGACGGTGTGAAAGCATACATCATCGCTCCAAAAGGTCTTGAAGTAGGTCAACGTATCGTTTCAGGTCCAGAAGCAGATATCAAAGTCGGAAATGCTCTTCCACTTGCTAACATCCCAGTTGGTACTTTGATCCACAACATCGAGTTGAAACCAGGTCGTGGTGGTGAATTGGTACGTGCTGCTGGTGCATCTGCTCAAGTATTGGGTTCTGAAGGTAAATACGTTCTTGTTCGTCTTCAATCAGGTGAAGTTCGTATGATTCTTGGAACTTGCCGCGCTACAGTTGGTGTTGTCGGAAACGAACAACACGGACTTGTAAACCTTGGTAAAGCAGGACGTAGCCGTTGGAAAGGTATCCGCCCAACAGTTCGTGGTTCTGTAATGAACCCTAACGACCACCCACACGGTGGTGGTGAAGGTAAAGCACCAGTTGGTCGTAAAGCACCATCTACTCCATGGGGCAAACCTGCTCTTGGTCTTAAAACTCGTAACAAGAAAGCGAAATCTGACAAACTTATCGTTCGTCGTCGCAACGAGAAATAATATTAAACTAGTCGCTTAAGCAACTAGTAAATCCGCCAGCTCGGTAGCGCTCCATAGGAGCGCAAGCCGCTGTGGTACAACATTTAAAGGAGAAAATATAAAAATGGGACGCAGTCTTAAAAAAGGACCTTTCGTCGATGAGCATTTGATGAAAAAAGTTGAAGCTCAAGCTAACGACGAAAAGAAAAAAGTTATTAAAACTTGGTCACGTCGTTCAACGATCTTCCCAAGTTTCATTGGTTACACTATCGCAGTTTATGACGGACGTAAACACGTACCTGTTTACATCCAAGAAGACATGGTAGGTCACAAACTTGGTGAATTTGCACCAACTCGTACTTACAAAGGTCACGCTGCAGACGACAAGAAAACACGTAGAAAATAAGGAGAACATAAATGGCAGAAATTACTTCAGCTAAAGCAATGGCTCGTACAGTACGTGTTTCACCTCGTAAATCACGTCTTGTTCTTGATAACATCCGTGGTAAAAGCGTAGCCGATGCAATCGCAATTTTGACATTCACTCCAAACAAAGCTGCTGAAATCATCTTGAAAGTTTTGAACTCAGCTGTAGCTAACGCTGAAAACAACTTTGGTTTGGATAAAGCTAACTTGGTAGTATCTGAAGCATTCGCAAACGAAGGACCAACTATGAAACGTTTCCGTCCACGTGCGAAAGGTTCAGCTTCACCAATCAACAAACGTACAGCTCACATCACTGTAGCTGTTGCAGAAAAATAAGGAGGTAAAATCGTGGGTCAAAAAGTACATCCAATTGGTATGCGTGTCGGCATCATCCGTGATTGGGATGCCAAATGGTATGCTGAAAAAGAATACGCGGATTACCTTCATGAAGATCTTGCAATCCGTAAATTCGTTCAAAAAGAACTTGCTGACGCAGCAGTTTCAACTATCGAAATCGAACGCGCAGTAAACAAAGTTAACGTTTCACTTCACACTGCTAAACCAGGTATGGTTATCGGTAAAGGTGGTGCTAACGTTGATGCACTCCGTGCGAAACTTAACAAATTGACTGGAAAACAAGTACACATCAACATCATCGAAATCAAACAACCTGATTTGGATGCTCACCTTGTAGGTGAAGGAATTGCTCGTCAATTAGAGCAACGTGTTGCTTTCCGTCGTGCACAAAAACAAGCAATCCAACGTGCAATGCGTGCTGGAGCTAAAGGAATCAAAACTCAAGTATCAGGTCGTTTGAACGGTGCAGATATCGCCCGTGCTGAAGGATACTCTGAAGGAACTGTTCCACTTCACACACTTCGTGCAGATATCGATTACGCTTGGGAAGAAGCAGATACTACATACGGTAAACTTGGTGTTAAAGTATGGATCTACCGTGGTGAAGTTCTTCCAGCTCGCAAAAACACTAAAGGAGGTAAATAACCAATGTTAGTACCTAAACGTGTTAAACACCGTCGTGAATTCCGTGGAAAAATGCGCGGTGAAGCAAAAGGTGGAAAAGAAGTAGCATTCGGTGAATACGGTCTTCAAGCTACAACTAGCCACTGGATCACTAACCGCCAAATCGAAGCTGCTCGTATCGCCATGACTCGTTACATGAAACGTGGTGGTAAAGTTTGGATTAAAATCTTCCCACACAAATCATACACTGCTAAAGCTATCGGTGTGCGTATGGGATCTGGTAAAGGGGCACCTGAAGGTTGGGTAGCACCAGTTAAACGTGGTAAAGTGATGTTCGAAATCGCTGGCGTATCTGAAGAGATTGCACGCGAAGCGCTTCGTCTTGCTAGCCACAAATTGCCAGTTAAATGTAAATTCGTAAAACGTGAAGCAGAATAAGGAGAAGGCATGAAACTTAATGAAGTAAAAGAATTTGTTAAAGAACTTCGTGGTCTTTCTCAAGAAGAACTCGCGAAGCGCGAAAACGAATTGAAAAAAGAATTGTTTGAACTTCGTTTCCAAGCTGCTACTGGTCAATTGGAACAAACAGCTCGCTTGAAAGAAGTTAAAAAACAAATCGCTCGTATCAAAACAGTTCAATCTGAAGCGAAATAATAGACTAGGGAAGGAGAAATTTCAATGGAACGCAATAATCGTAAAGTTCTTGTTGGACGTGTTGTATCTGACAAAATGGACAAGACAATCACAGTTGTAGTTGAAACAAAACGTAACCACCCAGTCTATGGTAAACGTATTAACTACTCTAAAAAATACAAAGCTCATGATGAAAACAATGTTGCCAAAGAAGGTGATATCGTTCGTATCATGGAAACTCGCCCGCTTTCAGCTACAAAACGTTTCCGTCTTGTAGAAGTTGTTGAAGAAGCGGTCATCATCTAATCAAACCTGAAAGGAGAAAACTGAAATGATTCAAACAGAAACTCGTTTGAAAGTCGCAGACAACAGCGGTGCTCGCGAAATCTTGACTATCAAAGTTCTTGGTGGTTCAGGACGTAAATTTGCAAACATCGGTGATGTTATCGTGGCATCTGTAAAACAAGCTACTCCTGGTGGTGCGGTTAAAAAAGGTGACGTTGTTAAAGCAGTTATCGTTCGTACTAAATCAGGTGCTCGTCGTGCTGATGGTTCATACATCAAATTTGACGAAAACGCAGCAGTTATCATCCGTGAAGATAAAACTCCTCGCGGAACACGTATCTTTGGCCCAGTTGCACGTGAATTGCGTGAAGGTGGCTTCATGAAGATCGTGTCACTTGCTCCAGAAGTACTTTAATTTTTAGAAACAAACTAGTCCCCTAGCTTCAAGCTAGGGTGCCCTTATGGGCGTAAGAAAAATCAAGGAGAAACCTAATGTTTGTAAAAAAAGGCGACAAAGTTCGCGTAATCGCTGGTAAAGATAAGGGAACAGAAGCTGTTGTCCTTACTGCCCTTCCAAAAGTAAACAAAGTTATCGTTGAAGGTGTTAACATCGTTAAGAAACATCAACGTCCAACTAACGAGCTTCCTCAAGGTGGTATCATCGAGAAAGAAGCAGCTATCCACGTATCAAACGTTCAAGTTTTGGACAAAAATGGTGTAGCTGGCCGTGTTGGTTACAAATTTGTAGACGGTAAAAAAGTTCGCTACAACAAAAAATCAGGCGAAGTGCTTGATTAATCACGAAGGAAAGGAGAAGTATAATGGCAAATCGTTTAAAAGAAAAATATCTTAATGAAGTAGTTCCTGCTTTGACAGAACAATTCAACTACTCATCAGTGATGGCTGTGCCTAAAGTAGATAAGATCGTTTTGAACATGGGTGTTGGTGAAGCTGTATCAAACGCTAAAAGCCTTGAAAAAGCTGCTGAAGAATTAGCACTTATCTCAGGTCAAAAACCACTTATCACTAAAGCTAAAAAATCAATCGCCGGCTTCCGTCTTCGTGAAGGTGTTGCGATCGGTGCAAAAGTTACCCTTCGTGGTGAACGTATGTACGAATTCTTGGATAAATTGGTTTCAGTTTCACTTCCACGTGTACGTGACTTCCACGGTGTTCCAACAAAATCATTTGATGGACGCGGAAACTACACACTTGGTGTGAAAGAACAATTGATCTTCCCAGAAATCAACTTCGATGACGTTGACAAAACTCGTGGTCTTGACATCGTTATCGTAACAACTGCTAACACTGACGAAGAGTCACGTGCATTGCTTACAGGCCTTGGAATGCCTTTTGCAAAATAATATAGGAGGTAAATCTAATGGCTAAAAAATCAATGATTGCTAAGAACAAACGTCCAGCGAAGTTCTCTACTCAAGCTTATACTCGTTGTGAAAAATGTGGTCGTCCACATTCAGTTTACCGCAAATTTAAACTTTGCCGTGTTTGCTTCCGTGAATTAGCTTACAAAGGACAAATCCCTGGTGTAACAAAAGCATCTTGGTAATTTAAGATATTAAGGGCGTCAAAACTCTAAGTGAAAATAGGAAACTTGGCGAAGAAACTGAAGTTTCTAGGAAAGTTTATCTTTTTCACACAGAGTTTAGCCCGGGTTCAGTTGGGGGTTCCAATTTGAACACGAGCTACAGCTTTGGCAAAAAAGGCCAATTTTCTTTGGAGCATCGCTCCTGCATCAAATTGCCTATTTTTGCTCTTGCTGTTACGCTTTTTGTATCATGTATTAACTAGCAAGTGCAACTTGCAAACTACTAGTAAGAGGAGAAAAATAAAATGGTTATGACTGACCCAATCGCAGACTTCCTAACTCGTATTCGTAACGCTAACCAAGCTAAACACGAAGTACTTGAAGTACCTGCATCAAACATCAAAAAAGGGATTGCTGAAATCCTTAAACGCGAAGGTTTTGTAAAAAACGTTGAAATCATCGAAGATGACAAACAAGGCATCATCCGTGTATTCCTTAAATACGGACCAAACGGTGAAAAAGTTATCACTAACTTGAAACGTGTTTCTAAACCAGGACTTCGTGTCTACAAAAAACGTGAAGACCTTCCAAAAGTTCTTAACGGACTTGGAATTGCTATCCTTTCAACTTCTGAAGGTTTGCTTACTGATAAAGAAGCACGCCAAAAGAATGTTGGTGGTGAGGTTATCGCTTACGTTTGGTAATATTTAGCTCCCAATTTCTTTGTGACTCGTCGTTATCGTCTCTTGCCTAACCCAAAGTTATGCCTGCGAGACGATGTCTAGATTCACTTTGAAATTGAAACCTAAATGTTCCTTTAAATCGAGAAATCGATTTAGCCCCCGTGAAAACTGGCCGTTCTGGCCTGACAATTTAACAGGAGAAAATAAACATGTCACGTATTGGTAATAAAGTTATCGTGTTGCCTGCTGGTGTTGAACTCACTAACAATGACAACGTTGTAACTGTAAAAGGACCTAAAGGAGAACTTACTCGTGAGTTCTCAAAAGATATTGAAATCCGTGTGGAAGGTGCTGAAGTAACTCTTCACCGTCCAAACGATTCAAAAGAAATGAAAACTATCCACGGAACTACTCGTGCCCTTTTGAACAACATGGTTGTTGGTGTATCAGAAGGATTCAAGAAAGAACTTGAAATGCGTGGGGTTGGTTACCGTGCACAACTTCAAGGATCTAAACTTGTTTTGGCTGTTGGTAAATCTCATCCAGACGAAGTTGAAGCTCCAGAAGGAATTACTTTTGAACTTCCAAACCCAACAACAATCGTTGTTAGCGGAATTTCAAAAGAAGTAGTTGGTCAAACAGCTGCTTACGTACGTAGCCTTCGTTCACCAGAACCATATAAAGGTAAAGGTATCCGTTACGTTGGTGAATTCGTTCGCCGTAAAGAAGGTAAAACAGGTAAATAATGTTGAGTGGTTGATTTTCAACTACCAACCTATTTTCCAACTTTGTGCATAGCACACGATTTAAAACTAAAGAGGTGAAAACTGTGATTTCAAAACCAGATAAAAACAAACTCCGCCAAAAACGCCACCGTCGCGTTCGCGGAAAACTCTCTGGAACTGCTGATCGCCCACGTTTGAACGTATTCCGTTCTAATACAGGCATCTACGCTCAAGTGATTGATGACGTAGCGGGTGTAACGCTCGCAAGTGCTTCAACTCTTGACAAAGAAGTTTCAAAAGGAACTAAAACTGAACAAGCCGTTGCTGTCGGTAAACTCGTTGCAGAACGTGCAAACGCTAAAGGTATTTCAGAAGTGGTGTTCGACCGCGGTGGATATCTATATCACGGACGTGTGAAAGCTTTGGCTGATGCAGCTCGTGAAAACGGATTGAAATTCTAATAGGAGGACACTAGAAAATGGCATTTAAAGACAATGCAGTTGAATTAGAAGAACGCGTAGTTGCTGTCAACCGTGTTACAAAAGTTGTTAAAGGTGGACGTCGTCTTCGTTTCGCAGCTCTTGTTGTTGTTGGTGACCACAACGGTCGCGTAGGATTTGGTACTGGTAAAGCTCAAGAAGTTCCAGAAGCAATCCGTAAAGCAGTAGATGATGCTAAGAAAAACTTGATTGAAGTTCCTATGGTTGGAACAACAATCCCACACGAAGTTCTTTCAGAATTCGGTGGAGCTAAAGTATTGTTGAAACCTGCTGTAGAAGGTTCTGGAGTTGCCGCTGGTGGTGCAGTTCGTGCCGTTGTGGAATTGGCAGGTGTGGCAGATATTACATCTAAATCACTTGGTTCTAACACTCCAATCAACATTGTTCGTGCAACTGTTGAAGGTTTGAAACAATTGAAACGCGCTGAAGAAGTTGCTGCCCTTCGTGGTATTTCAGTTTCTGATTTGGCATAAGAAAGGGGATAAAATGGCTCAAATTAAAATTACTTTGACTAAGTCTCCAATCGGACGCATTCCATCACAACGTAAAACTGTTGTAGCACTTGGACTTGGCAAATTGAACAGCTCTGTTATTAAAGAAGATAACGCTGCTATCCGTGGTATGATCACAGCAGTATCTCACTTAGTAACAGTTGAAGAAGTAAACTAATGAATTTTTAGGGGATGTGCACTATACCATCCCCTAAAACTAGATATAGTCATCTGTGATGACGTCGTATAGGCGAGTTGATGGGGGAGACAACCTTTTCTCCCTTATCGGCGCTAGCATTTTACAAAAGAGGAGAAAACAAAAATGAAACTTCATGAATTGAAACCTGCAGAAGGTTCTCGTAAAGTACGTAACCGCGTTGGTCGTGGTACTTCATCAGGTAACGGTAAAACATCTGGTCGTGGTCAAAAAGGTCAAAAAGCTCGTAGCGGTGGCGGAGTTCGCCTTGGTTTTGAAGGTGGACAAACTCCATTGTTCCGTCGTCTTCCAAAACGTGGATTCACTAACATCAACGCTAAAGAATACGCAATTGTGAACCTTGACCAATTGAACGTCTTTGAAGATGGTGCTGAAGTAACTCCAGTTGTTCTTATCGAAGCAGGAATTGTTAAAGCTGAAAAATCAGGTATTAAAATTCTTGGTAACGGTGAGTTGACTAAGAAATTGACTGTAAAAGCAGCTAAATTCTCTAAATCAGCTGAAGAAGCTATCACTGCTAAAGGTGGTTCAGTAGAAGTCATCTAAGAGAGGTGACCTATGTTTTTTAAATTATTAAGAGAAGCTCTTAAAGTCAAGCAGGTTCGATCAAAAATTTTATTTACAATTTTTATCGTTTTGGTCTTTCGTATCGGAACTAGTATTACAGTTCCTGGTGTGAATGCCAATAGCTTGAATGCTTTAAGTGGATTATCCTTCTTAAACATGTTGAGCTTGGTGTCAGGGAATGCCATGAAAAACTTCTCAGTTTTTGCTCTTGGTGTTAGCCCCTACATTACGGCCTCTATCGTTGTCCAACTCTTGCAAATGGATATTTTACCCAAATTTGTAGAGTGGGGTAAACAAGGGGAAGTAGGTCGAAGAAAATTAAATCAAGCTACTCGTTATATTGCTCTTGTTCTAGCCTTTGTGCAATCGATCGGGATTACAGCTGGTTTTAATACTTTGGCTGGAGCTCAATTGTTGAAAACAGCTCTTACTCCACAAGTCTTTATCATGATTGGTATCATCTTAACAGCTGGTAGTATGATTGTGACTTGGTTGGGAGAGCAAATTACAGATAAGGGATACGGAAATGGTGTTTCTATGATTATCTTTGCCGGGATTGTTGCCTCAATTCCAGAGATGATTCAGGACATCTATGTGGACTACTTTGTGAACGTCCCAAGTAGCCGTATCAACTCATCCATCATTTTCGTAATCATTTTGATTATTACTGTATTGTTGATCATTTATTTTACAACTTATGTTCAACAAGCAGAATACAAAATTCCAATCCAATATACTAAGGTTGCACAAGGTGCTCCATCTAGCTCTTACCTTCCTTTGAAGGTAAACCCTGCTGGAGTTATCCCTGTTATCTTTGCAAGTTCGATTACTGCAGCGCCTGCGGCTATTCTTCAGTTTTTGAGTGCTACAGGTCATGATTGGGCTTGGGTAAGAACAGCACAAGAAATGCTGGCAACAACTTCACCAACTGGTATTGCTATGTATGCTTTATTGATTATTCTCTTTACATTCTTCTATACGTTTGTACAGATTAATCCTGAAAAAGCGGCAGAGAATCTACAAAAGAGCGGTGCCTATATCCACGGAGTTCGTCCTGGTAAAGGTACAGAAGAATATATGTCTAAACTTCTTCGTCGTCTTGCAACTGTTGGTTCTCTCTTCCTTGGTGTGATTTCTATTTTACCGATCGTAGCAAAAGATGTTTTCGGACTTTCAGAAGCAGTTGCTTTTGGAGGAACCAGTCTTTTGATCATTATCTCTACAGGTATTGAAGGAATCAAACAATTGGAAGGCTACCTATTGAAACGTAAGTATGTTGGTTTCATGGACAGAACAGAATAAAAGTAATTACTGAATCAGTAATTACTGAGGGAGTGGAGGTTTAACTCTAACATTTGTGAGAGTTTGGTCTCCCCTCTTCTATTTTGTTTTTAAATAGGGGTGAAAAGACTTTTTGCTTCTATTTAAAAATAAAATAAGGAGATCAAATCATGAATCTTTTGATTATGGGCTTACCTGGTGCAGGTAAGGGAACTCAAGCAGCAAAAATCGTAGAACAATTCCATGTTGCACATATCTCAACAGGTGATATGTTCCGCGCTGCAATGGCAAATCAAACTGAAATGGGTGTTCTTGCTAAGTCATACATTGACAAGGGTGAATTGGTTCCTGACGAAGTTACAAATGGAATCGTAAAAGAACGTCTTTCACAAGATGATATTAAAGAAACAGGATTCTTGTTGGATGGTTACCCACGTACAATCGAACAAGCTCATGCCTTGGACAAAACATTGGCTGAACTTGGCATCGAACTAGAAGGTGTTATCAACATAGAAGTGAATCCAGATAGCCTCTTGGAACGTTTGAGTGGTCGTATCATCCACCGCGTAACTGGAGAAACTTTCCACAAGGTCTTTAACCCACCAGTTGACTATAAAGAAGAAGATTACTACCAACGTGAAGATGATAAGCCTGAGACAGTCAAACGTCGTTTGGATGTGAATATTGCTCAAGGGGAACCAATCATTGCTCACTACCGTGCCAAAGGTTTGGTTCATGACATCGAAGGTAATCAAGATATCAATGATGTCTTCTCAGATATCGAAAAAGTATTGACAAATTTGAAATAAAGCGTTTTTCACACTTGCAAAAATCCGCTACAAATGTTATACTGAGATAGTCTGACTTATAATTGTTGTCTCTGTGTCTAGAGGCATCGAATCGAAATTTATGGAGGTGCTTTTGCGTGGCAAAAGACGATGTGATTGAAGTTGAAGGCAAAGTAGTTGATACAATGCCGAATGCAATGTTTACGGTTGAACTTGAAAATGGACATCAGATTTTAGCAACAGTTTCTGGTAAAATTCGTAAAAACTATATTCGTATTTTAGCGGGAGATCGTGTTACTGTCGAAATGAGTCCATATGACTTGACACGTGGACGTATCACTTACCGCTTTAAATAATCGAAAAACTTGGAGGGATAAGAAATGAAAGTAAGACCATCGGTCAAACCAATTTGCGAATACTGTAAAGTTATTCGTCGTAATGGTCGTGTTATGGTAATTTGCCCAGCAAATCCAAAACACAAACAACGTCAAGGATAAGATAGAAAGGAGAAAACATGGCTCGTATTGCTGGAGTTGACATTCCAAATGACAAACGCGTAGTAATCTCATTGACTTATGTTTATGGTATCGGACTTGCAACATCTAAGAAAATTTTGGCTGCTGCTGGAATCTCAGAAGATGTTCGTGTACGTGATCTTACATCAGATCAAGAAGATGCTATCCGTCGTGAAGTGGATGCAATCAAAGTTGAAGGTGACCTTCGTCGTGAAGTAAACTTGAACATCAAACGTTTGATGGAAATCGGTTCATACCGTGGTATCCGTCACCGTCGTGGACTTCCTGTCCGTGGACAAAACACTAAAAACAACGCTCGCACTCGTAAAGGTAAAGCTGTTGCGATTGCTGGTAAGAAAAAATAATATAGGAGGTAAAAGTCTTGGCTAAACCAACACGTAAACGTCGTGTGAAAAAGAATATCGAATCTGGTATTGCTCATATTCACGCTACATTTAATAACACTATTGTTATGATTACTGATGTGCATGGTAATGCAATTGCTTGGTCATCAGCTGGTGCTCTTGGTTTCAAAGGTTCTCGTAAATCTACACCATTCGCTGCTCAAATGGCTTCTGAAGCTGCTGCTAAATCTGCACAAGAACACGGTCTTAAATCAGTTGAAGTTACTGTAAAAGGTCCAGGTTCTGGTCGTGAGTCAGCTATTCGTGCGCTTGCTGCCGCTGGTCTTGAAGTAACAGCAATTCGTGATGTGACTCCAGTGCCACACAATGGTGCTCGTCCTCCAAAACGTCGCCGTGTATAATCATCGCATTACACTGCTTTTCGTTTAAGAGGGAGTAACTAAATGATCGAGTTTGAAAAACCAAATATAACAAAAATTGATGAAAATAAAGATTATGGCAAGTTTGTAATCGAACCACTTGAACGTGGCTACGGTACAACTCTTGGTAACTCTCTTCGTCGTGTACTTCTAGCTTCTCTACCAGGAGCAGCTGTGACATCTATCAATATTGATGGTGTGTTACATGAGTTTGACACAGTTCCAGGTGTTCGTGAAGACGTGATGCAAATCATTCTGAACATTAAAGGAATTGCAGTGAAATCGTACGTTGAAGACGAAAAAATCATCGAACTGGATGTTGAAGGTCCTGCTGAGGTAACAGCTGGTGACATTTTGACAGATAGCGATATTGAAATTGTAAATCCAGATCATTATCTCTTTACAATCGGTGAAGGTTCTTCCCTAAAAGCGACTATGACTGTTAACAGTGGTCGTGGATATGTACCTGCTGATGAAAATAAAAAAGATAATGCACCAGTTGGAACACTTGCTGTAGATTCTATTTATACACCAGTTACAAAAGTCAACTATCAAGTGGAACCTGCTCGTGTAGGTAGCAATGATGGATTTGACAAATTAACCCTTGAAATCTTGACAAATGGAACAATTATTCCAGAAGATGCTTTAGGGCTTTCAGCACGTATTTTGACAGAACATCTTGATTTGTTTACAAATCTTACTGAGATTGCTAAGTCAACTGAAGTGATGAAAGAAGCTGATACTGAATCTGACGACCGTATTTTGGATCGTACGATTGAGGAACTGGACTTGTCTGTGCGTTCATACAACTGTTTGAAACGTGCCGGTATCAATACTGTGCATGATTTGACAGAAAAATCTGAAGCAGAGATGATGAAAGTACGAAATCTTGGACGCAAGAGTTTGGAAGAAGTGAAACTCAAACTCATTGATTTGGGTCTTGGATTAAAAGATAAATAAAGGAGGAATAAATGGCTTACCGTAAACTAGGACGCACTAGCTCACAACGTAAAGCAATGCTTCGCGATTTGACAACTGACCTTTTGATCAACGAATCAATCGTGACAACTGAAGCTCGTGCTAAAGAAATCCGTAAAACTGTTGAAAAAATGATTACTCTAGGTAAACGTGGTGATTTGCATGCACGTCGTCAAGCAGCTGCTTTCGTACGTAATGAAATCGCATCTGAAAACTATGATGAAGCAACTGATAAGTACACTTCTACTACAGCACTTCAAAAATTGTTCTCAGAAATTGCACCTCGTTATGCTGAACGTAACGGTGGATACACTCGTATCCTTAAAACTGAACCACGTCGTGGTGATGCAGCGCCAATGGCGATCATCGAATTAGTATAAAATCATCAATTTTGTTGAGTGTTATGATGATGGAGTCTTGTGCTCTTAGTCTAGCTCTGGTCTACCGCTAGGATTTCGGTCCTAGCGGGAACACTCATCATAAGTTGGGATAGTAGACGCTTGTTTACGAAATTGTTTTTTTCTTAAGAACAACTTCGTAAGCAGGCGTTTTTGAGTATTTTAGTTAGAATTATGCTATACTATTTGAAAAGAATCCTGTTTAATGTTCAGGTTTCCTATTAAAAGAAGAATTGGAGTTTGCTTATGAAAGCGATTATAACTGTTGTTGGTAAAGATAAATCTGGAATTGTTGCAGGTGTTTCTGGTAAAATAGCAGAATTGGGTTTGAATATTGATGATATCTCTCAAACTGTCTTGGATGAATATTTCACGATGATGGCTGTCGTCTCTAGTGATGAAAAGCAAGATTTTACACGTCTTCGTAATGAATTTGAAGCTTTTGGGCAAATTTTGAATGTGAAAATCAACATTCAGAGTGCAGCGATTTTCGAAGCTATGTATAATATCTAGGAGGTTATCATGGATATTAGACAAGTTACTGAAACCATCTCCATGATTGAGGAGCAAAACTTCGATATCAGAACTATTACCATGGGGATTTCCCTTTTGGACTGTATCGATCCAGATATCAATCGTGCTGCAGAGAAAATTTATCAAAAGATTACGACCAAGGCAGCTAATTTGGTGGCTGTTGGGGATGAAATTGCAGCGGAGTTGGGAATTCCAATCGTTAATAAGCGTGTATCTGTGACTCCTATTTCTTTGATTGGTGCAGCGACAGATGCGACAGACTATGTGGTTCTGGCAAAAGCGCTTGATAAAGCTGCGAAAGAAATCGGTGTGGATTTTATTGGTGGTTTTTCTGCCTTGGTACAGAAGGGTTATCAAAAGGGAGATGAGATTCTCATCAATTCTATTCCTCGTGCTTTGGCAGAAACTGACAAGGTCTGCTCGTCAGTTAATATCGGTTCAACCAAGTCTGGTATTAATATGACGGCTGTGGCAGATATGGGACGTATTATCAAGGAAACGGCTCATCTATCTGATATGGGCGCAGCTAAGTTGGTTGTATTTGCTAATGCTGTTGAGGACAATCCGTTTATGGCGGGTGCCTTCCATGGTGTTGGGGAGGCAGATGTTATCATCAATGTCGGTGTTTCGGGTCCTGGTGTGGTCAAGCGTGCCTTGGAAAAAGTTCGTGGAGAGAGCTTTGATGTAGTTGCCGAAACTGTCAAGAAGACTGCCTTTAAAATCACTCGTATTGGTCAATTGGTTGGTCAGATGGCCAGCGAGAGACTGGGTGTGGAGTTTGGTATTGTGGACTTGAGTTTGGCGCCAACCCCTGCGGTTGGAGACTCTGTAGCACGTGTCCTTGAGGAAATGGGTCTAGAAAAAGTTGGCACGCATGGAACGACAGCTGCCTTGGCTCTCTTGAATGACCAAGTTAAGAAGGGCGGAGTGATGGCCTGCAACCAAGTTGGTGGTTTGTCTGGTGCCTTTATTCCTGTTTCCGAGGATGAGGGGATGATTGCTGCAGTGCAAAATGGCTCTCTTAATTTGGAAAAACTGGAGGCCATGACGGCTATCTGTTCTGTTGGTTTGGATATGATTGCCATTCCAGAAGATACGCCTGCTGAAACCATTGCGGCTATGATTGCAGATGAAGCTGCAATTGGTGTCATTAACATGAAAACAACAGCTGTCCGTATCATTCCCAAAGGAAAAGAAGGCGATATGATTGAGTTTGGTGGTCTTCTTGGTACAGCTCCAGTTATGAAGGTCAATGGAGCTTCTTCTGTTGATTTCATCTCTCGTGGAGGACAAATCCCAGCACCAATTCATAGTTTTAAAAATTAAGAAAATAGGAGAAATTTTAAGTTCTATTTAAGGTTAGGTGTGTATACTATAATCATTAAATAAAGACCTCCTAATATTATTTGAAACAGATAACTCTGATTTAGTTTGAATTTGATTTTCATCTAATATCTTTATTTAATAGAACTCCTAAACTTTTTCATAATAATCTCCTGCAAAAGTCACCTGTCTGGGTGGCTTTTGTTTTATCATCCATGATATAATAGAAGCAAACGGAGGACGGAAAATGGTAAAAGTACGATTGTATTTGGTACGTCATGGCAAGACCATGTTTAACACGATTGGTCGCGCGCAAGGTTGGAGCGATACTCCCTTAACAGCTGAAGGTGAGCGAGGAATTCAAGAATTAGGGATTGGTTTGCGAGAGTCTGGTCTACAGTTTGAGCGCGCTTATTCCAGTGATTCTGGTCGCACCATTCAGACAATGGGAATCATACTTGAAGAACTGGGCTTGCAGGGGAAAATCCCATATCGCATGGACAAGCGTATCAGAGAATGGTGTTTCGGTAGCTTTGATGGAGCCTACGATGGTGATCTTTTCATGGGTATTATTCCTCGTATCTTTAATGTGGACCACGTTCACCAATTGTCTTATGCTGAACTGGCTGAGGGCTTGGTAGAGGTTGATACAGCTGGTTGGGCTGAAGGCTGGGAAAAACTCAGTGGTCGAATCAAGGAAGGCTTTGAAGCGATTGGCAAAGAAATGGAAGAACAAGGTGGGGGCAATGCTCTCGTTGTTAGCCATGGAATGACCATTGGAACCATTGTTTATCTGATTAATGGCATGCACCCGCATGGTCTCGATAATGGTAGCGTGACGATCCTTGAATATGAGGACGGCCAGTTTAGCGTTGAGGTTGTTGGTGACCGTAGTTACCGAGAACTAGGACGGGAGAAGATGCGAGAGACAAATAATCAATAGAAGTTAGCTCCAAATGGAGCTAATTTTTTATACTGCTACATAATCTGGATTTGCGATTCGGTCTTTCTTGCCATCCAAGTCCAAAAGAACATTTCTCATCTTTCAAATTCCCTCAAAAATGGTATAATAGTAACATCACAAAATTGGAGAGAGACCATGAGTTTTTACAATCATAAAGAAATTGAGCCTAAGTGGCAGGGCTACTGGGCAGAACATCATACATTTAAGACAGGAACAGATGCATCAAAACCGAAGTTTTATGCTCTCGATATGTTCCCTTATCCGTCTGGAGCGGGTCTGCACGTAGGACACCCAGAAGGCTATACCGCAACTGATATCCTCAGCCGTTACAAACGTGCGCAAGGCTACAATGTCCTTCACCCAATGGGCTGGGATGCTTTTGGTTTGCCTGCAGAGCAATACGCTATGGATACAGGTAATGACCCAGCAGAATTTACAGCTGAAAACATTGCCAACTTCAAACGTCAAATCAATGCGCTTGGATTCTCTTACGACTGGGATCGTGAAGTCAACACAACAGATCCAAACTATTACAAGTGGACTCAATGGATTTTCACAAAGCTTTACGAAAAGGGCTTGGCTTATGAAGCGGAAGTGCCAGTAAACTGGGTTGAAGAGTTGGGAACAGCCATTGCCAACGAAGAAGTCCTTCCTGATGGAACTTCTGAGCGTGGAGGCTATCCAGTTGTCCGCAAACCGATGCGCCAATGGATGCTAAAAATCACGGCCTATGCAGAGCGTCTGCTTAACGATTTGGATGAACTTGACTGGCCAGAGTCTATCAAGGACATGCAACGCAACTGGATTGGTAAATCAACTGGTGCCAATGTAACCTTTAAAGTTAAGGGAACAGACAAGGAATTCACAGTCTTTACGACTCGTCCGGACACCCTTTTCGGTGCGACTTTCACTGTTTTGGCTCCTGAGCATGACTTGGTTGACTCTATCACAAGTCCGGAGCAAGCAGAGGCTGTAGCAGACTACAAACACCAAGCTAGTCTCAAGTCTGACTTGGCTCGTACAGATCTTGCTAAGGAAAAAACAGGAGTTTGGACTGGTGCTTATGCCATCAATCCTGTCAATGGCAAGGAAATTCCAATCTGGATTGCGGACTATGTTCTTGCTAGCTATGGGACAGGTGCGGTAATGGCTGTACCTGCTCATGACCAACGTGACTGGGAATTTGCCAAACAATTTGACCTTCCAATCGTAGAGGTGCTGGAAGGTGGAAATGTAGCAGAAGCTGCCTACACAGAAGATGGACTTCATGTCAATTCAGACTTCCTAAATGGATTGAATAAAGAAGATGCTATTGCTAAGATTGTGGCTTGGTTGGAAGAGAAAGGTTGTGGACAAGAGAAAGTTACTTACCGTCTCCGCGACTGGCTCTTTAGTCGTCAACGTTACTGGGGTGAGCCAATCCCAATCATTCATTGGGAAGATGGAACTTCAACAACTGTCCCTGAAAATGAATTGCCACTTGTCTTGCCTGTAACCAAGGATATTCGCCCTTCAGGTACAGGGGAAAGTCCATTGGCTAACTTGACAGACTGGCTTGAAGTGACTCGTGAAGATGGCGTCAAAGGTCGTCGTGAAACAAACACCATGCCACAATGGGCTGGATCAAGCTGGTACTACCTCCGCTATATTGATCCACACAATACTGAGAAATTGGCTGATGAGGACCTTCTCAAACAATGGTTGCCAGTAGATATCTACGTGGGTGGTGCGGAACATGCTGTACTTCACTTGCTTTACGCTCGCTTCTGGCACAAATTCCTCTATGACCTCGGTGTTGTTCCAACTAAGGAACCATTCCAAAAACTCTTTAACCAAGGAATGATTTTGGGAACCAGCTACCGTGACCACCGTGGCGCGCTTGTAGCGACTGACAAGGTTGAGAAACGTGACGGTTCCTTCTTCCATGTAGAAACAGGAGAAGAGTTGGAGCAAGCACCAGCTAAGATGTCTAAATCTCTTAAGAACGTTGTTAATCCAGACGACGTGGTGGAACAATACGGTGCCGACACTCTTCGTGTCTATGAAATGTTCATGGGCCCACTTGATGCGTCTATCGCTTGGTCTGAAGAAGGTCTAGAAGGAAGCCGTAAATTCCTTGACCGTGTTTACCGTTTGATTACAAGTAAAGAAATCGTCGAAGAAAACAATGGCGCTCTCGACAAGGTTTATAACGAAACCGTTAAAGCTGTCACAGAGCAAATCGAGTCTATGAAATTCAACACAGCTATTGCCCAACTCATGGTCTTTGTCAACGCTGCTAACAAGGAAGACAAACTCTATGTGGACTACGCCAAAGGCTTTATCCAATTGATTGCTCCATTTGCACCTCACTTGGCAGAAGAACTCTGGCAAACTGTTGCAGCGACAGGTGAATCAATCTCTTACGTGGCTTGGCCAACATGGGACGAAAGTAAATTGGTTGAAGACGAAATCGAAATCGTTGTCCAAATCAAAGGGAAAGTCCGTGCCAAATTGATGGTCGCTAAAGATCTATCACGCGAAGAATTACAAGAAATTGCTCTCGCTGACGAAAAAGTCAAAGCGGAAATTGACGGTAAGGAAATCGTGAAAGTGATTGCGGTACCGAATAAATTGGTTAATATTGTTGTGAAATAAGATAAGAATCCTTCAGAGTAGAATCTGGAGGATTTTTTGAATGAAAAATATAATTCTGTTTCCATCATCTCACCACTTAACCTCTCATTTTAACCACTTATCTCAAAAGTCGATTTTTCTTTCATACTTTTTGTTAAACTGGTTAGGTAAAGAGGAGGAAATAAATATGATTTTACAAGCTAAACATTTGACTAAATGGTACGGCGATCATATGGCTGTTGACGATATTCAGTTAGAGTTTGAAAAAGGGAGTTTTAATGCTATTTTGGGTCCAAATGGTGCAGGAAAATCAACCACCATTTCCATGTTAATCGGTTTGAAAAAGCCTACAAAAGGTCAGATTCGATATGCGCCAAATACGAAAATCGGAGTAGTTTTTCAAGCTAGTGTACTGGATGACATGTTGACGGTTAGGGAAAATCTTACGATTCGTGCTCAACAGTATAAGGAGATTGTTGCAAGTCGTGTGGATGATTTGATCCATCAACTGGGTTTGACTGCTTTCCAGAAGCAACTATATGGGACTTTGTCAGGTGGGCAAAAACGTAGGGTTGATATTGCGCGTGCTCTTCTTTCACAGCCAGATATTCTTTTCTTAGATGAACCAACGACAGGTCTAGATATTCAGACTCGCAAAGCCATTTGGGATTTACTGTCTCGACTACAAAAGGATGAAGGGATGACTATTATCTTAACGACTCATTATCTGGATGAAGCGGATGAAGCGGATCAGATTTATATCGTTGATCATGGGAAAATGATTGCGCAAGGTTCTGCGACGGTTATTAAAAGTCAGTATGCATCTAATATTCTAAAAATTCGTTTTAAAGAAATGAAGGATTTAGAAAAGTTGCTACAGACTGGAATGACAGTAAAGGAAGAAAATGAGTTGGAATATCTTTTTTATCCAAGGACATCACTGGAAGCTATTGAATATTTGGCAAAAGTACGAGAAGAAATTGATTCTTTTGAGTTTCGTCCAGGTACCATGGATGATGCCTTTATTGCACTTACAGGAAGAGAGGTTCGCTAATGTTATCTTTATTGAAACGGAATTTTATCTTATATTTTCGTAATCGTTCAGGAGTATTTTTCTCATTATTGGGGGCATTGATTTCCTTCCTCCTTTATATCATTTTTTTGCAGAAGAACTTGACAGATGCTTGGTCCCAACTCCCTGATAATACGAACCTTTTAAATAACTGGCTGATGGGTGGGACCTTGGCTGTGACTGGGATTACAACCAGTTTTACGGCTCTTACACAAATGGTACAGGATCGTGAAAATCAAGTGGATCAAGATCTCTTCTTGACAGATTTGGGTAGCTGGGGTTTACAGGTGTCCTATCTAATCAGTAGTATTGCCATCTCTTTTGTCATGCAGGTGTTTATGTTTGCTGTTATGGGGCTTTATTTTAAAGAGAGTCCAGTTATCAGTCATTTACCGGAAATTGCTTTGATTATGTTGTTAAGTAGTCTGCTTTCAAGTTTGATAAATATTCTCTTGATTTACCGTTTTCAATCTGTAGATAGCCTTGGCAAACTGGCAACTATAGTGGGAACTGCTTCTGGATTTTTAGTAGGAACTTATGTCCCTATTGGAGTATTACCTGATTTTGCACAGATTATCATGAAGTGTACCCCTGCAACTTATATTGCTTCTCTCTATAGACAAATTTTAATGAAAGAACCATTAGAGACTGCATTTACAGGAAATAGCAGATTGTTAAAGGAATTTCAAGAAAAAATGGGAATCCAAATCAACTGGCAAGAACTATTGACAAAGGAAGAGACATACTTTATAGTGGTTATTATATGTCTCGTCGCTATTCTTCTTTGGCTTTTATTTGTTAAAGTATTTAGCAAGAGAAAATAAAAGTATATTGGAGAGAAAATGAAGATTCGTTTTGAAATGAAGGCAGAGTTTTCAGAAAAGGACCCACATATTGTAATTCAGGCAGCTCAGTTAACCGGCCAAGCAAGGGAAATCATGGAGTATTTAGAACAATTTTCAACGACCAATCAGGTGGCCATTCCTATTCGAACGGATGATTATCTGGTTATGGTGAAAATTGAGGATCTTATTCTAGCTGATATTGACAAGAATTTATTAACCATTTATACGGTAGACGGGATTTATAAAACTAAGGAAACATTGACAAACTTTCAGAATCGGATTAATCGGCGTAACTTTATACAGATATCACGCCATTCAATTATAAACATTGACCACTTAGAATCGTTATCAGATAGTTTTTCAGGGAACATGATGGCTAAAATGACTCGGGGCATCAAATCTAGTGTGAGTCGGAAATACGTTAAGTCCTTAATGAATTATCTAGGTTTATAGGAGAAAATCATGAAACGATTAATTGATTATTTTGTATCGGGAATGCGTACGGCTTCTTTCTTTTATTTGAGTATGATGTTATTAGCTCAGTGTTATCCAGGTATTACCTATCCTGAACCAATGATAAAAAATATTCTAGCTCTGTTTTTAATGGGTGGAATTATGGGGGTATTGACTTTAATACTTGAAAAGCTAGAGTTTCTTGCTTTTAGTATACGCGTAGGAGTTCATTTATTAGTGACAGCTACTATTTTAGTATTGACCTCTCTATTTTTTGGTTGGGGTTCAGCCTTGTGGAGTCCCTTGCTTTGGTTCTTTTTCTTGTTAATTTATGGATTGATATGGTTGTATCAAATCTGGCAAACTCACAAACTCACCCAACGAATTAATCAAGCCTTAGAGGATAAAAGACAGAAAAAGGATAAATAGTGAAGTGTTTAGTATGAAGTTGGAGGAGAGTGCTAGTTTCCATTTAGAGTAATTTATGATATAGTATTTTCAGTGTAAAAACAAGGAGAAAGCTATGCCAGTAAATGAATATGGTCAGATGATTGGTGAGTCAATGGAAGGTTATACATCCGGTGCACTGCCTTCTATTGATTTCTTAGAAGGGCGTTATGCTCGGATAGAGGCTCTTTCGGTGGAAAAGCATGCGAAGGATTTATTAGCTGTTTATGGTCCAGATACTCCTCGGGAGATGTGGACTTACCTCTTTCAGGAGTCAGTGGCAGATATGGAGGAGCTGGTTAGCCTTTTAAATCAGATGTTAGCTCGTAAGGATCGCTTTTACTATGCGATTGTAGATAAGGCAACTGGTAAGGCCTTGGGAACTTTTTCTCTTATGCGCATTGACCAAAATAACCGAGTAATAGAAGTGGGTGCCGTCACCTTTTCTCCAGAACTCAGGGGAACACGAATAGGGACAGAAGCTCAGTATCTCCTGGCGCGCTATGTTTTCGAGGAGCTTAAATATCGTCGCTACGAGTGGAAATGTGATTCTCTTAATCTGCCATCCAGACGAGCTGCGGAGCGTTTGGGATTTGTCTATGAAGGAACCTTCCGTCAGGCAGTCGTTTATAAGGGGCGTACGAGGGATACGGATTGGTTGTCTATGATTGATAAGGACTGGCCACAAGTCAAAGCTCGTTTGGAAGCATGGTTGGATCCTGAAAATTTTGATAAAAATGGGCGGCAGTATAAGAGCTTGAGAGAACTCTAAGAGGTGTTGAGATGATTACTATTAAAAAGCAAGACATTGTCAAGCTAGAGGATGTTTTGCATCTTTATCAGGCTGTCGGTTGGACAAATTATACCCATCAACCTCAGATGCTGGAGCAGGCCTTATCTCATTCATTAGCGATTTATGTGGCGCTTGATAGTGATACTGTGGTGGGCTTGGTCCGTTTAGTCGGAGATGGTTTCTCATCGATTTTTGTCCAGGATTTGATCGTTTTACCTATCTATCAGCGTAAAGGGATTGGTAGAGCCCTAATGAAAGAGGCTTTAGAGGATTACAAAGATGTCTATCAAGTCCAGCTGGTGACAGAACAGACAGAAAAAACCTTGGTATTCTATCGTTCTATGGGCTTTGAAATCTTATCCACCTATAATTGTATAGGGATGACTTGGGTAAATCGAGAAAAATAACAAAACTAGTTTTTTCTTAAGCAAAGTTTAAGGATGGTCTAGTATCATATAGTCATTAAATAAAGACCTCCTAACTTTATTTAATGAAATCCTAAAACTTTTTTTCATCATAATCTCCTAATGAAGTCACCCAATCAGGTGGCTTTTTTTGTGGGGTGAAGAGATGCTGATAGAAATTTTTTGAAAAATGGTAGAATTTGAGAAAAGTTAAGCTAGTTTTAAGTTTCGTCTTGTATCATATAATCATTAAATAAAGACCTCCTAACTTTATTTAATAAAATCCTAAACTTTTCTTTTTCATAATAATCTCCCTTAACTCCACCCAATCAGGTGGAGTTTTTTGGCTCTATTTCGGGCTTTTGAGGACTATTCTAAAATAATTTTCCGATATTTTCCGGTATTTTCGGATTTTGGTCGGGGAATTGGAGGGGACTTTTTTAGGAAATATGACTAAGAAATAGGTCTGTTGTTGCTTCGGCTACTTCAAACTCAATTTGATTGTAAGTGACTGTGAATTAAAGGGTTAGAACTGCTGTAATAACGATTTTGCTTGTCCATGAGTGACGCATCATATTGCTGTACGGCGGTTAAAGAGAATGTAAACTTTTGACAAAATTCGTGAACTGTGGGATAATGGAAGGGAATTAAGGATTAGTTCTATATCATAGGCTAGAAAAGACCCCAAGCTCACGACCAAATAAGCTTGGGGTCTTTTTTGACACTATTTGTCCTTGTTTAGCCATTTATCGACTAAGCGAAGAACAACACCGACCGCGATTGGTCCGATGATAGTTTTAAGGATTAGTTCCATCATGGGCTATCTCACCTCCTTTCGTAGGCGGTGTAGAAGTGCCGTAGAATATTATACCACATAAGTGCTCAACTAGGGAGTCACCTAATCAGGTGGAGTTTTTTGGCTCTATTTCAGGCTTTTGGTGACTATTCTAAAAATAATTTTCCGATAACTTTCTCTTAATTTAGCGTCTTGTCGTACAGAGGTTCAAGAGAATATAAACCTTTGACAAATTTTGTGAACTATGGGATAATAAAAGGGAATTAAGTATTGTGTCTATATCATAGGCTAGAAAAGACCCCAAGCTCACGTCCAAATAAGCTTGGGGTCTTTTTGACACTATTTGTCCTTGTTTAGCCATTTATCGACTAAGCGAAGAACGACACCGACCACAATTGGTCCGATGATAGTTTTAAGTATTGTATCCATCATGGGCTATCTCACCTCCTTTCGTAGGCGGTGTAGCAGTGCCGAACAATATTATACCATAAAAGAGAAATTGGACAAAACTCAATTTCAAGAGAAAATGAAGTAAATCTTCCCACAATAAAACACATAGTATCAAGGTTTTTCAACACCTGATATTATGCGTTTTTTGATTTTAAAGACTTTTTCTCAGACTCATGATTGGTTTTGTCAGTTTTCTTACCTTCTCTTTACAGAGACTGAACTTTACACGGCAGATTTGGCATAAAATGGATTATTTGGTTTTACGACTTTCTTTATCATCTTTAATTTAGTTTTTTGTATTAGCAAGTTTGACCGGTTACAAGTGGAAGAGGGGATATTAACAAAAGTGGAGAAAACTACATTAGTTCCTCTCCACTTTTACGTTTCTAGCTAATTGGTAATTATAACTTATTACGATTGAAGTCACCTATCCTTATCTTTCAAAAAATGATCAATCTTAGCCATCATGAGCTTGTGCTCGTATATTTTACAGATATCACGAGCCTGTAAATAATAGTCAAGAATTTCATCGTGCTTTAAAAAATCTTTTCCGGCATTTGCAACGATAGTTAAAAGAGGCGCCAGCTGATAGCTGGTCTCTTTTTGTTTACAAAAGTCAATGGTTTCTAAGGCTTCTTGGACGGCTTCTAATTCCTTCCCTTTAGAGTGTAAATAATAGGCGAAATTATGTTTAACTCGAATATAACCAAATAAATACTCTTGGTGGTTTAAATCTTTTTCCTGATACAAACTGATAAGAAGTGAGTTGTTTTCTTCGTATTCTGCATCACGCCCTACAGAAAAATAAAAATTAGATAAAGTATTGAGGAGTTTAAGATACACAGATGAGCTGATTGAAAGCTTTGGCAAAGCGTTTTCTAGACTGGCGATAGCTTCATCTTTGGAACTATGTAAGTAGAAAAGGATAATCGCTTGAATCCATAGAAGATAAAATTCATCCTCAGTAGATAGATACTGAGACTTTTCTTTTTCTAAGTTTAAGAGGTATTCTAAATCCTCGTAATTACGATCTTCAAGTAATTTTTCTGCTAATTTCTTAAACGGTGTTATATTGGAAGTCATTTCAATCTGTTCATCGAAAAAATAATCTAAGGGAACTTGAAGCCGATTTGCAAGTTTATAGAGTAAATCAGCAGCAGGCATATAGTTGCCACGTTCTATTTTGCTGATTTGGCTTTGCTCACAAATTCCTTCGGAAAGTGTTTTTTGTGAGAATCCTTTTTCTTTTCTCTTGGATTTTAGTTTATCAGATAATATGCTCATCTTTAAACCTTCTTTAAATAAATTTACGATTAATTATATACTTTTAATCTCTATTTTTCAACTTTTCAACATAAAATAGTCTCAAAAGAATAAATCGAAAAAAAACTGAAAAAAAGAATACTTTTTATTGACAAAGAATATTTAAAGTAGTACACTTACAAGTGTAAAGATAAGAAAAAGGTGGTTAATATGAGTATTTTAGTAAAGTTTCGTAAAATCATTTTTAGATTATCTTTTTTCAGAATTGTTTGTAAGCGGTTGCGTTTAAAAACTGTAAATCAATCATAATATATTTGGGGTTCGAGAGTTATACAATAAGCTGCAACAACTAGTGGAGTTGATCTTGAGCTGGCGGATTGATTTATTAAACTTTTTGTGAAGTAACATTTATAAAATGGATCGTGCCACAGATTGAAGGACTTAAAGGGGGATTGTAAGTTTGCTATACCCTATTACCCTCTCCTATAAGTAGTTATACAGGAACTACTCTATTATGTCTTTTGATGTGGGTGTATAGATGTTAGGAGGAGAATAAAATGAGAAATCCAGTAATACAGACATCTAATTTATCAAAATCCTATGATGGGAAAATTGTCTTAGATAAGATAGACTTTACGCTAAAACAGGGAGAAATCTATGGCTTACTAGGAAGAAATGGCGCTGGAAAGACTACCTTTATCAAAGCTATTTTAGGTTTGACAGCGATGGATAGTGGTGAAGTGAAGATTCTATCTGAAAAACTATCAGGGGACTTTTCTAAAGACTTGCTATCTCAAATCGGAGTGGTATTGGACAGTGCTTCTTTTTATCCTAATTTAACGGGACCTGAAAATCTCTCTATTTTTGCAAGATTGAGAGGAATTTCGCTAAAACAGGTAGAGCAAGCTTTACAAGTGGTAGGATTAGATGGGGAAAATAAAAAACTATTCAAGCAGTATTCTCTGGGAATGAAGCAAAGGTTAGCAATTGCTAACGCTATTATGCATCAGCCGAAAATTCTGATATTAGATGAACCAACAAATGGTTTGGATCCTATTGGTATCCTTGAAATGCGTCGTTATCTAAAGGAACTCAGTACCAATCATGGCATTTCGATTTTAATATCCAGTCACATTATTTCAGAACTTGAAAAGCTTGTAGATAGAGTTGGGATACTGCATGATGCCCACCTTATGGCTGAAAAGACTATGCAGGAATTAATAGATGGTGCAGATAAAAGGAAAATCCACCTAATTGTTTCGGATGCTTCTCAAGCTAGGGAAGTGCTTTGCAGGATAAATCTGCAAGAACAGATTAGTATTCTTTCGGATATAGAACTTGAACTTCAGGGAGAATCACCTACTTTTGACATTGCAGTCGTATCTAATTCCTTAAAAGACAACGGAATAGTTCTAAAAGAATATTCTTATAAAAACAATGAAAGTTTAGAGGATTACTTTAAGCGGATAACAGGAGGTGAGGGAATTGCTTGATTTAGTGAAGATTGAATTTCTCAAACAAAGGCATCAAAAACTGAATTTTGTCGTATATGGTGTTGTTTCCCTCTACCTAGCTCTCATCTGTTATTATGTAAATGATGCGAGAGGCTTGTTTGACTCCTTTCCCTTTGTCTATAAATTTTCTTTGTCTTATTTAAACTTTTTGATTCTCCCTTTGTATTGTGTTTCCTATACAATACAGGCATTTGGTGTAGAATATCGCTATCGCATCATGAACAACTTGAAACTCGCTTCAGCAAATCTAATGAAGACATTCTGGGCTAAGATTTTGTATATAGAAATCAACGCTCTGTGTATCATGTTATTCACCTATATTTCGGTTTCCTTATTCGCACTACTATCCCGCTTTTCTTCGACAGTCAGTTTGTCTTTATTATTAAGATTCTTCTATCTTTGTATGAGTAGTGGTATCTTAATTCCCATGGGAGTATTTCCTTTAGTTGCTTTGATCATGATAAAAGTCAGAGGCAAGGAGATAGTTGGGAATTTGGTCGGTGTCATGTATGTTTTAGTGTCATTTTTTTTAGCAAGGACGAGTCCAAATATCAGTCCAGTAACAAGTGCTAACAGTTTAATTTGGGAAGGAAACAGAGAAGGAGTGGTGCTTCAACAGCCAGCTATCTTATCGATTATTGTACTAGGTTTATCTTTACTTGTTTTGTCTTTCTTGTCCATTAAATCTTGGCTAAGAAAGGTGGATGAATAAATGTTGATGCTAGAATTGACTAAACTAAGAAGGCGAAAGATACTGTATATGATTCCCTTTGTAGCCATCCTGCTCTTTTTGTTAGAGTTTATGGTTGGTCATCAGATTTATCAAGGGCATTCGTTCGGTAGTGTGAATGGCTGGTATGTAGAAAATGGTTTCTTCTTTTTGAACTACTATTTTCTCCTCCCTTTTGCGAGCATGATTTTAGTGGATTTGATAAGAATAGAACAAGTGTCTAAAACGATTTCAAATCTCAGACTGATTCCTGTCGATTTGAAACAATTACTCCAAGCTAAGTTTATGCTTGCTTTGTTGATTAATCTACTAGTCAGTGAATGCACCTTTTTAACTATGCTTGTCCTAGAGCTAATGGATGGTGATTTTGCTTTCTCTAGTCTTACAATTTTATCGTGGGGATTTGGTTATGGAGTAATTGCTTTTGCTTATACACTGTCTGCTGGCATTATTGTCCTCTTCTTAGGAAAATATCGGAAGGAACTTATTCTTGCCCTACCACTTGCCTTTTTATTGTCATTTGCAGGTTTGTTTACTTTAACAACGGTTGTTGGGAGATATTATCTGGCAAATTTACTACTAATCATCATAGAGGAATTCACGGTTTTAACAGTTTCTGTATATGCCGTGTGGCTGATTACCTTGGTGGCATGTCTCCTTTATTTGTTGGCAGATAAACGCATGATGAACATTATTTTTGCTTATAAATGACAAGCTGAGTAGATGAGAATGTAAACTTTTGACAAAATTTGTGAACTGTGGGATAATAAAAAGGAATTAAGTATTGTGTCTATATCATAGGCTAGAAAAGACCCCAAGCTCACGTCCAAATAAGCTTGGGGTCTTTTTGACACTATTTGTCCTTGTTTAGCCATTTATCGACTATACGAAGAACGACACCGACCACAATTGGTCCGATGATAGTTTTAAGTATTGTATCCATCATGGGCTATCTCACCTCCTTTCGCAGGCGGTGTAGAAGTGCCGAATAATATTATACCACATATGTGCTAAACTTAGGAGTCACCCAATCGGGTGGCTTTTTTGTTTGTGGCTTGGATTTTTGATATAATAGAGCCATGAGTAGGATTTTAGATAATGAGATAATGGGGGACGAGGAGTTAGTAGAACGCACGCTCCGTCCTCAGTATTTACGTGAATATATCGGGCAGGATAAGGTTAAGGATCAGCTTCAAATCTTTATCGAGGCTGCCAAAATGCGGGATGAAGCGCTAGATCATGTGCTCTTATTTGGGCCTCCAGGCTTGGGAAAAACGACCATGGCTTTTGTTATCGCCAACGAACTGGGTGTCAATCTCAAGCAGACGTCTGGGCCTGTCATTGAAAAAGCCGGAGATCTAGTAGCGATTTTGAATGACTTAGAGCCTGGGGATGTTCTCTTTATTGACGAGATTCATCGCTTGCCTATGTCGGTGGAAGAGGTGCTTTATAGTGCCATGGAGGACTTCTACATTGATATCATGATTGGTGCTGGTGAAGGCAGTCGCAGTGTTCATTTGGAGTTGCCACCTTTTACCTTGATTGGTGCGACGACTCGAGCCGGGATGCTTTCAAATCCTCTACGGGCACGTTTTGGGATCACAGGTCATATGGAGTATTATGCTCATGCTGACTTGACGGAAATTGTCGAGCGGACGGCAGATATTTTTGAGATGGAAATTACTCATGAGGCAGCATCTGAGTTGGCCCTACGTAGTCGTGGGACTCCTCGTATTGCCAATCGTCTTCTCAAGCGAGTGCGCGATTTTGCCCAGATAATGGGGAATGGGACTATCGATGATCTTATTACCGATAAGGCTTTGACCATGCTGGATGTTGACCATGAAGGTTTGGACTATGTGGACCAAAAAATCCTTCGCACCATGATTGAGATGTACGGTGGTGGTCCTGTCGGATTAGGAACTCTTTCTGTTAATATTGCCGAGGAGCGCGAGACTGTCGAAGACATGTATGAGCCTTACTTGATTCAAAAAGGCTTTATCATGCGGACACGGTCTGGACGGGTGGCAACAGCCAAGGCATATGAACACTTAGGTTATGAATACAGTGAAAAATAAGCAAGAAATTCTAGAGGCTTTTAGAGAAAATCCGGATATGATGGCTATTCTGACGATCATCCGAAATCTTGGTCTGAAAGACTCGTGGTTGGCAGCAGGTTCTGTCAAAAATTTCATCTGGAATCTCTTGTCAGACAAATCCCCTTTTGACTGCGAAACAGATGTAGATGTAATTTTCTTTGATCCAGATATTTCTTATGAGGCAACCTTGTCCCTAGAGAAAAAACTGAGAGAGGACTTTCCTCAGTACCAGTGGGAATTGAAAAATCAAGTCTATATGCACCAGCACAGCCCTCATACTGCTCCCTATAGCAGCTCTTGTGATGCTATGAGTAAGTATCCAGAACGATGTACGGCTGTTGGACTACGCTTGAATGAAGAATCCGTTTTGGAACTCTTTACTCCATATGGTCTGGAGGATATTTTGAATTTTCAAGTTCGTCCAACTCCTCATTTTTTAGAGAATGAAGACCGAATGAAGCTCTATCGAACACGTCTATCCAAGAAAAATTGGCAGGAGAAATGGAAAAATTTGATTTTTAAAAATACTTAAGGAAACTTTAAGCTAGGAAGTGTATACTAAGTTCATAAGTTAAGAAGACCTTAACTTAAACTCCTAAAACTTTTTCATAATAATCTCCCTATAAAAAATAAAGTCGCCCAATCAGGCGACTTATTTTTTTGAAAAATGGGCTTTGTGCCTGAGAATAATACTCAATGAAAATCAAAGAGCAAACTAGGAAGCTAACCGCAGGTTGCTCAAAACACTGTTTTGAGGTTGCAGATAGAGCTGACGTGGTTTGAAGAGATTTTCGAAGAGTATAAATAGCTTAGTGATAGAAGAAAATAGGGAAATATGGTATAATGAAACGATAGATTTTTGAATAGGAATAAGATCATGTTTGGATTTTTTAAGAAAGATAAGGCTGTGGAAGTAGAGGTTCCGACACAGGTTCCTGCTCATATCGGCATCATCATGGATGGGAATGGCCGTTGGGCTAAAAAACGTATGCAACCACGGGTCTTCGGACACAAGGCGGGCATGGAAGCATTGCAAGCTGTGACTAAGGCAGCCAACAAACTAGGCGTCAAGGTTATTACAGTTTATGCTTTTTCTACGGAAAATTGGACCCGTCCAGATCAGGAAGTCAAGTTTATCATGAACTTGCCAGTAGAGTTTTATGACAATTATGTCCCGGAACTGCATGCGAATAATGTTAAGATTCAAATGATTGGGGAGACAGACCGACTGCCTAAGCCAACCTTTGAAGCTCTGACTAAGGCTGAGGAATTGACTAAGAACAACACAGGTTTGATTCTTAATTTTGCCCTCAACTATGGTGGACGTGCTGAGATTACACAGGCTCTTAAGTTGATTTCCCAGGATGTTTTAGATGCCAAAATCAACCCAGGTGACATCACAGAAGAATTGATTGATAACTATCTCTTCACCCAGCATTTGCCTAAGGACTTACGAGACCCAGACTTGATTATCCGCACTAGTGGAGAATTGCGTTTGAGCAATTTCCTTCCATGGCAGGGAGCCTATAGTGAGCTTTATTTTACGGATACCTTGTGGCCTGATTTTGACGAGGCAGCCTTGCAGGAAGCCATTCTTGCTTACAATCGTCGTCATCGTCGATTTGGAGGAGTTTAGGAGGAAATATGACACAGGATTTACAAAAAAGAACCTTGTTTGCAGGGATTGCCCTGGCTATTTTCCTACCAATTTTAATGATTGGGGGACTCTTGCTTCAGATAGCAATTGGAATCATAGCCATGCTGGCAATGCATGAACTTTTGAAGATGAGAGGTTTAGAGACCATGACTATGGAAGGCCTCTTGACCCTCTTTGCAACCTTTGCCTTGACCATTCCTTTGGAGAATTACCTGACTTTTTTACCAGTTGATGGGAATGTGGTTGCTTATAGTGTTTTGATTTCAATCATGTTAGGAACGACTGTGTTTAGCAAGTCTTATACGATTGAGGACGCTGTTTTCCCTCTTGCTATGAGTTTCTATGTAGGCTTTGGATTTAATGCTTTACTAGATGCTCGTATTGCAGGTTTAGATAAGGCTCTATTGGCCTTGTGTATCGTCTGGGCGACCGACAGTGGTGCCTATCTTGTTGGGATGAACTATGGTAAACGAAAATTAGCTCCGACAGTTTCTCCAAATAAAACCTTTGAGGGTGCCTTGGGTGGTATTTTAGGCGCTATTTTAGTAACCATCATCTTTATGATAGTTGACAGGACAGTTGCCCTTCCCTATGGAATTTACAAGATGTCAATCTTTGCTATTTTCTTTAGCATAGCTGGACAATTTGGTGATTTACTAGAAAGTTCGATCAAGCGTCACTTTGGTGTCAAGGATTCTGGGAAATTTATCCCTGGACATGGTGGTGTTTTGGATCGTTTCGATAGTATGTTGCTTGTATTTCCAATCATGCACTTGTTTGGACTCTTTTAATCAAAAGACGGAGGAAATACTATGCTCGGAATTTTAACCTTTATTCTGGTTTTTGGGATTATTGTGGTGGTGCACGAGTTCGGACATTTCTACTTTGCCAAGAAATCAGGGATTCTAGTGCGTGAATTTGCTATCGGTATGGGACCTAAAATCTTTGCTCATATTGGCAAGGATGGGACGGCCTATACCATTCGAATCTTGCCTCTGGGTGGCTATGTCCGCATGGCCGGTTGGGGTGATGATACAACTGAAATCAAGACAGGAACTCCTGTCAGTTTGACACTTGCTGAGGACGGTAAGGTTAAACGTATCAATCTTTCAGGTAAAAAATTGGATCAAACAGCTCTTCCTATGCAGGTGACCCAGTTTGATTTTGAAGACAAGCTCTTTATCAAGGGCTTGGTTCTGGAAGAAGAAAAAACATTTGCAGTGGATCACGATGCAACAGTTGTGGAAGCAGATGGAACGGAGGTTCGGATTGCTCCCTTGGATGTTCAATATCAAAATGCGACTATCTGGGGCAAACTGATTACCAACTTTGCAGGACCTATGAACAACTTTATCTTAGGTGTCGTTGTTTTCTGGATTTTAATCTTTATGCAAGGTGGTGTCAGAGATGTTGCTACTAACCAGTTCCATGTCATGCCTCAAGGGGCCTTGGCTAAGGTAGGAGTGCCAGAAACGGCACAGATTACTAAGATTGGCTCACATGAGATTAGCAATTGGGAAAACTTGATTCAGGCTGTGGAAACAGAAACCAAAGATAAGACGGCACCAAGTTTGGATGTGACTATTTCTGAAAATGGTAGTGACAAACAAGTAACGGTTACCCCAGAAGAAAATCAAGGTAGTTACCTTCTAGGTGTTCAACCGGGAATTAAGTCAGATTTTCTATCCATGTTTGTAGGTGGTTTTACAACCGCTGCCGACTCAGCTCTCCGAATTCTCTCAGCTTTGAAAAATCTGATTTTCCAACCAGATTTGAACAAGCTAGGTGGCCCTGTTGCCATCTTTAAGGCAAGTAGTGATGCTGCTAAAAATGGAATTGAAAATGTCTTGTACTTCTTGGCAATGATTTCTATCAATATTGGGATTTTTAATCTGATTCCGATTCCAGCTCTGGATGGTGGTAAGATTGTGCTCAATATCCTGGAAGCCATTCGCCGCAAACCATTAAAACAAGAAATTGAAACCTATGTCACCTTGGCCGGAGTGGTCATCATGGTTGTCTTGATGATTGCTGTGACCTGGAATGACATCATGCGACTCTTTTTTAGATAATCGAGGAATATTATGAAACAAAGTAAAATGCCTATCCCAACGCTTCGCGAAATGCCAAGCGATGCTCAAGTTATCAGCCACGCTCTTATGTTGCGTGCTGGTTATGTTCGCCAAGTATCTGCAGGTGTATACTCTTACCTACCACTTGCCAACCGTGTGATTGAAAAAGCTAAAAACATCATGCGCCAAGAATTCGACAAGATTGGTGCCGTTGAGATGTTGGCTCCTGCTCTTCTTAGTGCAGAATTGTGGCGCGAATCAGGTCGTTATGAAACTTACGGTGAAGACCTTTACAAACTAAAAAACCGTGAAAAATCAGACTTTATCCTAGGTCCAACTCACGAAGAAACCTTTACAGCTATTGTCCGTGATTCTGTTAAGTCTTACAAGCAATTGCCACTTAACCTTTATCAAATCCAGCCTAAGTATCGTGATGAAAAACGTCCACGTAATGGACTTCTTCGTACACGTGAGTTCATCATGAAGGATGCTTACAGTTTCCACGCTAACTACGATAGCTTGGACAGTGTTTACGATGAGTATAAGGCTGCTTATGAGCGTATTTTCACTCGTAGTGGTTTAGATTTCAAGGCTATCATCGGTGACGGTGGAGCCATGGGTGGTAAGGACAGCCAAGAATTTATGGCCATTACACCTGCCCGTACGGACCTTGACCGCTGGGTTGTTTTGGACAAGTCAGTTGCCTCATTTGACGAAATTCCTGCAGAAGTGCAAGAAGAAATCAAGGCAGAATTGCTCAAATGGATGGTCTCTGGTGAAGATACCATTGCTTACTCAAGTGAGTCTAGCTATGCTGCTAACTTGGAAATGGCAACAAACGAGTACAAACCAAGCAACCGTGTTGTCGCTGAAGAAGAAGTGACTCGTGTTGCAACACCAGATGTTAAATCAATCGATGAAGTTGCCGCCTTCCTCAACGTTCCAGAAGAACAAACGATTAAAACCCTTTTCTATATGGCAGACGGTGAGCTTGTTGCCGCCCTTCTAGTTGGAAATGATCAGCTTAATGAAGTTAAGTTGAAAAACCACTTGGGAGCAGATTTCTTTGACGTTGCTAGCGAAGAAGAAGTGGCAAATGTTGTTCAAGCAGGATTTGGTTCACTTGGCCCAGTTGGTTTGCCAGAGAATGTTAAAATCATCGCAGACCGTAAAGTGCAAGATGTTCGCAATGCGGTTGTGGGAGCTAATGAAGATGGCTACCACTTGACTGGTGTGAACCCAGGTCGTGATTTTACTGCAGAATATGTGGATATCCGTGAAGTTCGTGAGGGTGAAATTTCTCCAGACGGACAAGGTGTCCTTAACTTTGCGCGTGGTATCGAAATTGGTCACATCTTCAAACTCGGCACTCGCTATTCAGCAAGCATGGGAGCAGATGTTTTGGATGAAAATGGCCGTGCTGTGCCAATCATCATGGGATGTTACGGTATCGGTGTCAGCCGTCTCCTTTCAGCTGTCATGGAGCAACACGCTCGCCTCTTTGTTAACAAAACTCCAAAAGGTGAATACCGTTACGCTTGGGGAATCAATTTCCCTAAAGAATTGGCACCATTTGATGTGCACTTGATTACTGTCAATGTTAAGGATGAAGAAGCCCAAGCTTTGACAGAAAAGCTTGAAGCAAGCTTGATGGGAGCTGGTTACGAAGTCTTGACAGATGACCGTAACGAACGTGTCGGTGTTAAATTCAGCGATAGTGACTTGATTGGATTGCCTATCCGTATCACTGTTGGTAAAAAAGCGGCTGATGGCATCGTCGAAGTTAAGATTAAAGCGACTGGTGACACCATCGAAGTTCATGCAGATAACTTGCTTGAAACGCTTGAAATCCTCAGCAAGAAATAAAAACTATAATCAGAAGAAAAACAAGGAAAAAATGTAACTAGTTTTTACCTTGTTTTTTCTGTATAATGGGAAAAATGAGTAGATAAAGAGGTAAATGTATGCTAAGATTTCCAAAGGGTTTTGTCTGGGGATCCTCTACTTCTGGACCACAGACAGAAGGACGTGTAGCTGGTGACGGTAAAGGAGATAATCTCTGGGATTATTGGTATCAAGTGGAGCCAAATCGTTACTATAATGGGATTGGTCCAGATAAGACATCGACCTTTTATGCAAATTGGGAGCAGGATATTGAGCTACTGGTAGAAACTGGTCACACGGCCTTTCGGACTTCTATTCAATGGTCACGGATTTTTCCACAAGGGCGTGGAAAAGTCAATGCTCAAGGTGTGGATTTCTATCGTAAGGTTTTTGAGGCTATTAAAGCCAAAGGGATTCGTCTGTTAGTCAATCTCTATCATTTTGATCTGCCTTTTGCCCTTCAAGAAGTTGGTGATGGTTGGGAAAATAAGGCGACTGTCTCAGCCTATGAAGACTATGCTCGTTTTTGTTTTGAGACTTATGGAGATTTAGTGGATCAGTGGATTACCTTTAACGAGCCAATCGTTCCTGTAGAATTTGGCTATTTTTACGATGCTCATTATCCACATAAGGTGGATGCAGAGGCGGCAGTTAAAGTAGCCTATCATACACAATTGGCTAGCAGTCGGGCGGTTAAGGCTTGTCATGAACTCTTGCCTAATTCCAAAATTGGGATTGTCCTCAACTTGACACCGGCTTATCCACGTAGCCAGCATCCTGCCGATGTCAAGGCTGCTCGTATTGCAGACCTTTTTCAGGCCCAATCTTTCTTAGATCCGTCTGTTTTGGGTACTTATCCACAGGAATTGGTAGAAATATTTCATGAACACGGCCTTTTACCTGATACTACAGAGGAGGAGTTGGAGCTCATTCGTGACAATACGGTAGACTTCCTTGGTGTCAACTACTATCAACCTTTGCGTGTTATGGCACCTCGATTTGCTAAACATCCAGAGAGTCCTCTCTTACCAGAACATTTTTATGAGCCTTATGTGATGCCTGGACGTAAAATCAATCCTCACCGTGGCTGGGAGATTTATGAGCAAGGGATTTATGACATTGCCCAAAATATCAAGGAAAATTATGGCAATATTGAGTGGATGTTGACAGAGAATGGTATGGGTGTTGAGGGGGAAGACAAATTCCGTCAAGATGGGATGATTCAAGATGATTACCGTATTGACTTTGTAAAAGGTCATCTTCGTGAACTGCACCGTGCTATTGAAGACGGAGCCAATTGTAAGGGATACTTGATTTGGACCTTTATCGATTGCTGGTCATGGCTCAATAGCTATAAAAATCGCTATGGTTTGGTCGAATTAGTCTTGGAAACGCAAGAGCGTCGTCTGAAGAAATCAGGGCACTGGTTCAAGGAATTAAGCGATAATAATGGATTTTAAAAAGGACTCTGACTGATTATCCTAATTGGTCAGAGTTTTTTGCTTACAGGAGATAAATTTGAACTATACCAATTTTAACTCTTGACAAGTGAAAGAAACAAGTATATACTGTTTTTGCTGATTCCGTAACAGAGGAATTAGACTATACCAATTTTAAGGAGAAAGCACAGCTGGTCTGTGTCGTATATACTATGTGTGGAATTGTTGGTGTTATTGGAAACACAAATGCAACTGATATTTTGATTCAAGGGCTTGAAAAGCTCGAATACCGTGGCTATGATTCTGCGGGAATTTTTGTCCTAGGTGGTGCTGAAAACCATCTAGTCAAGGCTGTAGGTCGTATTGCAGAATTGTCTGCCAAGACAGCTGGTGTTGAGGGAACAGCTGGTATCGGACATACTCGTTGGGCAACTCACGGGAAACCAACTGAGGACAATGCTCACCCACATCGCTCTGAGACTGAACGTTTTGTTTTAGTGCACAATGGAGTGATTGAAAACTATCTTGAAATCAAGGAAGAATACCTTGCAGGTCACCACTTCAAAGGGCAAACAGATACGGAAATTGCCGTTCACTTGATTGGAAAATTTGCGGAAGAAGAAGGTCTCTCAGTTCTTGAAGCCTTTAAAAAAGCCCTTCACATCATCCGTGGTTCTTATGCCTTTGCCTTGGTTGACTCACAAGATCCTGAAGTCATCTACGTGGCTAAAAATAAATCACCGCTTTTGATTGGTCTTGGGGAAGGCTACAACATGGTTTGTTCAGACGCCATGGCTATGATTCGTGAGACCAACCAATACATGGAAATTCATGACCAAGAGTTGGTAATCGTCAAGGCTGATAGTGTGGAAGTTCAAGACTATGATGGCAACAGTCGTGAGCGTGCTAGCTACACTGCTGAGCTTGATTTGTCAGATATCGGTAAGGGAACTTATCCTTACTACATGCTCAAGGAAATCGATGAGCAACCAACGGTTATGCGTAAACTCATCCAAGCCTACACAGATGAGGCTGGTCAAGTTGTCGTAGATCCAGCCATCATCAAGGCTGTTCAAGACGCAGACCGTATCTATATCCTTGCAGCTGGAACATCTTACCACGCAGGATTTGCTTCTAAGAAGATGTTGGAAGAATTGACTGATACACCAGTGGAACTGGGAATTTCATCTGAGTGGGGCTATGGTATGCCACTTCTCAGCAAGAAACCACTCTTCATCTTTATCAGTCAGTCTGGTGAAACAGCGGATAGCCGTCAGGTTTTGGTTAAGGCTAATGAAATGGGAATCCCAAGCTTGACAGTGACAAACGTACCAGGTTCAACTCTTTCACGTGAAGCCAACCATACCATGCTCCTTCATGCAGGTCCTGAAATTGCCGTAGCATCAACAAAGGCTTATACAGCACAAATTGCAGCCCTTGCCTTCCTTGCAAAAGCAGTCGGAGAAGTAAATGGCAATGCTAAAGCGCAAGCCTTTGACCTGGTTCATGAGTTGTCAATCGTAGCTCAGTCTATCGAATCAACTCTTTCAGAGAAAGAAACCATCGAAGCCAAGGTTCGTGAGCTTCTTGAAACAACTCGCAACGCCTTTTATATTGGGCGTGGTCAAGATTACTACGTGGCTATGGAAGCAAGCCTTAAACTCAAAGAGATTTCTTACATCCAGTGTGAAGGCTTTGCGGCAGGAGAACTCAAGCACGGAACCATTGCCTTGATTGAAGAAGGAACACCTGTTTTGGCCCTCTTGTCAGATCCAGTCCTTGCCAACCACACTCGCGGAAATATCCAAGAAGTGGCAGCCCGTGGTGCCAAAGTCCTCACTATCGCAGAAGAAAATGTTGCCAAAGATACAGATGATATCGTTCTTACGACCGTCCACCCTTACCTCTCACCAATCTCAATGGTAGTACCAACACAATTGGTCGCTTACTTTGCAACACTCCACCGTGGCCTTGATGTGGACAAACCACGTAACCTTGCTAAGTCAGTAACGGTAGAATAAGCTTAAAAAGTCTAGTTATCTAGGCTTTTTCTTGTGAGCAAATCGGTTGCTTGTACTCAAGATTCGTGTTAGAATAATTTTTCAAAATGAAGGACCGGAATAGACAAGGAGAATCACTGTGGTAGAATTGGGAATTTCAACATTTGGAGAAACAACGGAGCTTGAAGGGACTGGGAAAACTTACAGTCATGCTGAACGCATTCGCCAGTTGCTGGCAGAGATTGAACTGGCTGACAAGGTTGGTTTGGATGTGTATGGTATTGGTGAGCACCATCGAGCGGATTTTGCGGTATCAGCCCCAGAGATTGTCCTGGCAGCAGGTGCAGTCAATACCAAGAAAATCCGTTTGACCAGTGCAGTCAGCATTCTCTCAAGTATGGATCCGATTCGCTTGTTCCAACAGTATGCCACTATCGATGCTTTGTCAAATGGACGAGCGGAGATTATGGCTGGAAGGGGTTCTTTCACGGAATCTTTTCCCTTGTTTGGATATGATTTGAAAGACTACGAAGCCCTTTTTGATGAGAAATTAGACTTGCTTCAATTAGTCAATGAAAAGACCAAGTTAGACTGGCAAGGTCGATTGACCCAAACAATCTCTGGCAAAGAAGTTTATCCTCGTCCAGTTCAAGACAAATTGCCCTTGTGGATAGCGACAGGTGGTCATGTCGAATCAACAGTGAAGATTGCTCAGGCTGGTCTACCGATTGTTTATGCCATTATTGGTGGCAATCCGAGTTATTTTAAAAAGTTGATTCAGGCTTATCGTGAGATTGGGAGCGAAGCGGGTCATGCCAGTCAGGAACTAAAGGTTGGAGCTCATTCTTGGGGTTGGATTGCTGAAGATGGCGAGCAGGCTGTGAAAGATTATTTCCATCCGACCAAGCAAGTGGTGGATGCTATCTCTAAAGACCGTCCGCACTGGCAGGAATTGCGTTATGAACAATATTTGGAGCAAGTTGGGCCAAATGGTGCCATGTTTGTGGGCAATCCAGATCAGGTGGCAGAAAAATTGATTCGCATGATTGAGGATTTAGGTTTGGACCGCTTCATGCTCCATCTACCGCTTGGTTCCATGCCTCATGACCAGGTTCTGAGAGCTATTGAACTCTTCGGCACGCAAGTGGCTCCAAAAGTACGGGCATACTTCGCCATGAAAGAGGCTTAATAAAAAATCCTAATCAAGTTTATTAGGACAACAAATATTGTACAAAAATTAATCCCCCGAGCTATAATGCTTGGGGGATTTTTCTATAGGAGGGCTAGTTTAGTTCTCTTTTTTGTTTTTTAGCAAGAAACCGAGACCTAGGAGTGCAAGGAGGCTGATTCCTGCAAACAGGAGTTTGTTATCGTTTTTGGTTCCTGTATTTGGAAGTTCAGCTTGTTTAGCTGGAGTTGCAGGTATATTTTCCTTGTTAGAGTTATCTACCGATTCGTTTCGAACAGCTTCACTTACAGATGATGCTTGTACTTCTTGTGCTGGTTGTGAAACTTGTGTAGTTTGTGAATCAGTTGTAGCTTGGCTAGGTTTATTTTCTTCATCAGCTACTTTTGTATCTGGTTTAGTAGAATCAGGTTTAGCTTGTGGAGCTGGATCTGTATTTTGATGTTCAGGTTTGTTTAATCGATTTGGAATATCGCTTGTACTGTGCTCTTGACTTTGACCTTGTTCTTGTCTAGAATTTGAAAGGTCAAATTCTGGTTTTTCTTCCACAGCTGGGGCAACGATGGCACCGCCTTGAGAGACTCGAAGAACAGTGGCAGTAAGGGCATTTAATTTCAAGCCTTTTTCAGTCCACTCAAGTCCTTTCGGGTTGGCAATTCCTACTGGTCCTGCTTGGTTTTCATCTGCCAAAACTTCAGCATTTCTGAGGTGGGCAAAGGCAGTTCCCAAATTAAATTCGCGAGCTTTTTCATCCGCATTGACAAAGACTGCGTAGATATCACCGTTTGGAGCAGTAATTTGGTAGCCAATTACTACATCCTCTTTTTCTACACCATTTTGACCTGGGACAGTGATGAGTTGGACACGGTCTTTGATATCTTGGAGACTCTTAAGTCGGAAGGCGTCTGTAGATTGACGAAGGGCAATCAAACCTTTCATATAGTTACGGCTCTTGACATTTTCAGGATAAGCTTTACCATCTGTAGCCTTAGTCCAGTCAAACTTGTTAATAGCATCACTCGAATCGTAAGAGTCATGGATGAAGTAAGGATAGTCAAATGGATTGCCGTCCTTATCACGCAACAAGTGAGATTTGTTTGGTTGTTTGTCCTCTGCTACTGGAGTCTTGTAGGCTGGGTCACGGAATTGTTTAGTACGTCCATATTCCTGACCAGAGTGGATAAATGGAGTTCCTTGAGCTGTCAAGACCATGAGATTTCCAAGTCGCAAACGACGGTGGATTTCAGCGTAGTTCTCAGCCTTGCTTGGGTCTTTTTTGATAGACTGGGCAATGATGTCAAAGAGGGTCAAGTTATCATGGGCTGCGATGTATTGAATCACATCTCCAGGACTGTCTGCTTCAAAGTTGGTTGGTTGAGCAATGAGATTTTTGAAGATAGTGTTGATATCACGCTTGCCACCTGTGATAAAGGCAGGTTGACCTTCGTTTGGATAACCAGACTTGAGGTTGTTACGGATGTCATCTGAGAAGACAGCGACAGTATCGGTATGTTTCATCCAATCTTGATCAGCAGCTTTAGTAGGCATGTTCTCATCACCAGCATAGGTTCTCCAACCTTCACCCAGCATGATGAGGTTTGGATTGAGGGCGCGTGCAGCCTTGTAAGCTTCTTCGATAGAAGCGGCATCATGGTCTCCCATCATATCGAAGCGGAATCCATCAACTTTGTAGGTATCGACCAGATATTTGATAGAGTCAACTAGAATCCGTTTGGTCATATGGTGGGTTGTTCCCAAACGTCCACCACCAAAGCTAGTGCGAGGTGTCCCATCAGCATCCATAAAGTGGTAGTAGTTTGGCTCTAGGTCTTCAAAGATATCGACTTTGGCTGTATGGTTATACACTACGTCCAGGATAGCTCCCATGCCACGTTTGTGGATCTCGTTGATGAGGTTTTTAAATTCTGCGATTCGTTTTTCTGGATTCTTCGGATCGCTTGAGTACATACCAGTCAATGAGAAGTAGTTTTGAGGATCATATCCCCAGTTGTAGTTGCTGTTGCTTGAAGCATAGTCAGACAAGCGTTCATGGTTTTTCAATTCATTGACAAAGTAGTAAGACAAGACTGGAAGGAGCTGGATGTGGGTCACACCTAAGTCTTTGAGATAGTCTAGTTTTTCAATAAAGGCTTCAAAAGTACCAAATGGTTTGGTTAAGTCTTTTGCAATGGCAGGATCTGAAGTGAAGTCACGCACATGAGCTTCGTAGATAACGGCATCTTCACGAGTCTTGAAATTGTGAATCTTACCATAAGTCAAGTCTTGAGGTCCGAGTTTAGCTGGATTTACAAAGGCGGCTTTAGCCACTTTATGGGCATCGTCAATCTTGGCATCGTCACTATTCCAAGCAGCGAGGGATTTAGCGTAAGGATCGAGTGCAAGAACAGTTTTACCCTGACGCTCAATTTGGTATTGATAATAATATCCAGTGAAATCTGTGATTCCTAGTTTGCTTGTGCTATCCAGAGTTTGTTTCCAAGTTCCTCTTTCCCCTTTTTCAAGAGCGACAGTTCCAACCACTTTTTCAGGGTCATTCTTGTCGTAGACAACGACAGAAACCTTATCAGCACTTGGTGACCAAAGGGTCAAATCAACTTGTTTTCCTTCTTCTTTGAGGTCGGCTCCAAGTTTGCCATCATAACTGTAAGTCTCATCTTTAAGACGCCAGCTTGTTTTGGTAGTAAATTGGACGGAATTGTAGCTAACAGTATAAGGATGTTTTGTGTCAGAGAAATCTCCGCTGTAGGTCACTTTCTTACCAGCCTCATCGATTGCGACATCGGTAATAGCTACTTTTTCTCCTAGGTGATTAGTGATGTTAGAGTGTTTGAGGATATCCTTTTTTTTAGCACCGACAAGTGTTGAAAAACTACTTTCAATGCTAGAAGTTCCTACGTGCTGAGCCCCTGTCATGCGGATATCATGGACATAGTATGGATTTGTGTAAATCGTTTCGTCATCATCTTTTAGGAAAATTTGGCTATGATTTTTCAAATCTGTAAACTTATAATCTTCTTTACGGATTTTCACGTCGTCTCCTTGTTTGCTCTCATCTAATAGTAAAAATCCAAATTCTTTGGCGGCATCCTTAAGAGGAATGTCGATATAGCGACCATATTTGCCTGTAGCCGTAAAGTCTGTTCCGTCAGGCCATTGAGCGCTACTTGGATTTTTTACATCTCCCCAGTACCAGAGAGATTTCTTGTCATAGTTGCCATCTGTACGGTAGTAGTTGACGCGAACAGTTCCTGCCGGTTGTGGCTCGTAAGAGAAAACCTTGTAATCTTGGTCCAACCAAGCCTCATTCATCTTTGGTGCCAGTTTTTCTGCCGATTTATCGCCGGTTAGATTTTTCCCAGCTGTATTATTGATGAGGAAGCTAATTTTCTTGGCTTGTTCTCCCTTTAATTTGACATCTAGGTAATAGCCGTAGTCATCTTTTTTGGCATCCTTAAAGGACAGGGCTCCGTTTGGCCAATTTTCAGAAGGTTTTTCAACATCGTCCCAAGTCCATAGTCCTTGAGTATCCTTGTTTTCTTCAGGAAGTTTTTTGACATGGATACGGAAGTAGTTGTCTTCGATGGGCTCTTCTGCCTTAGTTTCAGTTGTTACTGGATTCGTAGAAGTAGTTGGCTCACTTGAACGATCTTGCTCGGTTTGTGGTGCTGAATCGGCTGGGCCTGCAACAGGAGTGGTTGGCTCTGTTGCAGGATTTTCTTCTTTTTTCTCTAGGGAAGCGTTTGCATTGTTAGGTGAAGAAAAATCGCTTTCGTTCTTGCCAGCGATGTTTGTTGCATCAGTAAGAGGTTGGGCAAGGACAGTAGTAGTTTCACTATTACTTGCGTTAGTGGTTGGTGTACTTTCGTTGGCTGAGATAGTTGGCGTAGCCATAGCAAGTAGGACAAGGCTTGCGCCGATAAGGACAGAACCAGTTCCATTTTTGAGGGAACGGATGCTGTAGACCATTTTTTTCTCAGTTTGAGCTGGTGTTTTTCTCATGATGATTCTCCAATCAATAAATTTCTATATCAGTATAGCATGTAGTAAAACAATATGCAAGCGTTTTCTCGAAATTAAAACAAAAGAAAATCGCAACAGGTTTTCTGTTACGACTAAGCTAGTCTTTCTTTATGAATTTGTGAACCCAAAAGGTGGAGGTGGTAAAATAGTTCTACAGTAGAAAGATTCCGACTACAAATAATGGGTTTCGGACAGTTGGAAACAGGAAAGGTAGTGATAACAATATCGTGCGGAATTTGATTGAGAATCGAGAAAGAAATCGTAGATTCTTCCCAAGAATCAAATAGATAGAGATTGTTACCGTAGTGGGAAAGGGTGTCAATTAGGTTTTGTGCGTGCTCACTATCTAGATGACTAATGACCAAAACACGAATTTTGGGAAGTTTTTGAAGTAATTGGACTAAAATGCGTTGTCCTTGGATAGAAAAGGCATAAACTAGGTCTTGTAGCTTACTTGGATGATTTTCTAGCCCCATTTCAGTCAGGTAAGATTGGAATTTGTGTTGACTTACTTCAAATAGTTTTGGAAATTCTTTTTGATAATTGGTTAAAAGTAAAGACTTCTGTTTTTCAAGAGACTTGTTGCTAAGTGGGTGTAGAAAATCAGCTTGGGCAGTGTAGTGGAGGAGCCAAATCAATTCTTCTCGATTTGCAATTTGTAGGTGAAATTCTTTAGCCAATTCTTCTAAGATTTGACTCAATAAACGATAGGATTTTTGAATCTGATGAATGTCTCCTAAAGCTCCATTACTAGGATTGTTTGTGATTTGAGGCGACTTTACTGGGTTTGAAAATAGCTGTTCCAGTGCTTCTTTTGTAGGTTCAAAATGGAGTTTTTTAGCCAGTTTTTTGATATCTTGTTCGAACTGCGGAATTTGCATCAGAGAGCTGTAGTGACTGGTTAAAAGGGGAGTAGGATTTTCAATCAAATGACTCATATTAAACCGCTCCAGATTGATAGCTAGGGTATATTTGATTTGTCGTAGACTGCTGAGGTTGAGTGAAATTTGTTGGGCCTTCAAAAATAACTGAATCAAATCAGTCAAATACTCTTCGGAAATAGAAGGGAAGGGCCAATCAAGAAAGCTGTAACTTTGGCTAAAGTAGTCCAGATAAAAGGAGCGAATGTCCTCTTCTGCCCCCATCATGTTCAAAGGGGAAGGTTGTATGCTGATGCCATAGTGTTGCGGGAGTTTAGTATTTAGATGTTGGATGATTTCCTCAATCTGCTCTGGATTAGACGAAAGTACCTGACATATTTGGTCAAGTGATTGGCTGTCCTTGAAAAAAAGTTGGTTTAAAAAAGAATAAGTTGGGGATTGTTCAAAGATAGCAATCCTAGGGTCTAAGGAGTTTCGGGCTTCAAACTGCAACTGAATACCTTCTTTTGTTGATTGAATAAGGAGGTTTGGAAATAATTGCTCAAGTTTAAAAAGGTGTTCTTGCAATTCTTCTGTTGAAAAATTCAGCTTTTCAGCAAAGACTGGGAACTCTATCCAATCATGGTGTTTGGTTAATTCTTCCAGTAACACTAGCAGATTTTGTTCTGTTTCAGAAAGCAAAATATCCATAACAAATCTCCTTATATATTTATACATATATATATTAAAAGAAAAAGCAAGTAAAGTCAAGAAAAACAGGATAAGATAAAATAGGATAACTGTAATTTACTATCTTCTTCGTAGATAATTAGGCTGAAAATGAAGTTTGCAAAGCGATCATTGAATTTAATTTTTTATAGGGTAACTTCTAAAACTAACTTCCAGTTTCCCACAACCTAGCCTTTAGTATGATAAAAATCGTAAAAACCAGTGGAAATTCTTCTTAGACTAACGTCCGCTGGTTTTCTTTTTCTTGATATATAAGGGTTCAAAAGCGAAAAGACTCAGAAAAAAGTGTACGACAAATAGCCTTAAAACAGAGTCGTCTTAGAGTAACTTCCAGTTGCTAGCGTTTAGTGTGAGACTTTTCGATGGTGATAAGATGTGTAGTTAGAGGGGAAAATTCCCTTTATTTCAATAAATCAGGTGATAAGTGTGTGTCTTCTGGTTTGACAAATTGGCACCCCAGAAGAGCAGCGATGTCCTCGCCAAAGTTGAAGGTGAAGACGTCGTAAGCAGATTTTCCTTGAAACTCTTCTCGTTTCAAGGAATTGACATGGGAAATGACTAGATTGACGTCTTTCTGAGTCAGCTGGTCAAAGGAAGTGCCCTTGGGAAGAATGGCTCGCAAAACTGTATGGTTCTTCTCAATCCGCCCCTTCTGGTCAGGACGGCTAGGGTCGCAGAAGTAGAGGTGAGACTTCCCATCAATGTCTCGCTCAAGCTCCTCCACATAGGAGAACTCAGATCCGTTGTCCGTGAGAATGACAGGGAACAGCTGATGGAACGCAACCCCTCCGTCCATGACTCTTTCTTTCAAAGCTGCGAATTTAGTGGCGACCTCCAGAGCGGTCTTGTTGTTCAAAAGCAAGGCGAAGAGGAAGTTGCAGAAGGAAACGTTGAAGGTGAGTAGCACCTTTCCACCAGGTCTGCCGATGACCGTGTCCATTTCCAACCATTTGAAGAAATCATCTGTTTCTCGTAACTCTTGGAAATCTTGGTAGGTTCGCCCAATTTTTAGCTCTTTGGGAATAGCTACTTTTCTGGATTTTCTGCGTTCCTTGAACTTGACCATCCGAGGAAAATCAATGGGCTTGGCTGTCAGATATCCCAGCTTGGCATGCCGATACACCGTAGCTTTCGACACAGGTAGGTTATGTGTCTGAATGATATGGTAGATGCTTTGTTTCTTCTGGATGCCTTGGGTTAAGACCTTATCCATCTGATAAAAACTTTCCTTGTTTAGGGGGATGCCCTGTCTGGATTCCCTCAACATAGTCTCGTACTGTTCCTGTGCCTTTTTCGCGTAGTAAAGATAGCGGTTAAACCCACAATCCTTCCTCTTTTTTGGACAGTTGTTACAGACATAAGGAGCTTTTTTGAGAAGAGGGCAATCCGTGCAATCAGATTTGACGGATATTGGATGCATGATGCGATTGCGCTTGATTTACTTTGAAATCGTTGACGGGTCTTTTCCCATCTTCTCAGCGATGGAACGGAAAGTTTCTTGTTGACCGATTCAAGTTTGGATGTCAATACGGTCTTCTAGAGTGAGATGTTTTTGTTTTTTCGGCATGAGGTACCTCCTCACGAAAAGTCTCAGACTTAATTCTAGCATAATTCGTCGTCTGAGAGTAACTTCCAGTTTTGGGAGAGAGATGGAAGTTACTTTGAGAAGTTACGTAATTTTTTATAGGAAAAGATTTTGTCAAAAAATCGTTAATCCTCTTGAAAAATCTAGCGAAATAGGGTATAATATGAGTGATCATTTGTCGTAGGTTTTGTCTGAAATATTGTCCAGACAAGGCTCACAGCAGTTAAATCTTCTGAAAAAGTCAGATTTAGCTGCTCTTTTTGTGCTTTTTTTCAGGATTTTGAGTACTTGTAACAAAGACTTAAAGATTCTGAAAATTTGTCAAGAGGACACGGTGATAGGGGTTTTACAACCATATGACGATTAGAAAAGCCTGATTGACAAGGCTTGGAACTTATTTACAAAGGAGAATCATCTTGGCAGGACATGACGTTCAATACGGGAAACATCGTACCCGTCGTAGTTTTTCAAGAATCAAAGAAGTTCTTGACTTACCAAATTTGATTGAAATTCAAACTGACTCATTCAAAGCTTTCCTAGACCACGGTCTTAAGGAAGTGTTTGAAGATGTATTGCCAATTTCAAACTTCACAGATACAATGGAGTTGGAATTTGTTGGATATGAAATCAAGGAACCAAAATACACGCTAGAAGAAGCACGTATCCACGATGCTAGCTACTCAGCACCAATTTTTGTAACCTTCCGCTTGATCAATAAAGAAACAGGCGAAATCAAGACTCAAGAAGTATTCTTTGGTGATTTCCCAATCATGACAGAAATGGGTACTTTCATCATCAATGGTGGTGAACGTATCATTGTATCTCAGTTAGTCCGCTCACCAGGTGTTTACTTTAACGATAAAGTTGATAAAAACGGTAAAGTGGGCTACGGTTCAACTGTTATTCCTAACCGTGGAGCTTGGTTGGAACTTGAAAGTGACTCAAAAGATATCGCCTACACTCGTATCGACCGTACTCGTAAGATTCCATTTACGACCTTGGTTCGTGCGCTTGGTTTCTCAGGTGATGATGAAATCTTTGATATCTTTGGTGACAGCGAATTGGTTCGTAACACTGTTGAAAAAGATATCCACAAGAACCCAATGGACTCTCGTACCGATGAAGCCTTGAAAGAAATTTACGAACGTCTTCGTCCAGGTGAACCTAAGACTGCTGAAAGCTCACGTAGCTTGCTTGTAGCTCGTTTCTTTGACCCACGTCGCTATGACTTGGCAGCAGTTGGTCGCTACAAGATCAATAAAAAACTCAATGTAAAAACACGTTTGCTCAACCAAACCATTGCAGAGCCATTGGTAGACCCTGAAACAGGAGAAATCTTGGTAGAAGCTGGTACAATCATGACTCGTAGCGTGATTGAAAGCATTGAAAGCTATTTGGATGGCGACTTGAACAAGATTGTCTACATTCCAAATGATGCAGCGGTTGTGACTGAGCCAGTTGTTCTTCAAAAATTCAAGGTTGTTGCTCCAACTGATCCAGATCGTGTTGTAACGATTATCGGTAATGCCAATCCAGATGACAAGGTTCGTATCGTCACTCCTGCAGATATTCTTGCTGAGATGAGCTACTTCCTCAACTTGGCTGAAGGACTTGGCCGTGTAGATGATATCGACCATCTTGGAAACCGTCGTATCCGTGCGGTTGGTGAATTGCTTGCTAACCAAGTACGCCTTGGACTTTCTCGTATGGAACGTAATGTTCGTGAACGTATGTCTGTTCAGGACAACGAAGTCTTGACACCACAACAAATCATCAACATCCGTCCTGTAACAGCTGCAGTTAAAGAATTCTTTGGTTCATCACAGTTGTCACAGTTCATGGACCAACACAACCCGCTTTCTGAGTTGTCTCACAAACGCCGTTTGTCAGCCTTAGGACCTGGTGGTTTGACTCGTGACCGTGCTGGATATGAAGTACGTGACGTGCACTACACTCACTACGGTCGTATGTGTCCAATCGAGACACCTGAAGGACCTAACATTGGTTTGATCAATAACTTGTCATCTTACGGACACTTGAACAAATATGGTTTTGTTCAAACACCATACCGTAAAGTTGACCGTGAAACAGGTGTTGTCACGAACGAAATCGTTTGGTTGACAGCCGATGAAGAAGATGAATATACTGTAGCGCAGGCTAATTCTCGTCTGAATGAAGATGGAACATTTGCTGAGAAAGTTGTCATGGGACGTCACCAAGGGGTCAACCAAGAGTATCCAGCTAATGTTGTTGACTACATGGATGTTTCACCAAAACAGGTAGTTGCCGTTGCGACAGCATGTATTCCTTTCTTGGAAAACGATGACTCCAACCGTGCCCTCATGGGAGCCAACATGCAACGTCAGGCTGTTCCGTTGATCAATCCTCAAGCACCTTACGTTGGTACTGGTATGGAATACCAAGCAGCCCACGACTCTGGAGCTGCTGTGATTGCTCAGTATGATGGTAAAGTTACCTATGCAGATGCTGACAAGGTAGAAGTTCGTCGTGAAGATGGTTCATTGGACGTTTACCACATCCAAAAATTCCGTCGTTCAAACTCAGGTACTGCCTACAACCAACGTACGCTTGTTAAAGTTGGCGATGTCGTTGAAAAAGGCGATTTCATCGCTGACGGACCTTCTATGGAAAATGGAGAAATGGCGCTTGGACAAAACCCAATCGTTGCCTACATGACTTGGGAAGGTTACAACTTCGAGGATGCCGTTATCATGAGTGAACGCTTGGTTAAAGACGATGTCTACACATCTGTTCACCTTGAAGAATACGAATCAGAAACGCGCGATACAAAGCTTGGGCCTGAAGAAATCACTCGCGAAATTCCAAATGTTGGGGAAGATGCCCTTAAAGACCTTGACGAAATGGGTATTATCCGTATCGGTGCTGAGGTTAAAGAAGGCGATATCCTTGTAGGTAAAGTAACACCTAAGGGTGAGAAAGACCTTTCAGCTGAAGAACGTCTCTTGCACGCTATCTTCGGAGACAAATCTCGTGAAGTACGTGACACTTCTCTTCGTGTACCACACGGTGCCGATGGTGTCGTTCGTGATGTGAAGATTTTTACACGTGCAAATGGAGATGAGTTGCAATCAGGTGTTAACATGCTGGTTCGCGTTTACATCGCTCAAAAACGTAAGATCAAGGTCGGAGATAAGATGGCCGGACGTCACGGAAACAAAGGGGTTGTTTCTCGTATCGTTCCTGTAGAAGACATGCCTTACCTTCCAGATGGAACTCCAGTCGACATCATGTTGAACCCACTTGGGGTGCCATCACGTATGAATATCGGTCAGGTTATGGAGCTCCACCTTGGTATGGCGGCTCGTACTCTTGGTATCCACATTGCAACACCAGTCTTTGACGGAGCAAGTTCTGAAGACCTTTGGTCAACTGTTAAAGAAGCAGGTATGGATAGTGATGCTAAAACAATCCTTTACGATGGACGTACTGGTGAACCATTTGATAACCGTGTGTCAGTTGGTGTCATGTACATGATCAAACTCCACCACATGGTTGATGATAAATTGCACGCGCGTTCAGTTGGACCTTACTCAACCGTTACTCAACAACCACTCGGAGGTAAAGCTCAGTTTGGTGGACAACGTTTCGGTGAGATGGAGGTTTGGGCTCTTGAAGCCTACGGTGCCTCAAATGTCCTTCAAGAAATCTTGACTTACAAGTCTGACGATATCAACGGACGTTTGAAAGCTTATGAGGCTATTACAAAAGGAAAACCAATTCCAAAACCAGGTGTTCCAGAATCCTTCCGAGTTCTTGTCAAAGAATTGCAATCTCTTGGTCTTGACATGCGTGTTCTTGATGAAGATGACCAAGAAGTGGAACTTCGTGACTTGGATGAAGGAATGGACGAAGATGTCATCCACGTAGATGATCTTGAAAAAGCCCGCGAAAAAGCAGCACAAGAGGCTAAAGCAGCCTTTGAAGCTGAAGAAGCTGAGAAAGCAACGAAAGCGGAAGCAACAGAAGAAGCTGCTGAACAAGAATAAGCAGTTCACTTAGAATAGAAAGGGAAGAAATAGTGGTTGATGTAAATCGTTTTAAAAGTATGCAAATCACCCTAGCTTCTCCAAGTAAAGTCCGTTCATGGTCTTATGGAGAAGTCAAAAAACCTGAAACAATCAATTACCGTACCTTGAAACCAGAACGTGAAGGACTCTTTGATGAAGTTATCTTTGGTCCTACAAAAGACTGGGAATGTGCTTGTGGTAAGTACAAACGCATTCGTTACAGAGGGATTGTTTGTGACCGTTGTGGGGTTGAAGTAACGCGTACGAAAGTTCGTCGTGAGCGCATGGGGCACATCGAGTTGAAAGCTCCTGTATCTCATATCTGGTACTTCAAGGGGATTCCAAGCCGTATGGGCTTGACCCTTGATATGAGCCCTCGTGCTCTCGAGGAAGTTATCTACTTTGCGGCTTATGTGGTGATTGATCCTAAGGATACACCACTTGAGCACAAGTCTATCATGACAGAGCGCGAATATCGTGAGCGCTTGCGTGAGTATGGTTATGGATCATTCGTTGCCAAAATGGGTGCCGAAGCCATCCAAGACCTTTTGAAACAAGTAGATCTTGAAAAAGAAATTGCTGAACTCAAAGAAGAGTTGAAAACAGCGACTGGACAAAAACGTGTCAAAGCTATCCGTCGTTTGGATGTTTTGGATGCCTTTTACAAGTCTGGAAATAAACCTGAATGGATGATTCTCAACATCCTTCCGGTTATTCCACCAGATCTTCGTCCAATGTTGCAGTTGGATGGTGGTCGTTTTGCTTCATCTGACTTGAATGACCTTTACCGCCGTGTTATCAACCGTAACAACCGTTTGGCTCGTTTGCTTGAGTTGAATGCACCAGGTATCATCGTTCAAAATGAGAAGCGTATGCTTCAAGAAGCGGTTGACGCTTTGATTGACAATGGTCGTCGTGGTCGTCCAATCACAGGACCAGGTAGCCGTCCACTGAAATCATTGAGTCACATGCTTAAAGGTAAACAAGGACGCTTCCGTCAAAACTTGCTCGGTAAACGTGTTGACTTCTCAGGACGTTCCGTTATCGCCGTTGGCCCAACTCTTAAGATGTACCAATGTGGTGTGCCACGTGAAATGGCGATCGAGCTCTTTAAACCATTCGTGATGCGTGAAATCGTTGCCCGTGATATCGTGCAAAACGTCAAAGCGGCTAAACGCTTGGTGGAACGCGGAGATGAGCGTATCTGGGATATCCTTGAAGAAGTGATTAAAGAACACCCAGTACTTTTGAACCGCGCACCTACCCTTCACCGTTTGGGTATCCAAGCCTTCGAGCCAGTCTTGATTGATGGTAAGGCTCTTCGCTTGCACCCACTTGTCTGTGAAGCCTACAATGCCGACTTTGACGGGGACCAAATGGCCATCCACGTACCACTTTCAGAAGAAGCTCAAGCAGAAGCTCGTATCTTGATGCTGGCTGCTGAGCACATCTTGAACCCCAAAGATGGGAAACCAGTTGTTACTCCATCTCAGGACATGGTTTTGGGTAACTACTACTTGACCATGGAAGAAGCTGGTCGTGAAGGTGAAGGAATGGTCTTCAAAGACCGTGACGAAGCGGTTATGGCTTACCGTAATGGTTATGTTCACCTCCACTCACGTGTTGGTATTGCAACAGACAGCCTCAACAAACCCTGGACAGAAGAGCAAAAACATAAAGTCTTGCTTACAACAGTTGGTAAAATCCTCTTCAACGACATCATGCCAGAGGGGCTACCATACTTGCAAGAACCAAACAATGCTAACCTGACAGAAGGCGTTCCAGCTAAATACTTCTTGCCACTTGGTGGAGATATCAAGGAAGCAATCAGCAATCTTGAACTTAACCCTCCATTCAAGAAGAAAAATCTTGGAAATATCATTGCTGAAATCTTCAAACGTTTCCGTACTACAGAAACTTCTGCCCTACTTGACCGCATGAAGAATCTCGGTTACCACCACTCAACTCTTGCAGGATTGACAGTAGGTATTGCCGATATTCCAGTTGTTGATGACAAGGCTGAAATCATTGAAGAATCGCATAAACGTGTAGAACAAATCACAAAACAATTCCGTCGTGGTATGATCACAGACGATGAGCGTTATAATGCTGTTACAGCTGAATGGCGTGCTGCCCGTGAAAAACTAGAGAAACGTTTGATTGCCAACCAAGATCCTAAGAACCCAATCGTTATGATGATGGACTCTGGAGCCCGTGGTAACATCTCAAACTTCTCACAGCTTGCCGGTATGCGTGGTCTGATGGCTGCTCCGAACGGACGTATCATGGAATTGCCAATCCTTTCAAACTTCCGTGAAGGTTTGTCAGTACTCGAAATGTTCTTCTCAACTCACGGTGCGCGTAAAGGTATGACCGATACGGCCCTTAAGACAGCCGACTCAGGTTACTTGACTCGTCGTTTGGTTGACGTTGCCCAAGACGTTATCATCCGTGAGGACGACTGTGGAACAGACCGTGGTCTCTTGATTCGCTCTATCGCAGAAGGAAAAGAGATGATCGAGTCTCTTGAAGAACGTCTCAACGGTCGTTACACTAAGAAAACTGTTAAACATCCAGAAACTGGTGCAGTTATCATTGGTCCAAATGAGTTGATTACAGAAGACAAGGCGCGTGAAATTGTGAATGCTGGTGTGGAAGAAGTGACTATCCGCTCTGTATTTACATGTAACACTCGTCACGGTGTCTGCCGTCACTGTTACGGTATCAACTTGGCGACTGGTGATGCGGTTGAAGTTGGTGAAGCAGTTGGTACAATCGCTGCTCAATCTATCGGGGAACCTGGTACACAGCTTACAATGCGTACCTTCCACACGGGTGGGGTTGCCTCAAATACCGATATCACTCAGGGTCTTCCTCGTGTCCAAGAAATCTTTGAAGCCCGCAATCCTAAAGGGGAAGCGGTTATCACAGAGGTTAAAGGACAAGTTACTGCTATCGAAGAAGATGCCTCAACTCGTACTAAGAAAGTCTTTGTTAAGGGCGAAACTGGCGAAGGTGAATACGTCGTACCATTTACAGCTCGTATGCGTGTCGAAGTTGGAGACCAAGTAGCGCGTGGTGCTGCTCTTACAGAAGGTTCTATCCAACCAAAACGTCTCCTTGCAGTTCGTGATGTCTTGTCAGTTGAAACTTACCTTCTCGGTGAAGTACAAAAAGTTTACCGTAGCCAAGGGGTAGAAATCGGTGACAAACACATCGAGGTAATGGTTCGTCAAATGATCCGTAAAGTCCGTGTCATGGATCCAGGTGACACAGATCTTCTTATGGGGACTCTCATGGATATCAATGACTTTACAGATGCTAACAAAGATGTCCTTATCGCAGGTGGAGTTCCAGCGACTGGTCGACCAGTCCTTATGGGAATTACCAAAGCCTCACTTGAAACCAACAGTTTCTTGTCAGCAGCTTCCTTCCAGGAAACAACTCGTGTCCTTACTGACGCAGCTATCCGTGGTAAGAAAGACCATCTCCTTGGACTCAAGGAAAATGTTATCATCGGTAAGATCATCCCAGCAGGTACTGGTATGGCCCGTTACCGTAACCTTGAACCACATGCTATCAACGAAGAAGAATACCTTAACCCTCCAGTAGAGGAAGAAGGAAATGAAGAAACAACAGAAGTAGTTGTGGATACTGCCGTTGAAACTGTGGAAGAAACAGTGGAATAAAAGAAATGAGAGAGCCTTAGGGTTCTCTTTCTCTTTTCTGAAAACTTTCTCCCTTTTTCCATGAAATGTGGTAAAATAAAAGAAAGAAGCTGACAAAGGAGACGGGTATGGAACAAACATTCTTTATCATTAAACCAGATGGTGTAAAAAGAGGGCTAGTTGGTGAAGTGTTGAAACGCATCGAACAACGTGGGTTTACAATCGAAAAATTGGAGTTGCGTACAAAGATTTCAGAAGAGCTGATTGACCAGCACTATCAGGACTTGGTTGGTCAAAGTTTTTACCCACCGATTCGTGAATTCATGACTTCAGGCCCAGTTCTTGTGGGTGTCATTTCTGGTCCTAAAGTAATCGAAACTTGGCGGACTATGATGGGTGCTACTCGTCCAGAAGAAGCTTTACCAGGGACTGTTCGAGGTGATTTTGCAAAAGCGGCTGGTGAAAACCAAGCTATTCAAAATATTGTACATGGTTCAGATTCAGAAGAGTCAGCTAAGCGAGAAATTGCTCTTTGGTTTTAAGAGTGGATTGGCTCAATCAATTGGTTAAAAGCTCATTTGAATAGAAAGTATAGTCAATTAGTTTAAGACATGACGCATGATATCAAACTATTTAGTCTGTGATATTGTGCTTTTTTGATTTCAAATTTATATTCTTCCAAAATCTCTTCAAATCACGTCAGTTCTATCTCCAACTTAAAAACAGTGTTTTGAGTAACCTGCGGCTAGCTTCCTAGTTTGCTCTTTGATTTTCATTGAGTATTAGTCTCTCATGTTTGTTTAGCGTCTTAAAAAGACATTTGAGAAGATTAGAAACAGTTCTCTCTTTTCTCCTAGTATAATGATTGGTAGGAAGGGAGAGAAAAGATGAAATCAATGAGAATCTTATTTTTGTTAGCTTTAATTCAAATCAGTTTGAGTAGCTGTTTCCTATGGAAAGAATGCATCTTGTCCTTTAAACAAAGTACAGCTTTTTTCATCGGAAGTATGGTCTTCGTTTCAGGAATCTGTGCTGGAGTAAATTATCTTTATACCCGTAAGCAAGAAGTCCATAGTGTCCTAGCCAGTAAGCAGTCAGTGAAGCTTTTTTACAGTATCCTGCTCTTAATTAATTTGTTAGGAGCTGTCCTTGTTTTGTCAGACAACTTGTTCATCAAAAATACGTTGCAGCAAGAATTAGTTGACTTTTTATTGCCATCCTTCTTTTTCCTATTTGGACTAGATTTGCTGATTTTTTTACCCTTGAAAAAATACATGCGCGATTTGCTTGCTATGCTAGACAGAAAAAAGACAGTGTTAGTGACTATTTTAGCAACACTTCTCTTCTTAAGAAATCCAATGACTATTGTCTCACTTCTGATGTATATTGGACTGGGTTTGTTTTTTGCAGCCTATCTTGTCCCAAATTCGGTTAAGAAGGAAGTTTCCTTTTATGGTCATATTTTCCGAGATCTTGTATTGGTCATTGCTACGCTCATTTTCTTTTAGAGAAAGCTTGTTTTTATGGATGTTATGATGGTAAGTTTAGCAGGAAAATAGACACAAAAGAAAAGTTTTTGGTATAATAAGAATATGTACACAAAAAATGAAGAAGAACTGCAAGCCTTAGGGGAGCGTTTAGGTCATCTATTAGAAAAGAATGATGTTTTAATCTTAACTGGAGAACTGGGCGCAGGTAAAACGACCTTTACTAAAGGACTTGCAAAAGGCTTACAGATTTCTCAGATGATTAAAAGTCCAACCTATACTATTGTGAGAGAATATGAGGGGCGTCTTCCGCTTTACCATTTAGATGTTTATCGTATTGAGGGAGATGCGGATTCCATTGATTTGGATGAATTTCTCTTTGGTGGAGGCGTGACTGTTATTGAGTGGGGGCATCTTTTAGGTGATGCTTTACCAGATACTTATTTAGAATTGGAAATTCTAAAAGAAGCAGATGGACGCCGTTTAAATTTTCAGGCAAAGGGATTGCGTGCTGAGAAATTGTTAGAGGAGCTTCAACATGGAGTATGAATTGCTCATCAGGGAAGCGGAGCCTAAAGATGCAGCTGAATTAGTGGCCTTTTTAAATCGTGTGAGTTTGGAGACAGACTTTACCAGCCTAGACGGAGATGGTATTCTCTTGACCAGTGAGGAGATGGAAATATTCCTCAACAAGCAGGCTAGTTCGGACAATCAGATAACCTTACTTGCATTTTTAAATGATAAAATTGCTGGTATTGTAAATATTACAGCTGACCAGCGCAAGAGAGTCCGTCATATTGGAGATCTCTTCATTGTGATTGGAAAAAGATATTGGAATAATGGCTTGGGAAGTTTGTTGCTAGAAGAAGCGATAGAATGGGCACAGGCTAGTGGCGTTCTGCGTCGTCTCCAGCTGACTGTCCAAACTCGTAATCAAGCAGCAATCCATCTTTATCAAAAGCATGGCTTTATAATCGAAGGTCGCCAAGAGCGTGGGGCATATATAGAAGAAGGGGAATTTATCGATGTTTACTTGATGGGTAAACTGATAGATTAGTAGAAATATGGTTAAAAAAATTATTGGAATGGTATTAGCTTTTCTAGCTGTGACAGTTTTAGGTGTCGGTGTTTTTGCGTATACTATTTATCAGCAAGGCACACAAACCTTATCAAAGACCTATAAAAAAATCGGAGAAGAAACCAAGGTTATTGAAGCAACAGAACCTTTGACCATTCTGTTAATGGGGGTTGATACTGGGAATGTAGAGCGTACAGATCAGTGGGCTGGAAATAGTGATTCCATGATTCTCTTGACTGTCAATCCACATACTAAGAAGACCATGATGCTGAGTTTGGAGCGTGATATCCTGACTAAAATTCAACATAAAGATGGTAGTATTGAAGAAGCGAAGTTAAACGCTGCCTATGCTGGTGGCGGTGCAGAACTTGCTATAGAAACAATTCAAAAGATGATGAATATCCATATCGATCGCTACATTATGGTTAATATGCAAGGATTGCAACAATTAGTCGATGCAGTGGGTGGAATTACGGTCAATAATACACTAGGTTTCCCGATCTCTATCAGTGACCAAGAAGAATTTAACACCATTTCTATCGGTGTTGGAGAGCAGACAATAAATGGAGAAGAAGCGCTTGTTTATTCACGCATGCGTTATCAAGACCCAGAAGGAGACTACGGTCGTCAAAAGCGTCAGCGTGAAGTCATTCAAAAAGTTGTTGAAAAAGTTCTTAGCTTGAATAGTGTTAGTCACTATCAGTCTATCTTAAAAGCCCTAAGTACTAATATGCAGACTAATATTGATTTATCTGCGAAAAGTATTCCAAGCTTGTTGGGCTACAAAGATTCATTTAAAACCATTGAAACACAACAGTTGAAGGGTGAAGGGGAGATGCTACAAGGCGTTTCTTATCAAATTGTTACGAGAAACCATATGTTGGAAATGCAGAATCTTTTGAGACGTTCTTTAGGACAAGAAGAGATTACTCAGCTTGAAACAAATGTTGTCTTATTTGAAGATTTATTTGGACGAGCACCTGTTGGTGACGAAGATAATTAATTTTCTTGATATAAATAAAAAAATCAATCGTGGGAAATTTCCTGCGATTTTTTCAAAAAAATACGAATAGATAGGTAGGAGGAAACATGAAAGCAGAAATCATTGCTGTTGGAACAGAGATTTTGACTGGACAGATTGTCAATACTAATGCTCAGTTTTTGTCGGAAAAACTGGCAGAGATTGGAGTAGACGTATATTTTCAGACGGCTGTAGGAGACAATGAAACTCGTCTCTTATCCCTGCTTGAGATTGCCAGTCAACGTAGTAATCTGGTGATTTTGACAGGTGGTTTGGGGCCAACTGAGGACGATTTGACTAAACAAACCCTAGCTAAATTCTTAGGGAAAAAATTAGTCTTTGATTCTCAGACTCAGGATAAGTTGGATGTCTTTTTTGCCCAGAGACCAGACTATGCCCGAACACCGAATAACGAAAGACAAGCTCAGATTGTAGAAGGAGCGACTCCACTGCCAAACGAAACAGGGCTGGCTGTGGGAGGAATGTTGGAAGTCAATGGAGTGACCTACGTCGTCCTTCCAGGTCCACCAAGTGAATTGAAACCTATGGTCTTAAACCAACTTCTACCTAAGTTGATGACAGGGAGCAAGCTGTATTCCCGAGTTCTTCGTTTCTTTGGAATTGGCGAAAGTCAGCTGGTGACGATTTTGGCTGATTTGATTGAGAATCAAACAGATCCGACCTTGGCGCCTTATGCAAAGACAGGAGAGGTAACACTGCGCTTGTCAACAAAAGCTAGCAGTCAAGAAGAGGCTAATCGAGTGCTGAATATCTTGGAGAATCAAATCTTGAATCGCCAGACTTTTGAAGGCCTTTCTTTACGAGAGCTTTGTTATGGGTATGGGGAAGAAACTAGTTTAGCCAGCATTGTGGTAGAAGAACTGAAAAGGCAAGGGAAAACTATCACAGCTGCAGAAAGCTTGACGGCAGGTCTTTTCCAAGCTACCGTGGCGGATTTTTCTGGAGCTTCAAGTATATTTAAGGGTGGTTTTGTGACCTATAGCTTGGAGGAAAAATCAAAGATGTTGGATATTCCTGTCAAGGATTTGGAAGAACATGGTGTAGTGTCTGAATTTACAGCTCAAAAGATGGCTGAGCAGGCACGAAGCAAGACCCAGTCTGATTTTGGCCTTAGTTTGACTGGAGTGGCAGGACCAGATAGCCTAGAAGGGCACCCAGCTGGGACAGTCTTCATAGGCTTGGCTCAAGAGCATGGAACTGAGGTCATCAAGGTCAATATTGGAGGCAGAAGTCGAGCGGATGTACGTCACATTGCGGTTATGCATGCCTTTAACCTAGTTCGCAAGGCTTTATTAAGTGACTAACTTTTGATATAATAGTAGATAGGTCTGAGGACCATTAGAATGTAGGAGAATAGAATGGCGAAAAAACCAAAAAAATTAGATGAAATTTCAAAAAAATTCGGGGCAGAACGTGAAAAAGCCTTGAATGATGCTCTTAAATTGATTGAGAAAGACTTTGGTAAAGGATCAATCATGCGTTTGGGTGAACGTGCCGAGCAAAAGGTGCAAGTGATGAGTTCAGGTTCTTTGGCCCTTGACATTGCCCTTGGTTCAGGTGGTTATCCTAAGGGGCGTATCATCGAAATCTATGGGCCAGAGTCATCTGGTAAGACAACGGTTGCCCTTCATGCAGTTGCGCAAGCGCAAAAAGAAGGTGGTATTGCAGCCTTTATCGATGCGGAGCATGCCCTCGATCCAGCTTATGCTGCGGCTCTTGGTGTCAACATTGACGAATTGCTCTTGTCTCAACCAGACTCAGGAGAGCAAGGTCTTGAGATTGCAGGAAAATTGATTGACTCAGGTGCTGTAGACCTTGTCGTGGTCGACTCAGTTGCGGCCCTTGTACCTCGTGCGGAAATTGATGGAGATATCGGTGATAGCCACGTTGGTTTGCAGGCTCGTATGATGAGCCAGGCCATGCGTAAGCTCGGTGCTTCTATCAATAAAACAAAAACTATTGCCATCTTTATCAACCAATTGCGTGAAAAGGTTGGGGTCATGTTTGGAAATCCAGAAACAACTCCTGGTGGACGTGCTCTGAAATTCTACGCATCAGTCCGTTTGGATGTTCGTGGAAGTACACAAATCAAGGGAACTGGTGACCAAAAAGATACCAATGTCGGTAAGGAAACTAAAATCAAGGTCGTGAAAAACAAGGTGGCTCCACCATTTAAGGAAGCTTTCGTTGAAATCATGTACGGAGAAGGGATTTCTAAGACTGGTGAGCTTTTGAAAATCGCAAGCGATTTGGATATCATCAAAAAAGCAGGAGCTTGGTACTCTTACAAGGATGAGAAAATCGGGCAAGGTTCTGAAAATGCTAAGAAATACTTGGCAGATCACCCAGAAATCTTTGATGAAATTGACCATCAAGTCCGTGTTCAATTTGGTTTGGTTGATGGAGAAGAAGCTTCTGTAGAAGGTGTTGAAACTAAAAAAGATGAAGCAGTTCAAGCAGACTCTGTGAATGAAGAAGTCACACTTGATCTAGGCGATGAACTTGAAATCGAAATTGAAGAATAAGCTGTCAAAGTAGTGGAGAACATCCGCTACTTTTTTGTTGCCTTGTTCTGGTTTTTAGCTCACGCATAGTTTGCTGTTTCTTGTCGCTCCTCTAGAAAGCTGATATAATAGCCTTATGAATAAAAAACGAACAGTAGACTTGATTCATGGTCCAATTCTTCCCTCGCTCTTAAGCTTCGCCTTTCCAATCCTGCTGTCCAATATTTTTCAACAACTCTATAACACTGCTGATGTCTTGATTGTTGGGCGTTTTCTTGGTCAAGAATCCTTGGCGGCAGTAGGGGCTACAACGGCCATTTTTGACCTGATTGTAGGTTTTACTCTTGGTGTTGGCAATGGGATGGGGATTGTCATTGCTCGCTATTATGGGGCTCGGAATTTCACTAAAATTAAAGAAGCGGTAGCAGCTACCTGGATTTTAGGCGCTCTTTTGAGTATTGTGGTTATGTTGCTGGGATTTCTTGGTTTGTATCCTCTTTTACAGTACCTAGATACCCCTGCTGAAATCCTCCCTCAATCCTATCAATATATTTCTATGATTGTGACCTGTGTTGGTGTCAGCTTTGCTTATAATCTTTTTGCAGGCTTGTTGCGGTCTATTGGGGACAGTCTGGCTGCGCTTGGTTTTTTGATTTTCTCTGCTCTTGTCAATGTGGTTCTGGATCTCTATTTTATTACGCAACTGCAACTGGGAGTTCAATCTGCGGGACTTGCTACCATCATTTCGCAAGGCTTATCAGCGGTTCTTTGCTTTTATTATATCCGCAAGAGTGTGCCAGAACTTTTGCCTCAACTCAAGCATTTCAAATGGGATAAGGCCTTGTACGCGGATCTCTTGGAGCAAGGTTTGGCTATGGGTTTGATGAGTTCAATTGTGTCCATCGGCAGTGTGATTTTACAGTCTTCAGTTAATACCTTTGGTGCAGTAATTATTAGCGCCCAGACGGCGGCTCGACGCATTATGGCCTTCGCCCTTCTTCCTATGACCGCTATTTCTGCATCAATGACGACCTTTGCTTCTCAGAATCTAGGAGCTAAGCGCCCAGACCGGATTGTTCAAGGACTTCGAATCGGCAGTCGTTTAAGTATATCCTGGGCAGTTTTTGTTTGTGTCTTTCTCTTTTTTGCCAGTCCTGCCTTGGTTTCCTTCTTGGCTAGTTCGACGGATAGCTACTTGGTAGAAAATGGAAGTCTCTATCTGCAAATCAGCTCAGCCTTTTATACAATTTTGAGCCTCTTGTTGATTTATCGCAATTGTTTGCAGGGCTTGGGGCAAAAAATCCTTCCTCTGGTTTCTAGCTTTATCGAACTAATCGGGAAAATCACTTTTGTGGTCTTGATTATCCCTTGGGCAGGCTATAAGGGTGTTATCCTTTGTGAACCCCTTATCTGGGTTGCCATGACCATTCAGCTGTACTTCTCACTGTTCCGTCACCCCTTGATAAAAGAAGGCAAGGAAATCTTGGCAACAAAAGTACCATCCTAGCTTGATTTGCTAAATAAAATCCATTTCCTCTAGTGAAAATCGAAAAAACTTGTGTTATAATAAGAAAGATTAAAATGTGAAAAAAGGAGATTCCTAATGGGACGTAAATGGGCCAATATCGTAGCCAAGAAAACGGCTAAAGATGGAGCTAACTCTAAAGTATATGCAAAATTTGGTGTAGAAATCTATGTAGCAGCTAAAAAAGGTGATCCAGACCCAGAATCGAACACTGCTTTGAAATTCGTTATCGACCGTGCTAAACAAGCCCAAGTGCCAAAACACGTTATCGATAAAGCGATTGATAAAGCAAAAGGAAACACAGATGAAACCTTTACAGAAGGACGTTACGAAGGTTTTGGACCAAATGGTTCTATGCTGATTGTTGATACTTTAACTTCAAACGTTAACCGTACAGCGGCTAATGTCCGTGCAGCTTTTGGTAAAAATGGCGGAAACATGGGTGCCTCAGGTTCGGTTTCATACCTATTTGACAACAAGGGTGTTATCGTATTTGCTGGTGAAGATGCGGACGCAGTCTTTGAGCAATTGCTAGAAGCAGATGTGGATGTGGACGATGTAGAAGCAGAAGAAGGTACAATCACAGTTTACACAACTCCAACTGACCTTCATAAGGCTATCGTTGCTTTGCGTGAATCAGGTATCCAAGAATTCCAAGTGACTGAATTGGAAATGATTCCTCAGTCAGAAGTGGAATTGTCAGGCGATGACCTTGAAACTTTTGAAAAACTTTACAGCGTTCTTGAAGACGACGAAGACGTACAAAAGATCTACACAAACGTAGACGGATTCTAATAGAAAAACGAACAGTTTTACTAGCTGTTCGTTTTTTTGATATTTGAACTTAGACTCAGGTTTCAGAATCGTTTTGTTGCTTGCTTTTTTCTAGACCTAGACCGACTGCATGTTTTTGGACGAGCAAGAGTTCTCCATTGTCCTGTTTTGCAAAAGTTAAGGTAACAGTCTTAATCTTGTCTCCAATAGAGATATAGGAGATTTTTTTCGTATCGTAACCCCCAAGAGTGAAGTCAAACTCGGAATCTGGCTTTCCGTGTTTGTTGATAATATCCTCGTAGTTGGTACCACCTTTTCCTTTGTTTTCAAGGTCACCTTCGATTAAGACGTCGAACTGTTCTTGGGTCCAGGCGAAGGTATCGTCTGTCAAGCCGCTTTTTTCTTCGCGTTCCATTGATGCACTCGTATCTCTGTAGGAACGGTTAAACTCCTTGGCATACTCTTTGTAGACATCAGCGTATAGTGCCTGACTCGTAAAGAAAAGTACAACAGAGGCAACTGCCAGGGATGTTCCGATAATAGCCATTGTTTTCCGTTTTTTGAGGTTGACGATAAGGCCGATAATCCCCAAGATAAATGCGACGATGGCGATGAACAACGATAGATAGTTAATAAACGGGATCCAGGATCCTAAAAGTCCGATGGCTCCAAAAATGGTTGCTAAGATTCCTAAAACTCTTTGTTCTTCTGGTTTCATTTGGTTTCATTTGAAAGTTTTCTCTCCTCATTAAGTGAATGGATTTCTACCCACAGTAGTGAGTGCTTATTATATAAAAAATATTGCCTAATGTCAATTTAAACTAAGATAGTTCTCTTGGAAACTTTTTTCTTGACATCTTTTCTGAAAATGATAAAATAGTTCTCATGAAAACTTATTTAGTTCCCAGGAGAACTAAATGCAATGGTTAGAAAGGAGTTAGTATGGATAAACCGATGTTAGTCTTTAAGCGTTTTGGTCATCAAATTCACCTGATGGTGCAAAAGGAAGCCAAACGTTGTGGTATTGAATTTATGGGTGGACCTCAAGGTCAGGTTATGCGTTTTTTAGATAATCGTGAGAAAAACCAAGACTTGGTCTTGATTAAAGATATCGAGCAGGAACTCAATATTACCAAGTCTGTGGCGAGTAACCTGGTCAAGCGTATGGTGCAAAATGATTTGGTGGAATTGGAGGCGAGTCCTGTCGATAAGCGGGCTAAGTTTGTTCGTCTGACGGACAAATCGCGCTCTCAAATGCAGCAGGTTAAGGCCTTCTTTGAGCGCATTGACAAGCAGTTGATAGAAGACGTAGATGAAGATGAATTACTGATCTTTGAGAAAGTCCTCAGTCAACTACAGGAAAATATCAAGGGAATAGGAGGAGATAATGAAGAAATTAGCAAAACGAATTAGTGGAAAAGAATGGGGGATTGTTTTACTAGCCATTCTCTTTACCTGCTTTCAAGTTTATCTAGAGTTGGAAGTGCCGACCTATATCTCGAAAATTACGGATTTACTAGGAACTCAGGGTAGCAACTTAGATGAGTTATGGCAGCCAGCAAGCATGATGGTGGGAATGTCCTTTCTGGCCTTCTTGTCCGCAGTTGCAGTTGGATTTTTTGCGTCTAGAGTGGCTGCTTCTTATACTAGTAGGCTAAGAAGTGATATTTTTAACCGAGTTTTAGACTACTCGCAGACAGAGATTAAGAAATTCTCTATCCCTAGTCTCTTAACTCGTACCACCAATGATATTACTCAGGTTCAGATGTTGATTACCATGGGCTTGCAAGTGGTTACGCGTGGTCCGATTATGGCTATCTGGGCCATCGGGAAGATTTTAGGCCATTCAGAATACTGGCTCTGGGCCGTTCTTGTGGCAGTGATTGTCAACGTTTTGATGACGATCGTTTTGGTGACGCTAGCCTTTCCAAAACAGTCCTTGATTCAGGGGCTGACAGATAAACTGAACAGTATCACTCGTGAAAGTTTAACAGGTATTCGTGTCGTTCGCGCCTACAATGCAGAGGATTACCAAAATGAAAAATTTGCTGCAGCAAATGATGAGCTGACACGCTTGAATTTGTTTGTTAACCGTCTTATGGCCATTTTAAATCCTATCATGATGGGGATTTCAAGTGGTTTGAGTGTGGCGATTTACTGGATTGGGGCTTATGTAATCAACGATGCTACTCCGACGGCGCGTCTGCCTCTCTTTAGTGATATGGTTGTTTTCATGTCTTATGCCATGCAGGTTGTTATGGGCTTCCTTCTCATGGGGGCGCTCTTCATCGTTCTTCCTCGAACCATGGTTTCTGCTAAGCGGATTAATCAAGTTCTAGATTTGCATTCCTCTATCCAAAATCCTGCTCAAGTGCAACAGGCTGATGAAAACTTCAAAGGTCAGGTCGAGTTTAAGGATGTGACCTTCCGCTATGCGGCAAATTCGGAGGCGGTTATTGAGAATGTTAGCTTCAAGGCAGAAGCTGGTCAAACAGTGGCCTTTATAGGGTCAACGGGTTCTGGTAAATCAACTCTAGTCAATCTGATTCCACGTTTCTACGATGTATCAGCAGGAGAAATTCTGGTGGATGGTGTCAATGTTCAAGACTATGACTTGGAAGACTTGCGCAACAAGGTTGGCTATATCCCTCAAAAAGCGGTTCTCTTTTCAGGTGATGTCAAGGGCAATCTAGACTTTGGACACAGTCAAGAAACACCGCTTAGTGAGCAGGCTATGTGGCAAGCCTTGGAATTGGCCCAGTCTAAGAACTTTATCGAAGACAAGGAAGCTGGCTTGGCGTCAGAAGTGGCCCAAGGAGGAACCAACTTCTCAGGCGGCCAAAGACAGCGTCTAGCAATTGCGCGTGCCTTAGCTCGGAAGCCAGAAATCCTCATCTTTGATGACTCCTTCTCAGCTTTGGACTACAAGACAGACCGTGTCCTACGCCAAGAGCTAGCAGAGAAAACCAAGTCTATGACCAAGCTTATCGTCGCACAGCGTATTTCAACGATTATGGATGCTGATTTGATTTTGGTCTTGGATCAAGGTAAAGTCGTGGGACAAGGCACCCACAAGGAACTTCTAGCTACCAACGAAGTTTACCAAGAAATTGCCTATTCACAACTATCGAAGGAGGAATTGGAACATGGAAAATAAAAAAATGTCTCTTTGGAAACAAAGTAAACCCTATCTTGCAGGTCTCCAGTTTGCCCTTCTGATAGCCTTTCTAGCAACAATCGTATCCAATATCATTACTGTTTATGGCCCAACCCGCATCAAGGAAATGACTAATATCATTGCCAGTGGTCTGGAAACAAGTGTGGATGTCGCTGCGGTTGCAGCTATTGGTAGTTTTTTAGCCGTCATCTATGTGATTGGACTTTTATCAAATTATTTGCAGGCCTTTCTGTTTACATCAGCCATTCAACGTTTTTCAGAGCGTTTGAGAACAGCTATTGCAGATAAAATCAATCGCCTACCATTGAGATATTTTGATGGACACTCTCAAGGGGATACCTTGTCTCGTGTAACCAATGATGTTGACACTGCAGCTCAGTCCCTCAATCAAAGTCTAGGAACAGTTCTTTCATCTAGTTTACTGGTCATGGCGGTCTTAGTAACCATGTTTGGCATGAACTGGATTTTAGCTTTGGTGACGGTTGTTTCAACTCTCATTGGTTTTGCTTTCGTGTCTGTCTTTATGGGCAAATCACAGGGATTCTTTAAGAGTCAGCAACAGGATTTGGCAGCTGTCAATGGCTATGTGGAAGAAATGTACTCTGGCCATAATGTTGTGACCAGTTACAATGCCATCGAGAGTACAAAAGAAGAGTTTGCGAAATTAAACAATCGTCTGTATGATAGTATCTGGAAATCTCAATTTATTTCAGGGATTATGATGCCGATTATGATGTTTATTGGGAACTTTAGCTATGCCTTGGTGATTATCGTTGGTGCAGCCTTGGCTCTGAATGGGCAGATTAGTATCGGGATTATCGTTGCCTTTATGGCCTACGTTCGTATCTTTTCTCAGCCCCTTTCCCAAATTGCTCAAGGGATTACTAGTCTTCAGCAAGCTAGCGCAGCCATGGGGCGTGTCTTCGAATTCTTAGGTGAAGAGGAAATGGAAGATGAATCCCATAAAGAAAGACAATTAACCGCTATGAAAGGTCAAGTGGTCTTTGATCGAGTTTCCTTTGGTTACACACCAGAGCGAACGATTATCCATGACTTTTCTGCGATTGCTCATGCAGGTCAAAAGGTTGCCATTGTCGGACCGACTGGGGCTGGTAAGACAACCATTGTCAATCTTTTGATGAAGTTCTATGAGATTGATAAGGGAAGTATCCGCATCGATGGCGTGGATACCAAGACTATGAAGCGTTCGGAAGTACACGATGCCTTTTCAATGGTCTTGCAGGACACCTGGCTCTTTGAAGGCACTATCCGAGACAATCTTATCTATAACCAAAAGGATATTAGTGATGAGCGCGTGATTGAAGCCAGCAAGGCTGTAGGGATTCACCACTTTATAATGACCCTACCAGATGGTTACGATACCGTCTTGGATGATACAGTGACCTTGTCTGTCGGACAAAAACAACTCTTGACCATCGCTCGTGCTTTGTTGAAAGATGCGCCACTCCTAATCCTAGATGAGGCGACCTCTTCGGTTGATACACGGACGGAGGAATTGATTCAGAAAGCCATGGACCGTTTGATGGAAGGTAGAACTTCCTTTGTCATCGCCCACCGCTTGTCAACCATCCGCAATGCTGACCTGATTCTTGTTATGAAGGATGGCAATATCATCGAGCAAGGAAATCATGAGGAGCTAATGGCGCAAGCAGGCTTCTACGCTGACCTCTACAACAGTCAGTTTACAGAAGATGAAGCAGAAGAATAAACCAAAAGAAGGCTTGACGGCCTTCTTTTTCTGCACTATACTAGAAGACAAGTGCTTCCCTATAAGCAAAATTTGAGTAAGTGATGAGAAAATATATGAAAAATTATCAAGAATGGTATGACCATATTGCTACTAACATTAAAAATAAGCCCATTCTTCTGAAGTTGTTAAGAACTTTCAATCGGTTTATGACAGTAGTTATGCCTATAGTTTATCTGACCTTGTTAGCCACTACCTATTTCCAAGAAGGCTTAGGGGAACAGGTCTTGATCTATGTGTTTATCCCTGCGTCAGGTTTTGTGATTTTATCCCTTCTTCGTAAGAAAATCAATGCTCCTAGGCCTTATGAGGAATGGACTATTAAACCCTTGCTTGACAGAGATAGTCCTGGTCAGTCTATGCCCAGTCGACATGTCTTTTCAGCAACCATTATTTCCATGGCTTGCTTTCATGCTAGTTTATCTCTAGGGGTTATCTTGTTGGTCTTTTCAGCTTTTCTCGGTGCAGTGAGAGTCTTAGGGGGTGTACACTACCCCAAGGATGTAGTGGTTGGTTATATTTGTGGTCTTGCGTGGGGTGTGATTTTCTTTCTATTTTGACCTGTATGTTAAGCTGATCCTAGAACCACTTACGGGTCTAAAGCAACCACTTGCTTTTTTGCTCTTGTTTTCTTATTTTGGCTTTGATATAGTAGAGTCAGAAAGGAGATGGAATGAAGTTACGAATCGAAATTGACAGCAATTTAGAGGAAACTGAAATTATCATCAAGGCAGCGGCTTTGACAGATGAGATTGCGGATTTACAGCGGCTCTTGCAAGAATCCAAGTCTCCTAGGTTGATTTTTTACAAGGGGACGGGTGAATATTATCTGGACTTGTCGGAAATTCTCTTCTTTGAGACGGAAGGTAGCAAGATTTATGCCCATACCCAGAAAGATGCCTACGAGGTTCGGCTTAAACTCTATGAGTTAGAGGCTATCCTTCCTCGCTATTTCAGTCGAGTATCCAAGTCAACGATCGCAAATATCCGTCAGATTTATTCGGTGGACAAGTCCTTTTCAGGAACGGGCACCATTTCCTTTTATCAAACCCACAAGGAGGTTCATGTCTCACGACATTACCAATCCCTCCTAAAAGAAAATCTAAGAAACATGAGGTAATAAGATGAAAAAGAAAGCATTTGGTATTGTGTTGCTTGTTTTGGCGGCTTTAGTATTATTGCAGGGGAATTTTGGAATCCCTTCTCTTGGAGGGCAAATTTGGCCCTTGATTGGTATTGCTTTTTTTGCCTACCAATCAGTTGGAGCTTTGTTGCGTCGCCACTTAACTTCAGCCTCTTTTACAGCTTTAGTAGCCTTACTAATTGCCAACCACTTTTATGATATTTTACCGATTCCAAATCAGTCATTGTTCTGGGCTAGTATTTTAATCGTAATGGGTGTCAGCGCACTCACTCATTCTAACAGAACTTGGAATGGGAAAAAATGGTGGTATGATGGTGAAAAAACCATTTTTATAGACAAGGAAGTCGCTTTTGGGACGGGGACTTTCTACAAGCAAAACCAAGAATTGGTAGAAGACCAAGTAGAAGTTGGTTTTGGCAATGCCAAGATATATTATGACAATGCAGAAATTTTAGGAGATAGCGCAACCCTGAAAGTGGAAGTTGGTTTTGGCAATGCAGTTATCTATGTTCCCCAACATTGGAGAGTTGATTTGAAGGTGGAAACTTTCTGTGGTGTAGCCAAGGCAGATACTTCTCTAGCTCCAACCAGTAAAACCTTGATTATCCGTGGAGATGTGGCTTTTGGGAAGTTGGGTGTGGTCTACGTTAAATAAAAAAATAAATCTTCCAATTCCCTTGCAAAAAAAGAGAAAGTGTGATAACATAGTACGGTATGTGGTGCTAGCACATCCGCTATATTAGATCTAATAGGAGGAAAACACAATGGCTAAAGTATGTTACTTTACAGGTCGTAAGACTGTATCAGGAAACAACCGTTCACACGCGATGAACCAAACAAAACGTGCCGTAAAACCAAACCTTCAAAAAGTTACTGTTCTTATCGATGGTAAACCTAAAAAAGTTTGGGCTTCAGCTCGTGCTTTGAAATCAGGTAAAGTTGAACGCGTTTAATAATAAAAGCAAAGGAGACCTTAGGGTCTTTTTTCTTTTATTGTGGGTATAAAATCATTTGAAAAACGGAGTAAATATCCGCTGATACAGTATTCTGCTTTTACACTTGGGCTGAAATATGATAAAATAGAGTATCAACTAGTTGAGGTAAAAAGGATGACTGTAAAAATTAATACAAAAGATGGTCAAATCGAACTAACAGATGAAGTGATTGCAACCGTCGTAGGTGGAGCAGCAACTGAAATTTTTGGTGTGGTCGGTATGGCTAGTAAAAATGCCCTCAAAGATAATTTCCAAGCCCTTCTAGGTAAGGAAAATTATTCCAAAGGTGTCGTCGTAAAGGCGGCCGAAGATGGCAGTATTGCAGTTGATGTATATACCGTGTTGAGCTACGGAACAAAGATTAGCGAAGTGTCAAAAAACATTCAAGAGCGTGTTCGTTTTAGTTTGGAAAACCAACTTGGAATTACTGCTCAGACTGTAAATGTCTACATTCAAAATATCAAAGTTGTAGGAGAATAACCGTGTCAAAAATTACTACTAGCTTATTTCAAGAAATGGTGCAAGCTGCATCAACTCGCTTGAATAAGCAAGCTGAATATGTCAATTCATTAAACGTCTTCCCCGTTCCAGATGGAGATACCGGGACAAATATGGGAATGACCATTGAAAATGGAGCTAAGGAAGTTGCAGACAAGCCAGCTTCTACAGTTGGAGAGGTAGCAAGCATTCTTGCCAAAGGGCTTTTGATGGGTGCGCGTGGGAACTCAGGAGTTATTACATCTCAGCTTTTCCGCGGATTTTCACAAGCCATCAAGGATAAAGACGAGTTAACAGGTCAAGACTTGGCCCTTGCCTTCCAATCAGGTGTGGAAGTTGCCTATAAGGCCGTGATGAAACCAGTTGAAGGAACGATTTTGACAGTTTCTCGTGGAGCTGCTATCGGTGCTAAGAAAAAAGCTGAGCAAACAGATGACGCTGTTGAAGTCATGCGCGCAGCCTTGGAAGGCGCTAAAACAGCTCTAGCTAAAACACCAGACATGCTTCCAGTATTGAAAGAAGTTGGCGTTGTGGATTCAGGTGGTCAAGGACTGGTCTTCATCTATGAAGGTTTCCTTTCAGCCCTTACTGGTGAATATATTGCATCTGAGGACTTTGTAGCCACTCCAGCCAATATGAGTGAAATGATCAATGCAGAGCACCACAAGTCTGTGGCTGGTCATGTGGCGACTGAGGACATCACCTTTGGTTACTGTACTGAAATCATGGTAGCCCTTAAGCAAGGTCCAACCTATGCCAAAGATTTTGACTACGACGAATTCCGTAACTACTTGAATGAACTCGGGGATTCTCTCCTCGTTGTCAATGATGATGAAATCGTCAAAGTCCATGTCCATACAGAAGATCCAGGACTTGTCATGCAAGAAGGTCTCAAATATGGTAGCTTGGTCAAGGTAAAAGTTGACAATATGCGTAACCAACACGAAGCACAGGTTGAGAAAGAAGCTGCTCAAGTTAGCAAGCCAGCTGAAGAAAAAGAGTATGCTTTGATTGCTGTGGTGGCTGGTAAAGGGCTAGCAGATATCTTCCGTTCTCAAGGTGTGGATTATGTTATCGAAGGCGGTCAAACCATGAACCCTTCAACAGAAGACTTTATCAAGGCTGTTGAACAGGTCAATGCCCGTAACATCATCTTCCTGCCAAATAACAAGAATATCTTCATGGCAGCTCAATCTGCAACAGAAGTTTTGGAGCAACCAGCAGTAGTGGTGGAAGCTCGTACTCTTCCTCAAGGATTGACTAGTCTTCTTGCTTTTGATCCAAGCAAGTCCATTGAAGAAAACCAAGAGCGTATGACAGCTGCTCTTAGCGATGTCGTTAGCGGAAGCGTCACAACAGCTGTGCGTGATACAACGATTGATGGCTTAGAAATCCATGAAAACGATAATCTTGGTATGGTCGATGGGAAAATTCTCGTGTCAAACCCTGACATGCACCAAACCTTGACTGAAACATTGAAACATATGTTGGATGAAGATAGTGAAATCGTAACATTCTATGTCGGTGAGGATGGAAACGAAGAACTTGCTAATGAAATTGCCCAAGAAATCGCAGAAGAATTCGAAGACGTTGAAGTCGAGATTCACCAAGGTCAACAACCTGTTTACCCATATCTATTTAGTGTGGAATAAGATTAATGAAGGACTGAGAAATCAGTTCTTTTTTCTTTTTCAGTAAATGAAATCGGTATCTTTTTAATAAAAACAAAAATAACATTCATAAATAAACGTTAAAATAGAAAATTCAGAAAATTTCTTCTTTTGTCTTGAAAAATTTTGAAAAAGTGGTATGATAGTAACAAGTTATTTTTAAGAGAAGAGAAAGGGGAACAATGGAGAAAATCAGTTTAGAATCTCCTAAGACGGGGTCGGACCTAGTTTTGGAAACACTTCGTGATTTAGGAATTGATACCATCTTTGGTTATCCTGGTGGTGCGGTCTTGCCTTTTTATGATGCGATATATAATTTTAAAGGCATTCGCCACATTCTAGGGCGCCATGAGCAAGGTTGTTTGCATGAAGCTGAAGGTTATGCCAAATCAACTGGAAAGTTGGGTGTTGCTGTCGTCACTAGTGGACCAGGAGCAACAAATGCCATTACAGGGATTGCGGATGCCATGAGCGATAGCGTTCCCCTTTTGGTCTTTACAGGACAGGTTGCGCGAGCAGGGATTGGGAAAGATGCCTTTCAGGAGGCAGACATCGTGGGAATTACCATGCCAATCACTAAGTACAATTACCAAGTTCGTGAGACAGCTGATATCCCTCGAATCATTACGGAAGCTGTCCATATCGCAACTACAGGACGTCCAGGGCCAGTTGTCATTGACCTACCTAAAGACGTATCTGCTTTAGAAACGGACTTCATCTATTCACCAGAAGTGAACCTACCAAGTTATCAGCCAACTCTTGAGCCAAATGATATGCAAATCAAGAAAATTTTGAAGCAATTATCCAAGGCTAAAAAGCCAGTCTTGCTAGCTGGTGGTGGAATTAGTTATGCTGAAGCAGCTGCAGAATTAAATGAATTTGCAGAACGCTATCAAATTCCGGTGGTAACCAGTCTTTTGGGACAAGGAACGATTGCAACGAGTCATCCACTCTTCCTTGGAATGGGAGGCATGCACGGGTCATTCGCAGCTAATATTGCCATGACGGAAGCGGACTTTATGATTAGTATTGGTTGTCGTTTCGATGACCGTTTGACGGGGAATCCTAAGACCTTCGCTAAGAATGCTAAGGTTGCCCACATTGATATTGACCCAGCCGAGATTGGCAAGATTATCAGTGCAGATATTCCTGTAGTTGGAGATGCTAAGAAAGCTTTGCAAATGTTGCTGGCCGAACCAACAGTTCATAACAATACTGAGAAATGGATTGAAAAAGTCACTAAAGACAAGAACCGTGTTCGTTCTTATGACAAGAAAGAGCGTGTGGTTCAACCGCAAGCCGTTATTGAACGAATTGGTGAATTGACGAATGGAGATGCCATTGTGGTAACAGACGTTGGTCAACACCAAATGTGGACAGCTCAGTATTATCCCTACCAAAATGAACGTCAGTTAGTGACTTCAGGTGGTTTGGGAACGATGGGATTTGGAATTCCAGCAGCAATCGGGGCTAAAATTGCTAACCCAGATAAGGAAGTAGTCTTGTTTGTTGGGGATGGTGGTTTCCAAATGACTAACCAGGAATTGGCTATTTTGAACATTTACAAGGTGCCAATCAAGGTGGTTATGCTGAACAACCACTCACTTGGAATGGTTCGCCAGTGGCAGGAATCCTTCTATGAAGGTAGAACATCAGAGTCAGTCTTTGATACCCTTCCAGATTTCCAATTGATGGCACAAGCTTACGGTATTAAAAACTATAAGTTTGATAATCCTGAGACCTTGGATCAAGACCTTGAAGTCATCACTGAGGATGTTCCTATGCTAATCGAGGTAGATATTTCTCGTAAGGAGCAGGTGTTGCCAATGGTGCCAGCTGGTAAGAGTAATCATGAGATGTTGGGGGTGAAGTTCCATGCGTAGAATGTTAACAGCAAAACTACAAAATCGTTCAGGAGTCCTCAATCGCTTTACCGGTGTCCTGTCTCGCCGTCAGGTTAATATCGAAAGCATTTCTGTTGGAGCAACAGAAGATCCGAATGTATCACGTATCACCATTATTATTGATGTTGCTTCACATGATGAGGTGGAGCAAATCATTAAGCAACTTAATCGTCAGATTGATGTGATTCGCATTCGAGATATTACAGACAAGCCTCATTTGGAGCGCGAGGTAATTTTGGTTAAGATGTCAGCGCCAGCCGAGAAGCGCGCTGAGATTCTAGCGATTATTCAACCTTTCCGTGCAACGGTGGTAGATGTAGCGCCAAGCTCGATTACTATTCAGATGACAGGAAATGCTGAAAAGAGTGAAGCTCTATTGCGAGTCATTCGACCATACGGTATTCGTAATATTGCTCGAACTGGTGCAACTGGATTTACCCGCGATTAATACTCTTCGAAAATCAAATTCAAATCACGTCAGCTTTGCCTTGCCGTACTCAAGTACAGCCTGCGGCTAGCTTCCTAATTTGCTCTTTGATTTTCATTGAGTATAAAAATATTTTAAATTTGTTAAACTAGCCTAACAGGCAATAAAAATAGAAAAGAGAGAAAAAACTATGGCAGTTCAAATGGAATACGAAAAAGATGTTAAAGTAGCAGCACTTGACGGTAAAAAAATCGCCGTTATCGGTTATGGTTCACAAGGACATGCGCATGCTCAAAACTTGCGTGATTCAGGTCGCGATGTCATCATCGGTGTACGTCCAGGTAAATCTTTTGATAAAGCAAAAGAAGATGGATTTGACACTTACACAGTAGCAGAAGCTACTAAATTGGCTGACGTTATCATGATTTTGGCACCAGACGAAATCCAACAAGAATTGTACGAAGCAGAAATCGCTCCAAACTTGGAAGCTGGAAATGCAGTTGGATTTGCTCATGGTTTCAACATTCACTTTGAATTTATCAAAGTTCCTGCAGATGTAGATGTCTTCATGTGTGCTCCTAAAGGACCAGGACACTTGGTACGTCGTACTTATGAAGAAGGATTTGGTGTTCCAGCTCTTTACGCAGTATACCAAGATGCAACAGGAAATGCGAAAAACATTGCCATGGACTGGTGTAAAGGTGTTGGGGCAGCTCGTGTAGGTCTTCTTGAAACAACTTATAAAGAAGAAACTGAAGAAGATTTGTTTGGTGAACAAGCTGTACTTTGTGGTGGTTTGACTGCCCTTATCGAAGCAGGTTTCGAAGTCTTGACAGAAGCAGGTTACGCTCCAGAATTGGCTTACTTTGAAGTTCTTCACGAAATGAAATTGATCGTTGATTTGATCTACGAAGGTGGATTCAAGAAAATGCGTCAATCTATTTCAAACACTGCTGAGTACGGTGACTATGTATCAGGTCCACGTGTAATTACTGAGCAAGTTAAAGAAAACATGAAAGCTGTCTTGGCTGATATCCAAAATGGTAAATTTGCAAATGACTTTGTAAATGACTATAAAGCTGGACGTCCAAAATTGACTGCTTACCGTGAACAAGCAGCTAACCTTGAAATTGAAAAAGTTGGTGCAGAATTGCGTAAAGCAATGCCATTCGTTGGTAAAAACGACGATGATGCATTTAAAATCTATAACTAATTGATAGAAATTAAGGTGAAGGCGAGTTGGGGGACTAACTCGCTTTTATAATCAATTCATATCTCTTTTTAAGAGGATGGATTGCGATAGTATGAAATAGTCTAGGAGAAAAAGATGTTAAGTTCAAAAGATATCATCAAGGCTCATAAGGTCTTGAATGGTGTGGTCGTCAATACACCGCTTGATTATGACCATTATTTATCGGAGAAGTATGGTGCTAAGATTTATTTGAAAAAGGAAAATGCCCAGCGTGTTCGTTCTTTTAAAATTCGTGGTGCCTATTATGCTATTTCTCAGCTCAGCAAGGAAGAGCGTGAACGTGGGGTAGTCTGCGCTTCTGCGGGAAATCATGCGCAGGGAGTAGCCTATACTTGTAATGAAATGAAAATTCCTGCTACTATTTTTATGCCCATTACTACTCCGCAACAAAAGATTGGTCAAGTTCGCTTTTTTGGTGGGGATTTCGTGACCATTAAACTAGTTGGAGATACCTTTGATGCCTCAGCCAAAGCAGCTCAAGAATTTACAGTCTCTGAAAATCGTACCTTTATTGATCCTTTTGATGATGCCCATGTTCAAGCTGGTCAAGGGACAGTTGCTTATGAGATTTTAGAAGAAGCTCGAAAAGAATCGATTGATTTTGATGCTGTCTTGGTTCCTGTTGGTGGTGGCGGTCTCATTGCTGGGGTTTCTACCTATATCAAGGAAACAAGTCCAGAGATTGAGGTTATCGGAGTAGAGGCGAATGGAGCGCGTTCCATGAAGGCGGCCTTTGAAGCTGGTGGTCCAGTCAAACTCAAAGAAATTGACAAATTTGCGGATGGGATTGCTGTACAAAAGGTAGGTCAATTGACCTATGAAGCAACTCGTCAACATGTTCAAACTTTGGTAGGTGTCGATGAGGGATTGATTTCTGAAACCTTGATTGACCTTTATTCTAAGCAAGGGATAGTCGCAGAGCCTGCTGGAGCAGCTAGTATCGCCTCTCTAGAGGTTTTAGCTGAATATATCAAGGGGAAAACCATTTGTTGTATCATTTCTGGAGGAAATAATGATATCAACCGTATGCCAGAAATGGAGGAGCGCGCCTTGATTTATGATGGGATCAAGCATTACTTTGTGGTTAATTTTCCACAGCGTCCAGGGGCCTTGCGTGAGTTTGTAAATGATATCTTGGGGCCAAATGATGATATCACACGTTTTGAGTATATTAAGCGAGCTAGCAAGGGGACAGGTCCAGTATTAATTGGGATTGCCTTGGCAGATAAGCATGATTATGCAGGATTGATTCGTCGAATGGAAGGTTTTGATCCAGCTTATATTAACTTAAATGGTAATGAAACGCTCTATAATATGCTTGTCTGAGGACTAATAAAAAAATATCATATTATTTGCACAACCGATGTATAGGTGTTATAATGAGGGTGAAGAAAGGGGGCGATTCCTATGGACTTAGGAAATCTATCGTGCTATTTCTACTACAACTCACTATAGCACCTATTATTTTTGATTCTGTTTATATTGAGGCGACAGAATTACTTACTATATATGAGGAAATTTTTTGAAATCCCCAATTGTATATATCCCTAATTTGAACTTTCACTAAATATAATAGGAATCAGAAAAAATAATCAATGTTTGTGAGATGGTTGCTAGGTGAGTCGGCTGAAAAAACTCGTGAGATAAACAATAGTGCTAGACATGAAACGGCAAGTGCTGCTGTTTTCAAATGACTAGCTGGGAAGCGGGTATGTAATCAGAAGGTGCAAGATTGGACAAAGTAAGTAGTACCGGTTGTAAAACGAATAAGATATAGATAAGGACAGGAAAGGAACCAAAGAAGGAGAAAGAAAAACGGAATGGTTTAGAGATAGTGTGGAGTGAAAGACTATCTTTAGTGGACTTGTTGATTTAAAAGGAATATATAGAATGAAATAGTAAATCCTGTCTATCCTATTAAGAAACTAGCATTTGGTTTGTATGAATATTTTTACGAATTTAAAGTTTAATAATGCAATTGTTTTTTAGGAGTATACTATTGGGTTATAGTAAGTAAAAACCTATATATTATCGGCTTTAAAAAGGAAGTAAGAAGATTCGAAATCATTTGTTTTATTGAATATATGTTTTTTTATTGACAAAAGACATAAAAACGTATAGAATAATATAACGTAAAGAAGAAAATAGGAGAAGAACATGGCTAAGTCAAACTTTGAAAAAGTAGAATCAGTTGTTGGCTGGGTTCGTGATAAGAAAATCACAGGCTACCGTATCTCTAAAGAAACGAATGCGCGTGAAATGTCTATCATTGCTCTAGCGCAGGGTCGTGCAAAAGTAAAAAATATTTCATTTGAAACAGCTCTAGGTTTAATTGATTTCTATGAAAAAAATCATGAAAAATTTGAAGATTAATCTTTGGATAATGGTGGATTCTTGAGTAGAGTCTGCCTTTTCATTTTGAGGACAGCAAAAAGACTGCACGATTGATGCAGCCTTTTCTTTTTATTTGAGATAGCGTTGAAGGAACTCTTTTGTACGGTCTTCTTTGGGATTGGTGAAGAGGTCTTCTGGTTTTCCTTCTTCAGCAATGACACCCTTATCCATAAAGATAACACGGTGAGAGACATCACGAGCGAATTCCATCTCGTGAGTCACGACAATCATAGTCAAGCCTTCTTGGGCCAGTTCCTGCATGATTTTGAGGACTTCTCCAACCATTTCTGGATCGAGAGCTGATGTTGGTTCATCAAAGAGAATAGCGTCAGGATTCATAGAGAGGGCACGAGCGATGGCCACACGTTGTTTTTGACCGCCTGAGAGTTGTTTTGGCTTGGCTTGCCAGTAGCGTTCCCCCATGCCGACCTTTTCAAGGTTTTCTTTGGCAATCTTTTCAGCTTCTGTACGTTCACGTTTAAGGACTGTTGTCTGAGCGACGATTGTGTTTTCAAGAACGTTGAGATTTTCAAAGAGGTTAAAGGATTGGAAAACCATTCCCAACTTTTCACGGTATTGCGTGAGGTCATAGCCTTTTTCGAGGACGTTTTGTCCATGATAAAGGATTTGTCCATCAGTTGGCGTTTCAAGTAGGTTAATGGAGCGGAGGAAGGTCGATTTTCCGCTTCCAGAGCTTCCGATGATAGAGATAACTTCTCCCTTGTGGACAGTGAGAGAAATGTCTTTTAGCACTTCGTTTTGTCCATAGGATTTTTTGAGGTGTTTAATTTCAAGGATTGCTTGTGTCATTATTTCAAATCCTCCGTTTGCATTTGATTAGCACCTGTAGTATAGGTATCCATATCCATTCGGCGTTCGATGAAGCGTAGGATACGTGTTACGGTAAAAGTGAGGACAAAGTAAATCACGGCGATGATTGTAAATGTCTGGAAGTATTGATAGGTTTGAGTTGCCACGGTATTTCCTGAGAAATAAAGTTCAACAACAGAGATAACGTTCAATACAGATGTATCTTTGATATTGATGACAAATTCATTACCAGTTGCTGGTAGGATGTTACGGACTACTTGAGGTAGGACAATCTTACGCATGGTTTGGTTATGAGTCATACCAAGAGCAGTCGCAGCTTCAAATTGTCCCTTGTCAACTGCTAGGATACCACCACGGACGATTTCGGTCATGTAGGCACCAGTGTTGATTGAAACGATGAAGATAGCAGCCAGTGTACGGTCAAGGTTGATACCGAAAGCTTGGGCAGTTCCATAGTAGATAACCATCGATTGAACAATCATTGGTGTACCACGGAAAATTTCAATATAGACATTGAGGATCCAGCCGACTAGTTTTTGTAGGCCGTAGATAGCTTTATTTTCAGAGAGGGGAGCAGTACGGAAAACACCAATGGCAAGTCCAATAATGAGACCTGTGATGGTTCCGACTATAGAGATTAAAAGAGTGATACCAGCACCACGCAAGAGTTGTTGCCAGTTTTCAGAAAGAATTTTAGTGACTTGGCTAAAGAAACTACTGCTAGTCTCTTCAGTTGTTGTAGCTTCGGCAGGTTGTTCCTTGATCATACGATCCATCAAGGCAACTTGGTCGTCTTTTGAAATGGTTTCAATGCTGGCATTGATTTGGCTAATACGATTGTCATCTTTACGAAGTCCGATGGCGATAGCTGTATCTTCTTCCCCAGTTTTGAAACCTGGTTCTACTTGGACCATCTTAAACTTAGAGTTCGCAGCTTCAGCAGTCAGTGCTTCTGGGCGTTCAGAAACATAAGCATCGATGACACCAGCTTCAAGAGCTTGGCGCATTTGAGCGAAGTCTCCCATGGCAGTTTCTTTTTTAGCGCCTGGGATTTGTGCAATCAAGTCATAAAGGTAGACACCTTGTTGAGAAGTGATTTTTGCACCGTTAAAGTCATCCAAAGATTTAGCATTTGCGTAGGCAGAATCTTTTTTGACTAGTAGGACAGGTTCGCTAGTGTAGTAGCTGCTTGAAAAGGCAATTTCTTGTTTGCGTTCGGCAGTAGGACTCATACCTGCGATAATCATGTCAATCTTACCAGAAGTAAGGGCAGGGACTAGACCTTCCCACTTGGTTTTAACAACCAAAGGTTCTTTACCTAAGTCCTTAGCGATTTTCTTGGCGATTTGAACATCGTATCCGTTAGCATACTGGTTAGTTCCATCGATTTTGACAGCTCCATTGCTATCATCGTCCTGAGTCCAGTTAAAGGGAGCATATGCTGCTTCCATCCCGATGCGTAAATATTCATCGGCTTGGGCAACATTGACAAGTCCTAGCATCAGCAAGAGACTTGTGAAAATAGATAAGTATATTTTTCTCATGATTTCTCCTATTTCTAATCTATTAAAAAATAACTGTCTCCTATTTTATCGAAAAAAACTCTATTTTTCAATATAGGTAAGCCCTTACTTGATAAAAAATGATATAATGATAGCAAAGATAAAAAGGGGGCTTAGTTGATGAAAAAAACTTTTTTCTTACTGGTCTTAGGCTTGTTTTGCCTTCTGCCACTCTCTGTTTTTGCCATTGATTTCAAGATAAACTCTTATCAAGGTGATTTGTATATTCATGCAGACAATACGGCAGAATTTAGACAGAAGATAGTTTACCAGTTTGAGGAGGACTTTAAGGGCCAAATTGTGGGACTTGGACGTGCTGGCAAGATGCCTAGCGGATTTGACATTGATCCTCATCCAAAGGTTCAGGCTGCGAAAAATGGTGCTGAACTAGCAGACGTTACTAGCGAAGTGATAGAAGGAGCAGATGGTTATACTGTTAAAGTTTATAATCCAGGTCAAGAAGGCGACACAGTTGAAGTTGACCTTGTCTGGAACTTAAAGAATTTGCTTTTTCTATATGATGACATTGCTGAATTAAATTGGCAACCTTTAACAGATAGTTCAGGGGCTATTGGAAAGTTTGAATTTCATGTAAGGGGAGATAAGGGAGCTGAAAAACTCTTTTTCCACACAGGAAAACTTTTTAGAGAGGGAACGGTTGAAAAGAGTAATCTTGATTATACTATCCGTTTAGACAATCTTCCAGCTAAGCGTGGGGTTGAATTGCATGCCTACTGGCCTCGGACCGATTTTGCTAGCGCTAGGGATCAGGGCTTGAAAGGGAATCGTTTAGAAGAGTTTAATAAGATAGAAGACTCGATTGTTAGAGAAAAAGATCAGAGTAAACAACTCCTTACTTGGGTGTTTCCTTCCATACTTTCCATCTCTTTGTTATTGAGTGTCTGCTTCTATTTTATTTATAGAAGGAAGACCACTCCTTCGGTCAAATATGCCAAAAATCATCGTATCTATGAACCACCAATGGAATTAGAGCCTATGGTTTTATCAGAGGCTGTATACTCTACCTCCTTGGAGGAAGTGAGTCCCTTGGTCAAGGGAGCTGGAAAATTCACCTTTGACCAACTTATTCAAGCTACCTTGCTAGATGTGATAGACCGTGGGAATGTCTCTATCATTTCAGAAGGAGATGCAGTTGGCTTGAGGCTAGTAAAAGAAGATGGTTTGTCCAGTTTTGAGAAAGACTGCCTAAATCTAGCTTTTTCAGGCAAAAAAGAAGAAACTCTTTCCAATTTGTTTGCGGATTACAAGGTATCTGATAGTCTTTATCGTAGAGCAAAAGTCTCTGATGAAAAACGGATTCAAGCAAAGGGGCGTCAGCTCAAATCTTCTTTTGAAGAAGTATTGAACCAGATGCAAGAAGGAGTGAGAAATCGAGTTTCCTTCTGGGAACTTCCAGATTATTATCGTCCTTTAACCGGTGGGGAAAAGGCCTTGCAAGTAGGTATGGGTGTCTTGACTATCTTGTCCCTATTTATCGGATTTGGTTTGTTCTTGTACAGTTTGGATGTTTATGGCTATCTTTACATCCCCTTGCCAATACTTGGTTTTCTAGGTTTGGTTTTGGCTGTTTTCTATTATTGGAAGCTTCGACTAGATAATCGTGATGGTGTCCTAAATGAAGCAGGAGCAGAAGTATACTACCTCTGGACCAGTTTTGAAAATATGTTGCGGGAGATTGCGCGATTGGATCAGGCAGAGTTGGAAAGTATTGTGGTCTGGAATCGCCTCTTGGTCTATGCGACCTTATTTGGCTATGCGGACAAGGTCAGCCATTTGATGAAGGTTCATCAGATTCAAGTGGAAAATCCAGATATCAATCTATATGTAGCTTATGGCTGGCACAGTATGTTTTATCATTCAAGCGCGCAAATGAGCCATTATGCCAGTGTCGCAAATACAGCAAGTACCTACTCCGTATCTTCTGGAAGTGGAAGCTCTGGCGGTGGCTTCTCTGGAGGCGGAGGTGGCGGCAGTATCGGCGCCTTTTAAAGAGAGCTATCACTGGCTGAAAAAATATGCTATAATGGAAGATAGAAAAAGGAGTAATCTATGTATCTTATTGAAATTTTAAAATCTATCTTCTTCGGTATTGTTGAAGGAATTACGGAATGGTTGCCGATTTCCAGTACAGGTCACTTGATTTTAGCAGAGGAGTTTATCCAATACCAAAATCAGAATGAAGCCTTTATGTCTATGTTTAATGTTGTGATTCAGCTTGGTGCTATTTTAGCAGTCATGGTCATTTACTTTAATAAGCTCAATCCTTTTAAATCGACAAAGGACAAGCAGGAAGTTCGTAAGACTTGGAGACTGTGGTTGAAGGTCTTGGTTGCCACTTTACCTTTGCTTGCCGTCTTTAAATTTGATGATTGGTTTGATACCCACTTCCATAACATGGTTTCAGTTGCTCTCATGTTGATTATTTATGGGATTGCCTTTATCTATTTGGAAAAGCGCAATAAAGCTCGTGCTATTGAACCAAGTGTAACAGAGTTGGACAAGCTTCCTTATACGACAGCCTTCTATATCGGTCTTTTCCAAGTTCTTGCCCTTTTACCAGGAACTAGCCGTTCTGGAGCAACGATTGTCGGTGGTTTGTTAAATGGAACCAGTCGTTCTGTTGTGACAGAATTTACCTTCTATCTTGGAATTCCAGTTATGTTTGGAGCTAGTGCATTAAAGATTTTCAAATTTATAAAAGCAGGACAACTCTTGAACTTTGGGCAATTGTTCTTGCTCTTGGTTGCGATGGGAGTCGCTTTTGCGGTCAGCATGGTGGCTATTCGTTTCTTGACCAGTTATGTGAAAAAACACGACTTTACCCTTTTCGGTAAATACCGTATCGTGCTTGGTAGTATCTTGCTACTTTACAGTTTTGTCCGTTTATTTGTATAAGAAAAACCTTGAAGGGGCAGCTCTTCAAGGTTTTATACTCTTCGAAAATCAAATTCAAACCGCGTCAGCTTCGCCTTGCCGTACTCAAGTACAGCCTGCGGCTAGCTTCCTAGTTTGCTCTTTGATTTTTCATTGAGTATTAAAATCCAGTCACGGTAATCCCCAACAGGCGGACACCTCTTTCTTTTTCGCTTAACTCTTCATAGAGTTGCAGGGCTATTTGACTTATCTGACTAGCATCCTGTGTTTTTTGAACAATACTTTTTCGTTTAGTAAGAGTTGAAAAGTCTTCGTAGCGGATTTTCAAAATGACAATTTTTCCAGCTTTTTCTTGCTGATTGAGATTGAGAGCGACTCTTTCTGATAGAAGAGTCAGCTCTTTTTTGATATCTTCCTCGGCACGGAGAATCTTCCCGTAGGTTTTCTCCTTCCCGATTGATTTACGGATGCGATTGGATTTGACGGGGGAATTGTGAATACCACGAGCCTTTCGATACAGGTCATAGCCCAGTCTGCCAAAGCGGTCTATTAGGGTCACTTCAGGAACTTCAAGTAAATCAGCGCCAGTAAAAACACCCATTTGATGCAGACGTTCTACTGTCTTTTTTCCTACTCCATGAAACTTGGAAATATCCATTTGTTTGAGAAAATCCTCAGCCTGGTCAGGTAGAATCACTGTCAAACCATGAGGTTTTTGATAATCGCTAGCCATTTTAGCTAAGAATTTGTTATAAGAAACGCCAGCAGAAGCAGTTAGATGGAGTTCTTGCCAGATATCCTCTTGAATGAGGCGAGCGATTTTGACCGCTGACTTGATACCGAGTTTATTTTCTGTTACATCCAAATAGGCTTCGTCAATACTCATAGGTTCAATCAAATCTGTATAGCGCTTAAAAATAGCTCGAATCTGGAGTCCCACAGCTTTGTATTTCTCATAATTTCCTGAGATGAAGACGGCCTGGGGACAACGCTCATAGGCTTCCTTAGAGCTCATGGCTGAATGGACACCAAAAGCTCGCGCCTCATAGCTACAGGTAGAAACGACTCCCCGCCCACCTGTTTGCCGAGGGTCGTTTCCGATAATGACAGGTTTTCCTCTGAGCTTAGGATTATCCCTGATTTCCACGGCAGCAAAAAAGGCATCCATGTCAATATGGATGATTTTTCTTGACAAATCATTTAACAAAGGAAAAATCAACATGCCTAGCACCTTTTTATTGCTTATTTTCTTTTATTATACCCTTTTTTCTGAAAAAAAGAAAAAATGCTTTATTTTTTTCAAAAATATAATACAGTTTAGGGCGAAATATAGACTGTTTTAGAAAAGAAAGTGTAAAAATAGGCCTTTTCCACTTGTTGAAATCGGTTACTGTGTGGTATACTTGTCTCATGAATGTAACAGATGACTGTTACTAGAAAGAAAAAAGAGGACATTAACATGGTTGTTAAGACAGTTGTTGAAGCACAAGATATTTTTGATAAAGCTTGGGAAGGCTTCAAAGGCGTAGATTGGAAAGAAAAAGCAAGTGTATCACGCTTCGTACAAGCTAACTACACACCTTACGATGGAGACGAAAGCTTCCTTGCAGGACCAACAGAACGTTCACTTCACATCAAAAAAATTGTAGAAGAAACTAAGGCTCACTACGAAGAAACTCGTTTCCCAATGGACACTCGTCCAACATCTATCGCTGATATCCCAGCAGGATTTATCGATAAAGAAAACGAAGTTATCTTCGGTATCCAAAACGATGAGCTCTTCAAATTGAACTTCATGCCAAAAGGTGGTATCCGTATGGCTGAAACTACTTTGAAAGAAAATGGATACGAACCAGATCCAGCTGTTCACGAAATCTTCACTAAATATGTGACAACAGTTAACGACGGTATCTTCCGTGCTTATACTTCAAACATCCGTCGCGCTCGTCACGCTCACACTGTAACTGGTCTTCCAGATGCATACTCACGCGGACGTATCATCGGTGTTTACGCACGTCTTGCTCTTTACGGTGCAGACTACTTGATGCAAGAAAAAGTAAACGACTGGAACGCAATTGAAGAAATCGATGAAGAAACAATCCGTCTTCGTGAAGAAATCAACCTTCAATACCAAGCATTGCAACAAGTTGTTCGCTTGGGTGACCTTTATGGGGTTGATGTTCGCAAACCAGCGATGAACGTTAAAGAAGCGATCCAATGGGTTAACATCGCTTTCATGGCTGTCTGCCGTGTTATCAACGGTGCTGCTACATCTCTAGGACGTGTGCCAATCGTATTGGATATCTTTGCAGAACGTGACCTTGCTCGTGGTACATTTACTGAATCAGAAATCCAAGAATTCGTTGATGATTTCGTTATGAAACTTCGTACAGTTAAATTTGCTCGTACAAAAGCTTACGACCAATTGTACTCAGGTGACCCAACTTTCATCACAACTTCTATGGCTGGTATGGGTAACGACGGTCGTCACCGTGTTACTAAGATGGACTACCGTTTCTTGAACACTCTTGACAACATCGGTAACTCACCAGAACCAAACTTGACAGTTCTTTGGACTGACAAATTGCCATACAACTTCCGTCGCTACTGTATGCACATGAGCCACAAACACTCTTCTATCCAATACGAAGGTGTAACAACAATGGCTAAAGACGGATATGGTGAAATGAGCTGTATCTCATGCTGTGTGTCTCCACTTGACCCAGAAAATGAAGAACAACGTCACAACATCCAGTACTTCGGTGCTCGTGTAAACGTATTGAAAGCCCTTCTTACTGGTTTGAACGGTGGTTACGACGATGTTCACAAAGACTACAAAGTATTTGACATCGAACCAATCCGTGACGAAGTTCTTGAATTCGAATCAGTTAAAGCTAACTTTGAAAAATCTCTTGACTGGTTGACTGATACTTACGTAGATGCTTTGAACATCATCCATTACATGACTGATAAGTACAACTACGAAGCTGTTCAAATGGCCTTCTTGCCAACTAAACAACGTGCCAACATGGGATTCGGTATCTGTGGATTTGCCAACACTGTTGACACATTGTCAGCTATCAAATACGCTACAGTTAAACCAATCCGTGACGAAAATGGCTACATCTACGATTACGAAACAATCGGTGAATACCCACGTTGGGGTGAAGATGACCCACGTTCAAACGAATTGGCAGAATGGTTGATCGAAGCTTACACAACTCGTCTACGTAGCCACAAACTTTACAAAGACGCTGAAGCTACAGTATCACTTTTGACAATCACATCTAACGTTGCTTACTCTAAACAAACTGGTAACTCACCAGTCCACAAAGGTGTATACCTCAACGAAGATGGTTCTGTGAACTTGTCTAAACTTGAATTCTTCTCACCAGGTGCTAACCCATCTAACAAAGCTAAAGGTGGATGGTTGCAAAACTTGAACTCACTTTCTAGCCTTGACTTTAGTTATGCAGCTGATGGTATCTCATTGACTACTCAGGTTTCTCCACGTGCTCTTGGTAAGACTCGTGACGAACAAGTTGATAACTTGGTAACAATCCTTGATGGTTACTTCGAAAACGGTGGACAACACGTTAACTTGAACGTTATGGACTTGAACGATGTTTACGAAAAGATCATGTCAGGCGAAGACGTTATCGTACGTATCTCTGGATACTGTGTAAACACTAAATACCTCACTCCAGAACAAAAAACTGAATTGACGCAACGTGTCTTCCACGAAGTTCTTTCAATGGATGATGCCTTGGATGCATTGAGCTAATCTAGTTCTTGAATAATAAAAAGGAACCCTCGGTCAGTCGACTGAGGGTTGTTTTTGGGCTCTTAAATTCCTTAAGTCAGGTACTGAAATGTCTGACCGGGATTCAAAGATACTTGTTGAGTTGCGGGAGGTATTTGATACTTAATGAAAATCAAAGAGCAAACTAGGAAGCTAGCCACAGGTTGCTCAAAACACTGTTTTGAGGTTGTAGATAAGACTGACAAAGTCAGTCACATATATACGGCAAGGCGAAGCTGACGTGGTTTGAATTTTATTTTCGAAAAACACCACACTTGTAAGACACAAGGTGTGGTTATATTTTATCTCTTAGACCAAGTTCTCTTCATAAAGAGAAGTAGGATTGGATAAATCTCCAAGCGCCCTGCAATCATTGCAAAGGAGAGGAGAATTTTTGAGATAGGGCTAAAGATTGAGAAACTAGATGTCGTTCCTAGAATAGGTCCGATATTATTGAAACAACTAAAGACAGCGCTGGTAACGACCAGGAAATCATTGCTATCTAGGCTGACGATAAAGATAAGCGCTAGCAAAATCATAGAATAGATGACAAAGTACTTGAGAATCTTATGCTGGGTATCTTTGTCAATCACGGTTTTATTAACATGGAGGGTCAAAACACGGTGGGGTGATAGGATTGACAAAATCTGGTTTTTAGCAATTTTTGAAAGGATGAGGCCTCGAATAACCTTGAGTCCACCTGCGGTTGATCCAGCAGAACCACCGATTCCCATGAGGAAGAGAAGGATAAACTGGGAGAAGAGGGGCCAGTTGGTAATATCTCCGTAACCAAAACCAGTCGTCGTAATGATGTTGGAAACCTGGAAGAAGGCCATTTCAAAGCTCTTAGAAAATCCTGGGTAGAGATAGAGGGTATTGAGGCTGATCAAGCCTGTAGAAACCAGTACGATGACCAAGTAAGCCCTGAGTTCTTCATCTCCAAAGAAGGCTTTGACCCGACGGAGCATGAGGTAGTAGTAGAGGTTGAAATTTACCCCAAAAACCAGAACTCCGATACTAACCAGATAGGTAATCAGTGAGCTGCCATAGTGGGCAATCCCGTCGTTATAGACGGTAAAGCCTCCTGTACCTGCTGTTCCCATGGCAATGACAAAACTATCAAATAGGGGCATACCGGCTAGGTAATAGATGATGACAAAGAGGGAAAAGAGAGCTAGGTAAAGGAGATAGAGAATCTGGGCAGTGTTTTTTAGTTTGGATACAACCTTACCAAAAACAGGGCCAGGAACCTCAGCCTTCATCACCTCTAGGTGGCTATTTTTGGCGTTATCCATGATAGCAAGTGCAAAAACAAGCACCCCCATCCCTCCAATCAAGTGGGTAAAACTTCGCCAGAAGAGGAGGGAACGGCTGAGAACCGAAACGTCGTTCAGAATAGTTGCCCCAGTAGTTGTAAAGCCAGAACTAATCTCAAAAAAGGCATCGATAACGCTGAGAATTTGTCCAGCAAAGACAAAGGGGAGACCACCAAAGAAAGACCAAAGGATCCAACAGAGAGCAACAATCAAGATTCCCTCCTTGGCGTAAATTCGTTGATTTTTTGGCTTTTGTAAAATTCCTGAACCACCTAGTAATACGAGAAGCCCAATCGTTGTAAAGAGGGCTGTAAAGACTTGGCTCGATTCGTGGTAATAGACAGCTACAGCTACAGGAACCAAGAGGAGAACAGCTTCAATCAAAAGTAACTTTGAAAGGAGGTAACGAATCATACTTTTATTCATTTCTTACCTCGCGATCAAGTCATAAATCTTGGTGATGTTTGGCAACAAGGTCGTTACTAGGAGCTTGTCTCCGACTTCAAGCATATCCTCCCCTGTAGGGAAAATAGTCTTGCCCTTTCGAATGATGGCTGCAATAAGAACCCCTTTTTTCAATTTCAGTTGAGAAAGTGGTTTAGCAGTCATTTTATTAGCTTCCTTGATATGGAATTGCAGGGTTTCGATTTGGCCATTGGCTAGATGGTGCATGGCTTGAAGGTCTGAATACTGGGCATTAACCCGACCACGAATAAAGTGCATAATCGTATCTACAGCGATGCTTTTAGGTGTGATGATACTTGAAAAATCAGGCGCATTGATAATCTCGAGGAGACTGGTACGATTGACCTTGGTGATGTTTTTCTGTACACCTACCCTGTCAAGGAACATAGAAGTAATCAGATTTTCTTCATCGACTCCTGTTAGGGTCGCAACGGCATCATAGTTTTGAGCACTTTCTTCCAGTAGGATGTCTTTTGCGGTCCCATCTCCTTGAACGATGTAGAGATTTGGGAATTTCTCGCTAAAGAAGCTGGCGATCTCAGGATTGATTTCAATAACCTTGGTATCGATTCGACTATCTTTGAGGATACCTAGAAGATAATAAGCGATTCTTCCAGCCCCGATGATGAGAAGGCTCTTCACAGCACGTGATTTGAAATAATTATGGAAGAGCATCATATCAACACGGTTACCAGTGACAAAGATTCTATCTTTATCCTGTATGGTCATGTCACCACTTGGGATGATAATTTGATGATCTCTTTCTATCGCACATACAATGACATTGCCAAATTTTTTCCGAAAATCAGAAATGGGCATTTGGCAAAGACCACTTGAGGATTTAACAGTGAATTCCATCAAGCTGACCCGTCCACCAAAGAAACGTTCGACAGATAGGGCGTTGGGGAAGTCAATGATATTAGCAATAGCGCGGGCAGCCAAGAGTTCAGGATTAACGATAAGAGAAAAACCGAGAATATTCTTTTCCTTGAAATAAGAGTTAGAATATTCAGGGTTCCGCACCCGAACGATGGTCTCTTTAGCTCCCATTTTTTTGGCTAGAACGGCTGCAATCATGTTCACTTCATCGTATTCAGTCAGAGCGATAAAGATATCACAATCCTGGACACTGGCTTGCTCAAGGATGGTAAAATCGGCCCCGTTACCAAGGATACCCATGATATCAAAGCGATTAACAATATGATTGAGAACAGCTTCGTCTTGCTCAATCAGCAAAACATCATGCTTTTCTGCAACCAAGGAGCGACAGAGGGCAAAACCAACTTTTCCCCCTCCGACAAGGATAATTTTCATATTAAAACCTACTTTTTCATGATGTAACTATCATACCTTTTTTCAAGAAAAAATGCACCTACTAGCTAATAGCAAGAGCTTTTAGTAGGAATTTTGCTATAAGGTAAAACTATACCCTAATCAATTGAAATAGCTATTAGCACCTTTCTCTGAAATATGGTATGATAAAGGATATACAAGGAGATAAAATGAATAATAATTTACTGGTATTACAATCAGACTTTGGTCTGGTTGATGGTGCGGTATCGGCTATGATTGGAGTGGCTTTAGAAGAGTCTCCAACCTTAAAAATTCATCATTTGACGCACGATATCACGCCTTATAATATTTTTGAGGGGAGCTATCGTCTCTTTCAGACGGTGGATTACTGGCCTGAGGGAACGACATTTGTATCGGTGGTCGATCCAGGTGTTGGCTCGAAACGTAAGAGTGTAGTTGCCAAGACTGCAAAAAATCAATACATTGTCACACCAGATAATGGGACGCTTTCTTTTATCAAGAAACACGTTGGTATTGTAGCCATTCGTGAAATTTCTGAAGTGGCCAATAGACGCCAAAATACAGAGCATTCTTATACCTTCCACGGTCGTGATGTCTATGCCTATACTGGTGCTAAACTGGCCAGTGGTCATATTAGTTTTGAGGAAGTGGGGCCAGAGCTCAGTGTAGATCAGATTGTGGAGCTTCCAGTCGTAGAGACCATCATTGAAGATCATCTGGTGAAGGGAGCTATTGATATTCTGGATGTGCGTTTTGGTTCGCTTTGGACCTCTATCACGCGAGAAGAATTTTACAAGTTGGAACCAGAGTTTGGTGACCGTTTTGAAGTGACCATCTATCATGCAGATATGCTGGTCTATCAAAATCAGGTTGTCTATGGCAAATCATTTGCAGATGTGAGAATTGGGCAACCCATCCTCTACATCAACTCCCTCTATCGTTTAGGTCTGGCTATCAACCAAGGTTCCTTTGCCAAGGCCTATAATGTGGGTGTCGGTTCATCTTGGACCATTGAAATAAAGAAAATAGAAGGATAAAATAGGAGAATAAATAGTATGGAAATCAAATTTACAATTAAACAAGTTGTTGCTGTCGGAATTGGCGCTGCCCTCTTTGTCGTCATCGGGATGATCAACATTCCGACCCCTGTTCCAAATACAAGCATCCAGCTTCAGTATGCGGTACAAGCGCTACTTTCTATTATTTTTGGACCGATTATCGGTTTGCTTGTCGGGTTGATTGGTCATGCAATCAAGGACTCTCTTGCTGGTTACGGTTTGTGGTGGACTTGGATTATCGCTAGTGGGCTCTTTGGTCTAGCTGTGGGGCTATTTAGAAAGTACGTTCGCGTAATCAATGGTGTCTTTGACTGGAAAGATATTCTTATTTTTAACCTCATTCAACTACTTGCAAATGCCCTTGTTTGGGGTGTCTTAGCACCACTTGGAGATGTTGTGATTTATCAAGAAGCTGCAGAAAAAGTATTTGCCCAAGGGATTGTTGCGGGAATTGCTAATGGTGTATCTGTAGCTATTGCAGGAACTCTTCTCTTGCTTGCCTATGCAGGAACTCAAACTCGTGCAGGAAGTTTGAAAAAGGATTAAAATGATGGGGAAGGCTGGGCAACCAGTCTTTTTGCTGTTTATAGGCTAGTCGGGTAAGCAATTTAGGATAGGAATTTTTTGGCGCTAAGATTTTAAGAGAAGAGACTGCAAGAAGGGTTCGATTTATGATAAAATAGAAGTCTAATACTCTGCGAAAATCTAATTCAAACCGCGTCAGCTCTATCTGCAACCTCAAAACAGTGTTTTGAGCAACCTACGGCTAGCTTCCTGGTTTGCTCTTTGATTTTCATTGAGTAGAAGAAGCGAATGAAGAGAGTAAGATGAAAGAAGCTATAATTGAGTGGAAGGATTTCTCTTTCCGGTATGAAACACAACAAGAACCGACCTTGCAAGGGGTAGACTTGACTATTTACAAGGGAGAGAAAGTCTTAATTGTTGGGCCATCTGGGTCAGGCAAGTCTACCTTGGGTCAGTGTTTGAATGGAATTATTCCCAATATTTACAAGGGGCAGATGTCTGGAGAATTTTTGATCAAGGGGCAAGCAGCCTTTGATATGAGTATCTATGATAAATCTCATCTAGTCAGTACAGTTTTGCAGGATACAGATGGGCAGTTTATCGGCTTGTCCGTAGCAGAGGATTTGGCTTTTGCTCTGGAAAATGATGTGACAGCTCTAGATGAGATGAAAAATCGTGTTCATAAATGGGCTGAAAAGCTGGACCTTATTTCTTTACTGAATCAGCGTCCTCAGGATTTGTCTGGTGGACAAAAGCAGCGAGTTAGTCTAGCTGGTGTCTTGATTGATGAGAGTCCGATTCTCTTGTTTGATGAGCCGCTCGCCAATCTGGATCCCAAGTCAGGTCAGGATATTATCGAATTGATTGACCAGATTCATAAGGAAGAGGGGACGACGACTTTTATTATCGAGCACCGTTTAGAGGACGTTCTGCATCGCCCTGTGGATCGGATTGTCTTGATAAACGATGGCCGTATCCTCTTTAATGGGAGTCCTGATCAGTTATTGGCGACTGATTTGTTGACCCAAAATGGGATTCGCGAACCCCTTTATCTAACTACTTTACGTCAATTGGGTGTGGATTTAGTCAAGGAAGAACAGTTAGCAAATCTGGATAACATGTCTATCTCAAAAGGTCAGGTTCAGTTGCAGACTGAATTGGTAAAAGAGACACCAGATTTGCAGTCACTTTTTAGACTAGATGATGTGTCTTTTTCTTATGATGATAGACCGATTTTAAAATCCCTACATTTAGATATTAAAAAGGGTGAAAAAATTGCCATTGTCGGAAAAAATGGAGCAGGGAAATCAACCCTAGCCAAGTCCTTAAGTAGCTTTATCCAGACGGAAGGCCGCTATCTTTGGGAAGGACAGGATATCAAAGGAGATTCTGTTGCAGAGCGGGCGGAACGAGTAGGCTATGTGCTGCAAAATCCCAATCAAATGATTTCAACCAATATGATTTTTGATGAGGTGGCTCTAGGACTTCGTTTGCGAGGTGTAGACGAGCAGGAAATTGAAACGAGAGTCTATGAAACTTTGAAAATCTGTGGTCTCTATGAATTCCGTAATTGGCCTATTTCTGCCCTGTCATTTGGGCAGAAAAAACGTGTGACTATTGCATCGATTTTGGTTTTAGGGGCTGAAATTATCCTCTTAGATGAACCGACAGCAGGTCAAGACCAGAAGAACTATACTGAGATTATGGAATTTCTTGAAGAACTGCATCAAAAAGGGCATACCATTGTCATGATTACCCATGATATGCAATTGATGCTGGATTATTCAGATCGGGCCCTTGTCATGGTGGATGGGGAATTGATTGCTGATACTGATCCAGCTAGTCTGTTGAGCAATCCTGAGCTGTTAGTAAAAGCCAACCTAAAAGAAACTTCAATCTTTAACTTGGCCAAGAAACTAGACGTGGATCCACTTGCTTTAACGGCATTTTACAAAGAAAGGAGAGAAGGATGCAAGCTAAATTAATCGGTTACCAGCATAGAGATACTGTGATTCATCGCTTGTCAGGTGCTGGGAAACTCCTCTTTTTCATTCTCGTGTCATTGGCGGCCATGATTAGCTATGATACCAGATTGCTTGTTCTGATCGCCATCTTTTCGGTCTTTCTCCTCTATTTGTCAGAAATCCGCTTTAAAGATGTTTCCTTTGTAGCTGTTTTTGCGACGGTATTTGCCGTTTTAAACGTCTTGATGGTCTATCTCTTTTCTCCTGAGTATGGGGTTGGACTTTACGGAGAGAGAAGTGTGATTTGGCAGGGAATCGGTGCCTACACTCTGACCAGTCAAGAGCTCTTTTATCTGCTAAATTTGGCCATTAAGTACCTTTGTACTATTCCTCTGGCTATTATCTTTTTGATGACAACTCATCCTAGTCAGTTTGCTTCTAGTTTAAATCAAATTGGTGTGCCTTACAAGATTGCCTATTCTGTAAGCCTGACCTTGCGCTATATTCCAGATTTGCAGGAAGAATTCTTTACTATCAAGATGTCTCAGGAGGCGCGTGGGATGGAATTATCCAAGAAAGCTTCTCTTATGCAACGAATCAAAGGCAATCTGCGCATTATTACTCCCTTGATTTTCAGTTCGCTAGAACGCATTGATACCATCGCGACCGCCATGGAGCTTCGACGCTTTGGGAAAGAGAAGAAACGCACTTGGTATAGTTATCAGGCCTTGAAAAAAGGAGACTATATTACCTTGCTCTTGGCAACCTTGTTTTTAGTAACCAGTTTACTACTTATCTTGCAGAATCAGGGACGATTTTACAACCCTTGGAAATAGCTTGAAAAAATTGAAAAAATCAAGTCGTTTCTATTGACAATGATTCTGAAAGTGTTATACTAAGAAAGTAGTTTCGCTGATTTACTTCAAACCTGTTGTGAGGTAAGTTAACGATGCCTTAACCACGCTGTTTGCTGAGCTTGACTCCGGGCAGTGTGGCTATTTTTTTGCAATGGTGAAAGGAAGCAAGTCATGACAAATCACATTGTATTATTTGAACCTCAAATTCCACAAAATACAGGCAATATCGCGCGTACTTGCGCTGCGACCAATTCTCCCCTCCACATCATAAAGCCTATGGGATTTCCTATCGATGACCGCAAGATGAAGCGAGCTGGGTTGGATTATTGGGATAAACTAGAGATTTATTTTTACGAGAGTTTAGAGGATTTCATGTCTCAGATGGAGGGAAAACTCTATCTGATTTCAAAATTCGCGGAAAAAGTCTATTCTGAGGTGGATTTATCGACTAACGAAGACCATTATTTTCTATTTGGACGTGAAGACAAGGGCTTGCCTGAGGACTTTATGCGAGAACATCCTGAGAAGGCTCTCCGTATTCCTATGAATGATGAACATGTCCGCAGTCTCAATGTGTCTAATACCGTCTGCATGATTGTCTACGAAGCCCTCCGCCAGCAGAACTTTGCAGGTCTTGAGCTCGTTCATACCTATGAAGCAGATAAATTGAAATAAAAAATGAAAATGAAAATAAACAAAATGCTTGCGCTTGCAAGCGTTTTTTGTTATGATAAAAGAGTCTTCAGGGCAGGGTGTGATTCCCGACCGGCGGTAAATTTGACTAGCTATTTTAGCTTTCTCGTCGTTGTCTGGTCTCGATATACTTTAAGTATTATCTTCGACTGCGACGCCTAGATAAATCTAAAATATCTTAGCCAAATAAGTCCGCGAGCGCAAGCTGATGTGGTGAGATTCCACAACCGACAGTATAGTCTGGATGGGAGAAGACGAAAGAATAGCTTTGTCTGTTCTGATAGATTTATAGCTGAACTGTAACCGCTTGCTTGAATTTCCTTAATAGAGTGAGAGGGAACTTTTGGGATATAAAAAGTGAGAATAGATAGAGGAATCCTTTCTAACTTCTTCTGATTTTATAGAAAATTGGAGGAACCTGTTATGACAAACACACGTCGACTTTCGACCATTGCGATTTTATCAGCCATCTCATTTGTGCTGATGTACTTTGACTTTCCGCTTTTGCCAGCGGCGTCCTTCCTCAAGATCGAATTTAGTATCTTGCCAGTCCTTGTGGGTTTGGTGGTCATGGATTTGCCTGCTGCTCTAGGAATTCTCTTGCTTCGCTCACTCTTGAAATTGCTTCTTAATAGTCAAGGTGTGAATACTTACATTGGTTTGCCGATGAATATCGTAGCTTTAGGAGTTTTTGTCATCGTATTTGCTTTGATTTGGAAAAAGGAACGGACAACTCTTCGTTTCCTACTAGGCTCTCTAGCTGGGACTATTGGTTTAACCGTGGCTATGTTGGTTCTCAACTATGTTTATGCTGTTCCTTTGTACGCTAAGTTTGCTAACTTTGATATTGGAAAAATTTTGGGACTTTCCAACTACCTAATGACCATGGTATTACCTTTTAACTTGATTGAGGGTGTAATCTTTTCCGTTTCATTCTGGTTGTTGTATATTCTCTTGAAACCAACCTTAAAACATTATGAGAGATAAACAAACATTTTTAATGAAGGGCAGTTTTGCCCTTTTACTTTTCGTTATTCTTGGCTACATGGTCAAATTTTACCCTGAAACGCTGGTCGGTTTTGACCAACCGATACAGACTGCCGTTCGAGGAGACTTGCCAGATTACTTGACTATTCTTTTTAGGGCCATCACACGCTTGATTGATATTCCAGTGATTATCACTTGGGTTGTCATTACAGCTTTTGTCTTTTATCGTAAGCGGTGGAAGGTAGAAAGTTTCTTCATGCTGGGAAATCTGGCTTTGGCAGGTCTTTTAATCGTGACCTTTAAAAATATCTACCAGCGCCCACGACCAGCTATTTTACACTTGGTTGAGGAGAAGGGATTTTCCTTTCCAAGTGGCCATTCTCTGGCTGTAACCTTGATGGTCGGTTCTCTGATTATCATTCTCAGTCAACGGATGAAAAATCCAGTCTGGAGAAAAATCGTACAAATCGTCCTTGGTCTCTACCTAGTCAGTGTGCTGGTATCAAGGGTCTATCTGGGAGTTCACTATCCATCAGATGTCCTTGCCAGTCTCTGTGTGGGCTTGGGAGTCCTGTTTATCGAGTTTCCCTTCTATGACAAGCTCCGATTCCAATGGCGATTTAAAGGCAAGCAGAAGTGAGTATCAAATTCCTTTGAGGAGAAAGAAATGAAAGTCAATATAGCAGATCTTCATCCGACTCAACTATACTTATCAGAAAAGAAGTTGCAAGATATTCAGATGCTTTACCAGTCGGCAGAAACAATCCAAGTCGATCCAATCAGTATTCTTGCCTTTGGAAATTGCTTGTTGATTACAGATGGACATCACAGGGCTTATCAGGCTTTATTGGCAGGTCGGGATACGATTTCTGCTGAGTGGGATAGAGATGGTGGTGATGAACTATATCATCTCTATGCGCAATCTTGTGAGGAAAGAATGATTTACTCTGTTCTGGATTTAAAAAATCATATCTTAGCTCAAGATGAGTATGAAGCAAAATGGTATAACTGGTGTGATGGTTTTAATCAAGCAGCAACTATTTTGTGGAAAAGGAAAGCAGATGAAACGGATTTTACAAATAGATAATGCACTGCGTCTTGTTCCTTATTATAAGGTCAATCATTGTGAAGAAGCTTTTGCTTGGTATCAGGATGTGAACTTAGTTCACCTCGTAGATGGTGTGAAGAAACCTTATAGTCAAGAAACTTTGGAAGCTATGTATTCCCATTTGGATCAGCATGGTGAACTTTTTTGGATTGAAGTCAAGGAGAAGGGAGAATGGTTTCCAATTGGGGATGTTACACTATCTCAGGATAATCTCCCCATTGTGATTGGGAATTCCGCTTACCAACATCGAGGACTTGGAAAAAAGATTCTAAGTGCTTTGATTGAATTGGCTCGAGTAAAAGGATGGAAAGAATTGAGAGTCAAGGAAATCTACACCTACAATCATGCTTCTAGGAGGTGTTTCAAGTCGCTTGGATTTGTGGAAAATGGAGCAACAGAAAAAGGAATGAGTTTTGTATTGAAATTAATCTAATCTAACTTGTTTTTTAACTCAAAATCTGATAAACTATGTAGTAATTGAATAGAAATCTGCAAGACTAGTAACTCAAGGGAAGTATATCAGGGAGGAGAGCCGTGACTGCAAGCTCTCTATATGAAAGCTGGGTGAATTCACTTGTGCATGGATTTAGAAATGAAGGTCTGACTTGTCAGATAAAAACGGATGGTACCGCGTGTCAACGCTCCGAGTGGAGTTTTTGGCATGTGGTTTTCTTTTTATCTACGAGAGACTGATGGAGGAATTATGTCAACTATTGAAGAACAATTAAAAGCGCTTCGTGAAGAAACGCTGGCTAGCTTGAAGCAGATTACTGCTGAAAATAAAAAAGAGATGCAAGATTTGCGTGTTTCTGTCCTTGGGAAAAAGGGTTCACTTACTGAAATCCTCAAAGGGATGAAAGATGTCTCTGCTGAGATGCGTCCGATTATCGGGAAACACGTCAATGAAGCTCGTGATGTCTTGACAGCAGCCTTTGAAGAAACAGCTAAACTATTGGAAGAAAAGAAAGTCGCAGCTCAACTGGCTAGCGAGAGTATCGATGTGACACTTCCAGGTCGCCCTGTTGCGACGGGTCACCGCCACGTTTTGACACAAACCAGTGAAGAAATCGAAGATATTTTCATTGGTATGGGTTACCAAGTCGTGGATGGTTTTGAAGTGGAGCAAGACTACTATAACTTTGAACGTATGAACCTTCCGAAAGATCATCCAGCCCGCGATATGCAGGACACATTCTATATCACTGAAGAAATCTTGCTCCGTACTCATACATCTCCTGTGCAGGCGCGTGCTATGGATGCTCATGATTTCTCTAAAGGCCCTTTGAAAATGATCTCACCAGGGCGTGTCTTCCGTCGTGACACAGACGATGCGACCCACAGTCACCAATTCCACCAAATCGAAGGTTTGGTTGTTGGGAAGAACATTTCTATGGCAGACCTTCAAGGAACCCTTCAGTTGATTGTGCAAAAAATGTTTGGCGAAGAGCGTCAAATTCGTTTGCGCCCCTCTTACTTCCCATTCACAGAACCATCTGTTGAGGTGGATGTTTCGTGCTTCAAATGTGGTGGTGAAGGATGTAACGTATGTAAGAAAACTGGTTGGATTGAAATCATGGGTGCTGGTATGGTTCACCCACGTGTTCTCGAAATGAGTGGAATTGATGCAACGGTCTACTCTGGATTTGCCTTTGGTCTTGGACAAGAGCGTGTAGCTATGCTCCGTTACGGAATCAACGATATCCGTGGATTCTACCAAGGAGATGTCCGCTTCTCAGAACAGTTTAAATAATGATTAAAAAAGTAGAACTGGCAGATGTTGGGGTGTTGGCCAAAATTGCCAAACAAACCTTTCGTGAAACATTTGCTCATGATAATACAGAAGAGCAGTTACAGGAATACTTTGAAGAGGCTTATAGTCTGAGAGTTTTGTCAACTGAGTTGGAAAAGCCAGAATCCGAAACCTATTTCATTATGCATGAAGAGGAGATAGCTGGTTTTCTCAAAGTCAACTGGGGAAGTGCTCAGACTGAGAGAGAATTAGAGGATGCTTTTGAAATTCAACGCCTCTATGTGCTACAAAAATTCCAAGGATTTGGACTAGGTAAGCAACTGTTTGAATTCGCTCTTGAACTTGCTACCAAAAATAGTTTTTCTTGGGCTTGGCTAGGTGTTTGGGAGCATAATACAAAAGCTCAAGCGTTTTATAATCGATATGGTTTTGAAAAATTTAGCCAACATCATTTTATGGTTGGTCAAAAAGTAGATACAGATTGGTTACTGAGAAAGAAATTAAGGTAAGAAGATGATTCTTCTATTGAAATGATAGGAAAGGAAAAGAACCAGAGTGGCAACTGTCATTCTGGAGAACTAAATTATGCTTGTATCTTATAAATGGTTAAAAGAATTGGTGGACATTGCTGTGCCATCACAAGAGTTGGCTGAAAAAATGTCAACTACAGGGATCGAGGTAGAAGGTGTCGAATCACCTGCTGCTGGTCTCTCAAAAATTGTCGTCGGTGAGGTCTTGTCTTGCGAAGATGTGCCAGAAACTCACCTTCATGTTTGTCAGGTTAACGTTGGCGAAGAAGAAGCCCGTCAAATCGTTTGTGGTGCCCCAAATGTGCGTGCTGGTATCAAGGTTATGGTGGCTATTCCAGGAGCTCGCATCGCTGACAATTACAAGATCAAAAAAGGAAAAATCCGTGGTTTAGAGTCACTTGGAATGATCTGTTCGCTTGGTGAATTGGGAATTTCTGACTCAGTTGTGCCTAAGGAATTCGCAGATGGCATCCAAATCTTGCCAGAAAATGCCGTTCCTGGGGATGAAGTCTTCTCATATCTAGACTTGGATGATGAAATCATCGAACTTTCAATTACACCTAACCGTGCGGACGCTCTTTCTATGCGTGGGGTGGCTCACGAAGTGGCAGCCATCTATGATAAGGCAGTCAACTTTAAAGAATTTACTCTTTCAGAAACTGACCAAGCTGCAGCAGATGCTCTTTCTGTGGGCATTGAGACAGACAAGGCGCCTTACTATGCCGCTCGTATCTTGGACAATGTGACTATCGCACCAAGTCCACAATGGTTGCAAAACCTTCTCATGAACGAAGGAATCCGTCCAATCAACAACGTAGTGGACGTGACAAACTACATCCTGCTCTACTTTGGTCAACCAATGCACGCCTTTGACTTGGATACCTTTGAAGGGACTGACATCCGTGTGCGTGAAGCGCGTGCTGGTGAAAAATTGGTGACCTTGGATGGCGAAGAACGTGACTTGGACGTGAATGACTTAGTTATCACTGTCGCAGACAAGCCAGTAGCCCTTGCAGGTGTCATGGGCGGTCAAGCAACAGAAATCTCTGAGAAATCTAGTCGTGTCGTCCTTGAAGCTGCAGTCTTCAACGGAAAATCAATCCGCAAGACTAGCGGACGTCTCAATCTTCGTTCTGAGTCATCTTCTCGCTTTGAAAAAGGTATCAATGTGGCAACTGTTAACGAAGCCCTTGATGCGGCAGCTAGCATGATTGCAGAACTTGCAGGTGCGACGGTGCGTAAAGGTATCGTTTCAGCGGGTGAACTTGATACCTCTGATGTGGAAGTTTCTTCAACTCTTGCTGATGTTAACCGTGTCCTCGGAACTGATCTTTCTTATGCTGATGTAGAAGACGTCTTCCGTCGTCTTGGCTTTGGCCTTTCTGGAAATGCAGACGGCTTTACAGTCAGCGTACCACGTCGTCGTTGGGATATCACAATCGAGGCAGACCTCTTTGAAGAAATCGCTCGTATCTATGGTTATGACCGCTTGCCAACCAGCCTTCCAAAAGATGATGGTACAGCTGGTGAATTGACAGCCACACAAAAACTCCGCCGTCAAGTTCGTACGATTGCTGAAGGAGCAGGTTTGACAGAAATCATCACCTATGCTCTAACAACTCCTGAAAAAGCAGTTGAGTTTACGGCTCAACCAAGTAACCTTACTGAACTTATGTGGCCAATGACAGTGGACCGTTCAGTCCTCCGTCAAAATATGATTTCAGGTATCCTAGATACAGTTGCTTACAACGTGGCTCGTAAGAACAAAAACTTGGCCCTTTACGAGATTGGAAAAGTCTTTGAACAAACAGGTAATCCAAAAGAAGAACTTCCAAATGAGATCAACAGCTTTGCCTTTGCCTTGACAGGCTTGGTTGCTGAAAAAGATTTCCAAACAGCAGCAGTTCCAGTTGATTTCTTCTATGCTAAAGGAATCCTTGAAGCCCTCTTTGCTCGTTTGGGACTCCAAGTAACTTATACAGCAACATCTGAAATTGCTAGCCTTCATCCAGGTCGTACAGCTATGATTTCACTCGGTGACCAAGTTCTTGGTTTCCTTGGTCAAGTACACCCAGTCACTGCTAAGGCTTACGATATTCCAGAAACGTATGTAGCTGAGCTCAACCTTTCAGCCATCGAAACTGCGCTTCAACCAGCTACTCCATTTGTAGAAATTACTAAATTCCCAGCAGTCAGCCGTGACGTTGCCCTTCTCCTCAAGGCAGAAGTGACTCATCAAGAAGTTGTAGATGCTATTCAAGCTGCCGGCGTGAAACGTTTGACAGATATCAAACTCTTTGACGTCTTCTCAGGCGAAAAATTGGGACTTGGTATGAAGTCGATGGCTTATAGCTTGACCTTCCAAAATCCAGAAGATAGCTTGACGGACGAAGAAGTAGCACGCTACATGGAAAAAATCCAAGCATCGCTTGAAGAAAAAGTCAATGCAGAAGTGCGTTAAGTTATTAGAGTTTGAAATGAAAGTTTAGACTTAAACATAAAAAACGAATAAAACTAGTTTTCTAGACGGTTAGAATTCTATTTTGTTCGTTTTTTGTTTTTAAATCTTAGGTCTTGTTAGTGTGAATGAAGCTGTTCTTATATACTTTCTTGATTTCGCTTTTATAACTGTTTAAGACTACAGTAGATTGAAATAAACTGCGAACAAATCTATTGGGGAATTCAAACAAGTTTATAGCAATGTTTTAGAAGTTTCAATGTGCTGTTTCAACTTCGGCATGAAATAAAATCTAAGTGTATTTTTATTTTTCTGTCTAATAAATCAAAATACTTGATTTATTAGCATAACAATGATAAAATTAGAATTAAAATAGTGTATATGTGATTCTTTCAGTTAATATATATATATATATATTAACTAGCATTACCGTCTTCACTAGTTTAATAAATTATAAAGGAGTCTTTATAGATGGAAAATAATCATTCTATGAGTCGAGTAGAACGCTCACGTCGTGAGAAGGTAACTCGTTACTCTGTCAGAAAAGTAAGTTTTGGTGCGGCCAGTGTAGCGGTTGCAGCATTTTTCATGTTTTTGGGAAATGGTGCAGTGTATGCAGCAGCACCAAATGTAACAGCAACAGGTTCTGCCCTAGCAGCTACTCCAGCAAATAATCAGTTGGATGAAAATTCTGGTGCCAGTGACTCGACTGTTCCGAAAGCTCAAGCAGGCACAACTACTCCAACACCTGTTGATGCAAGCTCAACATCAGTAGAGTCATCTACTGTTTCGAAAGCTCAAGCAGACACAACTACTTCAAAACCTGCTGATGCTACTCCAGCGCCAGTAGTATCATCTACTACTTCAACAACAGAAGAAAAATTAGCAGAAAAAAACACTGAGGCATCATCTGCAGAAGCAAATAGCGTAGAAAACAAAGAACAAACAACAGTGAAAGCTGAAGAGAAAGCTGCTACTCCAGTAACAGAAAGCAATAAGCCGAAATCACGAAAAAGACGTGCCGCAGACACTAGTTCAACAGCACCGAATACTACAAGTGATGAGGCGGCAAATCAAGTTTTTGAAACACCAAATCAAAATGTAACTTTAGAGGAGTTATCTAAAAAGTTACAAGGATTACCGAGTAAGGTAGAAAATAATAGCAAGCTACAAAATATGGATAAGCTAGGAGAAGAGAAAAGTCTTAAAGAAGGGACGGTTGCAGAAATTAACGAATTTGGTGGTTGGACATCGGTTAATGGAGGGGTTTTTGCTATCGCAAGAAAAACAATAGACGGGGTTTTTCCACTAGAGACTATAAATTCAACATTAGATGATAAAGTTTGGCTAAGAGAACAAGCCTTTGATAGATCAAGCCAATATATCTTACTGTTATCAAAAAGTAGAACTAGAGCAAACAAAGATGCATTAGTAAAAGACAATAGTCAATACAGAGATTCAAATGAAGGGAGTGGTATAACAAAGAATGTGGTAGGCTTCAATGGTATTGAAAAGACTTTTAAAGCTTACTCCAAAGAACATGGATCGAGTGTTGTTGTGAAATTTAAGACAGGTTATGCTGGAGATTCTGAAGGATATAAAGCTAACTATAAAGTAGAAGTATTCAGTATAGTTGGAAGCACTGAAAAAAAGGTCTATGAGACTACTTTTGATCCGTCTAAGAATTATAGTGATCAAGATAAAATAGTGACCAAGGCGAGTGATGGAACTAATAAGGATATAATTAGAATTTCAGAAACTTCGAATGGTTTTGTGCAGGGACAAACTAAGACTCGTAACAAGTTTATAGGTAAAGAACAAGCTGAGAAGAAAATTGCTGAAGCTAGTAATATTCCGAATGGTAAATCGGGAACATTTACGAGTAAAAATATTGTATTAGATAAAGGTGTTGAAAAATATAAAGTAAGGGTCAGTTTAGCAGATGAAAATAGAACAGGTATGAGTTATCAAGCTTGGGATATAAAATATTCACTGCCGATATCAGGACTTGACTTCACTCTTTCTCAAGATACAAGAGATGTTGCAAAAGATTTGTTGACAAGGGTTTATAATAAATTAAAAGAAACTGAAGCGTCAGATGTAAGCTGGAGAACAGATGATAGTAAGGCGGCATATGAGGAACAATTAGCAAAAATTCAAAGTTTGATCTCAGGTTCAGATAATTCTAAATCTACAGATGATTATAAAGAAGCTTTAACGGAAGTGTTAGCTAAAAAAACAGCATTGGTAGATGAAGAGAAAACAGTAAAAGACGCCGCTAAACAACAAGTAACAGAAAAACTGAAAGAGAAGTTATCTGAAATTGAAACTTCAACAGTTACTACGCAAGAAGAAAAAGATATAGCAAAACAAGCAGCTCAAGACGAAGCTAAAAAAGCTATAGATAAAATTGATAATGCAACTGATAAAACAAAAGCAAATGAGGCAAGAGATGCTGGAGTAAATCAAATAACGCCAATAATGCCGGTAGCAGCAGTAAAACCAGCCGCAAGACAAGCGATTGAAGATGCTTATACTGCAAAAGTTGCAGAGATTGAGAAACGTCCTGAGTTAACAACAGAAGAAAAAACAGCTGCGAAAGCAGAAGCACGTAAATTGGCAGATGCAGCTAAAGCAAATGTTGATAAGGCAAAAACAAACAATAGAGTGGATACAGTTAAAGCTTCAGGCGTTGATGAAGTAGATGCTTACAGTCCAGCGGGTGTGGAAAAAGACACAGCTAAAAAAGCCGTAGAAGCCGCATTAAAAGCACAAGAAAAAGCTATCGATGCTAAAGCAGATTCAACAACAGAAGAAAAAGAAGCAGCTAAAGCAGACGCTAGAGCGAAAGCAGAAGCAGCCAAAGAAGCTATCGATAAAGCAGATTCTAATGCGAACGTAACAGCAGCTAAAGAAGCAGGAGTAGGAACAATTACACCTGTAGAACCAAAAGCAGAAGTAAAACCAGCCGCAAAACAAGCGATTGAAGATGCTTATACTGCAAAAGTTGCAGAAATTGAGAAACGTCCTGAGTTAACTACTGAAGAAAAAGAAGCAGCCAAAGCAGAAGCACGTAAATTGGCAGATGCAGCAAAAGCAAATGTTGATAAAGCTAAAACAGACGATGCAGTAGAAACAGCAAAAGAATCTGGAACAGGAAAAGTCGAAGCAGTAGATCCAGCAGCTGTAGAAAAAGACACAGCTAAAAAGGCCGTAGAAGCCGCATTAAAAGCACAAGAAAAAGCGATTGACGCAAAAGCAGATTCAACAACAGAAGAAAAAGAAGCTGCTAAAGAAGAAGCTAGAGCGAAAGCAGAAGCAGCCAAAGAAGCCATCGATAAAGCAACTTCTAATGCGAACGTAACAGCAGCTAAAGAAGCAGGAGTAGGAACAATTACACCTGTAGAACCAAAAGCAGAAGTAAAACCAGCCGCAAAACAAGCGATTGAAGATGCTTATACTGCAAAAGTTGCAGAAATTGAGAAACGTCCTGAGTTAACAACAGAAGAAAAAACAGCTGCGAAAGCAGAAGCACGTAAATTGGCAGATGCAGCTAAAGCAAATGTTGATAAGGCAAAAACAAACAATAGAGTGGATACAGTTAAAGCTTCAGGCGTTGATGAAGTAGATGCTTACAGTCCAGCGGGTGTGGAAAAAGACACAGCTAAAAAAGCCGTAGAAGCCGCATTAAAAGCACAAGAAAAAGCTATCGATGCTAAAGCAGATTCAACAACAGAAGAAAAAGAAGCAGCTAAAGCAGACGCTAGAGCGAAAGCAGAAGCAGCCAAAGAAGCTATCGATAAAGCAGATTCTAATGCGAACGTAACAGCAGCTAAAGAAGCAGGAGTAGGAACAATTACACCTGTAGAACCAAAAGCAGAAGTAAAACCAGCCGCAAAACAAGCGATTGAAGATGCTTATACTGCAAAAGTTGCAGAAATTGAGAAACGTCCTGAGTTAACTACTGAAGAAAAAGAAGCAGCCAAAGCAGAAGCACGTAAATTGGCAGATGCAGCAAAAGCAAATGTTGATAAAGCTAAAACAGACGATGCAGTAGAAACAGCAAAAGAATCTGGAACAGGAAAAGTCGAAGCAGTAGATCCAGCAGCTGTAGAAAAAGACACAGCTAAAAAGGCCGTAGAAGCCGCATTAAAAGCACAAGAAAAAGCGATTGACGCAAAAGCAGATTCAACAACAGAAGAAAAAGAAGCTGCTAAAGAAGAAGCTAGAGCGAAAGCAGAAGCAGCCAAAGAAGCCATCGATAAAGCAACTTCTAATGCGAACGTAACAGCAGCTAAAGAAGCAGGAGTAGGAACAATTACACCTGTAGAACCAAAAGCAGAAGTAAAACCAGCCGCAAAACAAGCGATTGAAGATGCTTATACTGCAAAAGTTGCAGAAATTGAGAAACGTCCTGAGTTAACAACAGAAGAAAAAACAGCTGCGAAAGCAGAAGCACGTAAATTGGCAGATGCAGCTAAAGCAAATGTTGATAAGGCAAAAACAAACAATAGAGTGGATACAGTTAAAGCTTCAGGCGTTGATGAAGTAGATGCTTACAGTCCAGCGGGTGTGGAAAAAGACACAGCTAAAAAAGCCGTAGAAGCCGCATTAAAAGCACAAGAAAAAGCTATCGATGCTAAAGCAGATTCAACAACAGAAGAAAAAGAAGCAGCTAAAGCAGACGCTAGAGCGAAAGCAGAAGCAGCCAAAGAAGCTATCGATAAAGCAGATTCTAATGCGAACGTAACAGCAGCTAAAGAAGCAGGAGTAGGAACAATTACACCTGTAGAACCAAAAGCAGAAGTAAAACCAGCCGCAAAACAAGCGATTGAAGATGCTTATACTGCAAAAGTTGCAGAAATTGAGAAACGTCCTGAGTTAACTACTGAAGAAAAAGAAGCAGCCAAAGCAGAAGCACGTAAATTGGCAGATGCAGCAAAAGCAAATGTTGATAAAGCTAAAACAGACGATGCAGTAGAAACAGCAAAAGAATCTGGAACAGGAAAAGTCGAAGCAGTAGATCCAGCAGCTGTAGAAAAAGACACAGCTAAAAAGGCCGTAGAAGCCGCATTAAAAGCACAAGAAAAAGCGATTGACGCAAAAGCAGATTCAACAACAGAAGAAAAAGAAGCTGCTAAAGAAGAAGCTAGAGCGAAAGCAGAAGCAGCCAAAGAAGCCATCGATAAAGCAACTTCTAATGCGAACGTAACAGCAGCTAAAGAAGCAGGAGTAGGAACAATTACACCTGTAGAACCAAAAGCAGAAGTAAAACCAGCCGCAAAACAAGCGATTGAAGATGCTTATACTGCAAAAGTTGCAGAAATTGAGAAACGTCCTGAGTTAACAACAGAAGAAAAAACAGCTGCGAAAGCAGAAGCACGTAAATTGGCAGATGCAGCTAAAGCAAATGTTGATAAGGCAAAAACAAACAATAGAGTGGATACAGTTAAAGCTTCAGGCGTTGATGAAGTAGATGCTTACAGTCCAGCGGGTGTGGAAAAAGACACAGCTAAAAAAGCCGTAGAAGCCGCATTAAAAGCACAAGAAAAAGCTATCGATGCTAAAGCAGATTCAACAACAGAAGAAAAAGAAGCAGCTAAAGCAGACGCTAGAGCGAAAGCAGAAGCAGCCAAAGAAGCTATCGATAAAGCAGATTCTAATGCGAACGTAACAGCAGCTAAAGAAGCAGGAGTAGGAACAATTACACCTGTAGAACCAAAAGCAGAAGTAAAACCAGCCGCAAAACAAGCGATTGAAGATGCTTATACTGCAAAAGTTGCAGAAATTGAGAAACGTCCTGAGTTAACTACTGAAGAAAAAGAAGCAGCCAAAGCAGAAGCACGTAAATTGGCAGATGCAGCAAAAGCAAATGTTGATAAAGCTAAAACAGACGATGCAGTAGAAACAGCAAAAGAATCTGGAACAGGAAAAGTCGAAGCAGTAGATCCAGCAGCTGTAGAAAAAGACACAGCTAAAAAGGCCGTAGAAGCCGCATTAAAAGCACAAGAAAAAGCGATTGACGCAAAAGCAGATTCAACAACAGAAGAAAAAGAAGCTGCTAAAGAAGAAGCTAGAGCGAAAGCAGAAGCAGCCAAAGAAGCCATCGATAAAGCAACTTCTAATGCGAACGTAACAGCAGCTAAAGAAGCAGGAGTAGGAACAATTACACCTGTAGAACCAAAAGCAGAAGTAAAACCAGCCGCAAAACAAGCGATTGAAGATGCTTATACTGCAAAAGTTGCAGAAATTGAGAAACGTCCTGAGTTAACTACTGAAGAAAAAGAAGCAGCCAAAGCAGAAGCACGTAAATTGGCAGATGCAGCAAAAGCAAATGTTGACAAAGCGAAAACAGACGATGCAGTAGCGGCAGCAGAAGACAAAGGAACTACAAAAGTAGCAGATGTAGATCCAGCAGCAAAAGCAAAACCAGCAGCAAAAGCGGCAGTAGATGCAGCATTGGCAGAAAAAGACAAAGCGATCGACGCTAACGACAAACTTTCAGATGCAGAAAAATCAGCAGCGAAAGAAGAAGCTAAGAAAGCAGCAGACGAAGCTAAGAAAGCGATTGATGCAGCAGCAGACCAAGCTGGAGTAGACGCTAAAGCAACTGAAGGAACAGCCGCAGTAGAAGCAGTCAACCCAGTAGGAAAAGACAAAGCTAAAGCGGCAGTAGATGCAGCATTGGCAGAAAAAGACAAAGCGATCGACGCTAACGACAAACTTTCAGATGCAGAAAAATCAGCAGCGAAAGAAGAAGCTAAGAAAGCAGCAGACGAAGCTAAGAAAGCAATCGATGCAGCAACTGATCAAGCTGGAGTAGACGCAAAAGCAACTGAAGGAACAGATGCAGTAGCGGCAGTAAACCCAGTAGGAAAAGACAAAGCTAAAGCGGCAGTAGATGCAGCATTGGCAGAAAAAGACAAAGCGATCGACGCTAACGACAAACTTTCAGATGCAGAAAAATCAGCAGCGAAAGAAGAAGCTAAGAAAGCAGCAGACGAAGCTAAGAAAGCAATCGATGCAGCAACTGATCAAGCTGGAGTAGACGCAAAAGCAACTGAAGGAACAGATGCAGTAGCGGCAGTAAACCCAGTAGGAAAAGACAAAGCTAAAGCGGCAGTAGATGCAGCATTGGCAGAAAAAGACAAAGCGATCGACGCTAACGACAAACTTTCAGATGCAGAAAAATCAGCAGCGAAAGAAGAAGCTAAGAAAGCAGCAGACGAAGCTAAGAAAGCAATCGATGCAGCAGCAGACCAAGCTGGAGTAGACGCTAAAGCAACTGAAGGAACAGCCGCAGTAGAAGCAGTCAACCCAGTAGGAAAAGACAAAGCTAAAGCGGCAGTAGATGCAGCATTGGCAGAAAAAGACAAAGCGATCGACGCTAACGACAAACTTTCAGATGCAGAAAAATCAGCAGCGAAAGAAGAAGCTAAGAAAGCAGCAGACGAAGCTAAGAAAGCAATCGATGCAGCAACTGATCAAGCTGGAGTAGACGCAAAAGCAACTGAAGGAACAGATGCAGTAGCGGCAGTAAACCCAGTAGGAAAAGACAAAGCTAAAGCGGCAGTAGATGCAGCATTGGCAGAAAAAGACAAAGCGATCGACGCTAACGACAAACTTTCAGATGCAGAAAAATCAGCAGCGAAAGAAGAAGCTAAGAAAGCAGCAGACGAAGCTAAGAAAGCAATCGATGAAGCAACTGACCAAGCTGGAGTAGACGCAAAAGCAACTGAAGGAACAGATGCAGTAGCGGCAGTAAACCCAGTAGGAAAAGACAAAGCTAAAGCGGCAGTAGATGCAGCATTGGCAGAAAAAGACAAAGCGATCGACGCTAACGACAAACTTTCAGATGCAGAAAAATCAGCAGCGAAAGAAGAAGCTAAGAAAGCAGCAGACGAAGCTAAGAAAGCGATTGATGCAGCAGCAGACCAAGCTGGAGTAGATGCAAAAGAGGCTGAAGGAAAAGCAGAAATCGCTAAAGTAACACCAGCAGCAGCGGTAGAAGTAGGAAAATCAGCAGCGAAAGCGGAAATCGAAAAAGCAGCAAAAGCCAAAGAAGCAGCCATCGAAGCTAACGACAAACTTTCAGAAGCAGCAAAAGCAGCAGCAAAAGCACAAGTAGCAGCTGAAGCTAAGAAAGCAATCGAAGCAATAGAAAAAGCTGCAACAGAAGCAGATGTAGAAGTAGCGAAAGAAGCAGGAAAAGCAGAAATCGCTAAAGTAGCACCAGCAACAACAGATTACAAGGCTAAAGCCAAAGCAGAAGTAGAAGCTGAACTAGCTAAGAAATTAGCTGAACTTGAGAATGCAACTGATTTAACAGAAGCAGAAAAAGCAGCGGCAAAAGCACAAGTAGTCAACAAAGCTAAGGAAGCAATTGAAGCGATTCAAAAAGCAGCAACAGAAGCAGATGTAGACCAAGCGATTCGTAACTTTGTTTACCGTATTTCAGCAGTTATTCGTGAGCAAGAAGAATATGATTTATCAAAATTGTTTGTAAATGGTTCTGTAACTGTTAAACAAGGAGAAACTTTAACAGATCAAGAAGTACTATCTAAAGTAAACTTACCGAAGGATGTAGAGGTTATTAAAGTTGAAAAACCTACAACATCAGCTTTAGGTAGACTAGTAGCTAAAGTAACACTTAAGTTATCAGATGGCAGTGTAGAAGAAATCAACGTACCTGTTGAAGTTGTTGCTCCACAAAATCATGGAAATGAAGGAAATGGAGCAAATAACGGAGCTAATAACACTGAAGCCAAAGTTAATAAAGCTAAGTTAGAAGGTGCTATCCATCAATTAGATGAATTGCTCCTTAAAGAATCAGCTAAGCTTGATGCAGAAACTGCAAAAGAAGCGAATGTATTATCAGCAGATGCTAAGAAAGTATTTGCCAATGCAGACGCAACTCAAGCAGAAGTGGATGCAATGGTTAAACGTATCGAAGACTTCATGGCGAAAGTTGCTCCATTAACGGATCATGTAAATACAGCTAACGATCAATCTGCTCAAACACCAGCTGTAGTTCCAGCTAACAACCAATCTGCGCAAACAACAGTTGTAGCTCCAGCTACTACTCAAGCAGCAGCTAATGCTAGCCAAACATTATCAGCACAAGCAAATGCGCGTAAAGCGGCTAAAGAATTGCCAAATACAGGTACAGTGGATTCTACTGTGGCTATGGTAGCAGCAGCTGCAAGTGCATTACTTGGTCTTGGTCTTGCAGGCCGTCGTCGTAAAGAAGACGAAGAAGCTTAATTGGTAGATTATTTGATAATTATCAGAGGTTAAATAGAGATTCACTACACGTCAGCAGGCGTGAGAATCCCTGATTTTAAGCGATTCTTGAGATTTCAAATTTCAATGTATTGCAATACAAATCAGCCGAATCTCTACATTTTTCTCTACATTTTCAGATAAATAAAAAGAGATTACGGATATAAGAGAAGAGCTACTTCACAGATGAGTAGCTCTTCTTTTTTTATTCTTTCACTTCAATTTATTCATGAAAATAGTAAAATCTTTTGAATGAATAATTGAAGTCCAAAATGCAGGCATTAATCAGCCTGCATTTTCTATCTAGCATTTATAGAGTAAATATAAGCTATATAACAAGCAAAATCTCCTATTTGCTTTCTGTTATCCTCTATAGCATCAAACCATGAAACGTCCACACCTTCTTGCCCTAGATAACGACTAAGAAGCTTTAGACAATATATTACTCGCTCATGCTTTGCTGTTCTACCTTCATCTTTTTGTTGACGCTCTTCACGTTCCCATAGCAACCACTGGCTACGAATATGAGCATAGCTTATACTAGCTTGCAAAAACTCAGACCATACTTCTAAAATTTCCTCATCGTTACCAGTATTGTTTAGAATTGTCTGATGAATGTTTTGACATTCTTCAAAAGTTAGAGCATCTTTAGCACTTAAAAATGCTTCATAATTTATCAGTTGCATTTTAACACCTCGTACTATTTATTTTTATATAAATAGCAAACTAATCTTCAGATACACTATTTGATTCAATTTCTTTCGTCATTGTCGTAAACCCTTGCGACCAAATAGATTTTACACTTTCACCAATTGGTTTCCCGTCCCGTTCTTCCACTTCAATTATTAGATTATCACTCTTTATAAATTCTCTAAGATTAGGCCTAAATCTCATTATAACTGCCACATCTTGCATTCTACCACTTACTAACAAACTACCATTTTTATAATAGTCTATCCCATATAATCTTTCTGGTACTCGATAACTTTTATCCTTGTAGTCTGGGAACTTTGCATTGTCAATTTCTTCAAGAGGCGTATCTATTTGTTTACAATAGTCTTTAACTTTCCTAATCAGCTCACTAAACCTTTCTAGAGGCACTTTTTTGAACGAAAGTATACGATAAACTCTTACACCACGTTGTCTAACATATTCTTCAAACGCTTCTCGTTCTCCTGCACTTTGTTTATAATAGTTCTTTATCACAAGTTTATCATTCTCTAGGATATATTCTAATTCTGAGTATTTTGTTACATAATTGACTACGTTTCTAAAAAATAACATCATTATACACCTTTCCAAAGAAACTACCTAGTTATAACTAGATAGTTCCCATTTTTTATTCCCCAAAGACTCCTATTCTCACTGTACGATGTAATTTCTGAGTCTCTAATAGATGAATTGTTTGAATGACAGATTGATAAGTAGCATTTGCTTGAATAGAAGCAAGACTCTTTTGCATAACTTCTTGACTGTACTCTATCTTATCACGGTGTTTCTCCTCGGCCAATAAGTTTGCTGCCTCTTTAAAATTATCTGCTCTATAAGTTTCTAAATAGCTATAAAGTAAATAAAGGTCATTCATATTAAAGTAAGTTTCTGGAATTTCTCTTTTATATGCCAAAAACTGTTCATCTTTCATCAACTCAATACCTTTTTGGCGATAAGCATTAGAAGCATCATTATTCGCAGCATTTGTAAATTCTTTTTTTGCAATGTGCTTATACACAGCTTTTACAATCAGAACAAGTGGGGAAAACAGAAGTTGGAAAACCACATAACCAAGCACACCTCCAATAATATATTCGGTTAATGATAGTACAGTTCCTTGAAGTATTCCTAATAAGGCACAAAATGCTATAAAACCTAATACACTTAAATTATATACTTTTTTAAGCTTGCCATAGTTCCCCATAATACCACTATATGCTTTATTTTGTTCTGCTGAAATAGCTTTATTCAAGTCAGATACAGCTTTCAAAACTTGGAAACTATATCCAAACATTTCAATCAATTGTTCTCTACTATATTTGTTCATACTTCAAATCTCCTATAATTAATCACCCTTAATTTAGTTTTTCCTCTTAATAAATAATCCTGCTAGACCAATCATTGCTAATAATCCGTAGCCAACTGTAACAATTGAATTTGCTACCCTAGAATTTTCTCCTGTATTTGGTAGAGCATGTTGTTCTGCTATCTTGTCTGCTGATTTATCTGCCGGCTTGTCTGCTGACTTATCCGCCGGCTTATCTGCTGGCTTATCTGCTGATTTATCTGCTGGCTTATCTGCTGGTTTATCCGCTGGTTTATCCGCTGGTTTATCCGCTGGTTTATCCGCTGGTTTATCCGCTGGTTTATCCGCTGGTTTATCCGCTGGTTTATCCGCTGGCTTATCCGCTGGTTTATCCGCTGGCTTATCCGCTGGTTTATCCGCTGGCTTATCTGCTGGCTTATCTGCTGGCTTGTCCGCTGGATTATCAATGATAGCACTTGGATCCAACTCTGGTAATTCATCCTCAACTGGTGCGTCTTTTGGTGTTGCTCCGATACCGTCAGGATTTTGTTTTGTATTCAAATCACTAGGGATATCAGCAGTGATATCCAATTCTGGCAATTCATCTACGGTTGGAGCTACTTTTGGTGTCGCACCGATACCGTCAGGATTTTGTTTTGTAGTCAAATCACTTGGAATGTCTGCTGTGATATCCAATTCTGGCAATTCATCTACTGTTGGGGCTACTTTCGGTGTTGCTGAAATGACACGGTTACCATCAGTATATACATTTAGCATCTTATCGATTGAAAAGATATCTGATTTGTATTTGTGGTCAGCTTGTGCTTGTGTCAAACGAGCTTTGGCATCCGCTAAGTCTTGCTCTGCAACTGTGATGCGTTGTTCCACGTTTGTTCTATCTGCTTCTGCCTGTTTTAAACTTGCACGCAATTGTGGTAATTGCGCGTGGACACGCATAGCATTATCACGTTTGCTTGTTGCCGCATCAATTTCACTTTGAATTGTGTTGATACGTGCAGTTACATCGTTTACACGAGCAGTTGCTTTATCCAACTCTTTTTGTTTTTGAATAACAGCATCTGCTTTGTCTTGAGCGGTCGCTGTAAGTGTAGCTAAATCAGATTTTGCTTGATTTAGAGCTGTTGTCGCATTTGTACGCGCTGTAGCAATATCATTCAATTGATTGTTTAACGCATCCAACTCTTGAGTCAAATCAGCTTTCTTCGCAACTAATACGTCACGTTCGCGTTCTTGTGTAGCTTTTTGAGCTTTCAAAGCGTCCAACTCTGCTTGCATTTTTGGTCGGTCATCGATGATTTGACGTTTAACAAACACATAATGAGTGTCTGCGATAAACTTCATCTTTTTACCATAGAATGTTGGGTTCATTGGGTCATCTTGTTTGAAGTTGTTATTGTTATTCCAATAATCCTTCTCATCTTGGCTTTGATTTAGGGAATAGAACATTTGATTATCTTCGTCCCATCCATAGGTTGAACCTTTGTGCGCACTAGCATTGAATGAACCGAAATAAGTTGTTTTGTCTTTTCCGTCAATGGTTGAAATGGCAAGGCCCATTTTACCACCTGTTGGTGTTAATAAGTTCTTGCGGTGTCCGTAGTTTAAACCTCTAACATTATTGTAGTCACTATACCAACCTAATAGCATTTCATAGGCTAATGTTTCGTTAGTTACAATGTGGTCAAATGTTAAATATTCACCTTCACGACTGATAATTTGACCGTATGCGCCACCAACGATGTTTTCGACGTTCTGGTCGGGTTGCACTCTTTCGATGTAGCCCGGTTTGTTTGTTAATGTTGTTCTGTGTGTCAAGATGCCCGTATTCTGCATTTCATCAGCACGTTTTTGTGCGTATGAAAGGTACTCATCGTCAACCACCATATCACCCTTTAAATTGTTATTAACACGTAGTTGATTAAGCAATTTGACAAAGGCTTCTGAAATACCTTTGTTGTCAACTTTGTAACGATACGCTGGTCGTTCTTTTAATTTTCGAGCTACACGGTCAAATGGTTCTTTCTTATAATCCGCTAAATACTCTGTGAAGTCAATCATGTCTTTAGTTGCATCAATTTCTTTGATGTCGACACCTTGGAAATTAACTGGTTCCATTTGGTTGTTACGGAAGAATCCATGGTTATACTCATAATCATTAAGATTATCATGAGCGGTGTGATTACGTTCATCAGGGTTTAAATCTGTTGAAATAACTTTAACTTTGTAGCTATCGATTTCCCCTTGTTTAGCAGCAATTTTAGCGTCTGTAGCTGTGATTTGCGCACCTTTAGCATTCAAATCATTATCTATGTTTGAAATTTTGCTAGTTGTGTTTGTGATGTTTTTACGTACATTAGTGTCTGTGATTGCGTCAAGGTCTGCTTGTTTCGTATCCACATCAGCTTTCTTAGTGTCACGAGCATTATCAGCCTCTGTTTTTGCTGTGTTAGCATTGTCTAGTGCTATATGCGCATCACGTTCACCATCTTTAGCGGTATTCAAATCGTTTGTTGCGTTTGTCTTGTCTGAAGTTTTGCTAGTGATAATATCGTTTTGAGCATTGATAATTTTGTTTGCGTTATTAGCGGTGTCGATGTCTTTATTGATTGAGTCAATTTTGTCATCAGCGTTTACCTTGTCAGCTTTTGCTCGGTCAACAGTATCTTGTTTTGCGTCGACATCAGCTTTTGCCTTATCTACATCAGCTTTAGCATTTTTAACGTCTTGTTCAGTAACATAAACAGGGGTCGTCTTCACAGTTGGCTTGGGTTTACCAGAATCAACCTCTTCTGCATGGGCAGTTGTATTTACAGCACCAGCACCTACAAAAATAGTTGTTAAACCAGCACCTAACAAAATATCTTTTTTCTTCATATTGGCTCCTTTTTATTTTTTTGTATAGTATACAGTAAATAATCCCCTTTTTGGAACTTTCTATTGAAAACAGTATAATTTTATTCCTTATCTTGATTTTAGAATAAAAATCTACTAAAAACAGTAGTTTTTCCCAAAAATGGAGAAATTTAAGTTATAATAAAACCAATAAAACTCAAGGAGACTATCATGGAATTCAAACACTATGGAGAAATTATCCACAAAATCCGTCAAGATCGTAATATGACCCTCAAAGAGGCTGCTGGAGATGTCATTACTCCCAATAACCTCAGTCGCTTTGAAAAAGGATTATCTTCTATCAAAGTCGATACTTTTTTTGAAATTTTGAGTAGATTTAATTTAGATGGAGACGACTTTAATGAAGTTCTTCATATTCAAGATGAGAATGCCCAAAGAGCAAAGCAAATTATAAATGCATTAATTAAAAATGATAGAATAAAAGCTAGACAAATACTAGGAAAGAAAAGTGACTGGGGAAATATCATAGACTATTACACACTAAAATTAGCTATTTTACAAACTCAAGGAAAGAAAATAGATGAATTGGCTCCTGATGAAGTAGAAGCTATTCATTACTTGGTCGACTATATATTTAGTATTGATACTCTTTATATTCGTGATTTTACTGTTATTGAAATTCTTTTGGGACATAAGGTTCAATGTTTTGAGTTAAAATTCCTTGAATACCTCGAAAAGATAATTCTTAAAGGATTGGAAGAAACTAAGTATGTAACTTATGATTTTCCTTACAGATATGCTATTACTGGAATGTTTTTAGTTAGAACATATTCTCGCTATGGCTATTATGATAAAGCTGAAAAACTCATCTATAAGTTGAAGATAAATATATCTGAAAAATTCTCTCTTGAGTATTCAATATATCCCCTAATTTATTTAAACATATTCGAAGTTTTCAATCTACTACGACAAAATAATCCTAAGGCGATTGAACTAGCTAATACTGTTCTTCACTACATTGATGCCCAAAACAACCTCTTCCCACTAGCAAAGATGTTTGAAGAAAAGAACACATTCGTCAAAGAAGTTCAACGACTAAATAAAACTGGCATTCCATTCCCTACGGAAGATGAAGAATAACTATTAACACCAGTTTAGAGCAACATGTTTATAACTTCAAAAGCACCAAAGTCACTTTAGACTCTGGTGCTTTTTTGACTTGATTTTAAAGAAAAAAACTCACCAAGCTTAGTTGATGAGTTCTTAATCTATTTTCTAAATTTCCACTGGCTATAAATCCCAAAACCGATAATCCAGATAGCTGATCCGATTGCTCCTACAAAGGTAGACTCTTGTAAAAAGAGGGTTACAAAGACAAAGACAAAGAAAAGCATAGTTAAGGGATTTAGGAAACGATAATGGGGCATGAGATAGCCATCCGCCATAAAGTCCTGCGACTTGCGGTATTTAAGGTGAGCCACCATAATCAAGATATAAATGGCGATATAGACACCTGATGATGATGCCGTAATCAAGACAAAGGCATCCGAAACTCCTGGCAAGACCTGACGTGGATTTTGTCAATTATTTTTCACGAATATTACTATAGATTAAAGTTGAAAAATTTTAATTTTTTCTTTTAGAAAACAAAAAAACAGCCAAGAAAAACTCAACTGTTTGCATTTTTAATATTGCATGAAAATTTATGCAACAACCCATTCTAGTTAGTTTCAGGTACCTGAAACTAACTTATCTAACGGGGCTACGCCCCGACTCCCCTTTTTCTTTATGAAAAAAATTTTTTTCTTATCTCTTGCCCATCTCTTATCTTATTTCCCTAAAGGGAGTATAACCTAAAAATTAACACCTTGTCAAGTGTTTTTATGTTACGTTTTTGTTAATTTTTGATGACATAAACTCATTTGACCTTAACTCCCTTCGCCACGCGTGGCACTCAAAAAAAAAAAAAAATATATATATATATATATAAGAGATGGGCGTCATGAGATAAATCAACATATAGTTGTTAAATACAACTATTACTCCTGTAGAATAAAAATTATTCTCCTCCTTAATAAGAAAGGTCAAAAATATGACATTCACAGTCAAATCATCAAGCTATTATAGCTCAGAAAATGCTGAGAAACTTCTTGGAAATGAAACAACTTATATTGTAGGACTGCAAATAGAAACACAGTATGAATATAAAGACGATAAGCGGACAGATAAAGTTATTGGTTATCAGATTTGGATTGCTACGGATACTCATAATCCTTTTAAAGTGAAGTTCCTTCCAGATAACAAACCAGATTTATCTGAATTTAACATTGGTGAGAAAATAGCATTTGATAAATTAGAAGCAATTCAGATTAAATCAAATGCGTATTTCCGTGCCACAGGCATTCACAAAGCTTAGGGGGTAGTTTATGACTATCCCTATTAAAATGCCTATGTCTGAAAATGAATTAGCTAAATTCATTACAAGCAATCTCAACAATACACTAGATATCAACGGAGAAACGAGCTTTACAAACTCTTTCTCCATTTCTTTAGAGGCAGAAGATAAGGGAATGTTTTTCATTCCCAATCTTCCTGTTTCCTATGTTTTAGATAAAAATCTGTATTTTAAGATAGCAGATATCTGTTCTGGCATCCTTTACCCTTATAAAACGCTTATGTTACAAAGTAATGCAATTTTTATCCCCTACAAGACAGGTGACCCTAATCTTGCTAGAGGTTTTTTCTTCCCTTGGGTAAATGGTATTCCAACTCGACTAACTATTCCTGATATCCAACATTTTATAAATCAAGAAGTTAGTGAGATTAGGGTTCCGCTCATGTCAAACCAAGTTAGTATCAATCTAAATGATGTTGTTCATTTAGCTATCAGTGGTTCATCTGGTTCAGGAAAAAGTTATTTCCTAGAATACCTTATTCGGTGTATTCGGAAAATAACTGACGATATTGTAGCAGTAGACCCTAAACGTGCCGATATTTATTCTCTAGGTCGTGAATTAAATCTGTCTGTCCTGTCTCCGAAAAGAGGGGCTAACTTAAATAGTTTTATCACAGAAGTAAATGAAATTCTGGGGGATGCTATCAATAAGATTTACGAACGTCAAGAAATACTTTTAGAAAACCCAAAAGCTACATTAAAACGCAAATATATTATCATAGATGAGCTACTTGCTCTTGTTCAGGGTTCTTCAAAACAAGCACGAGATACGTTTGCACAACTATTAGGAACTGTGGCTCTCCTAGGTCGAGCTACCAAAGTTTCACTTATCCTAGTTTCCCAACGTTTTGATGCTACCGCATTTGGAGGAAATCTAGCAGTTAGAGAACAAATTAACTGTTCTATTATTTTGGGAGAGATAAATACTAACACCACTCAGTTTTTATTGCCAAACGCTCATATTGAAAATATTGTTGTTCCTAGCGGAATAGGGACAGGAATTGTCAAATTTAGTGATGGAAAGCATGACAGCAACATCATGCCACTCCTCACCCCATACTATAACAAGAGGTGCTTATGATAAACAAGTATAATCTATTCAAAATCTTATGTATAGGAACTGTAGTAAGCTTTTTCCCTATATTTATACTTATCTTGATTCAACAGAATCTGAACATTGAAATTAATTATCAAAATGTTGTTTTTCTTTTCTATCCTTTGATAATTTTTTCAATACTACTTTTCTCTTTTTTCCTTTATCACTGGTTTAAAAGTGATATAAAATACATGCTCAAAGGATTACGAGCAACCTACGAACTGAGAAAATTTGCCCATTTTGAATCCGATTCTATTCTCGATACTCAAAATAAACAGATTTCTACTCAAAAATCAATCGTCAACAAAGCCAATCGTTCTTTGTTAACCTTATCGATGATTTATACAGAAGATGGGGCTATATTACGGTGGAAAGTTCCAAACAATCACGAAAGTTTCTTGAAAGTACAAGAAATATTCCCTGCTATTAAAGCAAAATTACACACTATAGAACCCGAATTGTTCTTTACCAACATAGCGCCTAGTAACGGTCGTTGGTATCAAGCAACAGGCTCTTACAATTAAAATCGGTGGAAGGACTTTGTCAAAGACAAAAAGTCCTTCCACCATTTTTTTATATTACAAAACTGTGCCAATGATACTACTTACTCTAAATATCCTTAATACTAACAATCCTGCGAGACTGGTCTTGGCATTGTCTCGCATTCAAACTGTGCCAATGTGCCAAAAACAAAACGAAAGGAAATTCTTGAAATGTCTTCAGAGAAAAAAACAAATAAAAAAATCCCTAAACAGCGTGCAATCATGTATACACAACAAATGCGACTAGCTATTTTATCTGATTGGAAAGAAGAAATTGATAGAATCGTTAAGCTATTAGAGCCATTACTCTGGGCAGGCATTTTACATGATAAAGATGTTAATGAAGATGGAGAAACTGTAGAACCCCATATTCATCTCATGATGTATTTCAAACATGCTCGTAGCCCACATAGCATAGCTTGGGAAATTAATGAACGAAATGGTAAGCGTGAAGATTCTCAAATCGAACGATTAGAATTCTTCAAGCATCCTAATAATGGTTTTAGTTATCTTGTTCACCAAACTAAAGATGCTCAAAATAAATATCAGTACCCTATTTCGGAAGTAATAAGTAACTTTGATTTTGCTAAAAAATTAGAAAACATTCGAAAACAAGTAGAGCGAAACCAAAGTAAAAAAGAAGGGGAACTAATACGAGAATATCTAGATATGCTTTATGACGGTTTATTAACTCTAGAAGAGATTGAATCTGAGCTAACGGGAAGTCAATATGCAAAAGCAAGTACGCGACTTAAAGCTGTTGCCGAAAAAAGGCAAGAAAGATTAGGAAGAGAATTCCTGAATCGTATGAAGTATGAACAAAAGACAAAACAAGTAGTCTATATCTATGGTGAGTCTGGACTTGGTAAGACAAGACTGGCTAAGACTTATGCAGAAAATAAAAATACCTCTTATTTTGTAACAGGCTCAAGTCGCGATCCTTTTCAGAGTTATCAAAACCAGGAAACTATCATTATTGACGAACTGCGACCAGATAGCTTTCGATATGATGACCTTTTGAAAATTCTAGACCCTTATAATTTCGATGTTTTCTTACCTTCTAGATATATAGATAAAGCATTAACCGCTGAACTAATCTTCATAACTAGCCCTTACTCACCAAAGGAGTTGTATGATAATTTTCAAACCAGTAAACGAATTGACCGTTTCGACCAGCTAGAACGACGAATACAAACAGCCATACTAGTTGAAAAGGATAATATCTTTTATACACACTATAACAATGAGAGTCGGGAATACGAAAAAGATGACAGCAACTTTTTCACGAACCCCTTTGAGTCTCAGTCAATACATCGTGCTAATAGCTTCTTCACACAGTTTGAAACAACTATTCAAAGAAAGGAATAACAATAATGAACTCAGAACTATTTGAAATTAAAAACCTACTACTAAATCTCTTACAAATCCTACAACAGGAAACCCACATCTTCAATTATTGTGGTCTATATACCCAAAAAGACCTGTTGAATCTCCTTCAAATTTCTCCGAATACATTGAAATCTTGGGAAGAGAAAGGACTAAAACGACTGGAACCACCTATAGAAGGAACCAGAACTGTTTACTATAAACTTGAAAATGTTCTCCAATTCTTAGAGAAATAACATGAATTATGCTAAAATAGAACTGTCTGTTATGTATAGAAAATGTTCTATTTTAGCCTTTTTATTTTATATCCGTATAATGAAAGGGCATTATGACATCTGAAACTATAACTTACAATAACAAAAAAGTTATTAAAAAAACAAATTCAAACGGAGAGGTTAGTTATATTTTACGAGGCCTTTACTTAGGTATCGATGAAAAAACAGGCAAACAAGTAACAACGTCTATAACAGCTAAAACACTACGGCAACTTGACCGTAAAATCCTAACGGCTAGAGTTAATTTTGAAAAAGCAGGTGGAACGAGGAAAGAAGATAAACAATTATCCACTTTTTCTGAACTTGCAGAAGAATGGTTCAATAATTATCAAGTTTGGGTTACTTCTCATAATACAATCAATAGAGTGAAGGGATACGTATATAATTACATCATCCCTGCATTCGGGGATTACATTCCTGAAAAAATCACATCTGCCGATATTCAAAGATGGGTTAACAATCTCGCCCAAAAAGCTAGAACATCGATTGAATCAGGGAAAAAACGTGCTGAAAAAGGTAGTGCAAAAGACTTTGGAGCAGTCACTCACAAACTTAGTGATATTTTCGATTTTGGCATCACACATTTTGGATTAACTAAAAACCCAGTGAAAACTATTAAAATCCCTCCAAAGCCTAAATTAGCTTCTCGTAGAACTATGGTCTTACATGATGAAGAATTAAAAACATGGTTAGCATTCTTAAAAACTTTACCTAATAACAGAGCTAATCGACGATTTATTACCATCTGCAATTCCTTACTCGCTTCTGCATTGCGAATCAATGAACTTCTAGCATTAGAAATAAATGACTTGGATTTCACAAACAATGAAATTATTGTAAATAAAACATTGATGTGGAAAAGTGCCAATAAGAAACTTGGTACTAAAGGATGTATGATTTGTAAACCAACCGCAAAAACCGATTCTGGTAATCGTCAGGTTCCCGTTCCAAGCTCTACTCTCACTGACCTTAGGGATTTCTACACAGAAATGAATAACTATTTCAAAAAACAAGGTCTACCTCAATCCAAGTTAATCTTTCCAACGATTTATGGAAATTATATGTGCGATAGAAACGAACGTGCTACTTTAAAAAAACGACTAACTTCTCTTGGCTTACCTGATTACGGTTTCCATATTTTCAGACATACTCATGCTTCAATGATGTTAAATGCTGGGGCAAACTGGAAAGAACTACAAGTTCGTATGGGACATAAATCTATCAACACAACTATGGATACATACGCCGAGTTAGCACCGAAGAAGAAATTAGAGGCAGTAAATATTTATTTAGATAAAATAGCTGAACTATCTACTTAATCGTCTCTACATTTGTCTCTACATTTTTTCTTCAATAAATTATAAAGCCTTTAAAATAAAGGTTTTGAGGGGTTATATAGAACTCTGTCTACTCCTTACAGATGATAAGTCCGATTTTCAAAGCTTAAACAAGTACCTCTCACAAGAAAATCTCCTAGCAGGAAAGCCTGCTAGGAGATTTTTGATACAGGTAAATTGAGTAGTGAATCTAAATTCTAAATTTCATGGAATTTCATGAGGTAATGAGAGGTTTAGGTCAACTTGATTTCAAAATTTTTAGGTTTAGGGATGACTATTCATATAGAGATAGGTAATTTTTCAAAGATGGTAGTCATATAGAGGACGATAGTTGTTAAGTAATGTTTTAATTGATAATAGTTGCTATTTGATGATGTTTTATGTCAAAGTAAATAAATAGGATTTTTATTTTTGACAAATGATAACATATGATGTAATGATTTTTAGGGAAAAGCTATTTGGAATAAAGGAGTTGCTCAAATAACAATTCAGGATCAAAAATAGACAGTTGAGGAGCGGAGGTGATAAATTAAATTTGCTACTGTATAATGGATTTATCACTAAAAACGCTCCAGGCCATATTTTACACAGCAATAGTCTTATAAAAATGGACATAAGCTATTGTAAAGGCTATCAAAAAGGAGTATAATGAGTGCAAGACATTTCGGAGGTGAAAGATGCTAGAAGTAAGAAGTCTAGAGAAAAGTTTTGGATCCAAGCAAGTTTTGTTTGGTATTGACTTTCAAGCGCGACCAGGTCGTATTTTGGGACTAGTCGGAAAAAACGGTGCTGGGAAAACAACGATTTTCCACAGTATTTTGAAGTTTTTAGAATACCAAGGAGAAATCAGTCTAGATGGTCAGGATATTCGTCAAGAGACCTACGCTCGGATTGGCTATCTGCCTGAAGAACGCAGTCTCATGCCTAAATTGACAGTTCTTGAACAAGTTCGCTACTTGGCGACTCTAAAAGGTATGGATGCCAAGGAGGTCAAGGAAAAACTCCCTCAATGGATGAAGAGGTTGGAAGTGAAAGGGAAGCTGACTGATAAAATCAAGAGTCTGTCAAAAGGAAATCAGCAGAAGATTCAGCTCATTATTACTCTGATTCATGAGCCAGACTTGATTATCTTGGATGAGCCTTTCAGTGGATTGGACCCAGTCAATACAGAATTGCTCAAGCAAGTCATTTTTCAAGAAAAAGAACGTGGGGCAACCATTATCTTTTCTGACCATGTCATGACCAACGTCGAGGAGCTTTGTGACGATATTCTCATGATTCGAGATGGCCGTGTGGTCTTGCATGGACCAGTTCAGGATGTCCGCAATCAATACGGGAAAACGCGTCTCTTTGTTTCAAGTGAACGAAGCAAGGAAGAATTGGAAAACCTTCCTCATGTTAAACAGGTGAGCTTGACCAAACAAGGCAGTTGGAAATTGATCTTGGAGGACGAGAGTGCCGGAAGAGAACTCTTCCCAATCTTGACTCAGGGGCAATATATCGCAACCTTTGATCAACAAGCGCCGACAATCGATGAAATCTTTAAACTAGAATCAGGGGTGGAAGTATGAGAAATATGTGGGTTGTAATGAAGGAAACCTATCTTCGACATGTCAAATCGTGGAGTTTCTTCTTTATGGTGATTTCACCATTCTTGTTTATCGGTCTCTCTGGAGGAATCGGCTATCTCCAAGGCTCTTCTATGGCTCAGAGTGGCAAGATAGCAGTAGTCAGCACTGTTCCAGCTGTGACAGACAGTCTTAAATCTACCAATGGTCTCAATTTTGATTATCAGGATGAAGCAAGTGCTCAAGCTGCTATCAAGGATGAAAAATTAAAAGGCTATCTGACCATTGATCAAGAAGATAGTGTTCTAAAGGCAGTTTATCATGGCGAAACTTCCCTTGAGATTGCTATTAAGCTAGGAGTAACGAGTAAGTTAAATGATCTTCAAGGTCAACTCAATCGTTCGGCAGCTAATTTGTCACAAGAGCAGGAAAAACGCTTGGAGAAAACAGTTAACTTTACGGAGAAAATTGATGAATCCAAGGAAAATAAAAAAATAATTCAAACAATCGCGGCTACAGCGGTTGGTGGCTTTCTCTATATGATTTTAATTACATATGCTAGTGTCACTGCCCAGGAAGTGGCTAGTGAGAAAGGTACTAAAATCATGGAGGTGGTCTTCTCCAGCATTCGAGCCAGTCATTATTTCTATGCTCGTATGCTTGCCTTGTTGCTTGTGATTTTGACCCATATTGGCATTTACGTCGTGGGTGGACTTGCTGCCATTCTTCTCTTTAAAGACCTACCAATCTTGGCACAATCTGGTATTTTAAACCATATAGGAGAGGCTTTCTCGCTCAACACCTTATTGTTTGTCTTGGTTAGCCTCTTTATGTACGTTGTTTTAGCAGCCTTCCTAGGTTCTATGGTTTCTCGTCCTGAGGATGCAGGGAAAGCCTTGTCGCCTTTAATGATTTTGATTCTAGGTGGTTTTTTTGGAGTGACAGCTCTAGGTGCAGCGGGTGACAATCTCATCTTGAAGATTGGTTCATATATTCCCTTTATTTCGACCTTCTTTATGCCATTTAGAACCATTAATGGCTATGCAGGGGGAGTAGAAGCATGGATTTCGCTTGCTATTACAGTGATTTTTGCAGTGGTAGCAACAGGATTTATCGGACGCATGTATGCCAGCCTAGTCCTTCAAACAGATGATTTAGGTCCTTGGAAAACCTTTAAACGTGCCTTATCTTATAAATAGAAGAGCCTCGCGAAAGCGAGGTTTTTTAGAGATAAAAAGAGTGGAATTTAGAAAAATATTTTTCATATCTATTGACTTTTAGGGGTGAAATTTGGTATCATAGTAGGCGGTATTGTTTACCCCATTTGAAAGGCCCCGGAACCTTCCAAATACTTTTCGATGGGAAGGAACACCCATCACCGTAAACAAAAATCGAACTATATATAGGAGAAATCATGAACAAAACAACATTTATGGCTAAACCAGGCCAAGTTGAACGTAAATGGTACGTAGTTGACGCAACTGATGTACCACTTGGACGTCTTTCTGCAGTAGTTGCTAGCGTACTTCGCGGAAAAAACAAACCAACATTTACACCACACACTGATACAGGTGATTTTGTGATTGTTATCAATGCTGAAAAAGTTAAATTGACTGGTAAAAAAGCAACTGATAAAATCTACTACACTCACTCAAACCACCCAGGTGGATTGAAACAAATCTCTGCAGGTGAACTTCGTTCTAAAAATGCAGTACGTTTGATTGAGAAATCAGTTAAAGGTATGCTTCCACACAATACTCTTGGACGCGCTCAAGGTATGAAATTGAAAGTATTTGTTGGAGCTGAGCACACTCACGCTGCACAACAACCAGAAGTTCTTGACATTTCAGGACTTATCTAAGGAAAGGAACAATAAAGTATGTCACAAGCACAATATGCAGGTACTGGACGTCGTAAAAACGCTGTTGCACGCGTTCGCCTTGTTCCAGGAACTGGTAAAATCACTGTTAACAAAAAAGATGTTGAAGAGTACATCCCACACGCTGACCTTCGTCTTGTAATCAACCAACCATTCGCAGTTACTTCAACTGCAGGTTCATACGACGTTTTCGTTAACGTTGTAGGTGGTGGATACGCTGGTCAATCAGGAGCTATCCGTCACGGTATCGCTCGTGCCCTTCTTCAAGTAGACCCAGACTTCCGCGATTCATTGAAACGCGCAGGACTTCTTACACGTGACTCACGTAAAGTTGAACGTAAGAAACCAGGTCTTAAGAAAGCTCGTAAAGCATCACAATTCTCAAAACGTTAATCAATACGATTATATCAACGTTTCAAAGCACTCAAGAGTTTATCTCATGGGTGCTTTTTTTATGTTTTTTGAAAAGTTTACCTCAAAGTTCACCTTATTTTCACCTTATTGATTTAGAGATTCTAAAGCTAATGCACCAACTGCCATAAGAACTACATTAGAACTGTTGATATAAGTCTTTGTTGTAATCGTGTCACTATGCGTTAGTGCTTTATAGATTCCATAGTTTAATCCAGTTTTAGATATTTTATTTTCTCCTTTATTTTATTATTTCTTGAGTATTAGCTTCTCAGCAAAAACGTTGAGAGCAGGTGCGATAGAATTTCCATTCAGCGAAGTATCTGATAAGAAAATAGGGTTGACTGCCTCAACAAGAGCATCTTCTGGAAAGACGGTGGTAGAAGCAGGTGTAATAACGTGGAAGGCACCATGAGTTTCACTATTTAGAATATGTCGTTGCTACTTTCCTTCTTTACCAAAGACATAACGAGGAGCGTTTCATAGTTTTTCGTAGTAAGCTGAACCGATAAATTCTGGTTTCATTTTTAAAGTGTCTGGTATCATAAGTTTTTTCCTTTCTGATTGTAAAATAAAAAGAGTTAAGCTGGTAGCTTCACTCTTGAGTAGTGGTGAGAAGAGAGTTTACGTTTAAACATTATAGTATAGAATTCCACTTCAGCATGAGAAAATCCTGTGATGAGTGATTTCTTTGCTAAAGAATCTAAATCATTCAAAGCTTGAGTATGTAGCTTTGCGATTAGCTTCTCAGATGAACGGAACATTCTATAAGTGAAAAGGTAATTATTATAAAGTCGTTTACATTGTAATGCGAAAAAAGTTTGTCATAGATTTCTCCTTTATTGTAAAGTAAAAAAGCTACTAAGGAATTAGGGATGGCTTAGTAGCTTGAGAGTAAGTCTATCTAATAAGGATAGACAGCAGTAAAGAAAAGTTATTTGGTTGGAAAAAATACTCTTTCCACGGTGGCAACGTTTAGCAAGGTGCTTTGCGTAAATTACCATCGCTTTCCCGGCCAATCTCAAAAGGTAGTCATTATCATACTCCATGGATTCTCTTACGCCCTTTGGCGAAGCCAGTTCACTTTACTATACGGAAAAGTGCGAAAGTCCGAAATGCGTGGAAGCCCACAAGAATGTTTTATATCTTCACTTCAACCATAAAGAGGCTTGACTTTTCTTTCCAAAACATTTATAATAAAGGTACGAAGTTTAGTGTAGTTTTGGCAATCAGTTCTCTGGTTGTCAGACGCACTTTTTATTTAGTTTTCAAAGATCGTGATTTAGCCTTGAAGATAAGGTTATTATTTTCAATTGTTATACAACCATTAGTTGTTAATGTCAACGGTTTTCTGCAAAAATTTAAAATATTTTTTTGAGGTCACATATGGAATTCGTAGAACGCTTGAAAACATTAAGGAAACAAGTACAACTAACACAGGCTCAAATAGCTGAAAAACTAGATATTTCCCAACAAGCATATGCTTCATGGGAACGTGGAACAAAAAAACCGATACAAGAAAATCTTGTTAAGATTGCACAAGTTTTAAATGTGTCCGTTGATTATTTAGTTGGAAACTCAGAAGAAAAATCAGATGAATTAGATAATATTGAATTGCTATTCCGAATGAATTCAAAAGGGCTTACTGACGAAGAAAAAGAAATTTTCAAGAAGGAATTGATTGAGTTTATGGAAGAAAGGAAGAAAGCTTTTGATAGTGAATAATTATAAAATACATTTAGGGATCTAAAAATTAAGCTGAACTGTAGGAAGTTGAGTAGTGAAATAACCTGGTTATCAGGGCGAAGTATCAAAAGATTCTGAATAACCTAGTTTTAAATACAGTGTGAGAATATTGACTTTGTTTTATTCAGAGTTAAATTATGTTGACAATTACATATATAGAGAGAGGATGTTAAAATGAAAATAACAAGATTTACAATCAAAGCATTGCACGGTTTTTTTGATTATGATGTAAATTTAAATGAGGATATAACTTTTCTTTTTGGTGAGAACGGAAGTGGAAAAACAACGGTTTTGAGTATGTTAGACCATGTTATTTCAGGGGAATTGTATAAACTATTTGATTATGAGTTTAAAAATATAACAGTTTTCTTCAAGGAGAACGATATGACTCACTCAGAAGCACAGGATAAAAATAGAGTGGAGGTTCGTTTAAAAAAAAGTAGATGGCAGCAAGTTAAACAATTAATTGTTAAGTTTAAAGAAAAAGATGGGACCATCAAATATGATAGAGATTATGCCAGAGAAATTGATTTTTTTGAGAGTTCATTTGACATAAGACAGAGATTTTTTGATTCTTTTAAGTTAGCAGAAGAAATAAAAGATTGTTTTAATTATTTATTTTTACCACTCAACAGACTAAATTATAAAATTAAAGACCTTGATAATATGGATTTTAGAATGATTAGAAATAAAGCAATGCATAATCCAAATTATGTTTTTAATAACAGTGAGAGTATGCATTCTGTTGAGCAATTAGTAGGCGAATCGGTTTCTCAGATTAATAGTAGTATAAATAAACTGAATACAAAGATGCGACAAGACATTTTAAAATCAGCTCTAGAAATGAGTAGAGACGATGTTGATTTGAATGAATTTTTTAAATATTTTGCAAAAGATGATTTGATTTCAGAATTAGAAGATACTAAGAAGAGATATATTAAGCTTCTTGAGGATTTAAAAACAATAACAACATTAGATCAAAAAGAAGAGTATGATAAATATTTCAATGATTTAATTAATCAAGTACAAAAAAGTGTAAATGCCAGTGAGAAAAATGGGGTTAGGAGGCAGTTGCCAGCTCAATTAATTGGTACTTATGTAGAGTTAATTAGAATTAAAAAACTTATAAAGATTTATGAGAATATTGAAGATAATATTTTAGAATTAAAGACTCCGATTAATGATTTTTTGAAATATACAAATATATTTTTAAAAGATGGAAAAGATGAGAAAGAAATTATAGTTAATTCATTAGGTGAGGTTTTCTTTATAACGAACTATACCAAGGAACCTGTTAGATTAAAGTATCTTTCATCTGGTGAAAAACATATAGTAACCTTGATTTCTAATTTAATATTTAAGGTCGATAGATCTAAGTTTACAATTTTTATCATTGATGAGCCTGAGTTATCATTACATCTAAGTTGGCAAAAAAAGATTGTTGAAACAATTCATGAAATAAATAAAAATATGCAATTAGTTTTTGCGACTCACTCGCCAGAAATTATTGGTAAATACTCATCAAAAGCATTTGAACTAGAAAAACATTATAAGCCTGTTGAGAAATTGGTAGAGAAGATAGATGGTATGGAGGGACTAGATGATTTAGATAACTTCCTTAATGAATTAGAGAGTAATTTGTAACTTCAGGAGAGTATAATGGGTGGTGGATTATCATATAGTGATGCGGGGCTTCGTAATAGAAGTATTTTTTACAGACAAGATATAAATATATATGTCGAAGATACTGGCAAAGAATATGTTTATGAAGAGATATTTAAAAGATTACTAAAAAATGATTACAGAATTGAAACAATACTTCCTTTGGGAGGAAAAACCAATGTATTAAAAGAATATATAATAAAGGGTGAATTTGATAATCGAGGAACGCCCAATATATTTTTAGTAGATGGTGATTTTGATAGGTATATTAGCTATGATGTTGTTGGAAAAGGTGACTTTCCTGAGGAGACAGAAGCTAATTTAGAAGAGTTTGTAAGTAATAAAATTATCAATTCAGATTCAGTTATCTACTTGGAAACATATAATATTGAGAGTTATTATGTAGATGAGAATGCTTCAAAAAAATTTATTAAAGGTATGCTTCGTAAAACTGATATGGAGTTGTCTGTAATTCTGAATTTTGAATGTTGGAAAAATAGAATTGTATCTGAGTCTAAGGATTTATTTCTCTTATATTGCTTTTTAATTAAATATAGAAATTTATATGGTTCCAAATACAATGGGGCTACCTCTAGATTATCAATTTCCACTGTAGATCGACCGCCATTTTTATTTTTAGATTCAAAAACTGGATTTAAAAATGACTCAAACGAGTATGATGAATTAAAAAGAGAAGTTCTTGGTGGACTCAGTGTGGAAAATCCGGGACTTGATCTTGATGAAGAACTGGAAAAAATAAAAAATGATTATGAAAATATAAATGGCAATGACTACTACAATCTAATTTGTGGGAAATTCCTTCTGACGAGTCTCCACAAGTATCTGAAAAATATTTGTGGAAAAGATATTAAATTTCCACAACTTGAATGGAATCTAATTTGTGATTTTGATATTAATAAATTGAATTTCCTAAAAGAGAGGATTGACAGAATAATGATTAATCATTCGGCTAGTGAATAAGTAGACATCCGTCCAATGTCATTAAGTTAAGAAATTCAAATACAATTCTGTATTTGGGTTTCTTTTTTATGTGATAAACTATAGTTAAGGAGGTATTTCGTAAGCGCGTCATAACAAGGTATCTATTATTCATGGAGCTCCTCCTGTATACTATTAGTAAAGTAAAACTATTGGAGGATATTTAAATGCCACAACCTATTGTTCCTGTAGAGCTTAGACAATCTCGTTGTTTTGATTCTAAAAAGAGAAATGATATTCTGCTTAAAATTCGTATTGGCAAGCTTGAACTAAGTTTTTTTCAATCTCTCAATCTCGAAATGATAGAATAGCTTTTGGATAAGGTGTTGCTCTATGACAATTCATCTATCTAGCCTAGGGCAAGTCTATCTCGTATGTGGGAAAACGGATATGAGGCAAGGCATTGATTCACTGGCTTATCTCGTTAAAACCCATTTTGAATTGGATCCTTTCTCAGGTCAAGTCTTTCTCTTTTGTGGTGGACGTAAAGACCGCTTTAAAGCCCTTTACTGGGATGGTCAAGGATTTTGGCTACTTTATAAACGCTTTGAGAATGGTAAACTGACTTGGCCAAGTACAGAAAAGGATGTCAAAGCTCTCACACCTGAACAAGTAGATTGGCTTATGAAGGGCTTTTCTATAACTCCCCAAATAAATTCATCAGAAAGTCGTGATTTCTATTGAAATGAGGACTTTCTTTTTAGTATAATGAAGTTAGAAAACAAGTAGGGAAGCCCATGGAAGAATTATTGAAAATCATTCAACAACAGAGTGTTACAATTAATGGTCTCACCAATGAACTTGCCCTTCTTCGTGAACAAGTGACTTATCTGACTCAAAAGCTCTATGTAAAATCCTCTGAGAAAGGTGTATGCCCCTCTGGACAACTCAATCTAGACTCTGGTAATTTGGGCTTGTAGCCCTGGTTCAAACCACCCGTTAGACGGGTGGTCATGATTATTTTTACAAATTCAAAGTTGTAAAAATTAAGTTAAACTATAACTAAAAAAAATTTTTTGAACAAAAATAGCTAAAAATGTACGTTATCAAAGTGAAAACTGGAATTTTTTCAAATGTACACCTTAATGAAAGTGTTTATTGATAAAATTCAAAATCCTGTTAAATCAAGGTTTTTAGGCTTATAAGGGATTTAAAAGGGGGTGATTTTGTACATTCTGTATCTAAGCCGCTAAAATAAAAAAATGTACTTTATCTTGCCTTAAAATAAAGTACATTTCAATTATAAAGTACATTTTTTAAATATTGTACATTATGCTTTAAACTCAGTCGTATCAAGGGTTTATCCACTATCTAGGGAAAAGTACAAAAATTTCCAGTTTTTAGGTATTTCGTTTAGTTTATAAAAACTAGATAAGGTAAGGGGTTTGATAATCTAAAGGATCTCTCAGAATTTCATTTTTTATCGGATATGGTTAATGAAAATTAAAAAATGTAATAATAAACAGAACCCAGAATGATAGTTTTATTATATATCTAATAATATAAAAATCTAGAAAAAGAGAAATTAGATGAAAAAATACTATAATTGTGATACAATTACTATTAGTAAATTTAAACGAAACTAAGAGGATATATTTGTGAAAAATGTAATTTCTTTGTATCATACTAATTTTGAATCATCCATTAGTTCATTTAAAGAAACAAAAGAATTAAAAGTAAGTAGCCATGCCGACGATAAGGAATGGGGTGGAACTGGGATGTACTTCTGGGACAACACTGGAAATGCAAAATATTGGTATGATCAGAAGAAAAAAAAAAGCACAGCTTCACCAATAGAAATTACAAAATGTCATGTTGAGTTTGATGTTGATAATGATATTTTAGATTTAACAAATTATTACATCGAGGAGCTGTTTCAAAAAACTCTTAATTTATTACCAAAGAAAAAAAAATTAAAATTATCTACTGCCCCTATTGGAGATAAGATTGACTTTTATTGTGAGTATTTTGATATAAAAATAGTAAAATTTTTTGGGAAGTATTGTAATACTCCTAAGACTAGCTTATTTGATTCAGACGATACAAATCAAAAAATTACTAATCAGGTAAAAGTTATTTATTGTCTCAAAGAGTCGGGGATAAATATTATAAAAGGTGATATAGAGGTAGTTAGTATAGAAGAGGTGTATAGATGTCGTTATTAGAAAGAATGAATGAGTTTATTGCTAAATTAGAATCTGATGATCAAGAATTTCTGAAAGATCTTGATTCACAATTTCAAAAGTATTGTGAAGAAAAAGAGAAAAAGAATACGGTAATTCCTGGTATCAGTATACAGATGTCAACGATGGCGAAAAAGAATAATTTACCATCGAAAAGTAAATGTCTGGATAGAACCCTCATTAGAGAAAAAAGATACGGTAAAAATTATAAAAGTATTTCTATTAAATCTTTAAGTAGCTACGATTATAATGGTGCAGCGTAAGGAGAGAAAATGGAACCAACAATTTCTTTAGAAAAGTATGAGATTGAAGAAATCACCTATTCACGAATAGTCGACGAGTCAGATTTTCAATCAGAAAATTTGCAAGTTTCAGTTAAGTCAGGCTTAACTGAAGATAAAAAATTTGGTAAAGTTACATTGGAAGCTAAATTTTTTGACGATGAAAAAAATAAAAAAGTTTCAGCTAGAATCAGTGGTTATTATACAATCAATGTAGAAGAAGATAGTGAAAAATATATTGCCATTAATGGAACTGCAATATTGTTTCCTTATTTGCGGAGTGCAATATCAATGATTTCAACTCTAGATAGTCAGGATGCTGTTTTAATTCCCACAATAAATGTTTTATCAATACTTGAAAATCAAGAAGAGTGAAGAATTTTTGTTATGTATTATTTACAGCGTTAAACTATTCCCTTATTTAAAAAATACTGATTCATATTTTATGAAATTAATAAGAAGATATCGTTCTGAAAAACCTTGATATTGCGCTGTTTTTAGTCCAACTGAAAATTATTCTTGTTAAACCAGGTCTTAAGAAAGCTCGTAAAGCATCACAATTTAGTAAACGTTAATTCGAAAGAATTACTATACTTACAAAGAGCACCTTTAGGGGTGTTCTTTTTGTACTTTCTTACTAAATTGGTGCAATTGACACAGTTGTTGCGACTTTAGTCGCTTGCAAATGTGGCTGCAACCGGACAAGTCAGTTGTCTTAAAACGTTAATCAATACTATACTATCAACGTTTCAAATCACTCGAAAGTTTACCTTATTGTTTCTTTTTATATTCTTAAGAAATCAAAAGCAACATAAGTCGTCAACTCTTTATTATAAAAACATTAATTAGCATTCTAGTATTATCTTCAGTCTAAAATCAGTATTTTGAGTTGTACGAAATCAGTTTTTGAATTTTGTCTTGTCTTACTTCATTTTCCCCTGAAGTTAAGTTTTTACTCAGAATCATTAGTTAAAAAGGAAAAAGAACTAGTTTTATATTTGGATTTGAAGTTTATAAAATTTTTAAAAGCTACAGAGAAACATGGTATAATGTAACTAAAGGAGGTAGCATATGTCCTTAGATATAGATAAAGAAAAGATGACAATCATGGGAGTAGCTTTTGAAAACCGATCCGTTTTTAAGAGTGTTTGGTATGCTTTAAGTACAAGTATGATTGAAGGATGGCGACCTACGGTTAGTGATGTTGAAAAATTACGAGATGAAGCTCTTGATCTGGGAATGGCTTAATGAAGCGTAAATGTTATTATTCTTATGACTATATTGATCCAGATGATTTATATACCTATCCGGTTTCTTCAGTTCTAAGAAATAAGCAGGAAGAACGAGATGAGCAAAAAGCATGTGAGCTGGAATATCATATGGTAGCAAGTCAGAGTTTGAAATTATTTATCAATCCTATCTTAGAAAAGTTGAAAAGTGATAACTCTTTAATAAACTTTTGGTTTTTTAAAAGATATTTTGTCCACTACATTTTTTCAATTGAGTATCATTTGTCACAGATAGAACATTGCATTCAGAATAATGAAAAACGCATCAAAATGGTGCGTTCTGTTTTTATGCTACCATAAAAGGAGGACAACAAATTGAAAATTTTTAAGGGAGAGTTTTATCGAATCTCTGTATTAACAGACAAGTTAGTAAGGTTAGAATACTCTCAAACTGGAAGTTTTGAGGATAGAACTACACAACTTATCTATAATAGAGATTTTGGTCAAGTTTCGTTAGATTATATCGAGACATCAAACGTACTAGATATTATGACGGACTATTTTCATCTGCACTTTAATAAAGGAGAATTTAACGCCGAAAATTTATTTATAGAATTAAAAGGAAATTTTGCCGTATATGGTAGTCGCTGGTATTTTGGTGAATCTATTGAAACGTTAAAAGGAACAGCTCGGACTCTGGATAAGGCAGATGGAGCAATCTCGTTAGAAGATGGAATTATTAGCCGAAATGGTATAGCCTTATTGGATGATTCTCAAGGATTTATTTGGGATGAACAGTCTGGTTATATTGAGAGAGAAAATCAAATTGATCTCTATTTCTTTGCCTATGGGCATGATTATAGAGGAGCAATCAGAGACTTTTACCATTTGACTGGTTCAACACCCTTGTTGCCAAGATATGCTTTAGGCAATTGGTGGAGTAGGTATTGGCCTTATACGTCGGATGAATACTTGAATTTAATAGATAGATTTAAAACAGAGAAAATTCCGTTATCTATTGGTGTTTTAGATATGGATTGGCATATAACTGAAATTCCAGCCCGTTTTGGAAGTGGCTGGACAGGATATAGTTGGAATAGAAACTTAATACCTAATCCAGAACAGTTATTGCAACAACTTCATGATAGAAAGTTAAAACTCTCTTTAAATGTCCATCCTGCTGATGGTATACGGGCTTATGAAGAAGCTTATCCTCGGGTCGCAAAACGATTGGGGTTAAATGTAGAATTAGAGGAACCTGCCATTTTTGATTTTTTTAATCCCTCTTTTAGAGAAGCCTACTTTAAAGATGTTCATTATGCGCTAGAAAAGCAGGGAGTAGATTTTTGGTGGATTGACTGGCAACAGGGGACTCAAGGCATGTTGGATCCACTATGGCTTTTAAACCATTATCACTATCAGGACAGTTGTAAAAATGAAGAAGGTGGCTTGATTTTATCAAGGTATGCGGGTCCTGGTAGTCACCGTTATCCTGTTGGTTTTTCAGGAGATACCATTATTAGTTGGAATTCCTTAAGATTTCAACCTTATTTTACAGCGACAGCATCAAATATCGGTTATAGTTGGTGGAGCCATGATATCGGTGGACACATGCTGGGGGATTATGACGAAGAGCTACAAACCAGATGGCTACAGTTTGGCATTTTTAGTCCGATTACTCGATTACATAGTTCTAGAAGTCCCTTTAATAGTAAAGAATCTTGGTTTTTTTCAGAAACAACATCTAAGATTATGAAGAAATACCTTCGTTTGAGACATCAGATGATTCCATATCTATATACCATGAATGTAAAGACACACGAGGAAGGTGCTCCATTAATCAGCCCAATGTATTATTTCTACCCAGAAAATGATGAGAGCTATAATGTTCCAAATCAATACTTTTTTGGAACAGAACTGATGGTGGCTCCCATCGTAGAAAAGATGGATTTGGCATTCCAATCTGCAAAAGTGGATGTATGGTTCCCTGAAGGTGAATGGTGTGACTTCTTTTCAGAGAAAAAGTACACAGGTGGTGTGAAGTTGAGTGTTTATAGAGACATTTCGACGATACCTGTGTTTGCAAAAAGTGGTGCAATCATTCCCTTGGTTGGTTCTGAGATAGATATGGGTGTTGATTTACCTGAAGTTGTAGATTGGTATGTATTCCCAGGCAAACAACATTCTTTTGAAATGATTGAAGATCAAAATGGTCAAAGATATAAAACAAGATTATCAATCGATTGGGAAATGGGAATGCTAGAGTTAGCATTACAAGGAGATTCTAGTATCGTTCCAAGTAATAGAAAGCATAGAATTCATTTTAAAGGAACGAATGTGTCTATAATTGAATTGCCAAATAAGAATGATACAGCTAGATTTGAATGGAAAGATAATAAAAGGACATCTCTGAATGACGAAGTTTTCAGACTACTAAAGACAGCTTCTCTTCCATATGAATTAAAAGATAGATTGTTAAATCAATTCATCAATGCCAAAAATTCTCATGAGTTAATGAATATCTTGCATCATCAGGATAAGGAATTGAGAGGGCGTTTGTTGGAAATGATATTTACTAATGAAAACTAATTGAGACATTTCGTACACAATTTCTATTCTTTAATTACTAATTATTATTTTTTAATGTGTAATAGTTTTACATCTCTATGCTTATTGATACTCTTCGAAAATCAAATTCAAACCACGTCAACGTCGCCTTGCCGTACTCAAGTACAGCCTGCGGCTAGTTTCCTAGTTTGCTCTTTGATTTTCATTGAGTATGACTTGTATTTTAGTAATTACAAGTTTGGCATAGGGATGTTTTTTTGTTTACTGAAGAGGAAAGGATAAGATAAGTATGTTTCAAGGTTTGAAACATTTTTAAACTAAACAAGAGCAAATTTTTAAAGGTGATTTTTTAAAGTAACTTTCGCTTGCCTGACCGAAGTGGAAGTTAGTCTGAAACGGATTTTTATGGTGGAATTAAGTATGAGACGTGTGATTTTTTCAGAAAATTTTCTAAAACAAACAGGATTTGTTTGACATTTGTTTGAAAATTCTGTAAAATGAATTATTATATCGTTAAAGGAGAATATATATGGAAAAACAGAAAACATTTTTTGGACATCCTATGGGCTTGTCCACCCTCTTCTTTACAGAGATGTGGGAACGCTTTTCTTACTATGGGATGCGAGCTATCCTACTTTACTATATGTACTACAGTGTGCAAGATGGTGGATTGGGAATGGATAAGACCACGGCTGCATCGGTTATGGCGATTTATGGCTCGCTGGTATTTTTGTCCTCGGTTATCGGTGGTTTTGTCAGTGACCGTATTTTAGGAAGCCGTAAGACTGTCTTTTACGGTGGGATTCTGATTATGCTAGGGCATATTGCTTTGGCAACACCTTTTGGACAAGTGGCTCTCTATCTTTCTATTGCCTTGATTATCTTTGGAACTGGATTTTTAAAACCCAATATCTCAGATATGGTTGGGGGAATTTATGAGAAAGAGGATGATAGACGGGATGCAGGTTTTAGTATCTTTGTCTTTGGTATTAACTTAGGTGCCTTCGTTGCCCCTTATTTAGTAGGTTATCTAGGTCAGGAAGTCAATTTCCATCTAGGTTTCTCATTAGCTGCCGTTGGGATGTTCTTTGGTCTGGTGAAGTATGTTTTAGATGGGAAGAAATACCTGCCTGAATCAAGTCTTTACCCTACTGATCCACTTTCACAGAAGGACCGGCAGACCTTGATTAAACGCTTGCTACTTACACTTGTCATGGTTATTCTGGTGATTATAGGCTTAGTCTTTACTCACCAGTTTAACGTGGATATGATTGTTAATATCTTTACAGTGATTGCGGTAATCATTCCAATCTACTATTTCTTCAAAATTTTATCTAGTCAGAAAATAACTGCTACTGAGAGATCCCGAGTATTTGCTTACATTCCTCTATTTATCGCTGGAGTACTCTTCTGGTCTATTGAGGAGCAGGGATCTGTTGTTCTCGCTCTATTTGCGGATGATCAAACTCGACTTTACTTTAATGTATTTGGGAATCAGATTCATTTCCCATCTAGCTTTTTCCAAAGTATCAACCCACTTTTCATTATGATTTATGTACCAATTTTTGCTTGGTTGTGGGGGAAAATGGGTAAAAAGCAACCGTCCTCTTCTAAGAAATTTGCTTACGGTTTATTAGCAGCAGGTTTATCCTTCTTGTGGATGATGTTACCAGGGATGCTCTTTGGGACAGATGTTAAGGTCAGTCCTTTCTGGTTGATTATGAGTTGGGCTATTGTGATTGTGGGGGAAATGTTGATTTCGCCTATTGGTCTATCAGTCACTACTAAGCTAGCACCAAAATCCTTCCAAGCACAAATGATGTCTATCTGGTTCTTGAGTAATGCAGCTGCCCAAGCTATCAATGCTCAAATTGTAAAATTTTATACAAGCGAAACTGAAGTAGCTTACTATGGAATTGTTGGAGGAATTACGATTGTATTCGGTATTATCTTACTCTTCTACGTTCCACGTATTGAAAAACTAATGTCTGGTATCAAATAGAGAAAAACTGGAATTTCTGTAGGAATTTTAAAAGTTAGATCAATTATTTATTCAAAGGATTTAGTTCTGTATGGTGCAGGGCTAGGTCCTTTTAGTTTGATTAATACTCTTCGAAAATCAAATTCAAACCGCGTCAACGTCGCCTTGCCGTATATATGTGACTGACTTCGTCAGTCTTATCTACAACCTCAAAACAGTGTTTTGAGCAACCTGCGGCTAGTTTCCTAGTTTGATCTTTGATTTTCATTGAGTATAAAACTCATGATGTTTCTGATATTCCTAGTAGACAACCGTCCACTTTTTTTATATAATAAAACTAAACCATATTGGTTGAGTTTAAAAAATATGGATTCAAGCATCGATTAGTCTTTCTAAGGGAGATAATGTCCATTAAAGTATCATAATAGGAGGTGAAGTATGTATCAGCCAGAAAAATTAAAGGCTCGGAGGAAAGAGTTAAAACTGACACAGAAGGAAATTGCAGAGCAACTTGGGATTAGTTTCCAGGCTTACTCAGCTTGGGAACGTGGAATCAAAGAACCGTCAAAAGAGAAAGTTGGTCAGTTAGAAAACATTTTAAAAGTACCCAAAGGATATTTTACTCAAACTGAGATTGTTCGTCTTTACAATAGCCTTTCCACTAAAGGGAAGGAAAAAGTTGTGCTGTATGCTCGCAATCTGGCTCGAGAGGAACAAACTCAGAAGAAGACGACCATATCAGTCCAACTCTACGAATACCGTGTCTACGAACGCATGTCAGCAGGGATTGGAGCCTCAGTCTACGATGATCAGAATTTTGATACGGTTTACTTTAATGAGGAGTTGGCTCATGATTTTGCGTCATGGGTGTCTGGGGACTCCATGGAACCTAAATACCAAAATGGTTCAGTGGCTCTGATTCGAGAGACAGGATTTGACTATGACGGGGCGGTCTATGCAGTGGTTTGCAATAACCAGACCTATATCAAACGAGTCTATCGAGAGAAGGATGGCTTGCGTCTGGTCTCTATCAATCCTAAATACAAGGATATTTTCATCTCCTATGAGGAAGATCCTCGGATTGTTGGCATTATCGTTGGGAACTTTGTGCCGATGGAGGGCTAGATGATGGGCTACTTTGATTATTCCAGAGAGCCCAAAAGTGACATTGCCTTTGTTGATATGAAATCTTTTTATGCTAGTGTTGAGTGCGTGAAAAGAGGATTGCATCCGCTGAAGACTTCGCTTTGTGTCATGAGTCGCGCGGATAATTCAACTGGTCTTATCCTAGCCTCCTCTCCCCTGTTTAAGAAGATTTTTGGAAAGTCAAATGTTGGTCGGGCCTATGATTTGCCTTTTGATATCAAAACGCGAAAATTTTCCTACTATAATGCTAGAAAGCAGGGGTTGCCTACTGATTCAGACTATGTTCGCTACATCGAAGATTGGGCTCAAGTGACCTTGATTGTGCCACCCAGGATGGATGAGTACATCGCAGTCAATATGGAAATCCAGCGAATCTTTCAAAACTATGGCAGTCCAGATGATATTTATCCTTACTCTATCGATGAGGGTTTTGTTGACCTGACTAGTTCGCTCAACTATTTCATCCCAGATAAGAGTCTTTCTCGCAAAGACAAGCTGGATATGCTTTCTGCTCGTATTCAGAGGGATATTTGGAGGCAGACAGGGATATACTCTACAGTGGGCATGTCAAATGCCAATCCTTTAATGGCCAAGTTGGCTCTGGATAATGAAGCCAAGCACACTCCGACCATGAGGGCCAACTGGTCTTACCAGGATGTGGAAGAGAAGGTCTGGACAATCCCTAAGATGACGGATTTTTGGGGGATTGGCAGGCGGATGGAGAAACGCTTGCATGCTCTGGGGATTTTTTCCATCAAGGAATTGGCAACCAGTAATCCCGACCAGCTAAAGAAAGTTCTGGGTCAGTCTGGCTTGCGTTTGTGGTTTCATGCTAACGGGATTGATGAGAGTAATGTTCACAAGCCCTATAAAGCCAAATCCAAGGGCTTGGGGAATTCTCAAATCTTGCCGAGAGACTACGTGAAGCTACGGGATATTGAAATTATTCTCCGAGAAATGGCGGAGCAGGTAGCTATTAGACTGAGAAGGTCTGGCAAGAAAACAACCCTTGTCTCTATCTATGTCGGTTTCTCTAAACAGGAGGTTAGGTCGTCTATTCACACACAAATGAAGGTCGAACCGACCAATAAAACAGCTGTCTTAACGGATTATGTTTTGAAGCTATTTCATAACAAATACACTTCTGGAGCGGTTAGAAGTGTCGGAGTTAACTATTCAGACTTTGTAGACGAGTCCTTTGGATTGATTTCCCTCTTTGATGATGTTGATAAGTTAGAAAAAGAAGAAAGGCTCCAGACGGCCATTGACTCCATTCGGGAACAATTTGGTTTCACTTCCCTTTTAAGAGCCAATGCACTGGAAGAAGCCTCTAGGAGTCTTGCCAGAAGCAAGCTGATTGGAGGACATTCTGCTGGAGGATTAGATGGATTAAAATGATTGATCGTTCTTATTTACCTTTTCAATCTGCGCGAGATTATCAAGATCCAGGTATGCAGAAGTGGATGGGGTTTTACCTCTCAGAACACACCAGTTCGCTCAGTGAAGAAAAAAAACGTGTTGATTTTTCGATAGATTTGGACCCAGTTGAGAAACTACATTTGCTTTCTCAACTTTATGTTGGCCAACTTAAGGGAAGTTTTGTGGTCAAGGAAAAGAAGCAGAAAACCACTATCATCGGTGAGGTAAGAGAGTTATCACATCAGAACTTATCCATTAGGACAAATGAGGGATATAGATCGATAGAGCTAGAAGATATCCTAGAAATTCGGCTGTGGGAGGAGGGAGTTTATGACTAGAAAAGAGTTGTATGAAAACAAACTACAGATGGATTATTTTTCAGATAACTATATTCATTTTGAAGAGGATTTTCAAAAATATTCTGCCATGAACGTGCCCTTGACTTTCTTGATTGATGACATCCTACGAACCATGGCGATGAATCAGAAAAACTACTTTGTCTTAAACAAGGAAAATGCCAAGGATGGGCGGGAGCATAGCTTTTATTTTAGGGTGGTGACAGAAAAAGAGTGTCCTAGAAATAGGACCTATACATACTCAGGAGTCAAGAATAGCAGTCAGTAGTGCCTTGTCTGCTATGAATGTATCATTTTTACAACACTTCATGGTTCATATCATGGGGTGTTTTTCTATTTAAGTCAAAGCCCATCAAAAAATCTCACTATTCATCAGGCTAAAAGAAACCTAATCATAGTGAGATTGTAAATTATAGTAGTTTTTGTATCGCCTCTTCAATTTGTTTTGGGGCTGTTTTTGAAGAGAAGCGTTCAAAGACTTGCCCATCACGACCGATGAGAAATTTAGCGAAATTCCATTCGATTCGTTTTCCTAGTGGGCCAGATTTCTGGTCTTTCAACCAAACATAGAGGGGATCTGACTCCTTACCGTTGACCTTGATTTTGGCAAAACGTGGGAAGCTGGTTTGATAATGTAGGCTACAGAAGACGTTGATTTCCTCTGCGCTACCTGGTGCTTGTCCCATAAACTGATTGCAAGGGAAGTCTAAAATCTCGAAACCTTGTTCTTGATAGCGGTCATAGAGTTCTTGGAGACCGTGGTACTGGGGTGTTAAACCACATCCAGTAGCAGTGTTGACAACCAAGAGAACTTTTCCACGATAGGCATCTAGTGGGGTTTCTTGATGGTCTTGGTTTAAGACTGAAAAATCGTATAGTGAAGTCATTGCTTGCTTTTCTCCTTCTGTTTGGTATTTTTAGGAGTTTTCTCCTCCTGTAGTGATAGAAATCCGTAGGTCAGGGTTCCGAAAATACTACCGATAATCAGGCCATACATCAGGAAAGGACCACTTTTATCGAATTGCATGAGCAACTTCCCAAAATCTGAAAGGGACATCTGCTGAACGAAGACTTTATGAAAGATGAGTAAGGTAAAGAGGCCAATCTGAATACCGATAAACACAACCCAGCTTCGAAATTTGATTTGGGCTTTGCTGTAGGTTTTGAGGATGATTTCTGACTTGTCATCTTTTTCCAGATGGAGTTCTTTGACGGCTTTCTGAGTTTTTAAAGTAATGAAAAAAATGAGTCCAGAGTATACGTAAGGCATAGCATAACGAACAATCTCTATGAAGCGTCCAAATAACAGATAAAACAAGAAGAGAAAGAAGGAAGAATAAACGATTTGGACCATGGAACGGGCACAAGCCTTGTAGATAATTTCTTGTCGGCATTCATCAAAAGGGCCTTGGATATGAAAGAGATTTCGAAGTAGGCGAGTGGTGAAGTCTTCTTTTTTCATGTTAGTAACCTCCTAAATGAGTGGTTTTACTGACTTTCTTTTACGAATTGATAGAGATAATAAAGATAAGTGATAGAAGAAAGGATAGCGATAGTGAGCAGTAAATAATATTTCCAATCGCTTGAGATGAGCATCAGTTGTGGTAAAGATAGAATCATAAAGCACAGTGCTAAGTTGAGTATGCGTGTTTTTGGGGAGTCAATCTTTAGATAAGTTAGTCCTTTGTTGAGGGCTGGAATAAAGACTAGAAGGAGGAATATCTCGCTGATTGGCAAGTTCCCTGAAACTATGATGAAGATGAGCAGAGAACTGAACAAAAGATGATAGGTAAGTAAAGTTAGTAATGATTTCATAGGTACCTCCTAATCCTGGTCTTTTTTATACTCAATGAAAATCAAAGAGCAAACTAGGAAACTCGCCGCAGGCTGTACTTGAGTACGGCAAGGCGACGTTGACGCGGTTTGAATTTGATTTTCGAAGAGTATTAGCTCTTGCAATACGAAGTGAGACGATAATATGCATCATCACTCCGAAAAAGAAAGCTCCCAGTATAGTTTTAAAAATATGTTTTGCATTTAAAAGAGAAGTGATAAAATTTGGATTTTCACTTGTTAGGGTATCAATGAGTGGAATTATAAAAAATATTACTGTTCCATAAATCGAACCTGCTTTCAGACCAGGATGACGTAACTGTTTCTTTTCTTTTTTCATGAGTTTCCTCCTAATCATTATCCTGATCTTTCTTGGCTTTTGCAATGCGACGGGAGATGAGGAACTGTATGCTTGCCCCGAAGAAGATAGAACCGAGAATGCTTGATACACCATTTCTTATAGTGAGAAGAGACTGAAAATAGTCCTGACTTTCACCTATGAGTATATCGAGAAGAGGAGTTATAAAAAATATCCATAGACCAAAGAACAAACCTGCTTTCAGACCTGGGTAGCGAAGTTGCTTACTTTCTTTCTCACTCAGCATATCTGGTTCAATAGTTGTAATCCCTGTTTTTTTCATTTGGTAGGTGACATAGCCAGCAGCGATGAGGGCAATCACTAAAATCAGAGGAGGATAGATTAGAGCCACTTCTTGAGGATATTTATAGGCCAGAAGGAGTGGAATAAGATTTCCGAAAATCATCAGATAAAAGAGGAAGATAAAGACTTGATTGCCGATACGATCAGCCTCGCGTCGTTTGTATTCGTCAAGTGGATCAGAAATACCGTATGTACGCTTGATCAGTTTTTCAGTGAAGGTTTCTTTTTTCATGAGTTGGCTCCTTTTTTAAAAATCATCCTCCCAAAAGAGACTGTTGAGGTCAGTTTGGAGGCTGCGGGCGAGATTGAGACAGAGTTCCAGAGTCGGATTGTACTTGTCGTTTTCAATCATGTTGATGGTTTGTCTCGAGACACCGATATCCTTGGCGAGCTCGAGCTGGGAAATGCCCAGTTCCTTGCGAAATTCTTTCACACGATTCATCTGTTCTCCTTTCTGAAGTGTGTCGTATATATTTGACTACATTATATTCTTCTATAGAGAGAATGTCAAGCATATTTGACATATTTCTTAAAGAAATCTTACTTGTTTTTGACCTATTTGTCTGACTAGTGCAAGCTAGTCAGATTTGTGGTAAAATAGATAGGATATGACAAAAGAATTTCATCATGTAACGGTCTTACTCCACGAAACGATTGATATGCTCGACGTAAAGCCTGACGGTATCTACGTTGATGCGACTTTGGGTGGAGCGGGCCATAGCGAATATTTATTAAGTAAATTAAGTGAAAAAGGCCATCTCTATGCCTTTGACCAGGACCAGAATGCCATTGATAATGCGCAAAAACGCTTGGCACCCTATATCGAAAAAGGGATGGTAACCTTTATCAAGGATAATTTCCGTCATTTACAGGCACGTTTGCGCGAAGCTGGTGTTCAAGAAATTGATGGAATTTGTTATGACTTGGGAGTGTCTAGTCCTCAGCTGGACCAGCGTGAGCGTGGTTTTTCTTATAAAAAGGATGCGCCACTGGACATGCGCATGAATCAGGATGCTAGTCTGACAGCCTATGAAGTGGTGAACCACTATGGCTATCATGACTTGGTTCGTATTTTCTTTAAGTATGGCGAGGATAAATTCTCTAAACAGATTGCGCGTAAGATTGAACAAGCACGTGAAGTCAAGCCAATTGAGACAACGACTGAGCTGGCAGAGATTATCAAGTCAGCCAAACCTGCTAAGGAACTCAAGAAAAAGGGTCATCCTGCCAAGCAGATTTTCCAGGCTATTCGAATTGAAGTCAATGATGAACTGGGAGCAGCAGATGAGTCCATCCAGCAGGCCATGGATATGTTGGCTCTGGATGGTAGAATTTCAGTGATTACCTTTCATTCCTTAGAAGACCGCTTGACTAAGCAGTTATTCAAGGAAGCTTCAACAGTGGAAGTTCCCAAAGGTTTGCCTTTCATCCCAGATGATCTCAAGCCCAAGATGGAATTGGTATCCCGTAAGCCAATCTTGCCAAGTGCAGAAGAATTAGAAGCCAATAACCGCTCGCACTCAGCCAAGTTGCGCGTGGCCAGAAAAATTCACAAGTAAGAGGAAAAAATGGTAGATAAGAAAGAAACAACCAGTCAATTCTTGCAGAATCGTATAAAAAAATTCTCCCGTGTGGAGAAGGCTTTTTATCTTTCCATTGCGTTTACAGCTCTCGTTTTGGCGCTGAGTATTATCTTTATGCAGACTCGACTCCTACAAGTACAAAATGATCTGACAAAAATCAATGCACAGATAGAGGAGAAGAAGACAGAGTTGGATGATGCCAAACAAGAGGTAAATGAATTGTTGAGGGCAGAACGCTTGAAAGAAATCGCAAATTCTAAGGACTTAAAATTGAATAATGAGAATATTCGATCAGCGGAGTAAGATATGAAGTGGACAAAAAGAATAACCCGATTTGCGATTAGAAACCGTAAATCTCCAGCAGAAAACCGTAAAATAGTGGGGAAGTACATCAGCTTGTTAGCTGTCGTACTTTTCGCTGTCTTTTTGGTCAATTTTGCTGTTATTATCGGGAGTGGTAGTAAATTTGGAACGGATCTAGTCAAAGAGGCTAAGAAAGTTCACCAAATAACCCGTATAGTCCCTGCCAAACGTGGGACTATTTATGACCGAAATGGAGTCCCGATTGCTGAGGACGCAACCTCCTATAATGTCTATGCTGTCATTGATAAAAAATACAAATCAGCAACGGGTAAAATTCTTTATGTAGAAGATGCCCAGTTTAATAAGGTAGCAGAGGTTTTCCATAAGTATTTGGATATGGATGAGGCTTATGTGAAAGAGCAATTAGCTCAACCAAATCTGACCCAGGTTTCCTTTGGAGCAAAAGGAAATGGGATTACCTATGCCAATATGATGGCTATTAAAAAAGATTTGAAAGATGCTAGTGTGGAAGGAATTGACTTCACAACTAGCCCTAATAGAAGCTATTCAAATGGACAATTCGCTTCTAGTTTTATTGGTTTAGCTCAACTCCATGAAAATGAGGATGGTAGCAAGAGTTTGCTGGGAACTTCTGGGATGGAGAGTTCCTTGAATAGTATTCTTGCAGGGAAAGACGGTATTATTACCTATGAAAAAGATCGTCTGGGTAATATTGTCCCTGGAACTGAACAAGTGTCTCAGCAAACGGTAGATGGCAAGGATGTTTATACGACTATTTCTAGCACCCTTCAGTCCTTCATGGAAACACAGATGAATGTCTTTCAAGAAAAAGTAAAAGGCAAGTATATGACGGCTACCTTGGTTAGTGCTAAAACGGGGGAAATTCTTGCAACGACGCAGAGACCAACCTTTGATGCCGATACTAAGGAAGGACTTACCAAGGACTTTGTTTGGCGTGATATCCTTTATCAAAGTAACTATGAGCCAGGGTCAACCATGAAGGTCATGACGCTCGCTGCTGCTATTGATAATAATACTTTCCCAGGAGGAGAAGTCTTCAATAGTAGTGAGTTAAAAGTAGCAGATGCTACTATCCGAGATTGGGATGTCAATGAAGGATTAACTGGCGGAGGAATGATGACCTTTTCTCAAGGGTTTGCGCACTCAAGTAACGTTGGGATGACGCTTCTTGAGCAAAAGATGGGAGATGCTACCTGGCTGGATTATCTAAGTCGCTTTAAATTTGGTGTTCCGACTCGTTTTGGCTTGACGGATGAATATGCAGGCCAACTTCCGGCTGACAATATCGTAAATATTGCTCAGAGTTCATTTGGACAAGGGATTTCAGTGACCCAGACGCAAATGATTCGTGCCTTTACAGCTATTGCTAATGATGGAGTTATGCTGGAGCCAAAATTTATAAGTGCTATTTATGATACTAACAATCAGTCTGTACGAAAGTCTCAAAAAGAGATTGTAGGAAAACCTGTATCTGAAGATGCAGCAAGCTTGACTCGTACTAACATGATATTAGTTGGGACGGACCCTCTATATGGAACTATGTATAATCACCAAACAGGAAAGCCAATTATAACAGTTCCTGGACAAAATGTAGCAGTTAAATCCGGTACGGCTCAAATCGCTGATGAGAAAAATGGAGGCTACTTGGTTGGTTCTACCAATTATATTTTCTCAGTTGTGACTATGAATCCTGCTGAAAATCCTGATTTTATCTTGTATGTAACGGTTCAACAGCCTGAGCATTATTCAGCTGTCCAGTTGGGAGAGTTTTCCAATCCAATCTTGGAGCGGGCTTCAGCGATGAAAGAATCTCTGAACCTTCAATCTCCAGCTAAGAATTTAGATCAAGTGACGACAGAATCTTCGTATGCAATGCCTAGCATCAAGGATATTTCACCTGGTGATTTGGCGGAAGCCTTACGTCGAAATATTGTGCAACCAATCGTTGTTGGTACTGGAACAAAGATTAAAGAGACTTCTGTAGAAGAAGGAAAAAATCTTGCACCAAACCAACAAGTTCTCCTTTTATCGGATAAGGTAGAAGAAATTCCAGATATGTATGGCTGGAAAAAAGAGACTGCTGAGGCCTTTGCTAAATGGTTGGATATTGAGCTGGAATTTGAAGGTTCAGGTTCTGTTGTTCAGAAGCAAGACGTTCGGACCAATACAGCTATCAAAAACATTAAAAAAATTAAATTAACTTTAGGAGACTAATATGTTTATTTCTATCAGTGCTGGAATTGTGACATTTTTACTAACTTTAGTAGGAATTCCGGCCTTTATCCAATTTTATAGAAAGGCGCAAATTACAGGCCAGCAGATGCATGAGGATGTCAAACAGCACCAGGCAAAAGCTGGGACTCCTACAATGGGAGGTTTGGTTTTCTTAATTGCTTCTGTTTTGGTTACCTTCTTTTTTACCTTATTTAGTAATCAACTCAGCAATAATGTCGGTATGATTTTATTTATCTTGGTTCTTTATGGTTTAATCGGATTTTTAGATGATTTCCTCAAGGTCTTCCGTAAAATCAATGAGGGTCTTAATCCCAAACAGAAATTGGCTCTTCAGCTTCTAGGTGGTGTCATTTTCTACCTTTTTTATGAGCGCGGTGGAGATATGCTTTCTGTCTTTGGTTACCAAGTGCATCTAGGGATTTTCTATATTGTCTTCGCTCTTTTCTGGCTAGTCGGTTTTTCAAACGCAGTAAACTTGACAGACGGTATTGATGGTTTAGCTAGTATTTCCGTTGTGATTAGTTTGTCTGCCTATGGAGTTATTGCCTATGTGCAAGGTCAGATGGATATCCTTCTAGTGATTCTTGCTATGATTGGTGGTTTGCTTGGGTTCTTTGTCTTTAACCATAAGCCTGCTAAAGTCTTTATGGGAGATGTGGGAAGTTTGGCTCTCGGTGGAATGCTGGCAGCTATCTCTATGGCCCTCCACCAAGAATGGACTCTCTTGATTATCGGAATTATTTATGTCTTTGAAACAACCTCAGTCATGATGCAAGTCAGTTATTTCAAACTGACAGGTGGCAAACGTATTTTCCGTATGACGCCTGTACATCACCATTTTGAGCTTGGAGGATTGTCTGGTAAAGGAAATCCTTGGAGCGAGTGGAAGGTTGATTTCTTCTTTTGGGGAATAGGGATTCTAGCAAGTCTCCTGACCCTAGCAATTTTATATTTGATGTAAGAATGGCACCCTGATGTTTCAGGGTGTTTTTGCATTCTAAAAAATATTGGTCAATTAAAGTCAAAATCCTTGACCTTTTCTGACTAATGTAGTATATTATGAACGTAAGGTAAATGAAAGCCTTACTAGAACACTTATTTAAAGTAAAATAGAAAGAGGTGGGGTCTATGTTTAATCTAGAAATCTTCAGAAGTAAAGATAGTCTACTCCTGCTTGAAAAAGAAAAACCAGAAATAGTACGTAGAGTAGCGATTTAGCTAGTCTAAATTTTTTAAAACAAAGGTCAAAGATAGTCAATATCAGTAATCATAACTAAGTAAACAAAAAGAGGTAAAGAATATGAACAACAACTTTAATAATTTTAACAACATGGATGATTTATTTAACCAATTGATGGGTGGTATGCGAGGCTACAGTTCTGAAAATCGTCGTTACTTGATTAATGGACGTGAAGTGACACCTGAGGAATTTGCTCACTATCGTGCGACTGGTCAATTACCAGGAAATGCAGAAGCTGATGGACAAATGCAACAACAGGTTTCAGGTATGAAACAAGATGGTGTCCTTGCTAAACTGGGTCGAAACTTAACAGCAGAAGCGCGTGAGGGCAAGCTGGATCCAGTCATCGGACGAAACAAGGAAATTCAAGAGACATCTGAAATCCTCTCACGCCGTACCAAGAACAATCCTGTTTTAGTCGGAGATGCAGGTGTTGGTAAGACAGCAGTTGTCGAAGGCTTGGCACAAGCCATTGTGAACGGTGATGTTCCAGCTGCTATTAAGAATAAGGAAATTATTTCCATTGATATCTCAGGTCTTGAGGCTGGTACTCAATATCGTGGTAGCTTTGAAGAAAACGTTCAAAATTTAGTCAATGAAGTAAAAGAAGCGGGAAATATCATTCTCTTCTTTGATGAAATTCATCAAATTCTCGGTGCTGGTAGCACTGGTGGAGATAGTGGTTCTAAAGGGCTTGCGGACATTCTCAAACCAGCTCTCTCTCGTGGTGAATTGACCGTTATTGGAGCGACAACTCAAGACGAATACCGTAACACCATCTTGAAGAATGCGGCTCTTGCTCGTCGTTTTAACGAAGTCAAGGTCAATGCTCCTTCAGCAGAGGACACTTTTAAAATCCTTCAAGGAATTCGTGACCTCTACCAACAACACCACAATGTTATCTTGCCAGACGAAGTTTTGAAAGCAGCAGTGGATTATTCTGTTCAGTATATTCCACAACGTAGTTTGCCAGATAAGGCTATTGACCTTGTCGATGTAACGGCAGCTCACTTAGCAGCTCAGCATCCAGTAACAGATGTACATGCTGTTGAACGTGAAATTGAGGCAGAAAAAGACAAGCAAGAAAAAGCTGTTGAGGCAGAAGATTTTGAAGCAGCTCTAAACTATAAAACACGCATTGCAGAATTGGAAAAGAAAATCGAAAATCACACAGAAGATATGAAAGTGACTGCAAGTGTCAATGATGTGGCTGAATCTGTAGAACGAATGACGGGAATTCCAGTATCACAAATGGGAACATCAGACATCGAACGTTTGAAAGATATGGCTCATCGCTTGCAAGATAAGGTAATCGGTCAAGACAAGGCGGTAGAAGCGGTATCTCGTGCTATCCGTCGTAACCGTGCTGGTTTTGATGAAGGCAATCGTCCAATCGGTAGCTTCCTCTTTGTAGGTCCAACTGGGGTTGGTAAGACAGAACTTGCTAAGCAATTAGCGCTTGATATGTTTGGAACTAAGGACGCAATCATTCGTTTGGATATGTCTGAATTCAGTGACCGCACAGCCGTTTCTAAGCTAATTGGTACAACTGCAGGTTATGTTGGTTACGATGACAACAACAATACCTTGACAGAACGCGTCCGTCGTAATCCTTACTCTATCATTCTCTTGGATGAAATTGAAAAGGCTGATCCTCAAGTCATTACCCTTCTCCTCCAAGTCTTGGATGATGGTCGTTTGACAGATGGTCAAGGTAACACTGTCAACTTCAAGAATACGGTGATTATCGCAACTTCAAACGCAGGCTTTGGTTACGAAGCTAACTTGACAGAAGATGCGGACAAACCAGAATTGATGGATCGTTTGAAACCTTACTTCCGTCCAGAATTCCTTAACCGTTTCAATGCTGTCATCGAATTCTCACACTTGAGCAAAGAAGACCTTTCTAAGATTGTGGACTTGATGTTGGCTGAAGTCAACCAAACCTTGGCTAAGAAAGACATTGATTTGTCAGTCAGTCAAGCGGCTAAGGACTATATCACAGAAGAAGGCTATGACGAAGTCATGGGTGTTCGTCCTCTCCGTCGTGTGGTTGAACAAGAAATTCGTGATAAGGTGACAGACTTCCACTTGGATCATTTAGATGCCAAACACCTAGAAGCAGATATGGAAGAGGGTGGTTTAGTTATTCGTGAAAAAGCCTAATACTCTTCGAAAATCAAATTCAAACCACGTCAACTTCGCCTTGCCGTACTCAAGTACAGCCTGCGGCTAGTTTCCTAGTTTGCTCTTTGATTTTCATTGAGTATAAGACAAAATTTTGAGAATAAAAAAGAAGGAGCCAGCTGAAAAGCCGGTTCCTTTTTTGTGTTTAGATGACATGACGCTCAAAGGCATCATCTGAAATTCCTTGTTCTAGAATAAGTTTTGCCCATTCTTTAGCAGAAAAGAGGCTATGGTCCTTGTAGTTTCCGCAAGATTCGATGGTTGTTCCAGGAACATCTTCCCAAGTAGTAGTCTCAGCGATTTCCTTGAGCGAATCCTTGATAACGGTAGCGATTTCAGCACTAGTGTGACGTCCCCACATAATCATGTGGAAGCCTGTGCGGCAACCAAATGGTGAACAGTCAATCATACCGTCAATGCGGGTGCGGATGAGTTTGGCCAAGAGGTGCTCGATAGTGTGAAGGCCAGCAGTAGGGATAGAGTCTTCGTTTGGTTGCACCAAGCGAATATCATAATTGGAGATGATGTCTCCTTTTGGTCCTGTTTCTTCCCCAATCAAGCGAACATAGGGTGCTTTAACAATAGTGTGGTCAAGTTCAAAACTTTCAACAATAACTTCTTTTGACATGGTAAATCCTTTCAGTTTTCTTCTTTCATTATAACATAAAGCTGGCTCTTGAGACAGAGAGAAAACCTCTCCGAGGGTGGAGAGGTTCGAAGCTTTACTTACGATACAAGCGGTCGTATTGGTAGTATGGGTCAAAGGTTACATTGATACCTAGTTTACGAAGGACATTCTTGTCTTCATCGGTCAAGATGATGGTTGAGTGGGCTTCGCTTCCTTTGAGGTTGCCAAGTTCTTCCATAGCGCGAGCAGCGTCAGGATTTTCTGTAGCTGTGATAGCCAGTGCAATCAAAATTTCATTTGAATGAAGGCGTGGATTGCGGCTACCCAGATGATCGATTTTAAGACCTTGGATTGGCTTGACAACTTCTGGTTCGATTAGTTTTACTTCTTTAGCAATGTCAGCTGATTTCTTGATGGCGTTGATAAGAGCAGCGGCTGTAGGACCAAAGAGTTCTGAGTTTTTACCAGTCACTATTTCCCCATTTGGTAATTCAAGGGCTAGGGCTGGTCCGCCAGTTTCTTCTGCTTTCTGACGGGCAACGATAGCAACCTTACGGTCTGCAGGTGTGATACCGAGGTCGTTCATAAGCAACTCGATTTTCTTGACAGCTGCTTCACCAACTTTCTCTGCTTTGAAATCAAGAACAGTCTGATAGTAACGGCGGATGATTTCTTGTTTAGAGGCTTCAATAGCAGCCTCATTATCTGTAATAGCGAAACCAACCATGTTGACACCCATATCAGTCGGAGAAGCGTATGGAGACTCTCCTAGAATGCGTTCCAACATGCGCTTGAGCACTGGGAAAATCTCGATATCACGGTTGTAGTTGACAGTGGTTTCTCCATAGGTTTGAAGATGGAAGGGGTCAATCATGTTGACATCATCAAGGTCAGCTGTGGCAGCTTCATAAGCCAAGTTAACTGGATGATGAAGGGGAAGATTCCAAACTGGGAAGGTTTCAAATTTAGCGTAGCCAGACTTGATGCCATTGATTTGGTCGTGGTACATATTGGACATACAAGTTGCCAATTTTCCAGAACCAGGTCCAGGAGCAGTTACGACGATCAAGTTGCGACTGGTTTTGATGTAATCATTTTTCCCCATACCTTCAGGGGAAATAATGTGATCCATATCCGTCGGATATCCTTTGATTGGATAATGGAGATAAGAATCAATTCCGTTTTTCTCGAGTTGATTGCGGAAGGCATCTGCAGCTGGTTGGCCAGCGTACTGTGTGATGACAACGGAGCCAACAAAAATTCCCAATTCATTGAATTTGTCAATCAAACGAAGAACTTCTTGGTCATAAGAAATACCCAAGTCACCACGTGCTTTGGAATGCTCGATATTGCTAGCATTAATAGCAATCACAACCTCAACCTGCTCTTTCAATTCTTGCAAGAGCTTGATTTTGTTGTCAGGCTCATAACCAGGAAGGACACGAGTAGCGTGGAAATCTTCTAACATTTTACCACCAAACTCCAAGTAGAGTTTGCCGTCAAATTGGTTAATGCGCTCCAAAATGTGGTCGCGTTGTAGATTCAAATATTGTTCAGAACTAAAAGCTTGTTTTTTCATTTTTTTACCTCTGACCTCTATTATAATAAAAAATTGGAAGTTAGGAAACTATGGAGTTAAAAAAGGAATCAAAAAGATTAGGCAAACGCTTGCACAAAATTTTAAAAAGCGCTATCATAGACTATAGATTATTAAAATAATGAGGTAAGAAGATGCAAGAAAAATGGTGGCACAATGCCGTAGTCTATCAAGTCTATCCTAAGAGCTTTATGGATAGCAACGGAGATGGAATTGGCGATTTGCCAGGAATTACCAGTAAGTTAGACTATCTAGCCAAGTTAGGAATTACAGCGATTTGGCTTTCTCCTGTTTATGACAGTCCTATGGATGATAATGGCTATGATATTGCTGATTATCAAGCGATTGCGGCTATTTTTGGGACCATGGAGGATATGGACCAACTGATCGCGGAAGCTAAGAAACGTGATATTCGTATTATCATGGACTTGGTGGTCAATCATACCTCAGATGAACATGCCTGGTTTGTCGAGGCCTGTGAAAATCCTGATAGCCCTGAGCGAGATTACTATATCTGGCGGGATGAACCTAATGACCTAGATTCTATCTTTAGTGGTTCTGCTTGGGAATACGATGAAAAATCAGGTCAATACTATCTCCACTTTTTCAGTAAGAAACAGCCCGATCTCAACTGGGAAAATGAAAAACTTCGTCAGAAAATTTATGAGATGATGAACTTCTGGATTGATAAAGGCATTGGCGGTTTCCGTATGGATGTTATTGATATGATTGGGAAAATTCCTGACGAGAAAGTAGTCAATAATGGTCCTATGCTCCACCCTTATCTCAAGGAGATGAATCAGGCCACTTTTGGCGATAAGAATCTCTTGACAGTAGGGGAGACTTGGGGAGCAACGCCGGAGATTGCCAAGCTCTACTCTGATCCAAAGGGGCAAGAATTGTCTATGGTCTTCCATTTTGAACATATCGGTCTTCAGTATCAGGAAGGTCAGCCTAAGTGGCACTATCAAAAAGAACTGAATATTCCTAAGTTAAAAGAAATCTTCAACAAATGGCAGACAGAGTTAGGCGTTGAGGACGGCTGGAATTCGCTCTTCTGGAACAATCATGATCTCCCTCGTATCGTCTCAATCTGGGGAAATGACCAAGAATACCGCGAAAAATCTGCCAAAGCCTTTGCAATCTTACTTCATCTCATGAGAGGAACTCCTTATATTTACCAAGGTGAGGAGATTGGGATGACCAACTATCCGTTTGAAACGCTGGATCAAGTAGAAGATATTGAATCCCTTAACTATGCGCGTGAGGCTCTTGAAAAAGGCGTTCCGCTGGAAGAAATTATGGACAGTATCCGTGTCATTGGACGTGACAATGCCCGTACCCCGATGCAATGGGACGAAAGCAAAAACGCTGGTTTCTCAACAGGTCATCCTTGGTTGGCAGTCAATCCAAACTATCAAGCAATTAATGTTCAAGAAGCGCTGGCAAATTCAGATTCTATTTTCTATACTTATCAGAAGTTGGTCCAAATCCGTAAGGAGAACAGCTGGTTGATTCGAGCTGACTTTGAATTGCTTGATACGGCTGATAAGGTCTTCGCCTATATCCGTAAAGATGGCGACCGTCGTTTCCTAGTTGTGGCTAACTTGTCCAATGAAGAGCAAGACTTGACAGTAGAAGGAAACATCAAATCTGTTTTGATTGAAAACACCGCGGCTCAAGAAGTCTTTGAAAGACAAATCTTGGCTCCATGGGATGCTTTCTGTGTGGAATTACTATAAATATTTTTTACAGAAAAATTTAAAATTGAAATCGTATAAAAACAAGGGAGGACTGTATGAAAGACAGAAATCCTTTGTTTTTTTATGACTAAAGTTTATAAACTTTCATTCTCAAAATTCAATTAACTTTACAAATTCCCACTATTTTGGTAAAATAAACATATGTTATAAAAACTAACATAAAGGAGAAAGAAGATGACTACAAAAAAGCGTGTCCTTAGTGCAGGCCTGACTTTTGCGGCTGCCTTGCTTTTAGCTGCTTGCGGACAATCAGGTTCAGATACAAAAACTTACTCATCAACCTTTAGTGGAAACCCAACTACATTTAACTACTTGTTAGACTACTACGCTGATAATACAGCTATTATTACTAACCTAGTTGATGGTTTGCTTGAAAATGATAACCACGGAAACCTAGTTCCATCTTTGGCAGAAGACTGGTCTGTTTCAAGCGACGGTCTGACTTACACCTATAAACTGAGAAAAGATGCCAAATGGTTCACAGCTGACGGTGAAGAGTACGCCCCAGTCAAGGCACAGGATTTTGTGACAGGGATTAAGTACGCAGTGGACAATAAATCACAGGCCATTGACTTGATACAAAACTCGATCAAGGGCTTGAATGATTATATTACAGGAGCGGATTCTGACTTTTCTAAGGTTGGGGTGAAGGCCATTGACGACCAGACTGTTGAGTATACTTTGGCACGTCCAGAACCCTACTGGAATTCAAAAACAATGAATAGTATTCTTTTCCCAGTCAACGAAGAGTTTCTAAATTCAAAAGGGAAAGATTTTGGTACCCTATCTCCAGATAGCATTCTCTACAGCGGACCTTATTTGTTAAAAGATTTCACATCAAAATCATCGATCGAGTATGTGAAAAATCCGCATTACTATGATCATAATAAAGTATCGATTGAACACGTGAAATTGGCCTATTTTGATGGTTCAGACCAAGAATTGACCATCCGTAACTTTGAAAGTGGAGCTTATTCTATCGCTGGGGTTTATCCAAATAGTTCAAACTTTGCTAAGACCAAGGAAAAATATAAGGATAATATCGTCTATAGCTTGCAGGACAAGACTTCTTGGTATTTTAATTTCAACGTCAACCGTAAGGCTTACAACCATACGTCTAAAACGACAGACGAGCAGAAGAAGTCAACTGAGACAGCTGTCTTGAACAAAAACTTCCGCCAAGCGGTGAACTTTGCCTTGGACCGCACAGCCTATTCTGCTCAGTCAAATGGGGAAGAAGCGGCTAGCAAGACCCTTCGTAACACCCTAGTACCTCCTACATTTGTTCAAGTGGGAGACAAGACCTTTGGAGAAGTAGTTGCTTCTAAATTGGTCAACTATGGTACAGAATGGTCAGGTATTAACTTGGCAGATGCTCAAGATGCCTATTTCAACAAAGAAAAAGCCCAAGCAAAATTTGCGGAAGCTAAAAAAGAATTGGCAAGTCAAGGTGTGACTTTCCCTATTCACTTGGATGTTGCAGTTGATCAGACAAGTAAAAATGCTGTGACAGGCATGAACTCAGTTAAGCAGACCCTTGAGTCAGTTTTAGGTGCCGATAACATTGTCATTGATGTTCAACAACTTTCAACAGATGATTTTAATAACGTAGCCTTCTTGGCACCGACACCAGCTGATCGTGACTATGATTTGAACTTTGATGGTTGGGTAGGTGACTACCAGGATCCATCAACTTATCTCAATCCTTTCAATGCAGAGGATGGATTCTATCTCAAGATCTTTGGTCTAGATGCTCAGGAAGATAAAGCTAAGATTGCTAGCCTGGGGCTTGATACCTACACCAAGATGCTCAAAGATGCAGATAGTGAAAATAAAGATGTAGCCAAACGCTATGAAAAATATGCTGAAGCACAGGCTTGGATGATTGACAATTCTCTGATTATGTCAGCAATGTCAAGTGGTGGTACAGCATCTGTAACCAAAGTAACGCCATTTACAAGAGGGTATTCACTGGTCGGTATCAAGGGTGACGGCAATAACTACAAGTACATGAAACTGCAAAAAGATACTGTTACAACCAAACAGTATGAAGAAGCTAAGACTAAATGGGAGCAAGAAAGCAAAAAAGCCATCGAAAAAGCTCAAAAAGAAGCAGAAAATCATGTTAAATAATGATGAACAGTTCTATTGGATAATTTTTTATAAAGTTGTCCTAATAGGACTTTTTTTGCTATATGGGCTAGTAGTTGTCTAGTTACGTTGAATTGTAAATGAAATGCTGTATTGATTTTGATGGTTTAATGCTCAATGAAAATCAAAGAGCAACTAGGAAGATATACATAGAATCTCAAAGACTTGTTTTGAGATTGTCTACAGTAACAGATAACTATAATACGATGCTACTGGTATGGTTTGAAGAGGTTTTCGAATAGTATCAGTGCTTATGAGGTCCAAATAATCTATATCTTTATAAACTCGGTAAATGTAGAACTTACCGTAAAAAAGTGATATAATAGTAGCATTAAATGTATAGGTGTTAATCATGAGTAGACGTTTTAAAAAATCACGTTCACAGAAAGTGAAGCGAAGTGTTAATATAGTTTTGTTGACTATTTATTTATTGTTAGTTGGTTTTTTATTGTTCTTAATCTTTAAGTACAATATACTTGCTTTCAGGCACGTTAATATAGTGGTAGCAGCTTTTGCCTTGATTGTTGCTGTGACTGCCGCACTATTAATAATCTATAAAAAAGCAGAAAAGTTCACGATTTTCTTTTTGACACTAGCTGTTTTAGTGAGTTCAGTTTCTTTATTTACTCTGCAGCAATTTGTAGGATTTACAAGTCATATTAATGCAACTTCAAATTATTCAGAGTATTCCCTCAGTGTTGTTGTTTTAAAGGATAGCGATATCAATAATGTTGCCCAATTATCTAGTGTTATGGGGCCAACAGATACGGATAATGAGAATATTCAAAAGTTAATAGCTGATATTAAGACGAGTCAAAATAAGGATTTGACAGTTGATAAAAGTACTTCTTACTTGTCAACTTATAAAAGTTTGATTTCTGGAGAAGCCAAAGCTATTGTCTTAAATAGTGTATTTGAGAATATTATTGAGGCAGAGTATCCAGACTATGCTTCTAAAATTAAGAAAATTTACACTAAAAAAATGACCAAGGATGTTGAGACCCCTAAGGTATCTAAAGATCGCTTCTTTAATATCTATGTCAGTGGTATTGATACTTACGGTGCCATTAGTTCAGTTTCACGCTCAGATGTCAATATCCTGATGACGGTCAATAGGGATACGAAGAGAATCCTTCTTACAACAACTCCACGAGATTCATATGTTCCTATTGCTGATGGTGGAAACAATCAAAAGGATAAATTGACTCATGCTGGTATATACGGGGTTGATTCATCTATTCATACCCTAGAGAACCTTTATGGTATAGATATTAATTATTATGTTCGTTTGAATTTCACCTCATTTTTGAAATTGATTGACCTATTGGGAGGAGTAGATGTTTATAACGATCAAGAATTTACAGCTCTACATGGGAAGTTCCATTTTCCAGTGGGAAATGTCCATCTAGACTCTGAGCAAGCTCTAGGTTTTGTGCGTGAACGCTACTCACTAGCCGATGGAGACCGTGATCGTGGTCGCAACCAACAAAAGGTTATTGTAGCAATCATTCAGAAGTTAACTTCTACAGAGGCATTGAAAAACTATAATAGTATTCTTCAAGGATTGCAGGATTCCCTTCAGACAAATATGCCGATTGAGACTATGATGGATCTAGTGAATACTCAATTGGAAAGCGGAGGAAACTATAAAGTAAATTCTCAAGATTTAAAAGGGACAGGTCGGATGGATCTTCCTTCTTATGCAATGCCAGACAGTAGTCTCTATATGATGGAAATAGATGAGAGTAGTTTAGCTACAGTTAAAGTAGCTATACAGGATGTGATGGAGGGTAGATAAAATGATAGACATCCATTCGCATATCGTTTTTGATGTAGATGATGGGCCAAAGTCGATAGAGGATAGCAAGGCGCTTTTAAGAGAAGCTTATAATCAAGGAGTTCGAATGATTGTGTCTACTTCGCATCGTCGAAAAGGGATGTTTGAGACTCCAGAAGAAAAAATTGCAACAAATTTTCTTAAGGTTCGTGAAATTGCAAAAGAAGTAGCAGATGATTTAGTCATTGCTTATGGCGCAGAGATATACTATACTCTGGATGTTCTAGAAAAGCTAGAAAGAAAAGAAATTCCTACTCTTAATGATAGCCGTTATGCTTTGATTGAGTTTAGCATGCATACTCCCTATCGTGAGATTCATACGGGCTTGAGCAATATTTTGATGTTGGGAATAACACCAGTAATTGCTCATATTGAACGTTATGATGCTTTAGAGAATAATGAAAAACGAGTTCGTGAACTGATTGATATGGGGTGCTATACTCAGATAAATAGTTATCATGTTTTAAAACCTAAGTTCTTTGGTGAAAAATATAAATTCATGAAAAAGAGAGCTCGGTATTTTTTAGAACGTGATTTAGTTCATGTAATTGCAAGTGACATGCACAATTTAGACAGCAGACCTCCATATATGGAACAGGCATACGATATCATTGCTAAGAAATATGGAGCGAAAAAAGCGAAAGAACTTTTTGTAGAAAATCCCAGAAAAATTATAATGGATCAATTAATTTAGGAGAAAATATGAAAGATCAAAACACTTTGGAAATCGATGTATTTCAACTATTCAGAACTTTATGGAAAAGAAAGTTAGTCATTTTATTAGTGGCAATTATAACTTCTTCAGTTGCTTTTGCCTACAGTACTTTTGTTATCAAACCTGAGTTTACTAGTACGACTCGGATTTATGTAGTTAACCGTAATCAAGGAGAGAAGTCTGGTTTAACAAATCAAGACTTGCAGGCAGGATCGTACTTGGTTAAAGACTATCGTGAAATTATCCTATCGCAGGATGTTTTGGAGAAAGTTGTTTCTGATTTGAAACTAGATTTGACGCCAAAAGGTTTGGCTAATAAAATTAAAGTGACAGTACCAGTTGATACTCGTATTGTCTCTATTTCAGTTAATGATCGAGTTCCTGAAGAGGCAAGCCGTATCGCTAACTCTTTGAGAGAAGTAGCTGCTCAAAAAATTATCAGTATTACTCGTGTTTCTGATGTGACAACACTGGAGGAGGCAAGACCGGCTATATCACCATCTTCGCCAAATATTAAACGCAATACACTAATTGGTTTTTTGGCAGGGGGGATTGGAACCAGTGTTATAGTTCTTCTTCTTGAACTTTTGGACACTCATGTGAAACGTCCAGAAGATATCGAAGATGCATTGCAGATGACGCTTTTGGGAGTTGTACCAAACTTGGATAAGTTGAAATAGGAGAGAGAGATGCCGACATTAGAAATAGCACAAAAAAAACTGGAGTTCATTAAGAAGACAGAAGAATATTACAATGCCTTGTGTACAAATATACAGTTGAGCGGAGATAAACTAAAAGTAATTTCCGTTACTTCTGTTAACCCTGGGGAAGGAAAATCAACTACTTCCATAAATATAGCATGGTCTTTTGCGCGTGCAGGCTATAAAACTCTTTTGATCGATGGCGATATTCGAAATTCAGTTATGTCAGGAGTTTTTAAATCTCGTGAAAAAATTACAGGGCTAACAGAATTTTTATCTGGGACAACGGATTTATCTCACGGGTTATGCGATACAAATATTGAAAATTTATTTGTAGTTCAATCGGGATCTGTATCACCAAACCCTACAGCCTTGTTACAAAGTAAAATTTTTAATGACATGATTGAAACATTGCGTAAATATTTTGATTATATCATTGTTGATACAGCACCTATTGGAATTGTTATTGATGCGGCAATTATCACTCAAAAGTGTGATGCGTCCATCTTGGTAACTGCAATGGGTGAGGCGAATAAGCGTGATGTCCAAAAAGCGAAACAACAATTAGAGCAAACAGGAAAACCATTTTTAGGTGTCGTTCTCAATAAATTTGATGTTCAACGTGAAAAATATGGTTCTTACGGTGGTTATGGTAATTATGGTAAAAAATAACCTAGGGAAGATTTTATGGATGAAAAAGGATTGAAGATTTTTCTGGCAGTATTACAGAGTATTATTGTCATTTTATTGGTTTATTTTCTTAGCTTTGTTAGAGAGACAGAAATTGAACGTTCTTCGATGGTTATACTATACCTTCTCCACTTTTTTGTATTCCATTTTAGTTTCTATGGTAACAATTTTTTTAAAAGAGGGTACCTAGTTGAGTTTAATAGTACTATAAGATATATTTTTTTCTTTGCAATAGCTATAAGTGTATTAAACTTTTTTATAGAGGAACGGTTTAGTATCTCTAGAAGAGGAATGGTATACTTCTTAACTTTAGAAGGAATATCCTTATACTTGTTAAATTTCTTAGTAAAGAAATATTGGAAGCATGTATTTTTCAATCTAAAAAATAGCAAGAAAATGTTACTGTTAACAGTAACAAAAAATATAGAAAAAGTTCTTGATAAATTGCTAGATTCTGATGAACTTTCATGGAACTTGGTAGCAGTAAGTGTTTTGGATAAATCTGATTTTCAACATGATCAAATACCTGTGATTGAAAAGGAAAAAATTATTGAATTTGCAACGCATGAAGTTGTGGATGAGGTGTTTATCAATCTTCCGGGAGAGAGCTACGATATTGGAGAAATTATCTCTAAGTTTGAGACAATGGGGATAGATATAACTGTCAATCTTAATGCATTTGATAAGAATTTGGGTCGAAATAAACAAATTCATGAGATGGCAGGATTGAATGTAGTCACTTTCTCTACAAATTTTTATAAAACTAGTCATGTGATTTCAAAGAGAATTCTCGATATTTGTGGTGCCACTATCGGCCTTATTCTTTTTGGTATAGCTAGTCTAGTTTTAGTTCCATTGATTCGTAAAGATGGCGGACCAGCTATTTTTGCTCAAACTCGTATAGGGAAAAATGGTCGACATTTTACCTTTTATAAATTCCGTTCGATGCGGATCGATGCTGAAGCTATCAAAGAACAGTTGATGGATCAAAACACGATGCAAGGTGGTATGTTTAAGATGGACAATGATCCTCGTGTTACAAAAATTGGTCACTTTATTCGTAAAACCAGTTTGGATGAATTGCCACAATTTTGGAATGTCTTTATAGGAGATATGAGTTTGGTGGGGACGCGTCCACCGACAGTAGACGAGTATGATCAGTATACTCCAGAACAGAAACGTCGACTCAGCTTTAAACCTGGTATTACAGGCTTATGGCAGGTTAGTGGTCGTAGTAAAATAACCGATTTTGACGATGTTGTAAAATTAGATGTGGCTTATATTGATAATTGGACAATCTGGAAAGATATTGAAATTTTGTTGAAAACTGTTAAAGTTGTATTTATGAGAGATGGAGCGAAGTGATTTCTGCACGTCCATCATATTAGGAGAGAAATGAAAAAGTCAGTTTATATCATTGGTTCAAAAGGAATTCCTGCTAAGTATGGAGGATTTGAAACTTTTGTTGAAAAATTAACAGCCTTTCAACAAGATAAGGCTATCCAATATTATGTGGCTTGTATGCGTGAAAACTCTGCAAAATCAGGGATTACTGAAGATGTTTTTGAACATAATGGTGCTATCTGTTATAACGTCGATGTTCCCAATATTGGTCCAGCGCGAGCCATAGCATATGATATAGCAGCAATTAATAAAGCGATTGAAATTGCTAAAGAAAATAAGGATGAAGCTCCAATCTTCTATATATTAGCTTGTCGAATCGGTCCGTTCATCCATGGAATTAAGAAAAAAATCCAAGCGATAGGTGGGACTCTTCTAGTTAATCCAGATGGTCACGAGTGGTTACGAGCTAAGTGGAGCGCTCCAGTTCGTCGTTATTGGAAAATTTCCGAAGGTCTTATGGTCAAACATGCAGATCTTTTAGTGTGTGATAGTAAGAATATTGAAAAATATATCCAAGAAGATTATAAACAGTATCAACCTAAGACAACCTATATCGCTTATGGGACTGATACAACACGCTCCATATTAAAGAGTAGTGACGAAAAAGTACGTTCTTGGTTCAAAGAGAAGAATGTTTCTGAGAACGAGTATTATCTAGTTGTAGGACGATTTGTTCCAGAGAATAACTATGAATCTATGATTCGTGGCTTTTTGGCTTCTAACTCTAAGAAGGACTTTGTTTTAATTACAAATGTAGAGCAGAATAAATTTTATAATCAGTTGTTGGCAAAAACTGGTTTTGATAAAGATCCACGAGTAAAATTTGTAGGGACAGTCTACGACCAAGAACTTCTGAAGTATATTCGTGAGAATGCCTTTGCTTACTTCCATGGGCATGAAGTGGGGGGGACAAACCCTTCGCTACTGGAAGCATTAGCATCAACAAAGTTAAATTTACTACTCGATGTTGGTTTTAATCGCGAAGTTGGGGAGCAAAGTGCGATCTATTGGAAAAAAGACGAACTATCACAAGTGATTGAGGAAGTTGAACAATTTGATGAAAAAATGATTGATGAGTTAGATAGACAATCAAATCAGAGAATTGCGGATGCTTTCACTTGGGAAAGGATTGTTACAGACTACGAGAATTTATTTAAAAAATGAAAATATTACATTATACTTTAGGATTTCAACCCCAGCGAACAGGTGGCTTGGTTAAATATGCTGAGGATTTAATACTAGAGCAAATTGCTCAAGGTCATCAAGTGACTGCCCTATATCCGGGTAATATTCGGTTACTTTCGAAAAAAGTAGGAATAAAGAAGGTATCATCAAGACAGTTTGAGTGTTACGAACTGCTTAATAGCTTACCTTTGGCTCTATTTGGGGGAATATCCAGTCCAATTGCTTTCATGACCCCTTGTGACAAAAATGTTTATAGTACTTTTTTAGAAGAAGTACAACCCGACATTATCCATATTCATTCGTTTATGGGATTGCATAAAGAATTCATCGAAATTGCTAAAAACATGAATATTAGAGTTGTTTTTACGAGCCATGATTATTATGGATTAGCGCCCGTACCTCATTTCTATTTTAATGGGGTGGATTATAGTGATAATAATACAAACTTGGCTTGGAATATCATGTCTTCTAATGCCTTAAGTGTAGAAAAGTTGCGATTCTTTCAAGTTCCATTTTATCCAACTATTCGTAAGTTTTTGAAACTATTGGGAAAAAATCCAAAATCAAAAAATAATCTAGTTATTCGAGAAATATTTGAGGAAAAGAATTATAGTGAACTTCGACACTATTATAATGAGATGTTTCACTTAATAGATGGTTATTTGTTTAATAGTAGTCTAACAAAGAATGTATATGAGCAAAATGAAATTAAACCAACTCAGAGTACAGTATTATCTATAACGAATAGTTCAATTAAACCTCATCAGAGATTAACAACTACAAATAATAAAATTAGAGTTGCTTATATTGGTCCAGATGAAGAATATAAAGGATATTTTGATTTTATTGAGTTTGCTAAAACTTTAGACCTAGAGTTATACGAAGTTGCAACTTATGGTCACTTTCCAAATGAAGAATGTCCTTCATTCATTGAACAAAAAGGATATTTTACCAAGGAAACGATTGATAGTGTCTATGAAAATATTGATATTCTTATTGTTCCAAGTAAGTGGAAGGAGACATTTGGATTGATAACAATAGAAGCATTATCCTATGGGGTAAATGTTTTTGTGAGTGAAAATGTTGGATCAAAAGACTTACTTCCAGAAATACATGTTTTTAAAAATCAGAATGACTTAGTAGTTAAAGTTTTTAAAAATGAAATAGAAAATACAAAATTAAAAACTATAGATGAACACTCAATAGAAGTGATTCAGTATTATGAAAGAGTGATAAATGAAAGTTGAGAGTTTAATAAACAAGATTACTGGAAAAACAGTAGACATTCATCCTGATGTACCCTTATCGTATATACTACAAAGAGGCATGAACTATGGTTTTGGACTCTTTCGTGGATTTGTACGTGGAATCGGATTTGGTCAAAAAGGGAAGCGTTTGTTCATTGGACAAGGAGTTTCTATCTTAGCAAAGCGTAAATTATTTGTTGGGAAAAATGTTCGAATTGGTAAAAACGTGTCTATAGATGCACTGTCGAAAGAAGGAATCCGTTTTGCAGATAATGTGAAGATTGGAGATTATTCTCAAATTATTGGCACAGGTTCTATAAAAAATATGGGGATTGGCTTGAAAGTTGGTAAGAACTCATCTTTTTCAGAATATAGTTTATTTGGTTCTGCTGGAGGTATCACAATTGGTGATAATGTTATCGCAGGTCAGAATGTTCGTTTTCATGCTGAAAATCATAATTATAGTGATTTAAATAAACTCATTGTTGAACAAGGTGTATCTCGAAAGGGAATATCAGTAGGACATAATTGTTGGATTGGTGCTGGAGCTGTTTTTTTGGATGGATCCAGCATCGGTTCAGGTTGTGTTGTAGCTGCAAATTCTGTAATTACGAAAAACTTTCCAGATAACGTTATTGTTGCTGGAGTACCCGCTAAAATTATAAAAATGATAGGATGTTAAATGGGGAAAGAAATTAAAGCTGCTTATGCGATATTAAATTATAATACTTGGGAAGATACTGCGAGTTTAGCACAGAAAGTTGCAACATTTCAGCATATTCAATCTGTGATAATAGTGGATAATTTATCAACAGATGATTCATACCAGTATTTAAAAAGACTTGAGGGAGAGAAAATTTCAGTTTATCAAACACAAAGAAATGGTGGATATTCTGTTGGGAATAATGTTGCAGCACGAATAGCTTATAATATGGGAGTTGATATTCTTTTCATTTCAAATCCAGACGTTGATATTGATGAAAAAGATTCCTTGATGATTGCACAAAATTTGTATAAAAATAGTTCATATGCACTTCTATCAGGTATAGAATATAATGCCATGAAGGAGATAGATTTGCCAATTGTTTGGCATGAAAATTCTTATTACGATGACTTACTTGATTGTCTGTTTTTAACCAGAAAATTGCGAAGAAAAAAAGAAGATATCAATTTGTCAATGATTAAATCATCCATAATAGATGTAGATCTTGTTAAAGGATCGTTTTTTGCTGTAAGACTGTCTGATTTTCATGATGTTGGTTATTTTGATGAATCTGTATTTCTTTTTTGTGAAGAGAGAATATTAGCTAAAAAGTTACAAAGAGCAAATAAAAAAATAGGTATTTTGCCTGAAGCGAAATATTACCACAATCATTCAACTTCTATAAATGAGAGATATAAAAAGAAAAAAGAACAGATAGTTTTACTATATAATGCTCGTTATTACTATAATGTGACGTATCAAAATATTAGCTTTTTGAAAAAAATTTTCCTAAAACTATTCATGTTTTTATCTACCATTGAATATTCGATACTAGATTATATTAGACGAAAGGGATAGTTTTTTATGGTTATTAACTTTAGTAAATATAATTGGATTTTAATTTTAATCTTATCGAGCTCAGAACTTTTTTCTAAAGAAACAAATCTTTTTTTATTACTATTTATTCTACTATACTATGTTTTAGTTCGTGGAGGGAGACTACCTATTTCAATTCCAGGAGCGAAATATTATTTTACTTTATTAATAGTGGGGCTGTTTATAGGTATTGTGAATGTAATAATTAACGAAAATACAGTATTTAATTTTGTAAAGCACTTTATTTATTACTTATTACCTCTATTTTTTTGGCAGTTTGGATATATTCTGTCAAATAAAGAGAATTTATCTTGCAAGCCAAAAAATATTAAGGAATCAATTGTTATAACAGCATTTCTATTATCTTCTTATGATTTAATAGGATCAATCATTAGTTTCTTATCTAGGACTAAGGAAATTGTTGATTTATATAGTTTACGGTCAGAATTTGGTCGAGGTTTCTATGTACCAATTATTGCACTGTATTTAGTTCTTTTTTATTCTAGAGAAATAAAGTTGAGCAAAAATTTTAAGAGATTTTTGGTACTATTGTTTACAATCTCGATTTTGATACATTTTTCTAGGACACATTTTATTATTTTATTAATTCTAGTATTTTTTTCAGGATTTGAAAAAAATATGAAAAATATTAAAAAAATAATATTTGCAGGAACATTGATATTAGCAGGTGTAGGTGTTTTATATTTATATTTTCCAAATTTAGTCATAGATTTTTATAATAAAACATCTCAATCAATGACGGAAATCACGTTTTCTAAATCGTCATGGTCCCATAAAGATATCATATGGAATTGGCGTGGATATGAAATGTACTCTGCCTTAAATCATTTCAAATCTTCAAGTTTTTTTGAGCAAATTTTAGGAGGAGGATTTGGAACAGTTTTATACATGGGAGAATATGCGTATTTGGTAAGTGATTTACCGTATCTTCTTTTTTTACATAATGGATATTTCACTACTTTACTTGTTTTTGGTGTTAGTGGGGTCATACTATTCGTTTTATGGGTGCTTAGTTTATTTGGTTATAGCAAGTATATTAATAATACCCAAGATTCTAATTTTATAAAAGGTCTTGCTGTGGTTATATTATTTACCACATATTTTGTAAATGGTCCTCTTTTTTCTGTTTCACAGGCTACCTTCTTGCTTTATTTTGCACTTTTTAGTAATAATCATGGAGAATTAGATGAAGATTTTAAAAAGAATTAAATTTATGTTAATGCTGCTTTATACCTCAACTTTTCCAAGATGTGAGAAAATACTGATTTTTGGATCATGGTTGGGTGAAAAATATGCAGATAATCCAAGATATTTGTTTGAGTATGTGATTAAGAATCGTCCCGATTTAAAAGCTATATGGATTACGAGTAATCAAGATGTTTTTAAAGAATTACAGAAGAAACAATATCCTGTGATGATGGCAGATGAGAGTGAAACTCATAAAATTATAAAGAAAGCTAAATATATTTTTACAGCTACAGGTATTTTTGATATCGGAGTAGAAAATAGTAGGTTGATTGGTGGTGCTTTTTTAATTAACCTTTGGCATGGCATTCCTTTGAAAAAAATCATGTATGATGATAAACATTCAGCACTTCACAACCGTAGTAAACTAGTGACTTTGGTAGAAAAAATTCCTCTTCGAAACTATTTTGTTATTTCCACTAGTACTGCAATAACTCAAATTTATCAGTCGGCTTTTCGCGTAAAGAAATCTCATATATTAGAACTTGGTCAGCCTAGAAATGACTATTTTTATGATAAGTCTTATCCAGCAAGTTCACTAATACAAGAATTAAAAAGTAAAAATATTATCTTATATATGCCGACGCATCGCAATGAAGGAAAGAAACAAATTAATCTAGATAATTTAATGGATTTAAATCGATTAAATAAATGGTGTGAAGAAACAAATTCAATTTTTGTAATAAAAAAACACTTCTATCATTCAAAAGAAAAAACACTTGAGAAAGAATATTCATCAATAATTGATGTGACAAATGAGAAGGTCGATGCTCAAGAATTACTCAAATATTCAAAGATCTTAATAACTGACTACTCGAGCTGCTATATTGACTACTTATTGTTGAATCGTCCAATTATATTTTTTAATTATGATTATGATGATTATTTGAGGATGGATCGTTCGCTATATTTTCCATATGAGAAGGTTACTCCAGGGGAGAAATGTCAAAACTTTGATGAATTATTAGTGACTTTGCAAAATCTATATGTAGGAAAAGATGATTATAGGGAACAGCGTGAAAATATTAAAACTTTCTTTTATTCTAGTGAAACTCAGAAGTCAGTTTCTGAAAAAATCATTAATCACGTACTAAATCTATAACTTTATTGGAATCTGTAATGAAAAAAATATTAAATAAGTATTATTCTTTATCTAATCCTGTAAAAGCTTCAATTTGGTTTACTATTTGCAATGTTCTTCAAAAAGGAATTTCAATGATTACTGTTCCAGTTTTTACTAGATTATTGACAACGGAACAATATGGTGTATACTCTGTATATCAATCATGGTATTCAATAATTGGAGTTTTTGCAACACTAAACCTATATTATGGAGTCTTTAATAATGGAATGGTTAAATACGAGAAAGATAAAAACGCCTTTACTTCCTCTATGCAGGGACTAACAACAACAGTTACAGCTATATTTTTAGTGATATATTTAATAGGGATTGATTTTTGGAACTCGTTGTTAGGTTTACCTACGCTACTAATCTTAGTGATGTTCTTTGATTTGTTTTTTACTCCTGCTTATTCTTTTTGGGCTGCGCGTCAGAGATTTGAATATCAATATCGAAACTTAGTATTTATCACATTTATTATAGTGATTGGAAGCCCTATTATTGGTATTTCTTCAGTTGTTTTATCGACTTATAAAGCGGAGGCTAGAGTTATCTCATTTGTGTTAGTTCAATCTTGTATAGGATTATATTTCTATGTTTTGAACCTTTACCGAGGTAAATATTTTTTTTGTAAAAAATATTGGCTCTATGCTTTGAATTTTAATTTACCTCTTATTCCTCATTATTTATCGCAATCAGTTTTAAACCAATCGGATAGAATAATGATTAATTCAATGGTAGGAATGGGAGAAGCAGCTATTTATAGTGTTGCTTACAGCATATCAACTTTGATGGTTTTAGTGACAAGTGCTATAAACAGCTCTTTTATTCCTTACACATATAAGTGTATTCGAGATAAGAAATATACTGAACTAGGGAAAAGTGCAAATCTTTTAATTACTCTGGTAGGCATTGGTTCGATTTTAACTATTTCTCTTGGACCAGAAATCATTCAATTATTTGCACCAAAACAATATTACGAAGCAATATGGATTATTCCTCCAGTTGCTCTTTCAGTTTATTTCATGTTCTTATATCCCATTTTTGGTAACATTGAGTTTTACTTTGAAGCAAATCATTTTGTAATGTGGGCTTCAATAGGTGGAGCAATTATGAATATTTTTTTGAATTTTATTTTTATAAAACACTTTGGCTATATTGCGGCAGGCTATACAACTTTATTCTGTTATATTTTATTTGCGTTGGGACATTACATTTTTATGAGAAGAGTATTGTATCAGAATCTTTCGGGTATCCAAATTTATGATTCTCGATATATTTTCTTTTTTTCGTTTCTTCTTCTGATTCTAATGCTACTAATCGTGATTATTTATCCATTTGTGTTGATTCGTTATATTGCTATCTCACTCATCCTAGGAGGATGTTTTTTAAAGAGGAGAAAGATAATGAGTTCGATAGTCATGATAAAAAAACAGTGAGGTACACGCATGACAGAAATAAATAAACAGTTACATGAAACATTAATCGAAATTTTAGACTTTGTAAAAGAAATTTGTGAAAAACATGAATTAACTTATTTTTTGGTCTATGGTACGGCACTCGGTGCAAAACGCCATTGTGGATTTATTCCGTGGGATGACGATGTTGATATTGCGTTGCCACGAGATCACTATAATATATTGATCGACATAATTTCTAAAACGGAACAATCTATATTTAGTCTTCAAAATGAAGAGAACGAGCCGAACTATTTTTTACCATTTGCTAAATTAAGAAAAAATAATACGATTTTTATTGAAAAGATTCTTGATGTTGAATATGAGAATAACGGTATTTACATTGATATTTTTCCACTAGATTTCGTAGAGAATCCGGACTCTTTCAATTTTAAGATCAGGAAAGCTACCTTTAATTATATAAAGCATATTTTAAAATTTTCAAGTTGCAGAAGTTTTTATAAAAATAAATACAGTAGCGTGCGTTATTTGATGGAAAATATTATGAGTATTCCTACCCTGTTTTTTTCAAATAGGAGATTACTATTCTTAGCGAATAATTTAATTTCATCAACGAATAAAGCTGATTTTATTGGTCAATATGATGAAAGTAGCGAAAGAGCTATCATGCCTTCAAGCTATTATTTCCCGCCTAGATCCGCTGTGTTTGAAGGAAAGACTTATAGTGTTCCTGCGAAATTAGAAGATTATTTAAAATATTTTTATGGTTCGGATTATATGGAATTACCACCAATAGAAAAAAGAGTCACTCATCAACCAATAAAACTTAGATTCAAAAAATAATTGGGTATTCTGTAGAAGGAGAATATAATGAAAAGAGTAATTACATACGGAACGTTTGATTTGCTTCATTATGGACATATCAATTTATTGCGACGTGCAAAAGAATTAGGTGACTATCTAGTGGTAGTTGTTTCAAGTGATGAATTCAACCTAATTGAAAAAAATAAAGTTTGTTACTTTAATTATGAGCATAGAAAAAGTTTAGTCGAAGCTATTAGATATGTGGATCTTGTTATTCCTGAAACTAGTTGGGAACAAAAACGGAGTGATGTCAAAGAGTATCATATTGATACTTTTGTGATGGGGGATGATTGGATTGGAGAATTTGATTATCTAAAAGAAGAAGGAGTCGAAGTTGTTTACTTACCGCGGACCAAAGAAATTTCGACAACTAAAATAAAAAAAGATTTATCAGAGTAATATTCTGAAATAAGCATTGTTCTGTTATTGTTCTTGAATTGACTGCCTTATCTTAAAGTAGAGATGCTAAAATCGAGATAAAAGAGAAAAAATCATAGAACAATACCAATATAGTAAAAAATATTGTAATTTAATAACAAAGAAAGGTACCCTATTATGAAAGGTATTATTCTCGCAGGTGGTTCGGGGACACGTTTATATCCTTTGACTCGAGCTGCATCAAAACAACTGATGCCGGTTTATGATAAACCGATGATTTACTACCCACTTTCAACATTGATGTTGGCTGGGATTAGGGATATTTTGATTATCTCAACTCCTCAAGATTTGCCTCGTTTTAAAGAGCTCCTTCAAGACGGGTCTGAGTTTGGGATTAAACTGTCTTATGCAGAGCAACCGAGTCCAGACGGTTTGGCACAAGCCTTTATCATTGGGGAAGAGTTTATTGGCGATGATAGTGTTGCTCTGATCTTAGGTGACAATATCTATCATGGTCCTGGCCTTTCGAAGATGCTACAAAAGGCAGCTAGTAAGGAGTCAGGAGCAACTGTTTTTGGCTACCATGTGAAGGATCCAGAGCGCTTTGGTGTAGTTGAGTTTGACAAGGATATGAACGCTATTTCTATAGAAGAAAAGCCAGAAAACCCTCGTTCAAACTATGCAGTTACAGGACTCTATTTTTATGATAATGATGTAGTTGAAATTGCTAAGAGTATTAAACCAAGTCCTCGTGGTGAACTGGAAATTACAGATGTAAATAAGGCTTACCTAGATCGTGGAGATTTATCCGTTGAGGTTATGGGACGTGGCTTTGCTTGGCTAGATACTGGAACTCATGAAAGTTTACTAGAGGCTTCACAGTATATCGAAACAGTTCAACGTATGCAAAATGTTCAGGTAGCAAACTTGGAAGAAATTGCTTACCGCATGGGCTATATCAGTCGCGAAGATGTGTTGGCCTTAGCCCAACCACTTAAGAAAAATGAATACGGGCAGTATCTGCTCCGTTTGATAGGAGAAGCATAGATGACAGATAAATTTTTCGGCAAGACACTTGCAGCACACAAGGTTGATGCAATCCCAGGTATGCTGGAGTTTGATATCCCTGTGCATGGAGACAACCGTGGCTGGTTTAAAGAAAATTTCCAAAAGGAAAAAATGCTGCCACTTGGATTTCCAGAGTCTTTCTTTGCAGAAGGAAAATTGCAAAACAATGTATCCTTCTCACGCAAAAATGTTCTCCGTGGCTTGCATGCAGAACCATGGGATAAGTACATCTCTGTAGCAGATGGAGGGAAAGTTCTGGGTTCTTGGGTTGATCTACGTGAAGGAGAAACCTTCGGAAATACCTATCAGACAGTTATTGATGCTAGCAAGGGAATTTTTGTTCCTAGAGGCGTGGCCAATGGTTTTCAAGTCCTATCAGATACAGTTTCTTATAGTTATCTGGTCAATGACTACTGGGCTCTTGAACTCAAACCCAAGTATGCCTTTGTGAACTATGCTGATCCAAGCCTTGGCATTGAATGGGAAAATCTTGCAGAAGCAGAGGTTTCAGAAGCAGATAAAAATCATCCACTACTTAAGGATGTAAAACCTTTGAAAAAAGAAGATTTGTAAAAAGGAAAGAATATGACTGAATACAAAAATATTATCGTGACAGGTGGAGCTGGTTTTATCGGTTCTAACTTTGTCCACTATGTTTACGAGAACTTTCCAGATGTTCACGTAACAGTATTAGACAAGTTGACTTATGCTGGGAACCGTTCTAATATTGAGGAAATTTTGGGTGATCGTGTTGAGTTAGTTGTTGGTGACATTGCGGATGCAGAGTTGGTAGACAAGTTGGTTGCTCAAGCAGATGCTATCGTTCATTATGCGGCGGAAAGCCACAATGATAATTCACTCAATGATCCATCACCATTTATCCATACAAATTTCATCGGAACCTATACTCTGTTAGAAGCAGCACGTAAATACGATCTTCGTTTCCACCATGTATCTACAGACGAGGTTTATGGTGATCTCCCTCTACGCGAGGATTTGCCAGGTCATGGTGAAGGACCAGGTGAGAAATTTACTGCTGAAACAAAATACAACCCAAGTTCTCCGTACTCATCAACCAAGGCTGCTTCAGACTTGATTGTCAAAGCCTGGGTACGATCATTTGGTGTCAAGGCAACGATTTCCAACTGTTCAAATAACTACGGTCCTTATCAACACATTGAAAAATTCATCCCACGTCAGATTACCAACATTCTAAGTGGAATCAAGCCAAAACTTTACGGTGAAGGTAAGAACGTTCGTGACTGGATTCATACTAATGATCATTCTTCAGGTGTTTGGACAATCTTGACAAAAGGGAAAATTGGTGAAACCTACTTGATTGGGGCTGATGGCGAGAAGAACAACAAGGAAGTTTTGGAACTCATCCTTAAGGAAATGGGACAACCTGTTGACGCTTATGATCATGTAACTGACCGTGCAGGGCATGATCTTCGCTATGCGATTGATGCAAGCAAGCTCCGTGATGAGTTGGGGTGGAAACCTGAATTTACCAACTTTGAAGCAGGACTCAAAGAAACTATCAAATGGTACATGGATAACCAAGAATGGTGGCAAGCAGAGAAAGAAGCTGTTGAAGCCAATTATGCTAAGACTCAGGAGATTATTACATTATAAAAAGCAGGAAATAACTGCTTTTTATTGCTATATTGGGAAGAGTTGTTAATCGATTGAAAGGGAAAAAGTATATGAAGTTGAAGAAAAAACGTATTCGAAATTCGGCAAAAGCAAAGATGAAATCAATAGAAAAAGCGATAAAGATTGGTATGGATAATTTGTACAGTAATGTGAGTTATCTTCTACAGGAGTTAGAGCTAAAAAACGATGCCTCATCTGAGTATGTCATTTTAAAAAGCAAAGATGATATTTTAGAAGAGATGGACAAACTCAAAAAAGATATTATTTTTCTTTCTAAAGGAGTCAATATAAATTTCATTATACCTATACTTCTCAAAGCTCTAGATAAAATTTATTTTGATGATAATTGGAAACATTTGAAAGATAAGGGTATCGCATTAAAAAATCTGATTGCTATTATATGGTCGGAGGGAGACAAAACTCTTTTAAGCAATACTTGTGTACTAGAGAGATCTTTTTTTGTTTTATTAAAAAAGATGATTAAGTATTCAAAACTTGTTCACTATCAGTGGTTATTTTCAGGTGAGAAAAATGATTTGCAAATAGTTCTTTATTTATCTGAAATGGAGGTAGAATTGGACGAAACTTCTAGAAAATTTTTACAGAATAACTATATCTTTCCAGAAGTTACATATGGTGATGGACAAAGGTCTACAGGAATAAATAATAATTTATTTTTTGATGATCCTGGAAAATACATCGATTCTATAAATAAAATATTCGATGGAGCAGAACCAAATAATATTGATTATTTTAAAGGAACTTTTTTTGAACATTTCAAAGGAGTTGATGATACTAGATATACAAATTTTTGGAAGGGGTTCAAAATAAGATTGAATTTGTTTACTAATTCCTTTGTCCAGCAACAAAATAATGGTGGGATATTTTACTTAAGTATGAGTGAATTTGAGAGAATTACTTCTCAGTACACTTATGATTCAAACTTTAAAAATAATTTAATGTTAACTAGAGATTTTATAGATATTGACTATTTAGGAAATCCAAATAAAATTGTCTCAAGACCTTTAATCCCATTATTTAATGAGAAATATTGTTTTATATCATGTTATAATATGTTTGATTCTCTTAATAATTATATTGAATCATTTATTTTTAAAATGAATACAACAGGAACAATACCTGAAAAAGATGAGGAGTTATTTCAGATTATATATTCAAAACCATTTGAAATAGAAGTTATTAAATTATTGTGTAATTCTGGGTATCAATCTGGTAGTGTTACTAACAGCGGAGCTTGGCAAATATATACAGAAACAGGATTAGTGACTAAAGAAATTGCGAATGATGATTTTCGAAATCAAAATACAGGAGAAATTGATTGTTTAGCAATAAGTGAAGCTAAACGAATTATCTATGTTATTGAGTGTAAAGTATTACAGCTTCCATCAGATTTTTTGTCATATAGAAATAGAATAACTCACCTCCATGGAAAGTATAGAGAACAACTTCAGAAAAAAGTAGATTTTGTGAAAAGTAAATATAAAGATTATTCTATTAGGCCTATTCTTTTATTAGATAAAGGCTTTACAACAATTAGACAGTATCCTAATAATTCAGATAATTTGAGAATTTTGACGTTAAATTTATTAAAAGAAGAATTATAATAAATTTAGTAAATTTTATAACTTATTATAAAGGGAATAGTAGAACCTGCCTATGATCAGGTTACTGACCGTGGAGACCATGAACTCCGCTATGCGATTGACGCAAGCAAGCTCCGTGATGAGTTGGTGTGGAAACCTGAATTTACCAACTTTGAAGCTGGGCTAAAGGAAATAATCAAGTGGTATACAGATAAGCAAGAATGGTGGAAAGTAGGGAAAGAAGCTGTTGAAGCCAATTATGCTAAGAATCAGTAGATTATTAAATTATAAAAAGCTGGAAATAGCTACTTTTTATTGCTATATTGAGAAGAGTTACAAATTAGAAAGGTATAGAGATGATTTTAATTACAGGATCAAAAGGTCAGTTAGGAACTGAACTTCGTTATTTATTGGATGAGCGTAATGAAGAATACGTAGCAGTAGATGTGGATGAGATGGACATTACCAATGCAGAGATGGTTGAGAAAGTTTTTGAAGAGGTGAAACCGACTTTAGTCTACCATTGTGCAGCCTACACCGCTGTTGATGCAGCAGAGGATGAAGGGAAAGAATTGGACTTCGCCATCAATGTGACGGGGACAGAGAATGTCGCAAAAGCATCTGAAAAGCATGGTGCAACTCTAGTTTATATTTCTACCGACTATGTCTTTGATGGTAGAAAACCAGTTGGACAAGAGTGGGAAGTTGATGACCGACCAGATCCACAGACAGAATATGGACGCACTAAGCGTATGGGAGAAGAGTTAGTTGAGAAGCATGTGTCTAATTTCTATATTATCCGTACTGCCTGGGTATTTGGAAATTATGGCAAAAATTTCGTTTTTACCATGCAAAATCTTGCGAAAAATCATAAGACTTTAACAGTTGTAAATGACCAGCACGGTCGTCCGACTTGGACTCGTACCTTGGCTGAGTTCATGACCTACCTGGCTGAAAACCGCAAGGAATTTGGTTATTATCATTTGTCAAACGATGCTACAGAAGACACAACTTGGTATGATTTTGCAGTTGAAATTTTGAAAGATACAGATGTGGAAATCAAGCCAGTAGATTCAAGCCAATTTCCAGCAAAAGCTAAACGTCCGCTAAACTCAACAATGAGCCTTTCTAAAGCTAAAGCTACTGGATTTGTCATTCCAACCTGGCAAGATGCCTTGAAAGAATTTTACAAACAAGAAGTAAGATAAGCAATAGAATGATTTTTCTAGTCTAATAAAAGAGGCAGATAATAAACTCCAAAGGAACTTAAGATGTACGATTATCTTGTTGTTGGTGCTGGTCTTTTTGGTGCAGTTTTTGCCCATGAAGCAGCCTTAAAAGGAAAAAAAGTAAAAGTCATTGAGAAACGAAATCATATCGCGGGTAATATCTATACTCGTGAAGAGGAAGGAATTCAAGTTCATCAGTATGGTGCTCATATATTCCATACTTCGGATAAGGAAATCTGGGATTATGTAAATCAGTTTGCAGAGTTTAACCGTTACACAAACTCCCCAGTTGCAAATTATAAGGGAGAGATTTATAACCTTCCTTTCAATATGAATACCTTTAATAAACTTTGGGGAGTTGTAACGCCAGCAGAAGCGCAAGCTAAGATTGAGGAGCAACGTGCTGTTTTAAATGGCAAAACTCCTGAAAATCTGGAAGAACAGGCTATATCTCTAGTAGGTACAGACATCTATGAAAAATTGATTAAGGACTATACAGAGAAACAGTGGGGCAAGCCAACTACGGAACTTCCAGCTTTTATCATTCGCCGTTTGCCCGTACGTTTGACCTATGATAACAACTATTTTAACGATACCTATCAAGGGATTCCAATAGGTGGCTACACTCAAATAGTTGAAAAAATGTTGGATCATGAAAATATTGATGTTGAAATAAATGTTGATTTCTTTGCGAATAAAGAGCAATATATGAAGGACTTCCCTAAGATTGTCTTTACCGGTATGATTGATGAATTCTTCGATTATAAGTTGGGTGAACTAGAGTATCGTAGTCTTCGTTTTGAAAATGAGACCCTGGATATGGAAAATTACCAAGGAAATGCAGTTGTCAACTATACTGATGCTGATACCCCATATACTCGCATTATTGAACACAAACATTTTGAGTTTGGGAGTCAAGCAAAGACTATCATTACTAAAGAACATTCCAAAACATGGGAAAAAGGTGATGAGCCTTATTATCCAGTTAATAATGATCGTAATAATCATTTGTATAAATCGTATAAAAAATTGGCTGATGAGCAAGGGAATGTTATCTTTGGTGGTCGTTTAGGACACTATCGTTATTACGATATGCACCAAGTAATTGGAGCAGCTTTACAGTGTGTAAGAAATGAGTTAGATTAAATAAGTAAAATTGATCACCAGTTCTCATTTATAAAAGTATTAAAAATTCCTTGACTATGTGATGTAGTTGAGGGATTTTTGATAATATTCATATTTTTGCAAAGTTTTTGTTTAAAAAATAATTTTCTAAAATTCAGAAAATTATATTGACAGGACTTTAAAAAGGGTCTATAATGGATAGAAAAACAAAGGAGAAGACTATGAAAACAAGAAAAGTATTGGCTCTTGCGGGAGTCACTTTATTAGCAGCTGGTGTCTTAGCGGCTTGTTCTGGTGGTTCAGCTACTAAAGGTGAGCAGACTTTTGCATTTACCTACGAGACAGACCCAGATAATCTCAACTACTTAACAACAAGTAAGGCGGCTACTTCAAACATTACTAGTAATGTGATTGATGGATTGCTTGAAAATGACCGTTATGGGAATCTTGTTCCCTCTATGGCAGAGGACTGGTCAGTTTCTAAAGATGGTTTGACCTACACTTATAAGATTCGTCAGGATGCCAAGTGGTACACATCTGAAGGTGAAGAATATGCTCCTGTTAAGGCTCAGGACTTTGTGACAGGTCTTAAATATGCAACAGATAAGAAATCGCAAGCCCTTTACTTGGTACAAGATTCAATCAAAGGTCTAGATGCCTATGCAAAAGGTGAGACCACAGACTTTGCTCAAGTCGGGATTAAAGCCCTTGACGATCAAACAGTCCAATACACCTTGAACAAACCTGAAACTTTTTGGAATTCTAAAACAACTATGGGTGTACTTGCGCCAGTCAATGAAGAGTTTTTGAATTCAAAAGGGGATGATTTTGCCAAAGCTACGGATCCAAGCAGTATCTTGTATAATGGTCCTTATTTGTTAAAATCTCTTGTGGCTAAATCTTCCGTTGAATTTGCGAAAAATCCTAACTACTGGGATAAGGACAATGTTCATGTTGATAAGATTAAATTGTCATTCTGGGATGGGCAAGATACCAGCAAACCAGCAGAAAACTTTAAGGATGGAAGCTTTACAGCGGCTCGTCTCTATCCAACAAGTGCAAGTTTCGCAGAGCTTGAGAAGAGTATGAAAGACAATATTGTCTATACTCAACAAGACTCGACTACGTATCTAGTGGGAACAAATATTGATCGTCAGTCCTATAAATATACTTCTAAGACTAGCGACGAACAAAAGACATCTACTAAAAAGGCTCTCTTAAACAAGGATTTCCGTCAGGCTATTGCCTTTGGTTTTGATCGTACAGCATATGCTTCACAAGTGAACGGTGCCAGTGGTGCAAGCAAAATCTTGCGTAATCTCTTTGTGCCACCAACATTTGTTCAAGCAGATGGGAAAAACTTTGGCGATATGGTCAAAGAAAAATTAGTAACCTATGGGGAAGAATGGAAGGATGTTAATCTGGCTGATGCACAAGATGGTCTCTACAATCCAGAAAAAGCCAAGGCCGAATTTGCCAAGGCTAAGTCAGCTTTACAGGCAGAAGGCGTGACCTTCCCAATTCATTTGGATATGCCAGTTGACCAGACAGCAACTACAAAAGTTCAACGTGTTCAATCTTTCAAACAATCGGTTGAAGAAACCTTGGGTACAGATAATGTCGTAATTGATATTCAACAACTACAAAAAGATGAAGTCTTGAATATTACCTACTTTGCTGAAACAGCAGCTGGGGAAGATTGGGATATTTCAGATAATGTTGGTTGGTCTCCAGACTTTGCGGATCCATCAACTTATCTCGATATTATCAAACCATCAGTTGGTGAAAACACTAAAACCTACCTTGGCTTCGATTCTGGTACAGATAATGCTGCAGCTAAAACTGTAGGTCTAAACGACTATGAGAAATTAGTAACTGAAGCTGGAAATGAGACAACAGATGTAGTAAAACGATATGATAAATATGCTACAGCCCAAGCTTGGTTGACAGATAGTGCCTTGATTATCCCAACAACAACACTTACTGGTCGCCCAATCTTGTCTAAGATGGTACCATTTACGATGCCGTTTGCCTTCTCTGGTAACAAGGGGACAAGTGATCCACTCCTATACAAATACTTGGAACTTCAAGATAAGGCAGTCACTGTAGATGAATACCAAAAAGCTCAAGATAAATGGATGAAAGAAAAAGAAGAATCCAATAAAAAAGCGCAAGAAGACCTTGCAAAACATGTAAAATAAAGGTAAGGGAGTTGGTTTGTAGCCGACTCTTTTATACTCTTCGAAAATCTCTTCAAACCACATCAGCTTCCATCTGCAACCTCAAAACACTGTTTTGAGCAACCTGCGGCTAGTTTCCTAGTTTGCTCTTTGATTTTCGTTGAGTATTAGCTATCTTGTAGTAAAAAAATCCTGAGAATTTCTAACTCTCAGGATTTTTCGTATTTACTGTTGTGGTTGTTGAAATTGAGGGGCCTGTGGTTGTTGTTGGATTTGTTGGCCAGGCTGTCCCTGATTTGGATTCGTTGGAACAGGATTATTTGATTGTTGACCAGGAGTAGGTGTTACTTGTGTACTTGTATTTTCATTTGTGGTAGAGGGATTCTCTACTTCTGATTGTGTTTGTTGTGTGTCAGGAGTATTTAATGTATTTCTGGCTCCATTTTGGAATACGAACTGGCCGCTTCGGTATAGTCCTTCAGGCATTGTCCAGTCTCCAGGATGGTTATTTTGAGCAAGGTAGCTCATCATAGCACGATAGACTCTAGCAGCAACTGTGAGACCGTCGCCTAGAATAGGAGTGAGACGGTTGCTATAACCTGTCCAAACGGCCATTGAATATTTACGAGTATAACCGACAAACAGTTCATCCGGAGCTACAAGTTGATTTGACTTGATATGATTTTCAATTTCTTCATCTGTATAGTTAGAAGTACCTGTTTTACCTGCTTGAGGAATTCCAGGCAGATAGGCGTTGTAACCTGTTCCAGATGTCAAGACTGTTTTCATCATTTCTGTCATCATGTAGGCAGTAGACTCTTTCATAGCTCTTGTACCAGCGTCAGAAAATTCTTTTTCACTACCATCACTAAAGACAATCTTATTGATGTACATTGGTTTATGGTAGATACCGCCATTAGCGAATGCAGCGTAAGCCGCAGCCATTTTTTCACTGCTTGCCCCGTATTGTTTACTAGATTCAGTTGTATTACTTGAAATAGCATTTGAATAGTGTATTACAGGGTAGTCGATTCCTAAACCATTTAGGAAGTTTTTGGCTCTGTCTAAACCAACCTTGTTTAGTGTCTCAACGGCAGGCACGTTACGAGATTGTTGAAGGGCATATTGCAGGCTAATGTTACCAAAATATGCTCGATCCCAGTTGTAGACAGGGGTACTTGTTCCAGGATAGTTATAAGGAATATCGTGGACAGTAGTTGCAGTTGAATCGTATACACCGTATTCTAAGGCTGGGGCATAATCAGTGATTGGTTTCATGGTTGATCCCCAGTCACGGTTGGTTTCCACAGCTTGGTTGGTACCAAATGAAACGTTACTTGCTTGGTGACGTGCTCCAAGTTGAGCGATGACTTTACCATTGGAAGTATCAACGATAGTTGAGGCTACTTGAAGGTCATTATCTGGATAAGAGACATACTCATCTGTATTGTAAATATCCCAAAGTCGTTGTTGAATTCCCTTGTCTACATTTGTGTAGACTTCCATCCCAGTAGTAAGAAGATTATATCCAGTTTCGTGCTCTACTTGTTCAATAACCTCTTTTAGATAGTTATCCATATATGCTGGATAAGTAGCAGCCGACTTAAGACTTTGTAAACCATCAGTGATAGGTGTGTTGACGGCTTTTTCATATTGCTCAGCACTAATGTAATCTTGCCCTCTCATTTCTGAAAGAACTAAATTACGACGGTCTAGTGCTGCTTCCGGATGAGAGTAAGGATCGTATTGGTTGGGGGCCTGAGGCATACCTGCTAGCAAAGCTAATTGAGGTAAAGATAAATCCTTTAGATCTTTTCCATAGTAATTTTGGGCTGCTGTCTGCATTCCATAATTACCATTTGACATATAGACCTTATTGATGTAGTAGGTAAGAATTTCCTGTTTGGTAGCTTTTTGTTCCAATTGGATAGCTAGCCAAGCCTCTTGTGCTTTTCGGGAGATGTTTTGATCCGAAGTTGATGTTGAGAAATAGGTCAACTTAATCAACTGTTGGGTTAGGGTTGATCCCCCCTGTAAAGAATTACTTTGTAAGTTACGTAAGAAGGCTCCCATAATCCGAATCGTATCGATTCCCCTGTGGTCAAAGAAGCGATGGTCTTCGATAGACACGATAGCTTTGACTAAATCAGTAGGAATTTCGTTAGCTTGAGCGTTTACTCGGCGTTCAGAGCCCAGATCGGCAATGAGTTCGTTATTATTGTCATAAATCTTGCTAGAAGTTGTTGCAACTAATTTACTATCTGATAGGGCTGGAGCTTTGCTCACAAAATAGAGGAAAACACCCCCGCCCAATAGAAATAATGCGATAAAGAGAGTTAGGAAAAAGATTCCAGTATACTTTACTATTCGCATAAGAATGTATTTATTCATCTTGTTTACCACCTAGTAAATGTTCTTTGATAACATCGAGATAGGGAATTTGTGGAAATGCCCCTAGTTTTATCTGGTAACCGTATTCTCGTATGTATCCAAGTGGCATTGATTTTTGTCCCTTATCTTGATGATAGAAGCGAATCAAATCGAATGCCGGCAATAAGTAGGTTTCTTGCTGAGAAGAAAAGTGAAGAAGGACAAAGCAGATTCCTTGTTGGGCAAGGACTTGTTCCATATGCTGAATCTGATGTGGATGGAAATTTTTCATCGGAATCGCACGTTTTTGTTTTGTTTCCTTAGCTTCAAAGTCGATGTAATATCCATTATAAACGCCAGAATAGTCTGTCGTTGAAGCTTGTCGAAAATAGGCTTCAACAATCTTGGCACGACTTCGTTGTGGATAGTCCACTCGTACGATTTGAATAGGAGTTGGTTTCTTGTGTATAACTGCCAATCCCTGAGACAAATAGTAGTCGTTGGTAGCATTGATCATCTTTTCAAAAGACATTCCTCGATTTGCGAAATTTTTGGGTTGAGAAAGAGATGTTTGTCTTTTTTGTGATGAAATTTTATGAGGATAGTTGACCATAATTCTCCTTATTGGTACAATAACATCACTCTATTATATCATAAATTTGCACAGGAAGGGTTAAAAATGACTACAGCTTTGGTTTTAGGCTATTCTGCTTTTGATTTGGGTTTGTTTTCTGACAAGGATCCTCGTCTTAAATTGATTAAAAAAGCGATACGTAAAGATTTAGAAGCTATGGCAGCAGATGGGGTGACTTGGCTTGTATTTACAGGGACTTTGGGCTTTGAATATTGGGTTTTAGAGGTTGCTCAGGAAATGAAGACAGAGTACGGTTTCCAGTTGGCCACCATTTTTGCTTTTGAAACCCATGGGGAAAATTGGAATGAAGGCAATCAGATGAAACTGAGTCGTTTTAAGCAAGTAGACTTTGTCAAATATGCCTATCCTCGCTATGAACACAAAGGTCAGTTAAGAGATTACCAGCAGTTTTTACTGGAAAATACGAATAGTTCTTATCTTTTTTATGATGAGGAAAATGAAACGAAACTAGCTTATTTTTACCAAAAGATGAAAAATCAAGAGGACTATTTTATAAAGAGATTAACATTTGATCAGCTAAATGAACTTGCTGAAAATTTTTCCGAAAATTGAAGCTTTGACCTTGATTTTTGTTTGGCTTTTTTTATATAATAATACTAGCAAGCGAGAATGGAGAGAGACATGGCAAGTATTATTTTTTCAGCGAAAGATATTTTTGAACAAGAGTTTGGGCGTGAAGTCCGTGGATATAGCAAGGTAGAAGTTGATGAGTTTTTAGACGATGTCATTAAGGACTATGAAACCTATGCTGCCTTGGTCAAGTCACTTCGTCAGGAAATTGCGGATTTGAAGGAAGAATTAGCTCGTAAACCGAAACCTTCACCAGTTCAAGCAGAACCCCTTGAAGCGGCAACTACAAGTTCTATGACGAATTTTGATATTTTGAAACGCCTGAATCGTCTTGAAAAAGAAGTTTTTGGTAAACAAATTTTAGATAACTCAGATTTCTAAGTAGTTATTTGAGATGTGCAATTTTTGGATAATCGCGTGAGGAGAGTTGCTTCTCATGAGGAAAGTCCATGCTAGCACAGGCTGTGATGCCTGTAGTGTTTGTGCTAGGCGAAACCATAAGCCTAGGGACGAGAAATCGTTACGGCAGTTGAAATGGCTAAGTCCTTGGATAGGCCAGAGTAAGCTTGAAAGTGCCACAGTGACGGAGTCTTTCTGGAAACGGAGAGAGTGGAACGCGGTAAACCCCTCAAGCTAGCAACCCAAATTTTGGTCGGGGCATGGAGTACGCGGAAACGAACGTAGTATTCTGACTGCTATCAGCTAGAGCTGTTAGTGGTAGACAGATGATTATCGAAGGAAGTGGTCCTAGTCACTTCTGGAACAAAACATGGCTTATAGAAAATTGCATATAGGTTGGGGCTGAGAAATTTTCTCAACCTCATTTTTTAAAGTGGACATATAGAAAGGTCTTGCAAGACTGTAACATGAAAAAAGAATTTAATTTAATTGCAACTGTGGCAGCAGGTCTTGAAGCTGTTGTGGGACGAGAAGTGCGAGAGTTGGGCTACGATTGTCAGGTTGAAAATGGACGTGTTCGTTTTCAAGGAGACGTGAGAGCTATTATCGAAACCAACCTCTGGCTTCGAGCAGCAGATCGTATCAAGATCATCGTAGGAACTTTCCCAGCTAAGACTTTTGAAGAGCTGTTTCAGGGAGTTTTTGCTTTAGATTGGGAAAATTATTTACCACTCGGAGCTAGGTTCCCGATTTCCAAGGCCAAATGTGTTAAATCTAAACTTCACAATGAGCCGAGTGTTCAGGCTATTTCTAAGAAAGCTGTTGTCAAGAAATTGCAGAAACACTATGCCCGCCCAGAAGGTGTTCCTCTGATGGAGAATGGCCCAGAGTTTAAGATTGAGGTCTCTATTCTCAAAGATGTGGCAACTATCATGATTGATACGACCGGGTCTAGCCTCTTTAAACGTGGTTATCGTACCGAAAAAGGGGGAGCCCCTATCAAGGAAAACATGGCGGCAGCCATTTTACAACTTTCTAACTGGTATCCAGACAAGCCTTTGATTGATCCGACCTGTGGTTCGGGGACTTTCTGTATTGAGGCAGTTATGATTGCTCGAAAGATGGCTCCAGGACTTCGTCGCTCTTTTGCTTTTGAAGAATGGAACTGGGTCAGCGATCGCTTGATTCAAGAAGTGCGCACAGAGGCGGCCAAAAAAGTGGATCGTGAGCTGGAACTGGATATCATGGGCTGTGATATCGATGCACGTATGGTAGAAATTGCTAAGGCCAATGCTCAGGCAGCTGGTGTTGCAGGAGACATTACTTTTAAGCAGATGCGCGTGCAGGATTTACGTTCTGATAAAATCAATGGCGTGATTATCTCCAATCCGCCTTATGGAGAACGTTTATCAGATGATGCAGGAGTTACCAAGCTCTATGCTGAGATGGGGCAAGTATTTGCACCACTGAAAACTTGGAGTAAGTTTATCCTAACTAGTGATGAAGCATTTGAAAGCAAGTATGGTAGTCAGGCGGATAAGAAACGTAAGTTATACAACGGAACCCTGAAAGTGGATCTGTATCAATATTTTGGTCAGCGTGTTAAACGCCAAGAGGTAAAATAGAAAGGTTATACTCATGACTAAGAAAAGACGGAATCGTCATAAAAAAGAAGGCCAAGAACCGCGATTTGATTTTGATGAAGCAAAAGAGCTAACAGTTGGTCAAGCCATTCGTAAAAATGAAGAAGTGGAAGCAGGGGTCTTACCTGAAGATTCCATTTTGGACAAGTATGTGAAACAACATAAAGATGAAATTGAGGCGGATAAGTTTGCGACTCGTCAATACAAAAAAGAGGAGTTAGTCGAAAAAGAAGAAGCTGTTACCTCGACTCTTGATGATTTGCTTCAAGAGATTCGTGAGGCAACAGAAGATGAGTCCTCAGTACCAGAAGATGACTTGAGTCAGTTCGATGATTTAGAATTCACACGCGATTCAGAAGTTTCCCCTGTCGAAGAATTTGAGACTGAAGAAGTACCATTGGTTGGAGCGGAAGAGGATCTCACACTTTCTCGAGTTCCAGATAGTGAAGATGAAAAAAATAAGAAGAAATGGGTGATTTATGGGATTCTAGTAACCTTAGCGGTTCTTATCCTTGGAACTGCTTATTATGTTTACCGTCAAGTGAATCGCTCGACACAGGAAATCCAAAATGCTCAATCATCGTCTAGTGAGCAGAATATTCAGCCGATTTTAGAAGATTTCAATAGCCAATACGATGCCTTCTATACAGATAGCAATAAAACGGCTTTGAAAAATAGCCAGTTTGATAAGCTGAGTCAACTGAAGACCTTGCTTGATAAGCTGGAAGGTAGTCGTGAACATACGCTTGCCAAATCTAAGTATGATAGTCTAGCAACGCAAATCAAGGCCATTCAAGATGTCAATGCACAATTTGAAAAACCAGCTATTGTTGATGGTGTTTTGGATACCAATGCCAAAGCCAAATCGGATGCTAAATTTACAGATATCAAAACTGGCAATACTGAGATTGATAAAGTGCTAGATAAGGCTATCAGCCTTGGTAAGAGCCAGCAAACAAGCGCTTCGAGCTCAAGCTCAAGTCAAACTAGCAGTTCAAACTCTAGTCAAGCAAGTTCAAATACGACTAGTGAGACAAAACCAAGTAGTTCAAATGAGACTAGAAGTAGTCGCAGTGAAGTCAATATGGGTCTATCAAGTGCAGGGGTTGCTGTTCAAAGAAGTGCGAGTCGTGTTCCCTATAATCAGTCTGCTATTGATGATAGTAACAACTCTGCCTGGGATTTCGCTGATGGTGTCTTAGAACAAATTCTAGCGACTTCACGTTCACGTGGTTATATCACTGGTAACCAATACATCCTCGAACGTGTTAATATCGTTAATGGTAATGGTTATTACAACCTCTATAAGCCAGATGGAACCTATCTCTTTACCCTTAACTGTAAGACAGGATACTTTGTTGGAAATGGTTCTGGACATGCGGATGCCTTGGACTACTAAGCAGTCGTTACAAAATTCTTTCTTTTCAAAAGTAAAAATGATAAAATAAAACAAATTAAATAAGAGGAGTGTCAAATGACAAAAGCTAACTTTGGTGTCGTAGGTATGGCCGTAATGGGTCGTAACCTTGCCCTTAATATTGAATCTCGTGGTTACACAGTTGCTATCTACAACCGTAGTAAAGAAAAAACTGAAGATGTAATTGCTTGCCATCCTGAAAAGAACTTTGTACCAAGCTATGACGTTGAAAGTTTTGTAAACTCAATCGAAAAACCTCGTCGTATCATGCTTATGGTTCAAGCTGGACCTGGTACAGATGCTACTATCCAAGCCCTTCTTCCACACCTTGACAAAGGTGATATCTTGATTGACGGAGGAAACACTTTCTACAAAGATACAATCCGTCGTAACGAAGAATTGGCAAACTCAGGCATCAACTTTATCGGTACTGGGGTTTCTGGTGGTGAAAAAGGTGCCCTTGAAGGTCCTTCTATCATGCCCGGTGGACAAAAAGAGGCCTACGAATTGGTTGCTGACGTTCTTGAAGAAATCTCAGCTAAAGCGCCAGAAGATGGCAAACCATGTGTGACTTACATCGGTCCTGATGGAGCTGGTCACTATGTGAAAATGGTTCACAATGGTATTGAGTATGGTGATATGCAATTGATCGCAGAAAGCTATGACTTGATGCAACACTTGTTAGGTCTTTCAGCAGAAGATATGGCTGAAATCTTTACTGAGTGGAACAAGGGTGAATTGGACAGCTACTTGATCGAAATCACAGCTGATATCTTGAGCCGTAAAGATGATGAAGGCCAAGATGGACCAATCGTAGACTACATCCTTGATGCTGCAGGTAACAAGGGAACTGGTAAATGGACTAGTCAATCATCACTTGACCTTGGTGTGCCATTGTCACTCATCACTGAGTCAGTATTTGCTCGCTACATTTCAACTTACAAAGAAGAACGTGTACATGCTAGCAAGGTTCTTCCAAAACCAGCTGCTTTCAAATTTGAAGGAGACAAGGCTGAGTTGATTGAAAAAATCCGTCAAGCCCTTTACTTCTCAAAAATTATTTCATACGCACAAGGTTTTGCTCAATTGCGTGTAGCTTCTAAAGAAAATAACTGGAACTTGCCATTTGCAGATATCGCATCTATCTGGCGTGATGGCTGTATCATCCGTTCTCGTTTCTTGCAAAAAATTACAGACGCTTACAACCGTGATGCAGACCTTGCTAACCTTCTTTTGGATGAATACTTCTTGGATGTTACTGCTAAGTACCAACAAGCAGTGCGTGATATCGTAGCTCTTGCTGTTCAAGCTGGTGTGCCAGTGCCAACTTTCTCAGCAGCTATTACTTACTTTGATAGCTACCGTTCAGCTGACCTTCCGGCTAACTTGATCCAAGCGCAACGTGACTACTTTGGTGCCCACACTTACCAACGTAAAGACAAAGAAGGAACATTCCACTACTCTTGGTATGACGAAAAATAAGTAGGTCTGCCATGGGGAAACGGATTTTATTACTTGAGAAAGAACGAAATCTAGCTCATTTTTTAAGTTTGGAACTCCAAAAAGAGCAATACCGAGTTGATCAGGTTGAGGAGGGGCAAAAAGCCCTCTCCACGGCTCTTCAGACAGACTATGACTTGATTTTATTGAATGCTCGTCTGGGGGATATGACAGCCCAGGATTTTGCAGAGAAGCTGAGTAGGACTAAGCCTGCCTCAGTCATTATGGTCTTGGACCATCGCGAAGAATTGCAAGATCAGATTGAAACAATCCAACACTTTGCCGTTTCTTACATCTATAAGCCGGTTATTATTGACAATTTGGTGGCTCGTATTTCAGCGATTTTCCGAGGTCGGGACTTTATCGATCAACACTGCAGTCAGATGAAGGTTCCAACGTCTTACCGCAATCTGCGTATGGATGTAGAACATCATACCGTTTATCGTGGCGAAGAGATGATTGCTCTGACCCGTCGCGAGTATGACCTCTTGGCTACTCTGATGGGAAGCAAGAAAGTTCTGACTCGTGAGCAGTTGTTGGAAAGTGTCTGGAAGTATGAAAGTGCGACCGAAACAAATATCGTGGATGTCTACATCCGTTATCTACGTAGCAAGCTTGATGTAAAAGGTCAAAAAAGCTACATTAAAACAGTGCGTGGTGTTGGTTACACCATGCAAGAATAGAAAAGCAGTTGCAGTTATGTAACTGCTTTTTATATGAGTTCTTTAAATGTTGACATGCGATTTTGTATTTGCTACAATCAGTTATGGAGGATAGGTCTAATGAAAATAATAAAAAAATTGATGCAAATTGCATTAGCAGTCTTTTTCTTCGGTTTGCTAGCGACAAGTGCAGTATTGGCGGATGATGCTGATTCAGAAGGTTGGCAATTTGTCCAAGAAAATGGTAGAACCTACTACAAGAAGGGTGAGATCAAAGAAAAGGCCTGGCGAGTGATTGATGGCAAGACCTATTATTTTGATCATGTATCAGGAGAAATGGTTGTCGGCTGGCAATATATCCCGTTTCCATCTAAAGGTAGTACAATTGCTCCTTACCCAAATGGTTTGAGATTAGAATCTATGCCAATGCCAAGATGGTATTACTTTAATCAAGATGGGGTACTACAAGAATTTGTTAGCAAGCAAGTTTTAGAAGCAAAAACTGCTACAAACACCAACAAACATCATGGGGAACAATATGATACCCCAGACGAAAAACGTGTTTATTATTTTGAAGATCAGCGTAGCTATCACACTTTAAAAACTGGTTGGATTTATGACGAGGGGCATTGGTATTATTTACAGAAGGATAGTGGCTTCGATGCTCGTATCGACAGTTTAACGGTTGGGGAGCTAGTGCGTGGCTGGATCCATGATAACTCAACTTGGTACTATCTCGATACAACAAGTGCTGCAATGCAAACTGGTTGGAAACAACTTGGCAATAAGTGGTACTACCTTCGTTCATCAGGAGCCATGGCGACGGGTTGGTATCAGGAAGGCTCAACTTGGTATTATTTAGACCAGTCAAATGGTGATATGAAAATTGGCTGGCAATACCTCGGTAACAAGTGGTACTATCTCCGTTCATCAGGAGCTATGGCAACTGGCTGGTTCCAGGTCGGTAGTAAATGGTACTATGCTTATAGCTCAGGTGCCTTGGCAGTGAATACCACTGTAGATGGCTATTCTGTCAACTATAATGGCGAATGGGTTCAATAATTAAAAAAGCGATTGTGAATGGAAACAATCGCTTTTTTTATGAAAATATAATAAAATAGATAGGAAAGAATCAATACTTGTGTGAAAAATAAGACGGCTTTTTCGTCTAGTAAAAGGAAAATATGACAAAAAAAGTTGGTGTCGGTCAGGCACATAGTAAGATTATTTTGATAGGGGAGCATGCGGTCGTTTACGGCTATCCTGCCATTTCCCTACCTCTTTTGGAAGTGGAGGTGACTTGTAAGGTGCTTCCTGCAGCGAGTCCTTGGCGTCTCTATGATGAGGATACCTTGTCCATGGCGGTTTATGCTTCGCTTGAGCATCTAAATATCAAGGATGCTTGCATTCGCTGCGAGATTGACTCGGCTATCCCTGAGAAACGGGGGATGGGTTCGTCAGCAGCTATTAGCATAGCGGCCATTCGTGCGGTTTTTGACTACTATCAGGCAGAACTGTCTCATGATGTACTAGAAATTTTGGTCAATCGGGCTGAGATGATTGCTCATATGAATCCTAGTGGTCTGGATGCTAAGACCTGTCTCAGTGACCAGCCTATTCGCTTTATCAAGAACGTAGGATTTACAGAACTTGAGATGGACTTATCCGCCTATTTGGTGATTGCAGATACGGGCGTCTATGGTCACACTCGTGAAGCTATTCAAGTGGTTCAGAGCAAGGGCAAGGATGCTCTACCGTTTTTGCATTCTTTGGGAGAATTGACCCATCAGGCAGAGGATACGATTAGACAAAAAGATGCTGAAGGGCTGGGGCAAATCCTTAGTCAAGCGCATTTACATCTAAAAGAAATTGGTGTTAGTAGCCCTGAGGCAGACCATCTGGTAGAAACGGCTCTTAACCATGGTGCTCTGGGTGCCAAGATGAGTGGTGGTGGGCTTGGAGGCTGTATCATAGCCTTGGCAGACAATTTGACACAAGCACAAGAACTAGCAGAAAGATTAGAAGAGAAAGGAGCTGTTCAGACATGGATAGAGAGCCTGTAACAGTACGTTCCTACGCAAATATTGCTATTATCAAATATTGGGGAAAGAAAAAAGAAAAAGAGATGGTGCCTGCTACTAGCAGTATTTCTCTGACTTTGGAGAATATGTATACGGAGACAACTTTGTCGCCTTTACCAGCCAATGTAACGGCTGACGAATTTTACATCAATGGTCAGCTACAAAATGAGGCGGAGCATGCCAAGATGAGCAAGATTATTGACCGTTATCGTCCAGCTGGTGAGGGCTTTGTTCGAATTGATACTCAAAATAATATGCCGACTGCAGCGGGCTTGTCATCAAGTTCTAGTGGTTTGTCTGCCTTGGTCAAGGCTTGTAATGCTTATTTCAAGCTTGGTTTGAATCGGAGCCAGTTGGCGCAGGAGGCTAAATTTGCTTCAGGCTCTTCTTCTCGGAGTTTTTATGGACCACTAGGAGCCTGGGACAAGGATAGCGGAGAAATTTACCCTGTAGAGACAGACTTGAAACTAGCTATGATTATGTTGGTGCTAGAGGACAAGAAAAAACCAATTTCTAGCCGTGACGGTATGAAACTTTGTGTGGAAACCTCAACGACCTTTGACGACTGGGTGCGTCAGTCTGAGAAGGACTATCAGGATATGCTGGTTTATCTCAAAGAAAATAATTTTGCCAAGGTTGGGGAATTGACTGAGAAAAATGCCCTAGCTATGCACGCTACGACCAAAACAGCATCACCAGCCTTTTCTTATCTGACGGATGCCTCTTATGAAGCCATGGACTTTGTTCGCCAGCTCCGTGAGCAAGGAGAAGCCTGCTACTTTACCATGGATGCTGGTCCCAATGTCAAGGTCCTCTGTCAGGAGAAAGACTTGGAGCATTTATCAGAAATCTTCGGTCAACGTTATCGCTTGATTGTGTCAAAAACAAAGGATTTGAGCCAAGATGATTGCTGTTAAAACTTGCGGAAAACTCTATTGGGCAGGCGAATATGCTATTTTAGAGCCTGGGCAGTTAGCCTTGATAAAGGCAATTCCCATCTATATGAAGGGGGAGATTGCTTTTTCTGATAGTTACCGTATTTATTCGGATATGTTTGATTTCGCAGTAGATTTGACACCAAGTCCTGATTATAGCTTGATTCAAGAAACGATTGCTTTAGTGGAAGATTTCCTGAGTTATCGTGGGCAAACCTTGCGACCTTTTTCTTTGGAAATTCGAGGAAAAATGGAACGAGAAGGGAAAAAGTTTGGTTTAGGCTCTAGTGGCAGCGTCGTTGTCTTGGTTGTCAAGGCTCTGCTGGCTCTGTATAATCTTTCGGTTAATCAGAATCTCTTGTTCAAGTTGGCCAGCGCGGTCTTGCTCAAGCGAGGAGATAATGGTTCCATGGGAGATCTTGCCTGTATCGTGGCAGAGGATTTGGTTGTCTACCAGTCTTTTGATCGCCAGAAGGTAGCTGCTTGGTTGGAAGAAGAAAACTTGGCGACAGTTTTAGAGCGTGATTGGGGCTTTTCAATTTCACAAGTGAAACCAACTTTAGAATGTGATTTCCTAGTGGGATGGACCAAGGAAGTGGCTGTATCAAGTCACATGGTCCAGCAAATCAAGCAAAATATCAATCAGAATTTTTTAACTTCCTCAAAAGAAACGGTGGCTTCTTTGGTAGAAGCCTTGGAACAGGGGAAAGTAGAAAAAAGTATCGAGCAAGTAGAAGCAGCCAGCAAGCTCTTAGAAGGTTTGAGCGCAGATATTTACACGCCTTCGCTCAGACAGTTGAAAGAAGCCAGTCAAGATTTGCAGGCTGTTGCCAAGAGTAGCGGCGCTGGTGGTGGAGACTGTGGCATTGCCTTGAGTTTTGATACGCAATCAACTGAAACCTTAAAAAATCGTTGGGCCGATCTGGGGATTGAGCTCTTATATCAAGAAAGGATAGGACATGACGACAAATCGTAAGGACGAGCATATCCGCTATGCCCTTGAGCAGAAAAGTTCCTATAATAGCTTTGATGAGGTGGAGTTGATTCATTCTTCCTTGCCTCTTTACGATCTGGATGAAATCAATCTTTCGACAGAGTTTGCTGGTCGAAAGTGGGATTTTCCTTTTTATATCAATGCCATGACAGGTGGGAGTGAAAAAGGTAAAGAAATCAATCAAAAGTTGGCTCAAGTGGCAGAAACCTGTGGAATTTTATTTGTGACGGGTTCTTATAGCGCAGCCCTCAAAGATCCAGCAGATGACTCTTTTTCTGTCAAGTATAATCATCCAAATCTCCTTCTTGGAACCAATATTGGATTGGATAAGCCTGTTGAGTTGGGACTTCAGACTGTGACAGAGATGAATCCTCTCCTCCTGCAAGTGCATGTCAATGTTATGCAGGAATTACTCATGCCTGAGGGAGAAAGAACGTTCAGAAGCTGGCAATCGCATCTGGCAGACTATAGCAAGCAAATCCCTGTACCTATTGTTCTCAAGGAAGTGGGCTTTGGAATGGATGTGAAAACCATCGAAAGAGGCTATGAATTGGGTGTTCGTACAGTGGATCTATCAGGTCGTGGTGGCACCAGCTTTGCTTATATCGAAAACCGTCGAAGTGGCCAGCGTGATTACCTCAATCAATGGGGGCAGTCCACCATGCAGGCCCTTCTCAATGTCCAAGAATGGAAAGACAAGGTCGAACTCTTGGTCAGTGGAGGTGTTCGCAATCCGCTGGATATGATTAAGTGTTTGGTCTTTGGTGCCAAGGCTGTGGGACTGTCACGAACAGTTTTGGAATTGGTTGAAACCTACACAGTTGAAGAAGTGATTGACATTGTCCAAGGCTGGAAAGCAGATCTACGCTTAATTATGTGTGCTCTTAACTGTGCCACTATAGTAGATTTACAAAAAGTAGACTATCTTCTTTATGGAAAATTAAAAGAAGCAAATGATCAGATGAAAAAGGCGTAACCACCGCCTTTTTTCCATCTTCAGACCGAGGTGACTTTTTTGAATTGTGATAAAATAGAAGGGTGAGGATGAACCTATGAGAAAATTTAAAATCTTTTTATTTATCGAAGCCTGTCTTTTTACAGGAGCTCTGATTTTGATGGTATCAGAGCATTTTTCGCGTTTTCTGCTGATTTTATTCCTCTTTTTGCTTTTGATTCGCTATTACACTGGTAAAGAGGGAAATAACCTTCTTTTGGTGGTGGCAACCATTCTCTTCTTTTTCATCGTCATGCTCAATCCTTTTGTCATTCTAGCTATTTTTGTTGCGGTTATATACAGCCTCTTTCTTCTTTATCCGATGATGAACCAGGAAAAAGAGCAGACCAATTTGGTTTTTGAAGAGGTAGTGACGGTTAAGAAGGAGAAAAATCGTTGGTTTGGAAATCTCCATCATTTTTCAAGTTACCAGACTTGCCAGTTTGATGATATCAATCTCTTTCGCCTCATGGGCAAGGACACTATTCATCTGGAGAGGGTTATCCTAACCAATCATGACAATGTCATTATCCTCAGAAAGATGGTAGGAACGACCAAAATCATTGTGCCTGTAGATGTGGAAGTCAGTCTCAGTGTTAACTGTCTCTATGGGGATTTGACTTTCTTCAACCAGCCCAAGCGAGCCCTCCGCAATGAACACTATCATCAGGAAACAAGAGACTATCTCAAGAGTAATAAGAGTGTTAAGATTTTCTTGATCACTATGATTGGGGATGTTGAGGTGGTCAGAGGATGAAAAAACAAGCCTATGTAATGATTGCTCTAACCTCCTTTCTGTTTGTCTTATTTTTCTCCCACAGCTTGCTGGAAATTCTTGATTTTGACTGGTCTATTTTCTTGCATGATGTCGAAAAAACAGAAAAATTTGTCTTTTTGTTGTTGGTCTTCAGCATGTCCATGACCTGTCTCTTAGCCCTATTTTGGCGAGGTATTGAAGAGCTTTCTCTAAGAAAAATGCAGGCTAATCTCAAGCGTTTATTGGCAGGTCAAGAAGTGGTTCAGGTTGCAGATACAGATTTGGATGCCAGTTTCAAGTCCTTGTCAGGTAAACTTAACCTTTTGACAGAAGCTCTTCAAAAGGCTGAAAATCACAGTCTTGCTCAGGAAGAGGAAATTATTGAGAAAGAACGGAAGCGAATTGCTCGGGATTTGCACGATACGGTCAGTCAGGAGTTGTTTGCGGCCCACATGATTTTGTCAGGTGTCAGTCAGCAGGCTTTGAAGCTTGATAGAGAAAAGATGCAGATCCAGTTGCAGAGTGTCACAGCTATTTTAGAAACTGCCCAGAAGGACTTGAGAGTCTTGCTCCTGCATTTGCGACCAGTTGAATTGGAGCAGAAGAGTCTGGTTGAGGGAATCCAAATCCTCTTGAAAGAGCTTGAGGACAAGAGTGATCTCAAGGTTAGTTTCAAGCAAAATGTAACGAAATTGCCTAAGAAAATCGAGGAGCATATCTTCCGTATCCTGCAAGAGTTAATCAGCAATACCCTCCGCCATGCCCAGGCCTCCTGTTTGGATGTCTATCTCTATCAGACGGATTTTGAATTGCAGCTGAAGGTGGTGGACAATGGGATTGGTTTCCAGTTAGGGAGTTTAGACGACTTGAGTTATGGACTGCGAAATATCAAAGAGAGGGTTGAAGATATGGCTGGAACAGTTCAACTCTTGACAGCTCCCAAGCAAGGGCTGGCGGTTGACATCCGTATTCCCCTGCTCGATAAGGAATGATAAAGGAGTAAAGATGAAAATTTTACTAGTAGATGACCATGAGATGGTCCGATTGGGCTTGAAAAGCTACTTTGACCTCCAAGATGATGTAGAAGTTGTGGGTGAGGCGGCCAACGGGGCTCAAGGTATTGACTTGGCCTTGGAATTGCGTCCGGATGTCATTGTCATGGATATCGTCATGCCTGAGATGAATGGAATTGACGCGACCTTGGCCATCCTCAAAGAATGGCCTGAAGCCAAGATTTTGATTGTGACCTCTTACTTAGACAATGAAAAAATCATGCCGGTCTTGAATGCAGGTGCTAGGGGCTATATGCTCAAGACTTCTAGTGCAGATGAATTGCTCCATGCTGTCCGCAAGGTAGCTGCTGGGGAGTTAGCCATTGAGCAGGAGGTCAGCAAGAAGGTCGAATACCACCGCAATCATATGGAACTTCACGAGGAATTGACTGCGCGTGAACGAGATGTACTTCAGCTGATCGCCAAGGGATACGAAAATCAGCGCATCGCAGATGAACTCTTTATCTCTCTCAAGACGGTCAAGACCCACGTGTCCAACATTCTTGCCAAGCTTGAGGTTAGCGATCGCACTCAGGCAGCAGTCTATGCCTTCCAGCATCACTTGGTAGGGCATGAGGAGTTTTAACAGATATGCAAAAATGATATTGGAGAAATGGCTGAACTTAGCATCAAAGAAGCAAGCAAGTACCTCTAGCGTGATTGAAAAGCGCATTCATTACTTGAAAAAAGTCGACCATTTATGTTATAATAGACTGTATTTAAAAATTTTAAGGAGAAATGACAGAATGTCTGTATCATTTGAAAACAAAGAAACAAACCGTGGTGTCTTGACTTTCACTATCTCTCAAGACCAAATCAAACCAGAATTGGACCGTGTCTTCAACTCAGTGAAGAAATCTCTTAATGTTCCAGGTTTCCGTAAAGGTCACCTTCCACGCCCTATCTTCGACAAGAAATTTGGTGAAGAATCACTTTACCAAGACGTTATGAACGCTCTTTTGCCAAACGCTTATGAAGCAGCTGTAAAAGAAGCTGGTCTTGAAGTCGTTGCTCAACCAAAAATTGATGTAACTTCAATGGAAAAAGGTCAAGACTGGGTTATCACTGCTGAAGTCGTTACAAAACCTGAAGTAAAATTGGGTGACTACAAAAACCTTGAAGTATCAGTTGATGTAGAAAAAGAAGTAACTGACGCTGACGTTGAAGAGCGTATTGAACGCGAACGCAACAACTTGGCTGAATTGGTTATCAAAGACGCTGCTGCTGAAAACGGCGACACTGTTGTCATCGACTTCGTTGGTTCTATCGACGGTGTTGAATTTGACGGTGGAAAAGGTGAAAACTTCTCACTTGGACTTGGTTCAGGTCAATTCATCCCTGGTTTTGAAGACCAATTGGTAGGTCACTCAGCTGGCGAAACTGTTGACGTTATCGTAACATTCCCAGAAGACTACCAAGCAGAAGACCTTGCAGGTAAAGAAGCTAAATTCGTGACAACTATCCACGAAGTAAAAGCTAAAGAAGTTCCAGCTCTTGACGATGAGCTTGCAAAAGACATTGACGAAGAAGTTGAAACACTTGCTGAATTGAAAGAAAAATACCGCAAGGAATTGGCTGCTGCTAAAGAAGAAGCTTACAAAGATGCAGTTGAAGGTGCAGCAATTGATAAAGCTGTAGAAAACGCTGAAATCGTAGAACTTCCAGAAGAAATGATTCACGAAGAAGTTCACCGTTCAGTAAACGAATTCCTTGGAAACTTGCAACGTCAAGGTATCAACCCTGACATGTACTTCCAAATCACTGGAACTACTCAAGAAGACCTTCATAATCAATACCAAGCAGAAGCTGAGTCACGTACTAAGACTAACCTTGTTATCGAAGCAGTTGCGAAAGCTGAAGGATTTGATGCTTCAGAAGAAGAAATCCAAAAAGAAGTTGAGCAATTGGCAGCAGACTACAACATGGAAGTTGCTCAAGTACAAAGCTTGCTTTCAGCTGATATGTTGAAACACGATATCACAATCAAAAAAGCTGTTGAATTGATTACAAGCACAGCAACAGTTAAATAATATTAATAAACAAAAAGCCCACCTGATTAGGTGGGTTTTCTTTTGCACTATTTTCCAAAAATCTCTTTGAGATCTGCGTCAGTAATCCCAATCATGGCTGGGATGCTGTCCCAGTTTTCTTCTGTTAGGATGTAGGATTGTTCAGAGGTGCTTGATGTGGCAGTTTCAGAGACCGCTTGTTGCTTTTCTTCAACAGTTTCCAATAAGTCACTGAAACGTTCAATTAGATAGGTTTTTCGGGCAGTTCCGATATGTTGGGTAGCATAGTCAAAGGCCTGTAATTCGCCTAGTAAGATAAGCTTGCTTTTGGCGCGTGTAATGGCTGTGTAGATGAGATTGCGCTCCAGCATACGTCGGCTAGCACTGGTGATAGGTAGGATGACAACAGGGAACTCACTTCCCTGTGATTTATGGATGCTCATGGCATAGGCCAGGCGAATCTTGTACCATTCGTTACGTGGGTATGAGACTTCATTGCCATCAAAATCAATGACAATCTCGTCTTGCTTCGATTCGGTATATTTACCAGGAATTAGGTCTGTGATGGCTCCTAAATCTCCATTAAAGACATTGATTTCAGCATCGTTGACCAAATGAATGACCTTGTCTCCCTTGCGATAGTGGCACTGGGGAGCTTCAAAACTGAGTTGATCTTTTTGTGTTGGATTGAGCAGGTCTTGCATGAGCTGGTTGATAGTATCAATCCCTGCCGTCCCTCGGTACATGGGAGCCAGAACTTGGATATCACGGGCAGGGATACCACTTCTGAGGGCAGCGCCTAAGATTTTCTCAATCGTAGCAGGAATATGTCCGCTAGCAATTTCAAAGTAGGAACGGTCAGCTTTTTTCTGGGTGAAATCAGCTGGCAAGATGCCCTGTCGAATCTGACTAGCTAGGGTAACGATGGTTGATTCTTCGCTTTGTCGGTAAATTTTTTCCAAACGAGTCTGAGGAATTAAGGGAATATGAAGCAGGTCCGCTAGAACCTGTCCAGGGCTGACAGACGGTAGCTGATCGCTATCTCCCACGATGAGAATTTTACTGTTAGAAGAGATGTTGGAGAAGAGTTGGTTGGCTAGCCAAGTGTCTACCATGGAAAATTCATCCACGATAATAAAATCGGCATCCAGATAATCTTCCAGATGACTGGTATCATCGTCACCTGTCATTCCTAAATGACGGTGTATGGTCGCGCTTGGCAAGCCTGTTAATTCATTCATGCGCCTAGCAGCTCGACCAGTTGGAGCAGCAAGAAGAATGGGCAAATTGCTTTTTTTCCTGAGGTCAAGTCCTTCTAAGAGGGCATAAACAGCTATGATCCCATTGATAACAGTTGTCTTACCAGTACCAGGTCCACCTGTCAGGATAAAGACCTTGTTCTGGATAGCGTCACAAATAGCCTGTTTTTGAATGCTATCATACTCAATCTCCAGCTCATCCTCGACAGTAGCGATATGTTTTTGAATTGTTTCTAAATCATGACTCTTTTGTTTTCCTTTTTCAAGGATACGAACCAAGTGACTGCGGATGCCTTCCTCAGCGAAAAAGAGGCTGTTATCAAAGATTTTGGTATCAATTTGCTGAACCTTGTCTTCTTCGATTAGGTAGGAGAGTTCTTGAGCAACTTGGCTGGGGTCCAGTTCCACGGGGCGGGAAGATTCAAGAAGAGTTAGAGTTTGTTCTAGCAAATCCCGTGCTTCAACATAGGTATCCCCTGTTTCCATACAGGCCTGAAAAAGACTGTGAACTAGACCGGCACGAAAGCGCTCAGGAGCCTGACTTTCAATACCTAGTTCCTCTGCTAGTTGGTCAGCAATGGTAAAGCCCAAACCCTTGATATCCTCAACCAACTGGTAGGGATAGTTTTCAACCACATCAAGGGTTTCTTCCTTGTAAAAGTCTTGAATCTGGAAGGCTAGTTTATTGGGAATGCCGTAGTTGGCAAGTTTGGCCAAGACCATCTCTGTTCCGTAGTTGAGGCGGAGAGCGGAGACGAAAGCCTCACGATTTTTGGCAGATAGTCCTGCGATGCCTTCTAACTTTTCTGGGTGTTGCAAAATTTCGTCAATGGTATTGTCGCCATAGGTATCCACAATTTTCTGAGCAGTTTTGAGACCAATTCCCTTGAAATGGCTACTTGAAAAGTACTTAACCAATCCCTTGCTAGTTGGTTTTGAGCGTTCATACCGGCTGATTTGCAGTTGTTCCCCATACTTGGAGTGCTGGACAATTTGCCCCCAAAAAGTATAGTCTTCTCCCTCAATCACGTCAGCCATGGTGCCGGTGACAATGATTTCAAAATCATCAAAATCCTCTGCGTCCGTATCTTCGACTTCTAGGAGGAGGATACGATAAAAATTGCTGGGATTTTCAAAAATAATCCGTTCAATGGTTCCTGAAAAATAAACTTCCATAAAATTCCTTTGTATGAATAGGTGAGAGTTGGGATTGTTTTTATTTTATACTCTTCGAAAATATCTTCAAACCACGTCAGCTTCCATCTGCAACCTCAAAACAGTATTTTGAGCAACCTGCGGCTAGCTTCCTAGTTTGCTCTTTGATTTTCATTGAGTATAACTTTGTTTCTATCTTAATCAAACTGGATAGTGAATAATCATCGTCTCACGATAGAAGAAGAGGCTGAGATTGTTGATTCTCGGCCTCTTAGGTCTCTTAAAATGTTCCGATACGGGTGATTGGCCAGAAGCGGAATTTAGCTTCCCCTGTGATATCTTTTGCTTTAAAAGTACCTACGTGACGACTGTCGCTCGAAACCAAGCGGTCGTCTCCGAGGAGAAGGTATTCTCCTTCTGGGACAGTAAAGCTAAAGTTGGTGTTGTAGTTGACATCAACTGTGAAGGCTTGAGCCTTTTCCGCAATACTTCTAAAGAAGGTTCCTTTATTTCCTTCAAAGCCCTTGCCTGAGTAAGTGCTTTGGAGTTTGTCGTCCTTGAAACGTTTGATGTAGTCAGCTAGGTAAGGTTCGTCCGTCTCTTTATCATTGATGTAAAGTTTATCGTTTTCGTAACGGATGGTATCGCCAGGTATTCCGATAACACGTTTGACAATGTCCTTATTGGCATCTTCCTCATGGGCCACCACGATATCAAAACGGTCAATAGGGAGGTGCTTAACGACAAAGAGAATTTCGCCATCCGCTAGAGTAGGATCCATGGAATGTCCTTCTACGCGGACGTTACTCCAAAAAAAGATACGACTTAAAGCTAGTAATGACAGAATCAGGAGGAATAATCCCCACTCTTTTAGGAAATTTTTAAATGAATTCATAACTTACCTTTCTAAGCGTTTTTTCGCTTTTTCAGTATTTTTAAAGTGCAGTTTGGCGCAGAAGTTGAGTCCCTGCATACCATAGGCTTTCAAAATCTGGCTAGCCACCTTATCAGAAGCCGTTCCAGCTCCACTTGGAAGTTGATAGCCTAGTTCTCGTCCCAGATTTTCAAGATTTTCCAGAAAGAGATCACGCGCAATGATAGAAGAAACTGCTACAGCCAAGTATTTGCCCTCAGCCTTTTCTTCTAAGCTGATAGGATTGCTGAAACGATTGGCCTCTTGTGCCAAGTACTTGTCATAATTTTTAGCACTGGTAAAGGCATCAATCACAATTTTCTCAGGTTGAACACCTTTTTGAAGGAGGAGATAGATAGCCTGATTATGGAGGGCAACCTTAACTGAAACAGCATTGTAGCGGTCTCCGATGACCTCGTTGTACTTGCTTGGTGAGAGAAGCAGTGCCTGGTGCTGGATTTTTTCCTTGAGGATAGGAGCAATCTGACGAATCTTTTGGTCGGTCAGAGTCTTGGAATCCCCCACACCAAGTTTTCGTAAGAAATCATGCTGGTCAGGTGTGACAAAGGAAGCCACGACTGCAAGCCCACCAAAGTAGGAACCATTTCCAACCTCATCCGTCCCAATCAAAGGAAGATTTTGACCGCTAGTTTCCTCTACAACTTGATAGCCAAAGAAACTAGCATATTTCTCGGCTCCTTCCCCCTGAAGCAAGACCTTTCCAGAAGTATAGATAGAAACGGTAGCTTGAGGTAGTCGCAAAAAGTAGCGAATATAGGGATTTTTGCTGGGAGCCAGACTAGTTTGATAGTGTTCAAGAAAAGCCTGAATCTCCTTTTCGCTTGGTGTGAGTGTTATACTTGCCATAGTTTCTATTGTACCATAAAAGCAGGCAAATTTGTAAAAACTGACAAAGTTAGCGAATTTTGGTATAATATCGTGAGGTGAATTTTATGGCAAATCTAAATCGATTCAAATTTACATTCGGGAAAAAATCATTAACCTTGACAAGCGAGCATGATAATCTTTTTATGGAGGAAATCGCTAAGGTTGCGACAGAAAAATACCAAGCAATTAAAGAACAAATGCCTAGTGCAGATGATGAAACAATCGCTCTTTTGTTGGTAGTTAACTGTTTGTCAACTCAACTCAGCCGTGAGATTGAATTTGACGATAAAGAACAAGAACTAGAAGAACTCCGTCACAAGCTTGTGACTTGCAAGCAAGAACAGAGCAAGATTGAGGATTCCTTATGATTTCACTCCTTCTTCTATTGGTCTTGGCTTGGGGATTTTATATCGGCTATCGGAGAGGTCTGCTCTTACAGGTTTATTACCTGATTTCAGCCATGGCATCGGCTTTTGTGGCTGGCCAGTTTTACAAGGGGCTTGGAGAACAATTCCATTTATTACTCCCTTATGCAAATCCGCAGGAAGGTCAGGGGACTTTCTTTTTCCCATCAGATCAACTCTTTCAGTTGGATAAGGTCTTTTACGCAGGTATCGGCTACTTGTTGGTATTTGGGATTGTCTATAGCATCGGTCGTTTGCTTGGTCTCCTCTTACACTTGATTCCTAGTAAAAAGCTTGGTGGTAAGTTGTTCCAAGTTTCAGCAGGTATCTTGTCCATGTTGGTGACCTTGTTTGTCTTGCAGATGGCCTTGACAATCTTGGCAACCATCCCCATGGCAGCTATACAAAATCCTCTTGAAAAGAGTATCGTCGCAAAACACATCATCCAGAGCATACCGGTAACAACCAGTTGGCTCAAACAAATCTGGGTGACAAATTTAATCGGATAAAAAGGGCAGGAGTTTTCCTAGCCCTTTGTTTACAGATTTGACTAGAATCTATCAGAATGTAAAAAGCTAATACTCTTCAAAAATCTCTTCAAACCACGTCAGCTTCCATCTGCAACCTCAAAACACTGTTTTGAGCAACCTGTGGCTAGCTTCCTAGTTTGCTCTTTGATTTTCATTGAGTATACCACACCTAGACATTCAAAGACAAGGAAATAAAGATGAATAAGAAAATATTAGAAACATTAGAGTTCAATAAGGTCAAGGCCTTGTTTGAGCCTCATTTGTTGACAGAGCAGGGCTTGGAGCAATTGAGACAGCTGGCTCCGACTGCCAAAGCAGATAAAATCAAACAGGCTTTTGCTGAGATGAAGGAGATGCAGGCTCTCTTTGTCGAGCAACCGCATTTTACTATTCTTGCAACCAAGGAAATCGCAGGAGTCTGCAAGCGGTTGGAGATGGGAGCGGACCTCAATATCGAGGAGTTCCTACTCTTGAAGCGCGTGCTTCTTGCTAGCCGAGAACTGCAAAGTTTTTATGCCAATCTGGAAAATGTCAGCTTGGAAGAATTAGCCCTTTGGTTTGAGAAATTACATGATTTTCCGCAATTACAAGGAAATCTCCAAGCCTTTAATGATGCAGGTTTCATTGAAAATTTTGCCAGTGAAGAATTGGCGCGCATCCGTCGAAAAATCCATGATAGCGAGAGTCAGGTCCGCGATGTTTTGCAAGATTTGCTTAAGCAAAAAGCGCAGATGTTGACAGAAGGGATTGTTGCCAGCAGAAATGGCCGTCAGGTTTTACCAGTCAAAAACACCTACCGCAATAAGATTGCAGGTGTCGTTCATGATATTTCTGCTAGTGGAAATACCGTCTATATCGAACCCCGTGAGGTGGTTAAACTGAGTGAAGAAATTGCCAGTTTGCGAGCAGATGAGCGCTATGAAATGCTTCGCATTCTTCAAGAAATTTCTGAGCGTGTTCGCCCTCATGCGGCTGAGATTGCTAATGACGCTTGGATTATCGGTCATCTGGACTTGATTCGTGCCAAGGTCCGATTTATCCAAGAAAGGCAAGCAGTCGTTCCTCAGCTGTCAGAAAATCAGGAAATTCAACTGCTCCATGTATGTCATCCTCTGGTCAAAAATGCCGTCGCAAATGATGTCCATTTTGGTCAAGATTTAACAGCGATTGTCATTACAGGACCCAATACAGGTGGGAAGACCATCATGCTCAAAACTCTGGGCTTGACGCAGGTGATGGCCCAGTCTGGTTTGCCGATTTTAGCAGACAAGGGAAGTCGTGTTGGTATTTTTGAAGAAATCTTTGCAGATATTGGCGATGAGCAGTCTATTGAGCAGAGCTTGTCTACCTTCTCTAGCCACATGACCAATATTGTGGATATTCTTGGCAAGGTCAACCAACATTCACTCTTGCTCTTGGATGAGTTGGGGGCTGGTACGGATCCCCAAGAGGGAGCCGCCCTTGCCATGGCAATTCTGGAGGACCTTCGTCTGCGTCAAGTCAAGACTATGGCGACTACCCACTATCCGGAACTAAAGGCCTACGGAATTGAGACAGCTTTTGTGCAAAATGCCAGCATGGAGTTTGATACTGCAACTCTACGCCCGACCTATCGCTTTATGCAGGGCGTTCCTGGTCGAAGCAATGCCTTCGAAATCGCTAAACGTTTAGGTCTATCTGAGGTTATCGTAGGGGATGCCAGTCAGCAGGTCAATCAGGACAATGATGTCAACCGTATCATTGAGCAACTAGAAGAGCAGACGCTAGAGAGTCGCAAACGCTTGGACAATATCCGTGAGGTGGAGCAAGAAAATCTCAAGATGAACCGTGCTCTCAAAAAACTTTACAACGAGCTCAATCGTGAAAAGGAAACGGAGCTTAATAAGGCGCGTGAACAGGCTGCTGAGATTGTGGACATGGCCCTAAGTGAGAGTGACCAAATTCTCAAAAATCTCCACAGTAAGTCCCAGCTCAAACCTCATGAAATCATTGAAGCCAAGGCCAAGCTGAAAAAATTGGCTCCTGAAAAAGTAGATTTGTCTAAAAACAAGGTCCTTCAAAAGGCCAAGAAAAAACGTGCTCCAAAGGTGGGAGATGATATCGTTGTTCTCAGTTATGGGCAGCGTGGTACCTTGACCAGTCAACTCAAGGACGGCCGCTGGGAAGCCCAAGTTGGCTTGATTAAGATGACTTTAGAAGAGAAAGAATTTGACCTCGTTCAAGCCCAGCAAGAAAAGCAAGTCAAGAAGAAACAGGTCAATGTCGTGAAACGAACTTCTGGTCGTGGCCCACAAGCCAGACTGGACCTTCGAGGCAAACGTTATGAAGAGGCTATGAATGAGCTAGATGCCTTTATCGACCAAGCCTTGCTTAATAATATGGCTCAAGTTGATATCATCCATGGTATCGGAACAGGTGTCATCCGTGAAGGTGTCACCAAATACCTACAAAGAAACAAGCATGTCAAGAGTTTCGGCTATGCCCCACAAAATGCTGGAGGTAGTGGTGCGACTATTGTCACTTTTAAAGGATAGCAGTATTCTGGATTTTATAAAGTAAAAACTGTTGAACTAATTTTTACTAATAAACACATTGACAAAAGCCAACATTTTTTGTAAAATAAGAATCAATTAAATACCAACACCGAATGAAGTTTAATAGAAGTGGAGAATCGTTTGATTTTCCATGACTGTAAATGGACGGAACTCTGGAGAGACCGTAAAGGCACCGAAGGGGCAAGGCAGGCAACTGCTCAAACTCTCAGGTAAAAGGACAGAGCTAGGATAGACCGCTTTTTAGCATTTATCTAAGCATTCCAGAGTACATGTATCTTGCATGTGCTCTTTCTTTTGGGGTTGAAAAGATAGGAGAAGGAAATGTTAGAATTGCTTAAATCAATCGATGCTTTTGCTTGGGGCCCACCCCTTTTGATTTTATTGGTCGGAACAGGTATTTACCTAACTGCCCGTCTAGGCCTCTTGCAGGTTTTGCGTCTGCCCAAGGCCTTCCAGCTTATTTTTACCAAGGATAAGGGGCATGGCGATGTATCCAGCTTTGCGGCACTATGTACAGCCCTAGCAGCGACAGTTGGTACGGGAAATATTATCGGGGTAGCTACAGCTATCAAGGTCGGTGGACCAGGAGCCCTCTTTTGGATGTGGATGGCTGCTTTCTTTGGAATGGCAACCAAGTATGCGGAAGGACTACTAGCTATCAAATACCGTACCAAGGATGATCATGGTGCAGTAGCGGGAGGTCCCATGCACTATATCCTTCTAGGGATGGGAGAAAAGTGGCGACCACTTGCCATCTTCTTTGCCCTGGCAGGTGTGCTAGTAGCTTTGCTGGGAATCGGAACCTTCACCCAAGTCAACTCGATTACAGAATCTATCCAAAATACAACGGCTATTTCACCAGCCATCACAGCTCTTGTGTTGTCTGTATTTGTAGCGATTGCTGTCTTTGGTGGACTCAAGTCCATCTCTAAGGTGTCAACTACTGTTGTTCCTTTTATGGCTATCATCTATATTTTAGGAACTCTTACAGTTATTTTCTTTAATATTGGAAAAATTCCTGCCACAATCGCTTTAATCTTGACAACGGCTTTTAGTCCAGTTGCTGCGGTAGGTGGTTTTGCTGGGACTAGCATTCGAATGGCTATTCAAAATGGTGTAGCGCGAGGTGTTTTCTCGAACGAATCTGGTCTGGGTTCGGCTCCCATTGCAGCTGCTGCGGCTAAGACAAATGAACCGGTAGAGCAAGGTTTGATTTCCATGACAGGAACCTTTATTGATACACTCATTATCTGTACCTTGACTGGTTTGACTATCTTGGTAACTGGTGTTTGGAGTGGTGATTTGAATGGAGTTGCCTTGACTCAGTCAGCCTTCTCAACAGTCTTTTCACACTTTGGACCTGCCCTTTTGACCATCTTCCTTGTGCTCTTTGCCTTTACAACGATTCTAGGTTGGAACTATTACGGAGAACGTTGTTTTGAGTTTCTCTTTGGGGTTCGCTTTATCTGGCTCTACCGTGTGGTCTTTGTGCTCATGGTCTTGCTAGGAGGATTTATCGAGTTGGATATGGTTTGGATTATCGCAGATATTGTCAATGCCTTGATGGCTCTGCCAAACTTGATTGCCCTCTTAGTTTTATCACCAGTCGTTATTGCTGAAACTAAAAAGTATTTTGACAAATAATGAAATCACACAGCTCGTGTGATTTTTTTGCTTTCATAAAAAATTTCTATCAGTGTAATTTAAAATATATATTATACATGGTATAGAATCTGTGATAGACTAGGTTTCAACAACATGAAAAGAGGTTTTATAATGACAACATTTACAATTCATACAGTCGAATCAGCACCAGCAGAAGTGAAAGAAGTTCTTGAAACAGTAGAAAAAGATAATAATGGCTATATTCCCAATCTAATCGGTCTCTTGGCTAATGCCCCTACCGCCCTTGAAGCCTACCGAACTGTCGGAGCCATCAACCGTCGCAACAGCCTGACACCCGTTGAGCGCGAAGTGGTGCAGATCACGGCAGCTGTGACCAATGGTTGTGCCTTCTGTGTCGCAGGTCACACCGCCTTTTCCATCAAACAAATCCAGATGAACGATGATCTTTTGCAAGCCCTCCGCAATCGTACTCCAATTGAAACAGATCCTAAATTGGACACCCTAGCTAAGTTTACCTTGGCGGTTATCAATACCAAGGGTCGTGTAGGAGATGAAGCCTTAGCTGAGTTTTTAGAAGCTGGCTACACCCAACAAAATGCCTTGGATGTGGTTCTTGGTGTCAGCCTAGCAAGCCTCTGTAACTATGCCAACAACCTAGCCAATACACCAATTAATCCAGAATTGCAACCTTATGCTTAATTCATATCTGAGTAAAATGAAGTCTGAAATAATCGGACTTCGTTTTTTTAAGTCCTCATTTAAGCGCTTTTATGCTATACTGAAACTAACATGATTATTGGAGGTTAGGATGAAAAAACTCCCCTTGGTATTTTCTGGTTGTTTGCTAGGTTTGGCAGGAGCTGGAAATCTTATTTTAGATACGTTGCCGGTTCTGTCACATCTTTTTAGTCTGACAGGTTTGGTTTTGTGGCTCTTTTTTCTGCTTCTTCATCTCTTTAATTGGAAAGAAACAAAGCAAGAATTGACCAAGCCCCCTCTTTTGTCAGGAATGGCGACCTTTCCCATGGCTGGGATGATTTTATCGACTTATGTCTTTCGAGTCTTCCCTCATTTCCCTTTGGTTGCTCAAGGGCTCTGGTGGTTTTCATTTCTCTTGGATGTGGCTCTGATTGCTGGCTTCACTATCAAATTTGCCTATCCGGGGCGGAGGGTTCATGCGACTCCTAGCTGGACGGTTCTCTATGTGGGGATAGCAGTGGCAGCCTTGACCTATTCTCTGGTAGGCATTATCGAGATTGCCTATGTGACCTTGAGTTTTGGTTTTCTCTTGACCTTCTATCTCTACCCGCTTATTTATAGCGATTTAAAGAAACATCCACTCCCACTAGCCTTGCTTGGCCAAGAAGGAATCTATTGTGCTCCCTTCTCTCTACTCTTGGCTTCCCTAGTTCGAGTTGAAGGAGCTAGCCTACCGAATTGGGTTTTAATCATCATGATCTTGGCTTCCCAATCCTTCTTTTTCTTTGTTTTAACTCGTCTGCCCAATATTTTAAAACAAGGCTTTCAACCAGCCTTCTCAGCCCTCACCTTCCCAACCATTATCACAGCTACCTCGCTCAAGATGGCTCAGGGAATCTTGAAACTTCCATTTTTGGATTATTTGGTACTGGCTGAAACTGTTATTTGCCTAATCATTTTGCTCTTTGTATTAGGCGCTTATCTGAATTGGTTACGAAAAAAGGTCTAGCTAGAAATAGCTAAGCCTTATTTTTTATGGTTTGATAACTTCAGCTCCACCCATATATGGACGAAGTGCTTCTGGGATGGTCACAGAACCATCTGCATTTTGGTAGTTTTCAAGAATAGCAGCCACTGTACGTCCAACTGCAAGTCCAGAACCGTTCAAGGTATGGAGCAATTTCACCTTGCCATCTGCTTCATCACGGTAACGGATTTGGGCACGACGGGCTTGGAAATCTTCTGTGTTTGAACAGCTTGAGATTTCACGGTAGGTATTTTGTGCTGGAATCCACACTTCCAAATCGTAAGTTTTAGCAGCTGAGAAGCCCATATCTCCAGTAGAGAGAGCAACGACACGGTATGGAAGGTTGAGTTTTTGAAGAATGTTTTCAGCATTGGCTGTCATTTTTTCCAATTCTTTGTAAGATTCTTCTGGTTTGGCAAATTTAACCATTTCAACCTTGTGGAATTGGTGCAAACGAATCAAGCCACGAGTATCACGACCAGCTGAACCAGCCTCAGAACGGAATGATGGACTCATAGCAGTGAAGTAGATTGGCAGGTCTTTACCGTCCAGGATTTCATCACGGTAGTAGTTTGTCAGAGGAACTTCAGCTGTAGGAATAAGGACATAATTACTGTCGCTGAGTTCAAAAGTATCTTCCTTGAATTTTGGATATTGACCAGTACCAAACATAGAGTCATGGTTAACCATGTAAGGCGTGATGACTTCCGTATAGCCTTCTTTTCCATGTTCATCCAACATAAAGTTGTAGATAGCACGCTCCAAACGAGCACCGAGACCTTTATAGAAGAGGAAACGAGCGCCTGTTACCTTACCACCGCGTTCCCAGTCAAGGATACCAAGATCTTCACCAAGATCCCAGTGAGCTTTTGGTTCGAAGTCAAACTCGCGTGGAGTACCCCAACGGCGAACTTCCACATTGTCATCTTCATCAGCCCCAACAGGAACGCTGTCAGCTGGAATATTTGGAAGAGTAGTGGTAAATTCTGTTAATTTAGCATCGATGTCTGCCAATTCAGCATCCAAGGCTTTAACCTCAGCAGATAGAGTTTGCATGGCAGCAATCTTATCATCTGCATTTTCCTTGTTGCGTTTGGCTTGGGCAATCTCAGCAGAAACTGTGTTGCGTTCTGCTTTGAGAGTTTCAACCTTGACCAAAATATCACGACGTTTAGCATCGATTTCTTTCATTTCATTCAAGACAGCAGCATCTACACCACGTGTAGCCAATTTTTCTGCGACAGCATCAAAGTCTGTACGAATACGTTTGATATCTAACATAAGAACTCCTTTATGAAAAAAGCACACCTGTCAAAGTGTTGGAGTGGCAGGGCCACGGTTCCATCCAACTTCACAGGTGTGCACTTGATTGTGTATGTAATTGTTACTAACGGTAGAATTTCACCTATCCCTCCTATCTGCTCGCAGCACCCGCAGACTTTCTGAAAGAAGAAGATAACCTACTTATCCGTTGCTATAATTATACTAAAGTTTCTACTTTTTTGCAAATAGATTTTTAAATTTTTGACCAATGGTCTGAATCAGAGTAGGAAGTTTGACGACCTTGTCATTTCCCAGCTTTTCGCGAGCAATTTTGAGGATGGCACCTGAGTCTTTTGATGCAAAGAGGAATTTTCCTCTGTCTGTAAAGACTTCGAAGTGGCGACTGATTTTGCGACCAGTGACATTGGCTCCAATTTGGTTGATATGGCTCCAAGGAATCTGGATAAATTGTTCGACATTGACATCTGGGTAAAATTCCAAAGCCTGATCTCCGACAAGGAATTTCCCAACTTTCCCAGCTATAGAGAGGTAGGAGGTGCCTGTTGTATTGAGGAGCACTGTTTTGTTAAGAGATTGGGCCATGATTAATCTTCCTTGTTTTCACCGAAAAAGGCATTGTAGAGGGCTTTAATAGCTGCTTTCTCTTGGTCTTTATGGACAACAAACATAATAGATACTTCACTAGAACCTTGAGACATCATCTGGATGTTGATCTTATTTTCAGATAGAGCACGTGTCGCAGTAGCAGTTACTCCGATATGGCTCTTCATTTTTTCTCCAACAATCATAATGATAGAAAGGTCGTGTTCGATTTCTGCATGGTCTACTTCAGCCTTTTGAACCAACTGACGAAGAATTTCTTCTTCCTTGATAGGAGTTAGCTCACGAGAACGGAGGATGATTGAAAGATCGTCGATACCTGTTGGCATATGTTCCCAACCGATGTTAAGATCTTCAAGGATTTGAAGAACCTTGCGTCCAAATCCAACCTCACGGTTCATGAGGTATTTAGACATGTTGATGCTGACAAAGCCAGAGTCACCAGCAATTCCTACTACTGGAAATTCATCACTACTGTGTTTTAGAACGATACGAGTACCTGGATGATCAGGATTGTTGGTATTCTTGATAACCAGAGGAATTTTTCCACGGTAGGCGGGAAGAAGGGCTTCGTCATGAAGGACTGAGAAGCCTGCATAGGCCAACTCACGCATTTCACGGTAGGTCAACTCTGGGATAGAGTGTGGTTGGTGAATGATTCCTGGGTGAGCCGCAAAGATACCATCAACATCCGTAAAGTTTTCATAGAGGTCTGCCTTAACACCGGCAGCAATGATAGAACCTGTAATGTCTGATCCTCCACGTGAGAAGGTACAGATTTGATTTTCCTTGGTAACTCCAAAGAAACCAGGAATGACAAGAACTTCATTTGTATTTGTCAATTCTTCAATCTTGTCATAACTTGATGGAATGATGCGAGCGTGACCAGGTTCACTTGTGACCACAATACCAGCTTCTCTAGGGTGCACATAGCGTGCATCGATCCCGTTTTGATTAAAGTAGGCAGCAATCAATTTAGCATTGTTATTTTCACCAGCTGCTAGGAAAGTGTCGTAGAGAAATTCGTTTTCTTCGATAGGAAGAGTAGCTAAGGCACGAATGCTTTTAGAAATTTTTTCTAGCACAGCTGGTTTAAGACCTAGTTCACTAACCATAGCAGCATAGCGGTCGATAATCCAGTTTTGACTCTTACTAATATCGTTACCAGCAACATAGTCGCGGTAGTATTTAATCAAGGCATCCGTAACCTTAGTATCTTCAGCATTGCGTTTACCAGGCGCAGAAACGACTACAAAACGACGCTCTGAATCGCTTTTTACGATGTTTAAAACTTTTTCTAATTGACTAGCAGAGGCAAGAGAGCTACCTCCAAATTTAACAACCTTCATAAGAACTCCTAAAGTAAGTATTTTATACGATTATAGCAGAAAGAAAGCCTTTTTTCAATGAAGAAAATAAGATGCTTTCTAGTATAAAGCGAGCCTTTCTAATCGGCTGAGACACTTTCAGTTGATTTTTTCTTGCTTTCTGATTTTAAAAAAGATATACTTTGAAAATAGAATAATTTAAACTGCTTATAAAATAAAAAGGAGTCCTGATGGAACACATTATTTATCAGCTTGAAGAGGATTTTGCAATTCTTACCTTGAATCGTCCTGAGGTCGCAAATGGTTTTCATATCCCTATGTGCGAGGAGATTTTAGAAGCTCTGACTTTGGCAGAAGAGGATCCGGCTGTGCATTTTGTCTTAATCAACGCGAATGGCAAAGTCTTCTCTGTTGGTGGAGATTTAGTAGAGATGAAGCGAGCAGTAGATGAGGATGATATTCCATCATTGACGAAAATCGCAGAATTAGTCAATACTATTTCTTATAAAATCAAGCAGATTGCAAAGCCTGTCTTGATGGAGGTTGATGGGGCTGTTGCAGGTGCCGCAGCGAATATGGCTGTTGCTGCAGATTTCTGTCTGGCAACGGATAAGGCTAAATTTATCCAAGCTTTTGTTGGAGTTGGCCTGGCTCCAGATGCAGGTGGGATTCATCTCTTGAGTCGTAGTATTGGTGTGACGCGTGCTGTTCAATTAGCTATGACAGGAGAAGCTTTAACAGCAGACAAAGCTTTAGAGTGGGGCCTAGTTTACCGTGTCTGTAAAGCTGATAAACTTGAAAAGACGAGAGAACAGCTTCTTAAAAAATTAAGACGTGGTTCAAGCAATTCCTATGCTGCCATTAAGAAGTTGGTGTGGGAGAGCCAATTCAAAGATTGGCAAGATTATGCTACTTTAGAACTGAACCTACAGGAATCCTTAGCTCAAACAGAGGATTTCAAAGAAGGAGTTCGGGCTCATTCGGAAAGAAGACGACCTAAATTTACAGGAAAATAAAAAAATACTTGCACCATTCTTTGAACTTTGATATAATTCTTTTGTCAAATGTTTTGATTCTAAAAGTTTTTTTGAAAAGGAGGGAAGGAAAGATTGGACTACCAACGAATTAATGAATATTTAACGTCTATATTTAACAATGTCCTCGTTATTGAGGAAGTTAGCTTGAGAGGTAGTCGTTTCAAGGATATCTCCATCAAAGAAATGCATACGATTGATGTGATTGGAAAAGTTCCAGATGTGACACCAAGTCAAGTGTCAAAAGAGTTGATGGTGACTCTTGGGACAGTTACGACTAGTTTGAATAATCTCGAACGTAAGGGTTACATTGAACGCATTCGTTCAGAACATGATCGACGTGTGGTACATCTGCATTTGACAAAGAAAGGTCGCTTGGTTCATAGGCTACATAAACGCTTCCACAAGGCCATGGTTGAAAAAATCATTGATGGTATGAGTAAGCAAGAAATTGAGGTTATGAGCAAAGGTTTGACCAATCTTTATCAATTTTTGGAGGATTTGAGATAATGGCTTTTGCAAAAATAAGCCAGGTTGCTCATTATGTGCCAGAGCAAGTGGTTACAAATCATGATTTGGCTCAGATTATGGATACCAATGATGAGTGGATTTCAAGTCGGACGGGAATACGACAAAGGCATATTTCAAGAACAGAATCTACTAGTGATTTGGCTACAGAAGTTGCCAAGAAACTGATGGCAAAAGCTGGAATCACAGGAGGGGAGTTGGATTTTATCATCCTAGCTACCATTACTCCAGATTCGATGATGCCCTCTACAGCTGCTCGTGTTCAAGCTAATATTGGTGCTAATAAGGCCTTTGCTTTTGACCTAACAGCGGCTTGCAGTGGATTTGTATTTGCTCTTTCAACTGCTGAAAAGTTTATCGCTTCTGGTCGCTTTCAAAAAGGCTTGGTGATTGGTAGTGAAACCCTCTCTAAAGCAGTCGATTGGTCAGACCGATCAACAGCTGTTTTGTTTGGAGATGGTGCTGGTGGAGTCTTGCTAGAAGCTAGCGAGCAAGAGCATTTCTTGGCTGAGAGTCTCAATAGTGATGGAAGTCGTAGCGAATGTCTGACCTACGGACATTCAGGTTTACATTCTCCATTTTCAGATCAAGAAAGTGCAGATTCATTTTTGAAGATGGATGGGCGTGCAGTCTTTGATTTTGCTATTCGGGACGTAGCCAAGTCTATCAAGCAGACTATTGATGAATCTCCTATAGAGGCGACAGACTTGGATTATCTGCTACTTCATCAGGCTAATGACCGTATTTTGGATAAGATGGCTAGAAAAATCGGTGTTAACCGAGATAAAATTCCAGCCAATATGATGGAATATGGCAATACCAGTGCAGCAAGTATCCCGATTTTACTTTCAGAGTGTGTAGAACAAGGCCTCATCCGTTTAGATGGTAGCCAGACTGTTCTACTATCAGGCTTCGGTGGAGGCTTGACATGGGGCACGCTCATTCTTACAATTTAGGTAATCATGTGGTGAACACATTGTTATAAAAAAACTATTTATTTTAAAGGAGTCCTATCATGGCAGTATTTGAAAAAGTACAAGAAATTATCGTTGAAGAACTTGGGAAAGACGCATCAGAAGTAACACTTGAATCAACTTTTGATGATTTGGACGCAGATTCATTGGACTTGTTCCAAGTAATCTCAGAAATCGAAGATGCTTTTGATATCCAAATCGAAGCAGAAGATGACTTGAAAACAGTTGGTGACTTGGTTGCCTATGTTGAAGAGCAAACAAAATAAGCAGAATATAAGATAGAAGGAGTAGGGAAACCCGCTCCCTCTTGTTTAGGCAATAGTTTGATTGTCAAATTATGACGGTATCGAACTATTACGTAAGCAAGAAACGATGGAGGCACTATGAAAACGCGTATTACAGAATTATTGAACATTGATTATCCTATTTTTCAAGGAGGAATGGCCTGGGTTGCTGATGGTGATTTGGCAGGAGCTGTTTCCAAGGCTGGAGGACTAGGGATTATCGGTGGGGGGAATGCCCCTAAAGAAGTTGTCAAGGAAAATATTGATAAAATCAAATCATTGACTGATAAACCCTTTGGTGTCAACATTATGCTCTTGTCTCCCTTTGTGGAAGATATTGTAGACCTCGTTATCGAGGAAGGGGTTAAGGTAGTTACAACAGGCGCAGGAAATCCAAGCAAATACATGGAACGTTTCCATGAAGCCGGTATTACGGTTATTCCTGTTGTACCAAGTGTGGCCCTAGCTAAACGCATGGAAAAAATCGGTGCGGATGCCGTTATTGCAGAAGGAATGGAAGCTGGGGGGCATATCGGTAAATTAACAACCATGACCTTGGTGCGCCAGGTTGCTGCTGCTGTATCTATTCCTGTTATTGCTGCAGGAGGGATTGCGGATGGTGAAGGTGCTGCTGCTGGCTTTATGCTAGGTGCAGAAGCTGTTCAGGTTGGAACTCGTTTTGTCGTTGCAAAAGAGTCTAATGCCCATCCAAATTACAAGGCGAAAATTTTAAAAGCTAGAGATATTGATACTACAATTTCAGCTCAACACTTTGGACATGCTGTTCGTGCGATTAAAAATCAGTTGACTCGTGATTTTGAAAAAGCTGAGAAAGATGCCTTTAAACAAGAAAATCCTGATTTGGAAATCTTTGAACAAATGGGAGCAGGTGCCCTAGCCAAAGCAGTTGTTCACGGTGATGTGGATGGTGGGTCTGTTATGGCAGGTCAAATCGCAGGCCTTGTTTCCAAAGAAGAAACCGTTGAAGAAATCCTAAAAGATTTGTATTACGGAGCAGCTAAGAAAATACAAGAAGAAGCCTCTCGTTGGGCAGGAGTTGTAAGAAATGACTAAAACAGCCTTTTTATTTGCTGGTCAAGGTGCCCAGTATCTAGGGATGGGACGGGATCTATATGATCAGTATCCGATTGTCAAAGAAACGATTGATCAAGCGAGTCAGGTACTCGGTTACGATTTGCGTCATCTCATTGATACGGAAGAAGAAAAACTTAATCAGACTCGCTATACGCAACCTGCCATTCTAGCGACATCGGTTGCTATTTACCGTTTATTGCAAGAAAAGGGATATCAGCCTGATATGGTTGCTGGTTTGTCCCTTGGGGAATATTCTGCCTTGGTGGCCAGCGGCGCCTTGGATTTTGAAGAAGCTGTTGCCTTAGTTGCTAAACGTGGAGCCTATATGGAAGAAGCAGCTCCTGCTGGCTCTGGCAAGATGGTGGCAGTTCTTAATACACCAGTAGAGGTTATTGAGGAAGTCTGTCGAAAAGCTTCTGAACTTGGAGTAGTTACCCCAGCCAACTATAATACACCTGCACAAATCGTGATTGGTGGAGAAGTGGTTGCAGTTGATCGAGCTGTCGAACTCTTGCAGGAAGCAGGGGCTAAACGCTTGATTCCTCTCAAGGTTTCAGGACCTTTTCATACCGCTCTCCTTGAGCCTGCTAGCCAGAAACTAGCTGAAATACTAGCTCAGGTAAGTTTTTCAGATTTTACTTGTCCCCTAGTCGGTAATACAGAAGCTACAATTATGCAAAAAGAAGACATTGCTCAACTCTTGACGCGTCAGGTCAAGGAACCAGTTCGTTTTTATGAAAGTATTGCAGTTATGCAAGAAGCAGGAGTAACCAACTTTATCGAGATTGGCCCGGGGAAAGTTTTGTCAGGCTTTGTGAAAAAGATTGATAAGACAGCTAAACTAGCCAATGTTGAAGATCAGGCTAGTTTGAAAGCCTTGCTAGAAAACAAGTAATCCCTTCTCCCATAAATATAAGAGAAAACAGGAGAAAAGAATGCAACTAAAAAATAAAAATATCTTTATTACAGGTTCGAGTCGTGGAATTGGTCTTGCCATTGCCCACAAGTTTGCTCAAGCAGGAGCCAACATCGTCTTAAACAGTCGTGGGTCTATCTCAGAAGAATTGCTCACTGAGTTTTCAAACTATGGTGTCAAGGTGGTTCCCATTTCAGGGGATGTGTCTGATTTTGCAGACGCTAAGCGTATGGTTGAGCAAGCTATTGCAGAGCTGGGTTCAGTAGATGTTTTGGTCAACAATGCAGGGATTACCCAAGATACCCTGATGCTCAAGATGACAGAAGCAGATTTTGAAAAAGTGCTCAAGGTTAACTTGACTGGTGCCTTTAACATGACACAATCAGTCTTGAAACCGATGATAAAAGCCAGAGAAGGTGCTATCATTAATATGTCTAGTGTTGTTGGTTTGATGGGAAATATTGGTCAAGCTAACTATGCTGCTTCTAAGGCTGGTTTGATTGGTTTTACCAAGTCTGTGGCGCGTGAAGTGGCTAATCGCAATATCAGAGTTAATGCTATCGCACCGGGAATGATTGAATCCGATATGACAGCGGTCCTATCAGACAAGGTAAAAGATGCCATGCTGGCGCAAATTCCTATGAAAGAATTTGGGCAGGCAGAGCAGGTTGCAGATTTGACAGTATTTTTAGCAGGCCAAGATTATCTAACTGGTCAAGTAGTTGCCATTGATGGCGGCTTAAGTATGTAGCAGAAGCTAGAGGTGAGAAAGATGAAACTAAATCGCGTAGTAGTAACAGGTTATGGAGTAACATCTCCAATCGGAAATACACCAGAAGAATTTTGGAATAGTTTGACAACTGGAAAAATCGGAATTGGTCCAATTACAAAATTTGATCATAGTGACTTTGATGTGCATAATGCGGCAGAGATCCAAGATTTTCCTTTTGATAAATACTTTGTAAAGAAAGATACCAATCGTTTTGATAACTATTCTTTGTATGCCTTGTACGCGGCCCAAGAAGCTGTCAATCATGCCAATTTGGATGTAGAGGCTCTTGATAAAGATCGTTTTGGTGTTATCGTGGCCTCTGGTATTGGTGGAATCAAAGAAATTGAAGATCAAGTGCTTCGCCTCCATGACAAAGGACCAAAACGTGTGAAACCATTGACCCTTCCAAAAGCCTTGCCAAATATGGCTTCAGGAAATGTTGCTATGCGTTTTGGAGCAAACGGTGTTTGTAAATCTATCAATACCGCCTGCGCTTCATCAAATGATGCGATTGGGGATGCCTTCCGCTCGATTAAGTTTGGTTTCCAAGATGTTATGTTGGTAGGTGGTTCAGAAGCCTCTATCACACCTTTTGCTATTGCTGGTTTCCAAGCTCTAACAGCTCTCTCTACTACAGAGGATCCTACTCGTGCTTCTATCCCATTTGATAAGGACCGTAATGGTTTTGTCATGGGTGAAGGTTCAGGGATGTTGGTTCTTGAAAGTCTGGAACACGCTGAAAAACGTGGCGCTACTATCCTGGCTGAAGTGGTTGGCTACGGAAATACTTGTGATGCCTACCACATGACCTCACCACATCCAGAAGGTCAGGGAGCTATCAAGGCCATCAAACTAGCCTTGGAAGAAGCTGAGATTTCTCCAGAGCAAGTAGCCTATGTCAATGCTCACGGAACGTCAACTCCTGCTAATGAAAAAGGAGAAAGTGGTGCCATCGTAGCTGTTCTTGGTAAGGAAGTACCTGTATCATCAACCAAGTCTTTCACAGGACATTTGCTGGGTGCTGCGGGCGCAGTAGAAGCTATCGTCACAATTGAAGCTATGCGTCATAACTTTGTACCAATGACAGCTGGAACAAGTGAAGTATCAGATTATATCGAAGCCAATGTCGTTTATGGACAAGGCTTGGAGCAAGAAATTCCATACGCTATTTCAAATACTTTTGGTTTTGGTGGCCACAATGCCGTTCTTGCTTTCAAACGTTGGGAGAATAAATAAGTATGAATTTAAACGATATTAAAGACTTGATGGCCCAATTTGACCAGTCAAGTTTGAGAGAATTTTCTTATAAAAATGGGACGGATGAATTGCAGTTTAGCAAGAATGAAGCGAGACATGTGCCTGAAGTCGCAGCTCAAGTAGCTCCAGCATCCGTTCTAGCAACACCAAGTCCAGTAGCTCCTACATCTGCTCCAGCAGAAACTGTAGCAGAAGAGGTTCCAGCTCCAGCTGAAGCAAGTGTGGCTGCTGAGGGAGATCTTGTAGAGAGCCCACTTGTTGGGGTGGCTTACTTGGCTGCTGGCCCAGATAAACCTGCCTTCGTTTCAGTTGGTGATAGTGTTAAAAAAGGTCAAACATTGGTCATTATCGAAGCCATGAAAGTCATGAATGAAATCCCAGCTCCTAAGGATGGTGTGGTAACGGAAATTCTCGTTTCTAACGAAGAAATGGTTGAGTTTGGTAAAGGATTGGTACGTATCAAATGATCGATATTCAAGGAATCAAAGAAGCCCTTCCCCACCGTTATCCTATGCTCCTAGTGGACCGTGTGTTGGAAGTGAGCGAGGATACCATTGTTGCCATCAAAAATGTGACCATCAATGAGCCCTTCTTTAACGGCCATTTTCCTCAATATCCAGTTATGCCAGGTGTTCTGATTATGGAAGCCTTGGCGCAAACAGCTGGTGTGTTGGAGTTGTCAAAACCTGAAAATAAGGGGAAACTGGTCTTTTACGCTGGTATGGACAAGGTTAAATTTAAGAAGCAAGTTGTACCAGGTGACCAATTAGTTATGACGGCAACGTTTGTAAAACGTCGTGGCACAATCGCTGTGGTTGAAGCAAAGGCTGAAGTGGATGGCAAGCTTGCAGCTAGTGGTATTCTTACCTTTGCAATAGGGAACTAAGGAGGTTCTCCATGTTTCGAAAAATTTTAATTGCCAATCGTGGTGAAATTGCGGTTCGTATTATCCGTGCGGCGCGTGAATTGGGGATTGCGACGGTGGCGGTTTATTCGACTGCTGATAAGGAAGCCCTTCATACGCTTTTGGCAGATGAAGCAGTTTGTATCGGCCCTGGTAAGGCAACAGAGTCTTATCTCAATATCAATGCGGTTCTATCAGCTGCAGTCTTGACTGAGGCAGAAGCTATTCACCCCGGTTTCGGATTTCTCAGTGAAAATTCCAAATTTGCTACCATGTGTGAAGAAGTTGGTATCAAGTTTATCGGTCCATCTGGCTATGTCATGGATATGATGGGAGACAAGATCAATGCGCGTGCTCAGATGATCAAAGCTGGTGTTCCAGTCATTCCAGGTTCAGATGGAGAAGTGCATAACTCTGAGGAAGCTTTGATTGTTGCTGAAAAAATTGGCTATCCTGTTATGCTCAAGGCCTCAGCAGGTGGAGGCGGTAAAGGGATTCGTAAGGTTGAAAAGCCAGAAGACCTCGTTTCAGCCTTTGAAACTGCCTCTAGTGAAGCCAAGGCCAATTATGGCAATGGTGCCATGTACATAGAACGAGTTATCTATCCAGCTCGTCACATTGAGGTTCAAATCCTAGGAGATGAGCATGGGAATGTGATTCATCTAGGTGAACGAGATTGTTCTCTTCAACGGAATAATCAAAAGGTTTTGGAAGAAAGTCCTTCGATTGCAATCGGAAAAACGCTGCGCAATGAAATTGGTTCTGCTGCTGTTCGAGCGGCAGAGTCTGTTGGCTATGAGAATGCAGGGACCATTGAGTTTCTTCTTGATGAAGCAAGTAGCAATTTCTATTTCATGGAAATGAATACACGTGTTCAGGTAGAACATCCAGTAACAGAATTTGTTTCAGGTGTGGATATCGTTAAGGAACAGATTCGCATTGCGGCAGGTCAGCCTTTGTCTGTTAAGCAAGAAGATATTGTTCTACGTGGTCATGCCATCGAGTGTCGGATCAATGCAGAAAATCCAGCCTTTAACTTTGCTCCAAGTCCAGGTAAGATTACCAATCTCTATCTGCCAAGTGGTGGAGTTGGCTTGCGCGTGGATTCAGCAGTTTATCCAGGTTATACCATTCCGCCCTATTATGATAGTATGATTGCTAAAATCATCGTTCACGGCGAAAATCGTTTTGATGCCTTGATGAAAATGCAACGTGCCCTCTATGAATTAGAGATTGAAGGGGTGCAGACCAATGCTGATTTCCAGCTTGACCTCATTTCAGATCGCAATGTCATTGCTGGAGATTATGATACTTCCTTCTTGATGGAAACCTTTTTACCCAAGTATCAAGAAAAAGAATAAAATGACTTCAAGAGTTTAAACCGAAAAGGGGAATCAATGGCTCTATTTAGTAAAAAAGATAAGTATATTCGAATAAATCCCAATCGTTCGGTTAGGGAAAAACCTCAAGCCAAGCCAGAGGTTCCAGATGAATTATTCTCCCAGTGTCCAGGCTGTAAGCATACCATTTATCAGAAGGATCTGGGAAGTGAGCGTACCTGTCCGCATTGTAGCTACACCTTTCGTATTTCTGCCCAAGAACGCTTGGCTTTGACGATTGATATGGGAACCTTCAAGGAATTGTTTACAGGGATTGAAAGCAAGGATCCCTTGCATTTCCCTGGTTATCAAAAGAAACTAGCAACTATGCGTGAAAAAACAGGGTTGGATGAAGCCGTTGTGACAGGAACTGCTCTTATTAAAGGTCAGACTGTAGCTCTTGGGATTATGGATTCCAACTTTATCATGGCTTCTATGGGTACGGTTGTAGGGGAGAAAATCACTCGTTTGTTTGAGTATGCGACTGTCGAACAATTGCCAGTTGTTCTCTTCACAGCCTCTGGTGGAGCCCGTATGCAGGAAGGAATCATGAGTCTCATGCAGATGGCCAAGATTTCTGCAGCGGTTAAACGCCATTCAAATGCAGGTCTCCTTTACCTGACCATTTTGACAGATCCAACGACAGGTGGTGTAACAGCTTCTTTCGCTATGGAAGGAGATATCATTCTGGCTGAACCACAGAGCTTGGTCGGTTTTGCTGGGCGTCGTGTGATTGAAAATACGGTTCGTGAAAGTTTACCTGAGGATTTCCAAAAGGCAGAATTCCTATTGGAACATGGCTTTGTGGATGCTATTGTCAAAAGAAGAGACTTGCCAGATACGATTGCTAGTCTAGTCAGATTGCATGGAGGGAGTCCTAGATGAATATTGCAAAAATAGTCAGAGAAGCGCGTGAGCAGAGTCGCTTGACAAGCTTGGACTTTGCGACAGGCATTTTTGATGAATTTATCCAATTACACGGTGACCGTTCTTTTCGTGACGATGGTGCAGTTGTTGGTGGTATTGGCTGGCTTGGAAATCAAGCCGTAACAGTGGTTGGTATCCAAAAAGGCAAGAGTTTACAAGATAATCTAAAACGGAATTTTGGTCAACCGCATCCAGAAGGTTACCGTAAGGCCCTACGGTTGATGAAACAGGCTGAAAAATTTGGCCGTCCAGTAGTGACCTTTATCAATACAGCAGGTGCTTATCCTGGTGTCGGAGCGGAAGAACGTGGACAGGGGGAAGCTATTGCTCGCAATCTCATGGAAATGAGTGGCCTGAAAGTTCCGATTATTGCTATCATTATCGGTGAAGGTGGTTCAGGTGGGGCTCTGGCTCTAGCCGTTGCGGACCGTGTTTGGATGCTGGAAAATTCTATTTATGCTATTCTCAGTCCAGAAGGTTTTGCTTCCATTCTATGGAAGGACGGCACTCGTGCCATGGAAGCGGCAGAACTGATGAAAATCACTTCGCATGAGCTGTTAGAAATGGACGTGGTGGATAAGGTGATTTCTGAAGCAGGACTTTCTAGTAAGGAACTGATTAAGAGTGTCAAAAAAGAACTCCAAGCTGAGCTAGCTATACTTTTACAAAAACCGTTAGAAGAGTTGTTGGAAGAACGCTATCAACGATTTAGAAAATACTAATACCTCAGAACACATAAAAACTAGAACTGGCAGTCAGTTCTAGTTTTTATGTGCTTCTTATACTCAATGAAAATCAAAGAGCAAACTAGGAAACTAGCCGCAGGTTGCTTAAAACACCGTTTTGAGGTTATGGATAGAACTGACGAAGTCAGTAACACATATACGGTAAGGCGACGTTGACGCGGTTTGAATTTGATTTTCGAAGAGTATTACTCTGTGCAGAGGGGAAAGTCAAAAGGTGCTTGGAAAACCAAACACCTTTTTGATTATTCATTTTCTTCTGTTACAAATTGACTAAGCAGTCCATTGATAAAACGGGCTGATTTTTGATCTGAAAAATTCTTAGCGAGTTCAATAGCTTCATTGACTGCTACCAGCTGAGGTGTATCAAATGAAGTGATTTCAAAGATTCCTAAGCGTAGTAAGTTTTTTTCGACCAAGGTCAAGCGTTCAACTGTCCAGCCTGACTTGAGGTGCTGGTTGATTTGTTTATCCAACTCGTCTTTTTGAGCTTGAACACCAGAAACCAAGTTCAGAAGAAAGGCAGGGATTTGCACATCTGTATCTTCACGGTCATGTGTGTAGGCAAAGTGACAAGCCGTTTCCATATCTGTACCGAATTCAAGGCTCATAAGAGCTTGAAAAGCGCATTTACGAAGTTCGCGTCTAGATTCTAATAATGGACTAGTCATTGAGGAAGTCCTCGTTAAATAGATCTTTCAACTCAGGTTTTGGTGTTTTGTCTGGAACGATTCCTGCAACATGGATGTTAACAGCAGCAAGTTCCACATCAGCCATATCACGGACAGCATCTTTGACTGCTTTTTGAATAGTAAGAGCAACTTTTGGTACCTTCACACCGTACTCAAGATAGAGATAGATGTCAGCAGTTAGTTCTTCGTTGCTTTCTTTTAAGTAGACGCCACGACCAAGAGAGAGTTTTGATAGGGTATCAGATACGGATTTATTTGAAAATGAATGGACACCATCAACTTTAGCAGTTGCGATGGCAATGATTTTTTCAAGTACACGTGGAGCGATAACGATTTCGCCAAATTGTTCTTCAGTTCCCATAGAATGACCTCTTTCTAGAGATTAGGCACGAGAAACGTAAGTTCCTTCTGCAGTGTTGATGATCAATTTTTGTCCAGCTTCGATGAAGTCAGGAACGTTGACAACAAGTCCAGTTTCCATAGTTGCTGGTTTACCAGAACCTGTAACAGTAGCACCCTTGATAGATGGTTGTGTTTCAGCAACTGTCAATTCAACAGTAGTTGGTACAGTTACACCGATTACTTCAGTTCCGTAGAATTGGATTTTCACATCAGAGTTTTCAAGGATGTAAAGCAATTCATTTTCAACGTTCACGACTGGGATTTCGTATTGGTCGTAAGTTTCAGTGTTCATGAAGTAGGCAGTTTCATCCATTTTGTACAAGTATTGAGCTGGAACAGTTTCGATAATAGCTTGTTCGAATTTTTCTTCTGGACGGTAGCTTGTATCAAATGTAGAACCAGTACGGACATCACGCAATTTCATACGCATGATTGTGTTCCCTTTACCTGGTTTGTGGTGGCTAGCTTCCAAAACGCGGATCAATTTTCCGTCTGCAGTTTCAAATGTCATACCAGCTTTCAATTTGCTTGCTTCAATCATGTTTTTACCTCTTTAATAAATATTATTACTCTTCATTTTACCATAAAATCTTCTGGAAATAAAGCCAAAATAGTTATTGGGAGATAGTAGGAGAGAAAAAACCAACCTCAGGGCTGGTTTCTTTTACATATTAATCTTCTTTCAACTTCGCCAATTCTTGGGCAAGGAGTTTAAGGGCGACTTGTGGGTTGGCTTGGCCTTTGGTTGCTTTCATAAGGAAGCCTGTAAAGGCCTTATCTGCGTTACGTTTACCTGACTTGAAGTCGGCAACAGCCGCTTCGTTATCATCAAAGACTTGGTGGATGATTGGAATCAGAATATCTGGATCTGAGATTTGGACCATACCTGCTTTTTCAACATATTCACGCGCTCCACCGCCATTTTTAGCCAGGTGGACAAAGACTTTCTTGGCAATCTTAGAAGAGATAGTACCGTCTTCGATGATGGCGATCATTTCAACCAAGTTTTCTGGTGTCAATTCGATTTGTTCCAGTGTCTTACCTTCAGCGTTCAAGAATTGAGCGACTTCGCCTTGGAGCCAGTTAGAAACTTGTTTGGCATCGCCACCGAGGGCAACAGCTTTTTCAAAGAAGTCAGAAGTGACTTTGTTTGCAGTCAACTGACTAGCATCGTAGTCTGACAAGCCAAGGTCAGATACATAACGCGCACGGCGTTCTTTTGGAAACTCTGGCAACTCTGTCCGCATTTCCTCAATCCACTCGTCTGAGATTTCAAAGAGTGGTAGGTCTGGTTCTGGGAAGTAGCGGTAGTCTGCAGCCCCTTCCTTGACACGCATGAGGATGGTTGCCTTATTTGCCTCATCATAACGACGAGTTTCTTGGCGGATTTGACCACCTGAGCGAAGGATTTCAGCCTGGCGTTGGACTTCGTATTCAAGACCTTTGCGAACGTTTGAGAAGGAGTTGAGGTTCTTCAACTCAGTCTTGGTACCGAATTTTTCTTGACCATACGGACGAAGGGAGATGTTGGCATCCACACGCATAGAACCTTCTTCCATCTTAACGTCAGAAATACCAGCGTACTGGATAACTTCCTTGAGGGCTGTTAGGTAAGCGTAGGCTTCTTCAGGAGAACGCATGTCAGCTTCAGATACAATCTCAATCAATGGCACCCCTTGGCGGTTGAGGTCAACATAAGAGTAGCCATCTGTACCGTGGGTGTTTTTACCAGCGTCTTCTTCTAGGTGGGCACGTTCGATACCGATTTTCTTAGTCGTACCATCTTCTAGTTCCACTTCAATCCAGCCGTTATAACCGATTGGCTCATCAAACTGAGAAATTTGGTAGGCTTTGGGATTATCAGGATAGAAGTAGTTCTTGCGGTCAAAGTGCATCTTTTTGTGGATGTCCATGTTGAGGGCAAGAGCAGCCTTGATACCGGCATCAACAACACCTTTATTGAGAACTGGTAGAACTCCTGGGAAAGACCAGTCAATCACGTTGGTGTTGGCATTTTGGTCATTTCCAAAGTGGGCAGAAGTAGGTGAGAAGATTTTTGAATTGGTGTTGAGCTCTACGTGGACTTCAAGTCCAATGACTGTTTCAAAGTTCATTAGTTGTCACCTCCAAAAATCACGGGTTGTTGTTTGTGGTAGTCTGTTGTTGCTTCAAAAACAGCAGCAGCTTGGTAAATGGTTTCCTCAGAATACTTAGGACCAATCAATTGGAGACCAACAGGCAGACCTTGAGAGAATCCAGCAGGAATCGAAATTCCTGGGAGACCTGCCAAGTTGACTGGTATGGTCAAAAGGTCAGCCAAGTACATGGCAACTGGGTCGTGGTTGAGAGAATCCAAGTCATAGGCAACACTTGGTGCAGTTGGGCCCAAAATCAAGTCGTAATCCGCGAAGACTTTTTCGAAATCTTGGATGATGAGGGTACGAACCTGACCAGCTTTCTTGTAGTAGGCATCGTAGTAACCTGATGAAAGGCTGAAAGTACCTAGCATGATACGACGTTTCACTTCTTCACCAAAACCTTGGCTACGGCTATTTACGTAGATTTCATCAAGGTTGCTTGCATCTTCTGCGCGGTAGCCGTAACGGATACCATCAAAACGTTGCAAGTTTGATGAAGCCTCAGATGAAGCGATGATGTAGTAAACGGCAACACCGTATTTTGAGTGAGGAAGGCTGACTTCTTCAACGATAGCACCCAGTTTTTCAAAGTGTTTGGCTGCATTCAGAATAGTTTCCTTAACCTCTGGGTCAATCCCTTCACCGAGATATTCTTTAGGCAAAGCAATTTTCATGCCCTTGATGTCTTGGCCGATTTTTGAAGTAAAGTCGGCAATGCGGACAGGGGCAGAAGTAGAATCTTTGACATCTTCGCTGGCAATAGCGTTGAGCAAGAGGGCGTTTTCCTTAACAGTAGGAGCAAAAGGTCCAATCTGGTCTAATGAGCTACCGAAGGCAATGAGACCGAAACGAGAAACCGTTCCGTAGGTTGGTTTGAGACCAACGATCCCGTTGAAGGCAGCAGGTTGGCGGATAGAGCCACCAGTATCAGAACCAAGTGACAAGCGAACTTGTCCTGAAGCTACAGCTGCGGCCGAACCACTTGATGATCCACCAGGAACCTTGCTGTGGTCCCAAGCATTTTTAGTGGCACCATAGTGTGAAGTCTCACCTGATCCACCCATAGCAAATTCGTCCATGTTGGTTTTCCCAACAACGATCATGCCCTTGGCTTTTGCATTGGCAACAGCTGTTGCATCAAAGATAGGCTCATAGTTGTAGAGCATTTTTGAGGCAGCAGTTGTGAGGATGCCGTCTGTAGAGATGTTATCCTTAACAGCAAGTGGAATTCCTGAAAGGACATTGTCAGCATCGATTCCAGCTTCATCAATGGCTTTAGCTTGAGTAAGAGCCTGGTCTTCAGCTATGGTGACGAAAGCGTTGATAGCTGTCTCGCGAGACTTGATATCTTCAAGTGTTGCTTGGGTTAATTCTGTTGCAGAAATTTCCTTAGAAACAAGGAGATTGTGCAAGTCTTCAATTGTTTTATTGTTGAAAGTCATTAGGCATCTCCTCCATCGTCTAGGATAGCTGGTACCTTGATATAGTAGTTGTCTTTTTCAGGTACGTTTTTAAACAAGCGATCACGGTCTGTTCCTTCTTCGGCCACATCAGGGCGGAGTAGAGTTTTGCGGTCAGCCATGGTCGTAGTAGGTACGACACCAGTTGTGTCGACTTCGCCCAGCAATTCAACCATGTCAACAATTTTAGACAAGGTAGTCGCAAAGGCAGCAGTTTCTTCTTCGGAGAATCTTAATTTTGAAAGATTGGCAACGTGTGTTACCTCTTCTTGCGTAATTTTCATCTTGCATCCTTTCATGAAATGATGATTTTTAGTCTGTTCTATTTTACCATATTTTCCTATAAATAAGGGAGGGAAAGGTGAAAAAAGACAGGTAGAGGATGGAGAACGGGTTTTAATGATGATTTGTTTGAAAAGAGGATATCAGAGGAGAAATTATATGGTACAATAGTTTGATAGAGAAGTGAAGACGGTGGTTACGAAATCGAAAGGATGGTGATGCTTATGTGCAGATCCTGTAAAATCTTATACTCAATGAAAATCAAAGAGTAAACTAGGAAGCTAGCCGCAGACTGTACTTGAGTACGGCAAGGCGAAGCTGACGTAGTTTGAATTTGATTTTCGAAGAGTATTTAGTAGAAAGTAGTAACCAGATTTGCCCCCCCTTTTTGAGGCTTTGACACTCATGTTTGTAGCTGGTAACTTTGTTATCACGCTCCTGAAGTTCATCCTTGAATTGGTAAAAGAGACAAAAAAATAGCCGTCCTAACTTTGGCGAGTTAACGAGCTATTTTTTAGTTATGTAATTACAGCCACCGTCTTAAACGGCTCTGTGGGGTGTTGTTGACGCAACACCTTTTTCTATATTCATTGTAACATTTATTTTAAAAATTGCAAGGGGAATTGTTCTACTTTAACAGTGTATAACATAAAATAGAAATTGAAAAAAATGCTAAAATCCGATATAATGGAGTGTTGAAAGGAATGGTAAAATCCAATGTAGAAATCATTCTTAGCTATTGAAACAAGAAAAATAGAGAATCAAAGAAAGAGAACTTATGAATATTCAAGAAGAAATTAAGAAACGTCGTACTTTTGCCATTATCTCTCACCCAGACGCGGGGAAAACAACCATTACTGAGCAGTTGCTCTACTTTGGGGGTGAGATTCGTGAGGCTGGTACTGTAAAAGGGAAAAAAACAGGGACTTTTGCCAAGTCTGACTGGATGGATATCGAGAAGCAACGTGGGATTTCGGTGACCTCATCTGTTATGCAGTTTGACTACGATGGCAAGCGCGTGAATATCCTAGACACACCAGGGCACGAGGATTTCTCAGAAGATACCTATCGTACCTTGATGGCGGTGGATGCTGCGGTCATGGTGGTGGACTCTGCTAAGGGTATCGAGGCTCAGACTAAGAAATTATTTGAGGTTGTGAAACATCGTGGGATTCCAGTCTTTACCTTTATGAACAAGCTAGACCGTGACGGTCGTGAGCCACTAGACCTCTTGCAAGAGTTGGAAGAAGTCTTGGGCATTGCTAGCTACCCTATGAACTGGCCAATCGGGATGGGGAAAGCCTTTGAAGGGTTATATGACCTCTATAACCAACGCTTGGAGCTCTATAAAGGGGATGAGCGTTTTGCCAGTTTAGAAGATGGGGACAAGCTTTTTGGTAGCAATCCTTTCTACGAGCAAGTCAAGGATGACATTGAGCTTTTAAATGAAGCTGGGAATGAATTTTCAGAGGAAGCTATTCTTGCTGGAGAATTGACACCTGTCTTCTTCGGTTCGGCTTTGACAAACTTTGGTGTGCAGACCTTCCTTGAGACTTTCCTTAAGTTTGCTCCAGAACCTCATGGACACAAGAAAACAGATGGAGAAATTGTGGATCCTTATGACAAGGATTTCTCAGGATTTGTCTTTAAAATCCAAGCCAACATGGATCCTCGTCACCGTGACCGTATTGCTTTTGTCCGTATCGTGTCAGGTGAATTTGAGCGTGGTATGAGTGTCAACCTACCTCGTACTGGTAAGGGTGCCAAGCTGTCCAATGTTACACAGTTTATGGCTGAAAGTCGTGAGAATGTGACCAATGCCGTGGCAGGTGATATTATCGGTGTTTACGATACAGGTACTTATCAGGTTGGGGATACCTTGACAGTTGGGAAAAATAAATTTGAATTTGAACCCCTACCAACCTTTACCCCTGAAATTTTCATGAAAGTTTCTGCTAAGAATGTTATGAAGCAAAAATCCTTCCACAAGGGTATTGAGCAACTGGTGCAAGAAGGAGCCGTTCAGCTTTATAAGAATTACCAAACAGGTGAGTACATGCTAGGGGCTGTGGGGCAACTCCAGTTTGAAGTCTTTAAACACCGTATGGAAGGCGAGTACAATGCTGAAGTGGTTATGAGCCCAATGGGGAAAAAGACTGTTCGTTGGATCAAGCCTGAGGACTTGGATGAACGGATGTCATCAAGCCGCAATATCTTAGCAAAAGACCGTTTTGACCAACCAGTATTCCTCTTTGAAAATGACTTTGCCCTTCGCTGGTTTGCAGATAAGTATCCAGACGTAGAGTTAGAGGAGAAGATGTAGATCGCCAAAGTTACTTGATTGTGTAACAATCTAAGTAACTAACGCCAAGTTTCTATGGAACTTGGCTAGGCGCTCCACTAGTAAAGTTTTACGAATAATATCGATTCGTAAAACTTTACGTCGTAACGGGTAGTGAGTGGTCTAGCTAACTACTTTACTAACTACGTTTGGCAAATAGAATCGATTTGCCAAACTCCGTGTCGTGGTGTAAAAATCGGTTTACCTAAACGCCTCACTAGGCAAAGCCCACGAATGGTATCGATTCGTAAAACTCAGCGTCGTAATCTAACAATCGCTAACCTTTATGTTGGTTGATCTAAATATTCTAATAAGAGAAGTCCAGGAATGCTATATTCATGGGCTTTTTCCTTATGGTATTGTGGGCTTTTTTGTAAGAGTTAGTAGGTCGAGCTATTTGCATTACTAAAGTGCACCTTTTTTCTTGCCAGCTTGCTCAAGAAATATCGTAGTTAAACTATATACTTTGAAATTTACTATCTTTTAATCATAATGAAAACAGCGAAGAGTTCCTTGGATAATATATATGTCTATCCAAAGGAAAATGATGCTCTTTTTAATTTTGGATAAGTATGACGTATTCATCGGCAAAAATAATGGATTTCTCTTTTTTATAGCCTAGTCAATGAGGGATTCGGTTGTCTATTATATTAACTTTATTTCTCAATGAGACCTCCATGCAAAATCAAACAGAAAATGCTTTTTTTTTTTAGCAAATATACTAAAAAATAAGTTGACTTAACATAATGATTTGTGTATAATAGAAAACGATTGCATTAAACTAGCTACTGTAGCACTTTTTGGAGGAAAAAAAATAAATGTTTTTCAGACGTCAAAAGGGTCAATATCGCGAGACTGATCGTGTGACTCGATACAAACTGGTAAAATCCGGTAAGCATTGGTTGAGAGCTTCAACCTCTCTTTTTGGCTTGTTCAAGGTTTTGCGTGGTGGTGTAGATACTACTCAGGTTATGACCGAAGTAGTAGAAAACCAAACTAATCAAACGATTACAGGTCTTGATATTATAAGAGGTATTGCAGCAACAGGTGCCGTATTAGGTGGGGCTGTTGCTACTCAGACAAAAGTTTTTGCAAACGAAGCGGTAGCTCTTGAAAAAACGTTAGATAGTTCAGATGCTCTAGCAACGCATGATACAGTTGTCCTTGGTACAACTGCAAAAGTGGATGCGGAGAATTCGGCAAGTCTGTCTAATTCAGTAAGCGAGAGTGTATCTACTTCAGAATCAGTATCCACTAGTCTATCAGCTAGCGCTAGCACTTCTGCAAGTATGTCAACAAGTGCCTCAGAAAGCGCATCAACTTCGGCTAGCGTCTCAGCAAGTACTTCTGTAAGTTCTAGTCAGTCGATGGTGGCTTCAGGCAATAGTGTACATTCTACTACTGCTTCTGAGACTTCTGGAAAAACAGAGTCTGTGTCAAAAGAAAGTCAGTTGACTAAAGAAGAATTACCTACCTCTAAGCTAAGTGCTCCCGTATTGGAATCAGCTAAATTGGAAAAAGGTTTGGTTGATACGAATGCAGAAATAAGTAGTTTGGCGGGAGTAACTGCTGGTGCCATAGCAACATCGGAAGTTTCAGCTAAGCAACAGGATGAAAATCGCAAGAAGTTAACCAAACTTTCAGCTGAAATGGGTGAGTACCTAGCAAAAGCGGTTGGTCTACCTAATAGTGATGAAGCCATAGCGAAAGTGAATGCTGCGGTGACTGCTATCGAGACAGCCCTTGCTAATCCTAAGGCAGATTTGACCGAAACTGTAAAACTAGCGACCTCTGCTCGTAACTCGATTGCTAATGCTGTGTTGAGAGTCAATTCAGGTGCGCGTGATGCACGAAATGGTCAAGGTATGGGCAATGGGGTACATCCTAGAGCTTTACCTACTTCGTTAATCACGAACACGTTTGCTAGCAATAGAACATCGGCTTCGCTTGAATCAGGTCAGTACAATAAGAATACACATGAAGTGATTTGGCGCATCAAGATGCACTCAGATAATGCCCTGAATTATGCTGGTTTACTTGCCAATGTGGATCCAAATACGACCATCACCCGTGTTACTTTTAATGGTCAACCAATGGAGAAGCGTGGTGGTTCTGGCAATGAGTACGTGTTTAGCAAACGTCATGATTTAAATAGAAATCTAGATGCAACGATTGATGTTCATGCTATTGTGAATGACAAGTCAAGCAATGCCAGATTGGATGCCCGAGTTGCTACAAGTAGTCAACCGTTTACAAGTACGAATGTTTCTGGTAATTACACCAATATGATGACCTCTTATGTCCATACAGGTAGAGCAGGGAATCAAAATGATGCTGTGAGAAATCAGGGACGCGCAACAGATAATCCTCCTACTGTTGAATTGCCAAAATTACTTGAAGTTTTCAATGATGATTCTGTAAATATCAATATGGTGTTTAGAGATGATAAGGCTTTGAGATTGTTCTATACGGGAAATAATCCTTTTATTACAGGTTTACAAGGTAAAAATTTCCCTGGACAAATCAACTTTGCGACTCTTAAACGAGATCCTAAAACAGGCCTCAATACAGCCTATGTTTATGAACATAAGCAGTGGACAACCGAGATTTATGGTACGATTGGTCGGGAAAATGGCTGGAAACCAATGACTCCTGGGGATTACAATATTTCGTATGGTGCTGATGATACTGCCGGACAAAAAACAATGACTACGATGACTGTTCGTATTCACGGATTTAATGAGCGTCAATCGCCTATAAGCGGTGCGACTGTCGCAGTTAATAATACGACAAATCTAAGTAAGGCAGAAAGAGACCAAGTATTGGCTAACTTTAAAGCAGCCAATGCAAACGTTCTCTCAAGTACAGATTACAAAAAAGGATCTGAAGAAGGTTCAATCAGTGTAGCTAATAATGGAGATGTTACCATTACTTATCGTGATAGAACCACGGATACAGTCACAAACAATGTTAAGTATGGTGTAGAGAAAACAACTGAGCACTTTTATGCAGTTAGCGACGAGCCTCTATCTAATATAAATCCAAGAAGTCTTGTGCGCCCAGTTGGCGGAGCATCTGACTTCCCTAGTGGGACAACGTTTGCATGGAAACAAGGTCAAGCTCCTACAATGGCAGTAGGAACTCGAACTGCAACTTTAACTGTAACTCACCCAGATAAAAAGACTACAACAGATTTAACATACAAGTACACAGTTTATCCGAAGATTGAAGCTCAAAGTGCCAATGAGGTTACTGGTAAGTTCTTTGCATTTAAAGGAACACATGCGGCGGACAGAACAGAGGGAGGTAATAGCAGTAAAATAAAAAGTGGAGCTTGGGCTAATAATTATGGTAGAGATACGTTTGTATATACTAATATTAAATCGCTCCCTTCAGGGACTAAGTGGTCCTATAAGTATCAATTAAATGGTACAGGTCCGGAGAAAACAACCGATGTTGGAACACCGGCTTTTGGTGAAGTATGGTATACAACTAAAGAAGTGGTGCAAGAAGAACCAATTAGTCATAAGACGACTTATACCATTAAAGCTGTTTATCCTAAAGGTCGTTTAGGTGCTGCATCAACTAACGACCCAGCTCTTACAAGCGAGACAACATTTGAGTATACGGTAGTTGATCCTATAGGAAAAGAATATGTGACAACAGTTGGGAATACAGGACCTTTGAATGAGATTATTAATGCCCCAGGCAAGGCTATTAAGAATTCGAATCCTAGTGTACCTATTCCTAACGGTCCAGAGGAAGCGACTACAACCACCTACAGATGGGTATCTGCACCAGGTGATAGCACAGTAAGTACTCCAGGTATCAAAAAGGAAGATGTCACAGTTACCTTGCCAAAAGGAGCACAAACTAAAAATAATAGTAGTGCAAACATTCCTGTAACCATCAAAGTTAGACCAAACCCACCGCAAATCGCAGATAATCAAGTAACAAATACAGGTGGTCTTCCAAGCCGTGATATTACTGTAACAAACGCTTTACCAGGTGCGAAAGTTACCTTGACAATCAATGGCAAACAACTTTTACCGAAAACGGCAGATGATAGAGGAATAGTTACGTTTGCTGCAAATGACTTAGCAGACAGTAATGGTTTACTTCCAACAGGGCCAGTGACTGTTAAACAAAGTAAGGAATTCCTTAATCCTGTAACAAATCATAATGAGACATTGGAATCAGATGTAAGCCGTGTTGAAATCAGCAAGGAAACTGAAGCGCCAAAAGTTACTGTTAAGGTAGAAGTACTTGATAAGTCTACAAATAAATGGGGAGAAGCTCCGAAGACGACAGATGGCAAGAGCAAAATATATGCTGGAGATCAATTCCGTGTCAGGGTTGAAACATCTGATAACAGTGGCAAAATTACTAGAGTTGAAGCTTGGGATAATGAAAGCAACGAAAGCAATACTCATCGTATAGGGAACTTAATTTCAAGCCCACATGCTAAAGAAGATGCGACTAATCAAGTAAGGGAAAGTGATAACAGAATCATCGACGCTTCTAACGATCATCCATATACTCACGAGTTGACAGGCACAGCGACTTATAACCCAAACCAGGTATTTAATCCAGAAGAAAATTATACTAACACTGCAACTCCTAACAATGCTCCAACCAACAATACTTGGACACGCTATGCTAAAGTACGAGATATAAATGGCAATCCGGGTGTTGCTAAGTTTGTGATTATACAAGCTCCATTAAGTGAGAAATATAGTCCAGAGTCACCGGTGATTCAGGTGGAGAATCTTACTACACCAACAGAAGCTGATAAGAAAAAGATTCTAAAAGCGATTGAAGATGCGAATCCTAACAAGCAGATAAAAACTGTCTCTGTAGGTAGAGATGGTATGGTCACAGTTACCTATAAAGTAGCATCTACGTCAGCAAGCACAAGCGCAGTAGCGTCTACCTCAGCAAGCACAAGTGCGGTAGCGTCTACCTCAGCATCAACAAGTGCTGTAGCCTCTACCTCAGCATCGACTAGCGCCGTAGCGTCTACGTCAGCAAGTACAAGCGCCGTAGCGTCTACCTCAGCAAGCACAAGCGCAGTAGCATCTACCTCAGCCTCAACAAGCGCCGTAGCATCTACGTCAGCCTCAACAAGCGCCGTAGCCTCAACATCAGCAAGCACAAGTGCGGTAGCGTCTACGTCAGCGTCAACAAGCGCCGTAGCCTCAACATCAGCAAGCACAAGTGCGGTAGCGTCTACGTCAGCCTCAACAAGCGCCGTAGCGTCTACCTCAGCAAGCACAAGTGCGGTAGCGTCTACGTCAGCCAGCACAAGTGCGGTAGCGTCTACGTCAGCCAGCACAAGTGCGGTAGCTTCTACATCAGCATCAACAAGTGCGGTAGCCTCTACATCAGCAACGGTAGCGTCTACGTCAGCATCAACAAGTGCAGTAGCGTCTACCTCAGCAAGTACTAGCGCAGTAGCGTCTACGTCAGCGTCAACAAGTGCCGTAGCGTCTACGTCAGCAAGCACAAGCGCAGTAGCATCTACCTCAGCCTCAACAAGTGCAGTAGCATCTACGTCAGCCTCAACAAGCGCCGTAGCGTCTACTTCAGCAAGCACAAGCGCCGTAGCGTCTACCTCAGCGTCAACAAGTGCAGTAGCGTCTACCTCAGCAAGCACAAGTGCCGTAGCGTCTACCTCAGCGTCAACAAGTGCCGTAGCGTCTACATCAGCATCAACAAGTGCAGTAGCGTCTACCTCAGCGTCAACAAGTGCAGTAGCGTCTACCTCAGCAAGCACAAGCGCCGTAGCGTCTACCTCAGCATCAACAAGTGCGGTAGCGTCTACCTCAGCATCAACAAGTGCGGTAGCCTCTACATCAGCAAGCACAAGTGCTGTAGCATCTACGTCAGCCAGCACAAGCGCCGTAGCGTCTACCTCAGCATCAACCAGTGCCGTAGCGTCTACGTCAGCAAGCACAAGCGCCGTAGCATCTACCTCAGCAAGCACAAGTGCTGTAGCGTCTACATCAGCCAGCACAAGTGCTGTAGCGTCTACGTCAGCAAGCACAAGCGCTGTAGCATCTACGTCAGCATCAACTAGCGCGGTAGCATCTACGTCAGCGTCAACAAGTGCCGTAGCGTCTACGTCAGCAAGCACAAGCGCGGTAGCATCTACCTCAGCATCAACAAGTGCGGTAGCGTCTACCTCAGCAAGTACTAGCGCAGTAGCATCTACCTCAGCCTCAACCAGCGCAGTAGCGTCTACCTCAGCGTCAACCAGCGCAGTAGCATCTACCTCAGCGTCAACCAGTGCGGTAGCGTCTACTTCAGCGTCAACCAGTGCGGTAGCCTCTACCTCAGCAAGCACAAGCGCAGTGGCGTCTACCTCAGCCAGCACAAGTGCGGTAGCGTCTACCTCAGCAAGCACGAGTGCGGTAGCGTCTACCTCAGCAAGCACAAGCGCAGTAGCGTCTACCTCAGCAAGCACAAGTGCGGTAGCGTCTACCTCAGCATCAACAAGTGCTGTAGCCTCTACCTCAGCATCGACTAGCGCCGTAGCGTCTACGTCAGCAAGTACAAGCGCCGTAGCGTCTACCTCAGCAAGCACAAGCGCAGTAGCATCTACCTCAGCCTCAACAAGCGCCGTAGCATCTACGTCAGCCTCAACAAGCGCCGTAGCCTCAACATCAGCAAGCACAAGTGCGGTAGCGTCTACGTCAGCGTCAACAAGCGCCGTAGCCTCAACATCAGCAAGCACAAGTGCGGTAGCGTCTACGTCAGCCTCAACAAGCGCCGTAGCGTCTACCTCAGCAAGCACAAGTGCGGTAGCGTCTACGTCAGCCAGCACAAGTGCGGTAGCGTCTACGTCAGCCAGCACAAGTGCGGTAGCTTCTACATCAGCATCAACAAGTGCGGTAGCCTCTACATCAGCAAGCACAAGCGCAGTAGCATCTACGTCAGCCAGCACAAGTGCGGTAGCTTCTACATCAGCATCAACAAGCGCCGTAGCGTCTACCTCAGCATCAACAAGTGCAGTAGCGTCTACTTCAGCGTCAACAAGTGCGGTAGCGTCTACTTCAGCAAGCACAAGCGCAGTAGCATCTACGTCAGCAAGCACAAGTGCTGTAGCGTCTACCTCAGCATCAACTAGCGCGGTAGCATCTACGTCAGCAAGCACAAGTGCCGTAGCCTCTACCTCAGCAAGTACTAGCGCAGTAGCGTCTACCTCAGCGTCAACAAGCGCCGTAGCGTCTACATCAGCAAGTACTAGCGCAGTAGCGTCTACCTCAGCAAGCACAAGTGCGGTAGCGTCTACCTCAGCAAGCACAAGTGCCGTAGCGTCTACATCAGCAAGTACTAGCGCAGTAGCCTCTACATCAGCCAGCACAAGTGCGGTAGCGTCTACATCAGCGTCAACAAGTGCAGTAGCATCTACGTCAGCCAGCACAAGTGCGGTAGCGTCTACATCAGCGTCAACAAGTGCAGTAGCATCTACGTCAGCCAGCACAAGCGCCGTAGCGTCTACATCAGCAAGCACAAGTGCCGTAGCATCTACGTCAGCGTCAACAAGTGCGGTAGCGTCTACGTCAGCATCAACAAGTGCAGTAGCGTCTACCTCAGCAAGTACTAGCGCAGTAGCGTCTACGTCAGCGTCAACAAGTGCCGTAGCGTCTACGTCAGCAAGCACAAGCGCAGTAGCATCTACCTCAGCCTCAACAAGTGCAGTAGCATCTACGTCAGCCTCAACAAGCGCCGTAGCGTCTACTTCAGCAAGCACAAGCGCCGTAGCGTCTACCTCAGCGTCAACAAGTGCAGTAGCGTCTACCTCAGCAAGCACAAGTGCCGTAGCGTCTACCTCAGCGTCAACAAGTGCCGTAGCGTCTACATCAGCATCAACAAGTGCAGTAGCGTCTACCTCAGCGTCAACAAGTGCAGTAGCGTCTACCTCAGCAAGCACAAGCGCCGTAGCGTCTACCTCAGCATCAACAAGTGCGGTAGCGTCTACCTCAGCATCAACAAGTGCGGTAGCCTCTACATCAGCAAGCACAAGTGCTGTAGCATCTACGTCAGCCAGCACAAGCGCCGTAGCGTCTACCTCAGCATCAACCAGTGCCGTAGCGTCTACGTCAGCAAGCACAAGCGCCGTAGCATCTACCTCAGCAAGCACAAGTGCTGTAGCGTCTACATCAGCCAGCACAAGTGCTGTAGCGTCTACGTCAGCAAGCACAAGCGCTGTAGCATCTACGTCAGCATCAACTAGCGCGGTAGCATCTACGTCAGCGTCAACAAGTGCCGTAGCGTCTACGTCAGCAAGCACAAGCGCGGTAGCATCTACCTCAGCATCAACAAGTGCGGTAGCCTCTACATCAGCAAGCACAAGCGCAGTAGCATCTACGTCAGCCAGCACAAGTGCGGTAGCTTCTACATCAGCATCAACAAGCGCCGTAGCGTCTACCTCAGCATCAACAAGTGCAGTAGCGTCTACGTCAGCAAGCACAAGCGCGGTAGCATCTACCTCAGCCTCAACAAGCGCCGTAGCGTCTACCTCAGCATCAACAAGTGCAGTAGCATCTACCTCAGCCTCAACAAGTGCCGTAGCGTCTACCTCAGCGTCAACAAGTGCCGTAGCGTCTACATCAGCATCAACAAGTGCAGTAGCGTCTACCTCAGCGTCAACAAGTGCCGTAGCGTCTACCTCAGCAAGCACAAGTGCTGTAGCATCTACGTCAGCCAGCACAAGCGCCGTAGCGTCTACATCAGCAAGTACTAGCGCAGTAGCCTCTACCTCAGCCAGCACAAGTGCGGTAGCGTCTACCTCAGCAAGCACAAGTGCCGTAGCGTCTACCTCAGCAAGTACTAGCGCAGTAGCCTCTACATCAGCCAGCACAAGCGCTGTAGCATCTACCTCAGCAAGCACAAGCGCTGTAGCGTCTACATCAGCAAGTACTAGCGCCGTAGCGTCTACATCAGCATCAACAAGTGCCGTAGCGTCTACCTCAGCAAGCACAAGCGCAGTAGCGTCTACCTCAGCGTCAACAAGTGCAGTAGCGTCTACGTCAGCCTCAACAAGTGCGGTAGCCTCTACCTCAGCATCGACTAGCGCCGTAGCGTCTACGTCAGCAAGCACAAGTGCCGTAGCTTCTACCTCAGCCAGCACAAGCGCCGTAGCGTCTACGTCAGCCTCAACAAGTGCCGTAGCGTCTACGTCAGCATCGACTAGCGCGGTAGCGTCTACGTCAGCGTCAACAAGTGCTGTAGCATCTACGTCAGCAAGCACAAGCGCAGTAGCGTCTACGTCAGCGTCAACAAGCGCCGTAGCCTCTACGTCAGCGTCAACAAGCGCCGTAGCATCTACCTCAGCAAGTACTAGCGCTGTAGCCTCTACCTCAGCATCAACAAGTGCCGTAGCGTCTACCTCAGCGTCAACAAGTGCTGTAGCTTCTACCTCAGCAAGTACAAGTGCGGTAGCGTCTACCTCAGCCTCAACAAGTGCGGTAGCGTCTACCTCAGCAAGCACAAGTGCGGTAGCATCTACCTCAGCATCAACAAGTGCCGTAGCTTCTACCTCAGCAAGTACAAGTGCTGTAGCGTCTACATCAGCATCAACAAGTGCCGTAGCGTCTACCTCAGCGTCAACAAGTGCCGTAGCGTCTACCTCAGCAAGTACAAGTGCCGTAGCGTCTACCTCAGCAAGCACAAGCGCAGTAGCCTCTACATCAGCAAGTACTAGCGCCGTAGCGTCTACATCAGCAAGTACAAGTGCCGTAGCGTCTACATCAGCGTCAACTAGCGCGGTAGCGTCTACATCAGCATCAACAAGTGCGGTAGCGTCTACCTCAGCAAGTACTAGCGCAGTAGCATCTACCTCAGCCTCAACCAGCGCAGTAGCGTCTACCTCAGCGTCAACCAGCGCAGTAGCATCTACCTCAGCGTCAACCAGTGCGGTAGCGTCTACTTCAGCGTCAACCAGTGCGGTAGCCTCTACCTCAGCAAGCACAAGCGCAGTGGCGTCTACCTCAGCCAGCACAAGTGCGGTAGCGTCTACCTCAGCAAGCACGAGTGCGGTAGCGTCTACCTCAGCAAGCACAAGCGCAGTAGCGTCTACCTCAGCAAGCACAAGTGCGGTAGCGTCTACCTCAGCATCAACAAGTGCTGTAGCCTCTACCTCAGCATCGACTAGCGCCGTAGCGTCTACGTCAGCAAGTACAAGCGCCGTAGCGTCTACCTCAGCAAGCACAAGCGCAGTAGCATCTACCTCAGCCTCAACAAGCGCCGTAGCATCTACGTCAGCCTCAACAAGCGCCGTAGCCTCAACATCAGCAAGCACAAGTGCGGTAGCGTCTACGTCAGCGTCAACAAGCGCCGTAGCCTCAACATCAGCAAGCACAAGTGCGGTAGCGTCTACGTCAGCCTCAACAAGCGCCGTAGCGTCTACCTCAGCAAGCACAAGTGCGGTAGCGTCTACGTCAGCCAGCACAAGTGCGGTAGCGTCTACGTCAGCCAGCACAAGTGCGGTAGCTTCTACATCAGCATCAACAAGTGCGGTAGCCTCTACATCAGCAAGCACAAGCGCAGTAGCATCTACGTCAGCCAGCACAAGTGCGGTAGCTTCTACATCAGCATCAACAAGCGCCGTAGCGTCTACCTCAGCATCAACAAGTGCAGTAGCGTCTACTTCAGCGTCAACAAGTGCGGTAGCGTCTACTTCAGCAAGCACAAGCGCAGTAGCATCTACGTCAGCAAGCACAAGTGCTGTAGCGTCTACCTCAGCATCAACTAGCGCGGTAGCATCTACGTCAGCAAGCACAAGTGCCGTAGCCTCTACCTCAGCAAGTACTAGCGCAGTAGCGTCTACCTCAGCGTCAACAAGCGCCGTAGCGTCTACATCAGCAAGTACTAGCGCAGTAGCGTCTACCTCAGCAAGCACAAGTGCGGTAGCGTCTACCTCAGCAAGCACAAGTGCGGTAGCGTCTACATCAGCAAGTACTAGCGCAGTAGCCTCTACATCAGCCAGCACAAGTGCGGTAGCGTCTACATCAGCGTCAACAAGTGCAGTAGCATCTACGTCAGCCAGCACAAGTGCGGTAGCGTCTACATCAGCGTCAACAAGTGCAGTAGCATCTACGTCAGCCAGCACAAGCGCCGTAGCGTCTACCTCAGCAAGCACAAGTGCCGTAGCATCTACGTCAGCGTCAACAAGTGCGGTAGCGTCTACGTCAGCATCAACAAGTGCAGTAGCGTCTACCTCAGCAAGTACTAGCGCAGTAGCGTCTACGTCAGCGTCAACAAGTGCCGTAGCGTCTACGTCAGCAAGCACAAGCGCAGTAGCATCTACCTCAGCCTCAACAAGTGCAGTAGCATCTACGTCAGCCTCAACAAGCGCCGTAGCGTCTACTTCAGCAAGCACAAGCGCCGTAGCGTCTACCTCAGCGTCAACAAGTGCAGTAGCGTCTACCTCAGCAAGCACAAGTGCCGTAGCGTCTACCTCAGCGTCAACAAGTGCCGTAGCGTCTACATCAGCATCAACAAGTGCAGTAGCGTCTACCTCAGCGTCAACAAGTGCAGTAGCGTCTACCTCAGCAAGCACAAGCGCCGTAGCGTCTACCTCAGCATCAACAAGTGCGGTAGCGTCTACCTCAGCATCAACAAGTGCGGTAGCCTCTACATCAGCAAGCACAAGTGCTGTAGCATCTACGTCAGCCAGCACAAGCGCCGTAGCGTCTACCTCAGCATCAACCAGTGCCGTAGCGTCTACGTCAGCAAGCACAAGCGCCGTAGCATCTACCTCAGCAAGCACAAGTGCTGTAGCGTCTACATCAGCCAGCACAAGTGCTGTAGCGTCTACGTCAGCAAGCACAAGCGCTGTAGCATCTACGTCAGCATCAACTAGCGCGGTAGCATCTACGTCAGCGTCAACAAGTGCCGTAGCGTCTACGTCAGCAAGCACAAGCGCGGTAGCATCTACCTCAGCATCAACAAGTGCGGTAGCCTCTACATCAGCAAGCACAAGCGCAGTAGCATCTACGTCAGCCAGCACAAGTGCGGTAGCTTCTACATCAGCATCAACAAGCGCCGTAGCGTCTACCTCAGCATCAACAAGTGCAGTAGCGTCTACGTCAGCAAGCACAAGCGCGGTAGCATCTACCTCAGCCTCAACAAGCGCCGTAGCGTCTACCTCAGCATCAACAAGTGCAGTAGCATCTACCTCAGCCTCAACAAGTGCCGTAGCGTCTACCTCAGCGTCAACAAGTGCCGTAGCGTCTACATCAGCATCAACAAGTGCAGTAGCGTCTACCTCAGCGTCAACAAGTGCCGTAGCGTCTACCTCAGCAAGCACAAGTGCTGTAGCATCTACGTCAGCCAGCACAAGCGCCGTAGCGTCTACATCAGCAAGTACTAGCGCAGTAGCCTCTACCTCAGCCAGCACAAGTGCGGTAGCGTCTACCTCAGCAAGCACAAGTGCCGTAGCGTCTACCTCAGCAAGTACTAGCGCAGTAGCCTCTACATCAGCCAGCACAAGCGCTGTAGCATCTACCTCAGCAAGCACAAGCGCTGTAGCGTCTACATCAGCAAGTACTAGCGCCGTAGCGTCTACATCAGCATCAACAAGTGCCGTAGCGTCTACCTCAGCAAGCACAAGCGCAGTAGCGTCTACCTCAGCGTCAACAAGTGCAGTAGCGTCTACGTCAGCCTCAACAAGTGCGGTAGCCTCTACCTCAGCATCGACTAGCGCCGTAGCGTCTACGTCAGCAAGCACAAGTGCCGTAGCTTCTACCTCAGCCAGCACAAGCGCCGTAGCGTCTACGTCAGCCTCAACAAGTGCCGTAGCGTCTACCTCAGCATCGACTAGCGCGGTAGCGTCTACGTCAGCGTCAACAAGTGCTGTAGCATCTACGTCAGCAAGCACAAGCGCAGTAGCGTCTACGTCAGCGTCAACAAGCGCCGTAGCATCTACATCAGCATCAACAAGTGCCGTAGCGTCTACCTCAGCAAGCACAAGTGCCGTAGCGTCTACCTCAGCGTCAACAAGTGCCGTAGCATCTACCTCAGCATCAACAAGTGCGGTAGCATCTACCTCAGCAAGCACAAGCGCCGTAGCGTCTACGTCAGCAAGTACAAGCGCCGTAGCGTCTACTTCAGCGTCAACAAGTGCTGTAGCATCAGTAGTTACAAGTAAAGGATTGCCTGAAATCCATTCTAAGAGTGCTCTTGATATTGCCAGTGTAATTGCTTCTGATTCAATTAGTACTTCTGTATCTGAATCGGCGTCAGTAAGTACCTCAGTGTCTGAATCATTCTCAAGATTATCAAGTATGTCAAATCCGGATAGTACTGATAAGCCAGAGTTTAGTTTGAGTGACAGCGCTTCGCAGTCAACTAGTCTAAGCGTGTCAATCTCAACATCAGTGTCTATGTCGACTTCGACAAGTAAGTCACTTTCAGGTGAAGCTTCTGAGAGTGCTTCAACGTCAATCTCGCTTGTAGGATCAAATGTTGATCATTCGACTTCACACGTTGGAAATGGTGCCGGATCGACAGATAAGTCAAGACAGCAGTTGCCAAATACAGGTACAGAAGCTTCTAAATCATCTGTACTTCTAGGTGCTTTGACTGCTGTAACCGGTCTAGGTCTGATTGCGAAACGCCGCAAACGGGATGATGAAGAAGAAATGTAAACAATCTTTCTGTAGCAGACTTCTCTACGGATAGATGTTTGAAAAAGTGGATGGAACAGAAGTTTCGATCATAAGAAAAAGTGAACAAAACTAGTTTTCTGGAAATCAGAATTCAGTTTAGTTCACTTTTTTATTTTATGGAAAATTGAAACTACAACAGTACACAAAGGCTACTAAAACATTTCTAGAAATTAATAATCCTTTCCTGATCGGTTTGTTCATATCTTTTTTTCATCCACAATAAATAAGAAATCCTACAATTCCAATAATGAAAATGGAATATCTTATTCTTGCTTTAAAGGTGACCTAAGGTTGCTATTTTTCAGCTATGTATGGTTCATCTATTCAATAAAAATATACAAACATCTTAGCGATAATGATATGAAATAAAATTAATTTTCCAGATTATGTATTTTCGAAAAAGAATTTGCACAAAATATAATATAATTAATATTATGTTGAAATCAACCTCAAACAAAATACTTATAAAATAAACTATTTTATAATAATCGTTAGGAAATCGCATCCAACACCTTGTAACAAAAATTTAATATTTCGGAATCTTGAAACATAAAACGCTTAAAAATTGGACTTTATATCTATGAAAACGTTTAAAATTGTCATTTTTCTAATATTTATAAAAAGTAGCATATTTACCTATAATATCTATACAAAATACTTTTTTTTTTAGGTAAAAATGTTTTGAAACTTATTGAATTACTTGCATCTAAAGTGTATAATGTATATTGGTATTTTATTGCTAAATACACATAATTATAAGTGGAAAGGAATCTAAAATATGTTTTTTAGACGCCAAGAAGGTGAATATAGAGAGACGGATCGTGTGACCCGTTTCAAGTTGATCAAGTCGGGTAAGCATTGGTTGCGTGCCTCGACCTCTCAATTTGGTCTCTTTAAAGTCTTGCGTGGTGGTGTAGATGCAGCTCAGGTAACAACTGAAGTGATTGAAGAGCAATCAGCAAATACACTGACTGGACTGGATATCCTGAAAGGGATAGCCGCAGCAGGGACGGTACTTGGAGGAGCAGTTGCAACACAAACAACTGTTTATGCCAACGACGCTCTTGAAAAGACAGTAGAGTCAAATCAAACACTTGCGAATACAGACACAGTAACTTTGGGAACAGTAAAAGATCAGGAGGGGGCTCAAGCCGACAGCTTATCAGTTTCTGTCAGCCAAAGCCAGTCCTTGTCTGAGGAAGCTTCCAAGAATGCAAGTAAGCATCTTTCAGAAAGTGAAAGCCAATCAGTAAGTACTTCAACAAGTGTAAGTACATCGGCAAGCGCATCAGCCTCAACAAGTGCTGTAGCGTCTACATCAGCAAGTACATCGGCTGTAACAAGTGCTTCTCAATCACAAGCTGGAGTAACTTCTGAACTTGCAAAACCAGCAACATCAGAGACAGCTTCAAACAAAGAGACATCTGTTCGTAAGGAAGATGCAGCTAACGTGACAGCTGATGCGGCTCTTTCAAAAGTTATCACTGATAGCCTCGCATCTTTACAAGCAGTTGAAACTCGTTTGAGTCAAATCACATCAACGACTTCAAGTTTGGTGGATACAACGACAACAGCTGCCGTAGCGACTACAGTATCTGCTGAGAGCAACAAGAAAGCCCAAGAAGACCGCAAACGTCTATCTAAAATCTCAGCGACTATGGGTGAATACCTCGCTAAGTCTATCGGTCTGCCAAATACAGAAGCAGCAGTTGCTAAGGTGAATGCTGCTGTAACAGCTATCGAAGAAGCATTGAAAAATCCAAACGCTGACCTTACAGCCGTTATCAAGCAAGCCACATCTGCGCAAAACTCAATCGTCAATGCTGTGCTTCGTGCCCACAATGGTAAACGTAGCCATCTCAATGGTAAGCAAATGGCACGGGGAGTGCATTTGCTAGCTCGTAACCCACAGCTTGGAAGTAATGCTATTAACCATTTTGTAGAGGATCGTGGTAACGGGGAAAAGGTAACCTACTTGACTTCTGGTGAGAGTGACAGTGTGAAGGCTCGTGTTGAACACGAGACCTTTATGAAAGCCACTCCTAAGTTTGATAGCAACGGGAAAGTAACGTCTATCGTCTGGACAGTCATGACCAACCCTGCCCAAACAATGAATAGAACGCAAAATACGCAGTGGTTCCAGATTCCAACTGAAGTCAATATGCCGACTGAAATCTATAGAACGACATATACTAGACGAGTGACAGGACAAGCGGATGCTGATTTTGCAAATCTGCCTGTATCTAACAATCCTGCAGAATTCCCTACTGAGTATAAAAATAATGACAGAAATGGTTCTGTCGAAGTAATCCGTAATTTTGACAAAGTTTCTCTTAACAACGGAGACCAACAATTTAACTTGCTCAAAAAGGTTGCTGCCCACAGTACGCAGGGCTGGGGTGGAGTATATAAAACTCTCTGGGAACAACATGTTAAAGACAAGATTATCTGGAGCAATGACCCTAGAACGATATATAAGCATGTCTATGTAGGGGATCAGGGACGTGTCTCTGTCATGCGTTTTGAAACCACAGTTCCTACTAATGTTACAAATGCTCAGTTGAGAGATATGACCTTCCTCTATGGTCAGGGGACACAAGCCACATCTTGGGCAGGTTCTGCAGCTCATAAGAACCCATTGAAATTGACAGTGCAGCAGGCCTATCCGTTTGCAGCACGTGATGGTGGAACATATATCGTAAATCAGGTTGAAGCACCTTACAATACATCTGAGTTTAACAAGGCTGGATTGAAATGGTGGTACTCAAATAATGATCCAAACCAAGCCTATGTTGACCCTAACCAGTACTTAGTACATCCAGGTACCCAAGACTATTCTGGTAAAAAAGGACCAGATGGAACTAAGATAGACTTCTATCAGGGAAATAACCTTGTTGCAAAAAATCAAATTGGTCGTACTCCTGGAGTCTTTGAATACAACATCCGTCGTGTCTTCCCTAATAATGAAGGAACGGTAAATACACCAGTTAAGTTTGTTGTAAAACCAAAAACTCCAGAAATCACAACAACTTTACAAGAAAATGTATCGTCTCAAAACATCACGGTAGGAAATGCAACTCCAAACAAGAAGGTATATCTGTATAAAAATGGTGGCAATAGACCGGAGGATATACTAGAAACTACTGCTAATGGGCAAGGGGTTGCTACCTTCAATAATGTTTCAATGGCAAATGGCGACACCTTTAGAGCCAAGGTGAAAATTGATAACCAAGCTTCTTATCAAGATAAGAATGGGGCAACGAAGAATTATGTAGAATCTGAGTTTAGTAATGCCGTCACAGCTCGCTTCACAGATACAGAAAAGCCAAAGATTACGAAAATCGTAGTCAATAAGGGTGCTAAGGTAGATGATACAAATCCTCGTAAGATTCTCGTTTATCGTGAAGAAGAGATTGATGTCGATATCAAGTTGACGGATAACCTTAAACGACTAGATAAGATCAAAGTTCGTGACAATGACGGGAATGCAACAGCTCCTAGTGGCAAATTTGAGACAAATGATATTGTTGACAATTCAAAACAAACAGTGATGAATTTCACAACAAATCAAAACAGACTCGGTCAAGAAAATAATGCAACGGATACACAACCAAGTGTTGTAAAATTGACCGGTCATGTCGGAAAAGCCTATACAGGTAATTTAGGTTCATGGACCCGTTATGTAGCAGGTTATGACCACGTTGGTTTGACAAATGATGATGGTACGAAAAATGATAGCAATGCTGCCAAAATCATAGTTGAATACCGTGCGCAAGCGGAGAAGTACGCACCAACAGCTGCTACTCAAAACGTAGATATTAAAGCAGATGGTCGTGTTCGTTTTGATAATCCTGAAACTTATATCACCAACCGTTCAAGTCTCCCAACTAACGGAACAACAGCTGGGACTAAGACAACCTATGCTTGGGCTGATGCAGAACCAACAAACTGGACAGCAGGTCAACATACACGTGATATTATAGTCACTTACCCAGATGGTTCAACAGATAGAGTTACAGTACAGTTTAACGCTAGTGATAATATTGCACCAAACGTAACGGTTCAAGGAAAAACTCTTTCTACAACTCGTCCTACTGAATCGGATGCACCGCTCTTTACAGTCTATCGTGGCGCTACCTTTAACCCAATCGTTAAAGCTTGGGATAACTCAGGTAAGTTGACTAAATTGCAGGTTAAAAATCTACCAGGTGGTGTGACATCAGGAAACTTTGCAGAGCAAAATGGTAAAACAGAAAGCAACCAGTATTCTGGACGTCTGATTAATGGAACAGTAAATGATAATCAAGCGCTTGGTACTCACATAGCTGAAGTTGTCGTATCGGATGGAACAACTGAAGTAACTCGTTACATGAAGTACCGTATTGTTGATGTTGTTCCTAAAAACTTGGACACTAATGGTGAAGTCTATAAAAACATGGGTGATAAGCTTGGAGATGCCCACTACTATATTGGAACGACAAGCAATGGTAACCTAGAGGATGATAAATACTTCCCAGGTGGAATGAACTTCGATAAGTGGAAAAATGCTCAAAGGGGAGATGCTACTAGAGAAGACTTAATTAATACAAACCCTGGTAAATGGACTTACAATGCTATCGCTACCTTCCCTGATGATACAAAGGATGAAGCGAGTACAACTCGAACAACCTTTACACCGAGTGAACGAGAAGTTCGAGTTGGATTTGTATTAAAACCAAGTAGACCAGAGATTACTCCTCTCCTAAACGGTGATGTGACTGTTGCCCCTAAAACATCTGAGACCACAGTTAATCGAATGGAAGTTACCTACACACCAACAGATTCTTCAACGAACAAGACCTTGACTGCTAGAAAAGCGTCAAATGGTACCTGGTCCTTGAATGAAACGCCATCGGGTGTGACAATTAATTCTTCAACTGGTGTCGTAAGTCTCCCAGAGAGAGTGACCAAGGATGGTTCAACGCTTAGTGCATTCACTTATACGTCGGACAATCGTGCCAGTGATGAATCCTCAACTCGTTTGGTAGTAGATAAAGAAGCTCCAGTTATCATAGCGACAAATGGTACTGCTACAACAGGTGAGAACGTGGATATTCCATTGACAGTTGTGGATACGGGTGTTGGTCTTGCCGATACAAATGGTGTTGTGATTACAGGTCTTCCTGCAGGTTTGAGCTATTCAAATGGTAAAATCACAGGTACAACAACAGCTCCGGCGGGTAGTTATCCAGTAACAATCGTTGCTAAAGATAAACTAGGAAACTCAAATGCTAAGAATCCGACAAGGATTACCATCACTGTTCAAACTCAAGCAAGTAAGTACAATGTCACAACTAAAAACAATGGTAACTTCTATGCGGTTCAAGATGAAGCTGTTGCGAACTTAATTCCGAGAGACTTTGTCAATGGTACTATTCCAGAAACAGCTAAAGTCACATGGAAAACAGCACCAACGACAGGTGATGTTGGTTCAGGGAAAACAGCAGTCCTTACCATCACTTACCCAGATCGTTCAACAACAGACTTGAACTACACTTACCAAGTCTATCCAAAACTGGAAACTAAGACGAATAACAATCAAACAGGTAACTTCCATGCCTTCAAGAACTATAACCGTATTGGTGGACATACTTCAGTTTATACAAATATGGGGGTTAACACAGGTTTCAACAACCCTGATATTCCTATGAAATGGGAGTACTCATACCGCCTAAACAATGAGGGTGCTGAACGTAAGTCTACAGGAAACAATCCAACCTTTAGTTCAGTTTGGCATACAGAAGATAAAGATCCTGAAAACCAAACACACAAGACAAGATACACATTGAATGCTACCTATCCAACTGGTCGTTTCGGTGCAGTATCTGCAGACAATCCTGCCTTGACAACTTCAACGCAATGGGATTATGCCGTTTATGAGTATACTAAAGCAAAAGATGTGTTTGAAACAACCCAAGGAGATCTTGCTGGTCTGGGTTCAATAGTGGAAACACCAAAAGATGCTACAAAACCTACAGATGGTCGTACAGAGGTACCAGAGGGTACGACATTCGTGTGGCACAATGGAGAAAAACCAGATAACACAACTGTTGCAAATCCTGGTTTTTCTATCCATCGAATAAGTATGACATTGCCGGGTGACTCAAGTAATACAGTGCATACACTTCCAGTAGATAGAGAAGTGAAGGTTCTAGTGAAAGTTAATCCTAAGACACCGGTTATTGTAGAAAATACAATCTCTGAAAAAGGTGGTTTGCCAAATCAATCTATTCAGATTGACAACGTTGTTCCAGGTGCAACAGTTAGCCTTACAATTGCTGGTAAAACAATCACTAAGACAGCTGGATCTAATGCTACAAGTGTAACCTTTGATGCTACTGACTTACAACCAGTCTATGCAGCTAATAATGGTCTTCTTCCTGTAGGAGATATCACTGTTAATCAGGCAGTTACACGTCGTGATCCTAGTGATAATACAGATAAGGTCTTGACCTCTGCAACAGCAACGGGAACGATTGCTCGTGAAACAGTAGCTCCAGTAGCTCAGGATACAGTTGTAGAAGTCTGGGATGAAAAGACGAAAACATGGAAGGCTGTACCGAAGTCTACAGATGCAAGTGGTCTCGTGACACATACCTTCTATGCAGGTGATAAACTCCGCTTTACAACCAAGTTCACAGATAACAGTGATAAGATTGCGAATACTGTCGTAAGACAAGGTTCAAACACAGCATCAGCAACAGATAACGTCCTACATAGTACTTGGGGAACTGCTGCGCCAAATAATATCACAACAGTTACACCATCTACTGCAACATCACCAGCAACAGTTGTACAAGAAGGAACAGTTAGGGCTGATCTTCAACATACTGAAGGTCAACACGTTACTCGTGCCATTGTCGCAGAAGATGTAGTTGGAAACCGTTCTGAGGGAAGCCGCTTCCGTCTGAAACAAGGTAAATTGGCTGAGAAATACCCAGGTGTAGATCCAACGACTAAGTTTGTCGTTGCAGATGCAGCAAACTTGACGCCAGAAGAAAAAGTGCAAGTACTTGCAGCGATTAGGGCAGCTAACCCACAAACAGATAGAAAAATTACAAACTACACTCAAAATGAAAATGGTTCTGTAACCATTACTTATGCAGATGGTACGACAAATACAGTTCAACCAAACGTCAAGTATGGTGTAGAAAAAGTTTCTGATAGATTCTATGCTATTAGTGATGAAACATTGGCAGACTTGGATCCAAGAAAATTTGTACGTGGAGTAGGAAATAAAGCCTTACCTGATAATACGCAAGTCACTTGGAAAACAGGAAGTGAGCCAACGTTTGATACGCTTGGAGAACGTACAGCAACCTTATTGGTAACACATCCAGACGGAACAACGGATGAAATTCCTTATAACTACACAATTTATCCAAAAGTTGAGACGCATACAAATAACGGTTTGACAGGTGAGTTTGAAATCAATAAAGGCTGGAACCACATGGGTGGCCATACTCAAGTTTATACAAACTTGAATGATCCTGCCTTCCCTTCAGGAACAAACTGGTCTTATCGTTACAACACAGAACAGGGTGCTACAGAAACAACGGCTAATAGACCAACCTTTAGTGCAATTTGGAATAATGATAAATTAGGTAAAGAAACTTATACTGTAAAAGCGACATACGGTGTCAGTCGTTTTGGAACTATTACACCAGAAAACACAGAGCTTTCTAGTGAGGTTTCCTTTAACTACACTGTATTAGAATATACTGCTAAGCAGGTATTTGAAACAACAGTTGGTGACACAGCCCCTCTTGCAAGCATTATTGCCAATGCCAAGGAAGCTGTTAAGCCAGTTGATGGAAGTCCAGAAGCTCTTGCTCCTACTGGATTTGCATGGAATACTAATCAAACTCCAGATGCAGCAGCGGTGGCGAATCCGGGTTATGTGACAAGAAATGTCAAGATGACTTTGAGAGATTCTAGTGGTAAAACAAGAGATATTAATATCCCTGTAACTATCAAAGTCAACCTAACAACACCACAAATTGCAGATGATCAAGTAACAAATACAGGTGGTCTTCCAAACCGTGGTATTACTGTGACAAATGTGACACCAGGTGCAACAGTAACCTTGAGAATAGGAAGTAAGGAAATTCCGAAGACAGTGCCAGCTGGTGCTACAAGTGTCGCATTTGGAGCAGATGAATTAGCAGATAGTAACGGTCTGCTTCCAACAGGAAACGTAACGGTTACACAGACCAAGCAAGTTACAAATCCTACAACAGGAGCAACAGAGGACTTTACAGCGTCAGCGACTACAACAATTACTAAGGAAACAGAAGCGCCTAATGTTGAATACAAAGTTCAAATTAAAAATGCAGCAGGTGAGTGGGAAGACGCGCCTAAGAAAGTTGTTCGAACAGGTAGACCAGAAGGTTATGAAATCTTTGCAGGTGATGAATATCGTGTAGTAGTAACTTCTACAGATAACAGTGGTAAGATCCGAAACCTTGAACTTTTTGATGGTAAAACTGGTCAATCAAACTTCTTGTCATCGAACAGGACTTCGGGTGGGGTTGCCAATAACATCACAGCAACTCCAACTGTAGCAACAAAAGATACTCCAGCGAAGCGTGAAATCACTGGTAAGTTTAATGAAAATGAGACTTGGTCTTCTACTAACGTTTGGACTCGTACTTTCCGTTCGAAAGATTTGAGTGAGAATGAGACGGAAACACCAGCATTTTTGGTTGTCCAAGGAAAACTGAATGAAAAATTCCCTGGTAAAGTGCCAGCAACAGTTCAAGTAAGCAATGCGACAACTCCATCAGCAGATGATAAAGAAAAGATTCTTGCAGCTGTGAAGGGATCTAATCCACAAGATGCAAACCGTATTAGAGACTATGCAATTAAAGGTGATGGTGCAGTAGTAGATGGTAAGGTAACAGTAATTATTACCTATAAAGATGGTACAACGAATGAAGTGAAAGTACCGGTATCAGATTCTGATCGTAAGTCTGAACAAGCCTCTCAATCAGCAAGCACAAGTGCTGTAGCGTCTACATCAGCAAGCACAAGTGCTGTAGCGTCTACCTCAGCAAGCACAAGCGCCGTAGCGTCTACGTCAGCGTCAACCAGCGCAGTAGCGTCTACATCAGCGTCAACCAGCGCAGTAGCGTCTACCTCAGCAAGCACAAGCGCTGTAGCGTCTACCTCAGCGTCAACCAGCGCAGTAGCCTCTACGTCAGCAAGTACAAGTGCCGTAGCGTCTACCTCAGCCTCAACAAGTGCCGTAGCCTCTACGTCAGCAAGCACAAGTGCCGTAGCCTCTACCTCAGCATCAACAAGTGCTGTAGCCTCTACATCAGCAAGTACTAGCGCCGTAGCCTCTACATCAGCAAGCACAAGTGCTGTAGCCTCTACCTCAGCAAGCACAAGTACCGTAGCCTCTACGTCAGCGTCAACAAGTGCGGTAGCGTCTACCTCAGCAAGCACAAGCGCTGTAGCATCTACGTCAGCGTCAACAAGTGCCGTAGCCTCTACATCAGCAAGCACAAGCGCTGTAGCGTCTACATCAGCCTCAACAAGTGCCGTAGCGTCTACATCAGCAAGCACAAGTGCGGTAGCTTCTACATCAGCATCAACAAGTGCAGTAGCATCTACGTCAGCAAGTACAAGCGCCGTAGCGTCTACGTCAGCATCAACAAGTGCCGTAGCGTCTACATCAGCAAGCACAAGCGCCGTAGCCTCTACATCAGCATCAACAAGTGCGGTAGCCTCTACATCAGCAAGCACAAGCGCAGTAGCATCTACATCAGCATCAACAAGTGCAGTAGCATCTACGTCAGCAAGCACAAGCGCCGTAGCGTCTACATCAGCAAGCACAAGCGCCGTAGCGTCTACATCAGCGTCAACAAGTGCCGTAGCATCTACATCAGCAAGCACAAGTGCTGTAGCGTCTACATCAGCGTCAACAAGTGCCGTAGCGTCTACGTCAGCAAGCACAAGCGCCGTAGCGTCTACATCAGCAAGCACAAGTGCGGTAGCGTCTACGTCAGCAAGCACAAGCGCCGTAGCGTCTACCTCAGCGTCAACAAGCGCGGTAGCGTCTACATCAGCAAGCACAAGCGCCGTAGCATCTACATCAGCATCAACAAGTGCAGTAGCATCTACGTCAGCAAGCACAAGCGCCGTAGCGTCTACCTCAGCGTCAACAAGCGCGGTAGCGTCTACCTCAGCATCGACTAGCGCCGTAGCCTCTACCTCAGCAAGCACAAGTGCAGTAGCCTCTACCTCAGCATCAACAAGTGCCGTAGCGTCTACCTCAGCAAGCACAAGTGCGGTAGCGTCTACGTCAGCAAGCACAAGCGCAGTAGCGTCTACGTCAGCCAGCACAAGCGCCGTAGCGTCTACCTCAGCCAGCACAAGCGCCGTAGCCTCTACCTCAGCATCGACTAGCGCCGTAGCCTCTACCTCAGCAAGCACAAGTGCGGTAGCCTCTACATCAGCAAGTACTAGCGCCGTAGCGTCTACCTCAGCATCGACTAGCGCCGTAGCCTCTACGTCAGCGTCAACAAGTGCAGTAGCGTCTACCTCAGCATCAACAAGTGCGGTAGCGTCTACCTCAGCAAGCACAAGCGCAGTAGCGTCTACCTCAGCAAGTACTAGCGCTGTAGCGTCTACGTCAGCGTCAACAAGTGCCGTAGCGTCTACCTCAGCCTCAACAAGCGCAGTAGCGTCTACATCAGCCTCAACAAGCGCAGTAGCGTCTACCTCAGCGTCAACAAGTGCCGTAGCGTCTACCTCAGCAAGCACAAGCGCCGTAGCCTCTACATCAGCAAGCACAAGCGCTGTAGCATCTACGTCAGCAAGCACAAGCGCCGTAGCGTCTACATCAGCATCAACAAGTGCCGTAGCATCTACATCAGCATCGACTAGCGCCGTAGCGTCTACGTCAGCAAGCACAAGCGCGGTAGCGTCTACCTCAGCGTCAACAAGTGCAGTAGCATCTACATCAGCATCAACAAGCGCCGTAGCGTCTACGTCAGCGTCAACAAGTGCTGTAGCGTCTACGTCAGCAAGCACAAGCGCAGTAGCATCTACATCAGCATCGACTAGCGCCGTAGCGTCTACCTCAGCATCAACAAGTGCAGTAGCATCTACCTCAGCGTCAACAAGTGCCGTAGCGTCTACCTCAGCATCAACAAGTGCAGTAGCCTCTACCTCAGCAAGCACAAGCGCCGTAGCGTCTACGTCAGCGTCAACAAGTGCTGTAGCGTCTACGTCAGCAAGCACAAGCGCAGTAGCATCTACATCAGCATCGACTAGCGCCGTAGCGTCTACCTCAGCATCAACAAGTGCTGTAGCATCTACGTCAGCCAGCACAAGCGCCGTAGCGTCTACATCAGCAAGTACTAGCGCAGTAGCCTCTACCTCAGCAAGCACAAGTGCGGTAGCGTCTACCTCAGCAAGCACAAGTGCCGTAGCGTCTACATCAGCAAGTACTAGCGCAGTAGCCTCTACATCAGCAAGCACAAGTGCGGTAGCGTCTACATCAGCGTCAACAAGTGCAGTAGCATCTACGTCAGCCAGCACAAGTGCGGTAGCGTCTACATCAGCGTCAACAAGTGCGGTAGCGTCTACTTCAGCAAGCACAAGCGCAGTAGCATCTACGTCAGCAAGCACAAGTGCTGTAGCGTCTACCTCAGCATCAACTAGCGCGGTAGCATCTACGTCAGCAAGCACAAGTGCCGTAGCCTCTACCTCAGCAAGTACTAGCGCAGTAGCGTCTACCTCAGCGTCAACAAGTGCTGTAGCATCTACCTCAGCAAGCACAAGCGCGGTAGCATCTACATCAGCATCAACAAGCGCAGTAGCCTCTACCTCAGCAAGCACAAGCGCTGTAGCATCTACATCAGCATCAACAAGTGCCGTAGCGTCTACCTCAGCAAGCACTAGCGCAGTAGCCTCTACCTCAGCCTCAACAAGTGCGGTAGCGTCTACATCAGCATCAACAAGCGCCGTAGCATCTACGTCAGCCTCAACAAGCGCCGTAGCGTCTACATCAGCAAGCACAAGTGCCGTAGCGTCTACATCAGCAAGCACAAGCGCCGTAGCCTCTACATCAGCATCAACAAGTGCGGTAGCATCTACGTCAGCAAGTACAAGCGCCGTAGCATCTACATCAGCATCAACAAGTGCAGTAGCATCTACGTCAGCAAGCACAAGCGCCGTAGCGTCTACCTCAGCGTCAACAAGCGCGGTAGCGTCTACATCAGCGTCAACAAGTGCCGTAGCATCTACATCAGCAAGCACAAGTGCTGTAGCGTCTACATCAGCGTCAACAAGTGCCGTAGCGTCTACGTCAGCAAGCACAAGCGCCGTAGCGTCTACCTCAGCATCAACAAGTGCAGTAGCATCTACGTCAGCAAGTACAAGCGCCGTAGCGTCTACGTCAGCATCAACAAGTGCCGTAGCGTCTACATCAGCAAGCACAAGCGCCGTAGCCTCTACATCAGCATCAACAAGTGCGGTAGCATCTACATCAGCAAGCACAAGCGCAGTAGCATCTACATCAGCAAGCACAAGCGCAGTAGCATCTACGTCAGCAAGCACAAGCGCCGTAGCGTCTACATCAGCAAGCACAAGCGCCGTAGCGTCTACATCAGCAAGCACAAGTGCCGTAGCATCTACATCAGCAAGCACAAGTGCTGTAGCGTCTACATCAGCGTCAACAAGTGCCGTAGCGTCTACGTCAGCAAGCACAAGCGCCGTAGCGTCTACATCAGCAAGCACAAGTGCGGTAGCGTCTACGTCAGCAAGCACAAGCGCTGTAGCGTCTACATCAGCCTCAACAAGTGCCGTAGCGTCTACGTCAGCAAGCACAAGCGCCGTAGCGTCTACCTCAGCAAGTACTAGCGCAGTAGCCTCTACGTCAGCAAGTACAAGTGCCGTAGCGTCTACCTCAGCCTCAACAAGTGCCGTAGCGTCTACCTCAGCCTCAACAAGCGCAGTAGCGTCTACCTCAGCAAGCACAAGCGCAGTAGCCTCTACCTCAGCATCAACAAGTGCCGTAGCGTCTACCTCAGCGTCAACAAGTGCGGTAGCGTCTACCTCAGCATCAACAAGCGCAGTAGCGTCTACGTCAGCGTCAACAAGTGCGGTAGCGTCTACCTCAGCAAGCACAAGCGCTGTAGCATCTACGTCAGCGTCAACAAGTGCCGTAGCCTCTACATCAGCAAGCACAAGCGCTGTAGCGTCTACATCAGCCTCAACAAGTGCCGTAGCGTCTACGTCAGCAAGCACAAGCGCAGTAGCGTCTACCTCAGCGTCAACAAGTGCGGTAGCGTCTACTTCAGCGTCAACAAGTGCGGTAGCGTCTACGTCAGCATCAACAAGTGCTGTAGCCTCTACATCAGCAAGTACTAGCGCAGTAGCCTCTACCTCAGCATCAACAAGTGCCGTAGCGTCTACCTCAGCATCAACAAGTGCCGTAGCGTCTACATCAGCGTCAACAAGTGCCGTAGCGTCTACGTCAGCATCAACAAGCGCAGTAGCCTCTACATCAGCAAGTACAAGCGCAGTAGCGTCTACATCAGCAAGTACAAGCGCCGTAGCGTCTACCTCAGCATCAACAAGTGCCGTAGCGTCTACATCAGCAAGCACAAGTGCCGTAGCATCTACCTCAGCGTCAACAAGCGCAGTAGCCTCTACCTCAGCAAGCACAAGTGCGGTAGCGTCTACATCAGCATCAACAAGTGCGGTAGCCTCTACATCAGCAAGTACTAGCGCTGTAGCCTCTACATCAGCAAGCACAAGCGCCGTAGCGTCTACCTCAGCGTCAACAAGTGCAGTAGCGTCTACCTCAGCATCAACAAGCGCTGTAGCATCTACGTCAGCAAGTACAAGCGCCGTAGCATCTACGTCAGCAAGTACAAGCGCAGTAGCGTCTACCTCAGCGTCAACAAGTGCTGTAGCGTCTACCTCAGCAAGCACAAGCGCAGTAGCCTCTACCTCAGCAAGCACAAGTGCAGTAGCCTCTACCTCAGCATCAACAAGTGCCGTAGCGTCTACCTCAGCAAGCACAAGTGCGGTAGCGTCTACGTCAGCAAGCACAAGCGCAGTAGCGTCTACGTCAGCCAGCACAAGCGCCGTAGCGTCTACCTCAGCCAGCACAAGCGCCGTAGCCTCTACCTCAGCATCGACTAGCGCCGTAGCCTCTACCTCAGCCAGCACAAGTGCGGTAGCGTCTACCTCAGCGTCAACAAGTGCTGTAGCGTCTACCTCAGCAAGCACAAGCGCAGTAGCCTCTACCTCAGCAAGCACAAGTGCAGTAGCCTCTACCTCAGCATCAACAAGTGCCGTAGCGTCTACCTCAGCAAGCACAAGTGCGGTAGCGTCTACGTCAGCAAGCACAAGCGCAGTAGCGTCTACGTCAGCCAGCACAAGCGCCGTAGCGTCTACCTCAGCCAGCACAAGCGCCGTAGCCTCTACCTCAGCATCGACTAGCGCCGTAGCCTCTACCTCAGCAAGCACAAGTGCGGTAGCGTCTACCTCAGCCAGCACAAGCGCCGTAGCGTCTACCTCAGCATCGACTAGCGCCGTAGCCTCTACGTCAGCGTCAACAAGTGCAGTAGCGTCTACCTCAGCATCAACAAGTGCGGTAGCGTCTACCTCAGCAAGCACAAGCGCAGTAGCGTCTACCTCAGCAAGTACTAGCGCTGTAGCGTCTACGTCAGCGTCAACAAGTGCCGTAGCGTCTACCTCAGCCTCAACAAGCGCAGTAGCGTCTACCTCAGCCTCAACAAGCGCAGTAGCGTCTACCTCAGCAAGCACAAGCGCAGTAGCCTCTACCTCAGCATCAACAAGTGCCGTAGCGTCTACCTCAGCGTCAACAAGTGCGGTAGCGTCTACCTCAGCATCAACAAGCGCAGTAGCGTCTACGTCAGCGTCAACAAGTGCGGTAGCGTCTACGTCAGCGTCAACAAGCGCAGTAGCCTCTACATCAGCGTCAACAAGTGCAGTAGCGTCTACCTCAGCATCAACTAGCGCGGTAGCCTCTACGTCAGCATCAACAAGTGCAGTAGCGTCTACCTCAGCATCAACAAGTGCGGTAGCATCTACCTCAGCAAGCACAAGCGCAGTAGCGTCTACCTCAGCAAGTACTAGCGCAGTAGCCTCTACCTCAGCATCAACAAGTGCCGTAGCGTCTACCTCAGCGTCAACAAGTGCGGTAGCGTCTACGTCAGCATCAACAAGTGCGGTAGCCTCTACATCAGCAAGTACTAGCGCTGTAGCGTCTACGTCAGCGTCAACAAGTGCGGTAGCGTCTACGTCAGCGTCAACAAGCGCAGTAGCCTCTACATCAGCGTCAACAAGTGCCGTAGCGTCTACCTCAGCATCAACTAGCGCGGTAGCCTCTACGTCAGCATCAACAAGTGCGGTAGCGTCTACGTCAGCAAGCACAAGCGCAGTAGCGTCTACCTCAGCAAGTACTAGCGCAGTAGCCTCTACCTCAGCAAGCACAAGTGCAGTAGCCTCTACCTCAGCATCAACAAGTGCCGTAGCGTCTACCTCAGCAAGCACAAGTGCGGTAGCGTCTACGTCAGCAAGCACAAGCGCAGTAGCGTCTACGTCAGCCAGCACAAGCGCCGTAGCGTCTACCTCAGCCAGCACAAGCGCCGTAGCCTCTACCTCAGCATCGACTAGCGCCGTAGCCTCTACCTCAGCCAGCACAAGTGCGGTAGCGTCTACCTCAGCGTCAACAAGTGCTGTAGCGTCTACCTCAGCAAGCACAAGCGCAGTAGCCTCTACCTCAGCAAGCACAAGTGCAGTAGCCTCTACCTCAGCATCAACAAGTGCCGTAGCGTCTACCTCAGCAAGCACAAGTGCGGTAGCGTCTACGTCAGCAAGCACAAGCGCAGTAGCGTCTACGTCAGCCAGCACAAGCGCCGTAGCGTCTACCTCAGCCAGCACAAGCGCCGTAGCCTCTACCTCAGCATCGACTAGCGCCGTAGCCTCTACCTCAGCAAGCACAAGTGCGGTAGCGTCTACCTCAGCCAGCACAAGCGCCGTAGCGTCTACCTCAGCATCGACTAGCGCCGTAGCCTCTACGTCAGCGTCAACAAGTGCAGTAGCGTCTACCTCAGCATCAACAAGTGCGGTAGCGTCTACCTCAGCAAGCACAAGCGCAGTAGCGTCTACCTCAGCAAGTACTAGCGCTGTAGCGTCTACGTCAGCGTCAACAAGTGCCGTAGCGTCTACCTCAGCCTCAACAAGCGCAGTAGCGTCTACCTCAGCAAGCACAAGCGCAGTAGCCTCTACCTCAGCATCAACAAGTGCCGTAGCGTCTACCTCAGCGTCAACAAGTGCGGTAGCGTCTACCTCAGCATCAACAAGCGCAGTAGCGTCTACGTCAGCGTCAACAAGTGCGGTAGCGTCTACGTCAGCGTCAACAAGCGCAGTAGCCTCTACATCAGCGTCAACAAGTGCAGTAGCGTCTACCTCAGCATCAACTAGCGCGGTAGCCTCTACGTCAGCATCAACAAGTGCAGTAGCGTCTACCTCAGCATCAACAAGTGCGGTAGCATCTACCTCAGCAAGCACAAGCGCAGTAGCGTCTACCTCAGCAAGTACTAGCGCAGTAGCCTCTACCTCAGCATCAACAAGTGCCGTAGCGTCTACCTCAGCGTCAACAAGTGCGGTAGCGTCTACGTCAGCATCAACAAGTGCGGTAGCCTCTACATCAGCAAGTACTAGCGCTGTAGCGTCTACGTCAGCGTCAACAAGTGCGGTAGCGTCTACGTCAGCGTCAACAAGCGCAGTAGCCTCTACATCAGCGTCAACAAGTGCCGTAGCGTCTACCTCAGCATCAACTAGCGCGGTAGCCTCTACGTCAGCATCAACAAGTGCGGTAGCGTCTACGTCAGCAAGCACAAGCGCAGTAGCGTCTACCTCAGCAAGTACTAGCGCAGTAGCCTCTACCTCAGCATCAACAAGTGCCGTAGCGTCTACCTCAGCGTCAACAAGTGCGGTAGCGTCTACTTCAGCGTCAACAAGTGCGGTAGCGTCTACGTCAGCATCAACAAGTGCGGTAGCCTCTACATCAGCAAGTACTAGCGCAGTAGCCTCTACATCAGCAAGCACAAGCGCCGTAGCGTCTACCTCAGCGTCAACAAGTGCTGTAGCGTCTACGTCAGCGTCAACAAGTGCCGTAGCCTCTACGTCAGCAAGTACAAGTGCGGTAGCATCTACATCAGCAAGTACAAGTGCTGTAGCATCTACATCAGCAAGTACAAGTGCTGTAGCTTCTACATCAGCAAGCACAAGCGCCGTAGCTTCTACCTCAGCATCAACAAGTGCGGTAGCCTCTACCTCAGCAAGCACAAGTGCCGTAGCGTCTACATCAGCGTCAACTAGCGCCGTAGCGTCTACCTCAGCAAGCACAAGTGCGGTAGCGTCTACCTCAGCAAGTACAAGTGCTGTAGCTTCTACCTCAGCAAGCACAAGCGCTGTAGCTTCTACCTCAGCAAGCACAAGCGCAGTAGCGTCTACATCAGCATCAACTAGCGCCGTAGCGTCTACGTCAGCCTCAACAAGTGCAGTAGCGTCTACCTCAGCGTCAACAAGCGCCGTAGCGTCTACATCAGCATCAACAAGTGCCGTAGCCTCTACCTCAGCAAGTACTAGCGCTGTAGCATCTACCTCAGCGTCAACAAGTGCGGTAGCTTCTACATCAGCATCAACCAGTGCCGTAGCGTCTACCTCAGCAAGCACAAGCGCTGTAGCTTCTACATCAGCAAGTACTAGTGCTGTAGCATCTACCTCAGCGTCAACAAGTGCGGTAGCCTCTACTTCAGCGTCAACAAGTGCGGTAGCCTCTACATCAGCAAGCACAAGCGCCGTAGCGTCTACATCAGCAAGCACAAGCGCAGTAGCGTCTACATCAGCGTCAACAAGTACGTCAACTTCAACAGGTGTAAGTACATCAATTTCAACAAGTACAAGTACTTCAATAAACACACCAGCTGATAAGACAGTCGTATCTGATCCAAACGCTTTAACTCCAGAAGAGAAGAAAGTGATCGAAGACAAGGTCAAAGCTGTTAACCCAGGCTCTACAGTAGTAGTAACTAACAATGGTACTACTACCGTCACAACACCATCAGGTAAGACAGCGGTTATCCCAGGTGTAGACTTGACTAAGACAGAGAAATCTGTACCGACACCAAATGCTGGAAATGATATCGTTAAACCAGCTGATAAGACAGTCGTATCTGATCCAAACGCTTTAACTCCAGAAGAGAAGAAAGTGATCGAAGACAAGGTCAAAGCTGTTAACCCAGGCTCTACAGTAGTAGTAACTAACAATGGTACTACTACCGTCACAACACCATCAGGTAAGACAGCGGTTATCCCAGGTGTAGACTTGACTAAGACAGAGAAATCTGTACCGACACCAAATGCTGGAAATGACATCGTTAAACCAGCCGATAAGACAGTTGTATCTGATCCAAACGCTTTAACTCCAGAAGAGAAGAAAGTGATCGAAGATAAGGTCAAAGCTGTTAACCCAGGCTCTACAGTAGTAGTAACTAACAATGGTACTACTACCGTCACAACACCGTCAGGTAAGACAGCGGTTATCCCAGGTGTAGACTTGACTAAGACAGAGAAATCTGTACCGACACCAAATGCAGGCAATGACATCGTTAAACCAGCCGATAAGACAGTTGTATCTGATCCAAACGCTTTAACTCCAGAAGAGAAGAAAGTGATCGAAGACAAGGTCAAAGCTGTTAACCCAGGTTCTACAGTAGTAGTAACTAACAATGGTACTACTACCGTCACAACACCATCAGGTAAGACAGCGGTTATTCCAGGTGTAGACTTGACTAAGACAGAGAAATCTGTACCGACACCAAATGCTGGAAATGACATCGTTAAACCAGCCGATAAGACAGTTGTATCTGATCCAAACGCTTTAACTCTAGAAGAGAAGAAAGTGATCGAAGACAAGGTCAAAGCCGTTAACCCAGGCTCTACAGTAGTAGTAACTAACAATGGTACTACTACCGTCACAACACCATCAGGTAAGACAGCCGTTATTCCAGGTGTAGACTTGACTAAGACAGAAAAAGATGTAACGAAACCAAATGCAGGCAATGACATCGTTACACCAGCCGATAAGACAGTTGTATCTGATCCAAACGCTTTAACTCCAGAAGAGAAGAAAGTTATTGAAGATAAGGTCAAAGCAGTCAACCCAGGCTCTATAGTAGTGGTAACTAACAATGGTACTACTACCGTCACAACACCATCAGGTAAGACAGCCGTTATTCCAGGTGTAGACTTGACTAAGTCAGGAGACATTACAACTAGACCAAATGAAGGCAATGACATCGTTACACCAGCCGATAAGACAGTTGTATCTAATCCAGATGCTTTAACTCCAGAAGAGAAGAAAGTGATCGAAGACAAGGTCAAAGCCGTTAACCCAGGTTCTACAGTAGTGGTAGATGACAAGGGTAACGCAACCGTCACAACACCATCAGGTAAGACAGCGGTGATTCCAGGTGCAGATTTGACTAAGACAGAAGAAGATGTAATGAAACCAAGCACAGCACCTTCTGAGTCAGAATCAACACTTGCATCTACATCAGCAGACACATTATCTTCTGAAACACCATCAGAATCAGCAGGTAAGTCAAGACAGCAATTGCCAAATACAGGTACAGAAGCTTCCAAATCATCTGTACTCCTTGGAGCTTTGGCAGCTGTGACTGGTTTAGGTCTGTTTGCGAAACGCCGTAAACGTGATGATGAGGAGTAATCGGATTAAAAATACATAGAAAGTATTATTATTTCGATTTATGAAGAATCCCTTGGATGAAAAATCATCCAGGGGATTTTTTGCGTTTTAAAAGTTAAGGGAAAGGGAAAAATAGCGTAAAAAATGTTATAATAGTAAGAAAGGAGAACGACTACATGACTGAAAAAATTACGGTAATAGTACCAGTTTATAATGTTGAAAATTACCTAGAAAAATGTTTGGATAGTTTAATTAATCAAACTTATAAAAATCTTGAGATTATTGTAATCAATGATGGTTCTACAGATAATTCGGGTGAAATTTGTCAAGAGTATGCACAGAAAGATAATCGAATTATCTATATTGAAAAAGAAAATGGTGGTCAAGCGGAAGCAAGAAATATAGGATTGGACCGAATGACAGGATCTTATGTGACCTTTGTTGATTCAGATGACTGGGTTGAGTTAGATTATGTAGAAACCCTATATAAAAAAATAACGGAGTATCAGGCTGATATTGCGGTTGGAAATTATTATTCTTTTAATGAAGCTGAGGGAATGTACTACTTTTATATATTTGAAGATTCCTATTATGAGAAAGTTTATGACAATGTCTCTGTCTTTGAAAACTTGTATGAGTCTCAGTATATGAAGAGTTTCGCTTTGATATCTGTTTGGGGAAAACTTTATAAGTCAGACTTGGTTAAACAATTACGTTTTGATATAGGCAAGCTAGGAGAAGATGGTTATCTCAATCAAAAGATTTACTTACTTGCTGAGAAGACTATTTATTTGAATAAAGGATTATATGCCTATCGCCAAAGAGAAGGAAGTAGTTCTAGAATTTGGACAGAAAAGTGGATGCATGCCTTAGTTGATGCTATGTCTGAGCGTATTACACTACTAGCTAATATGGGTTATCCACTTGAGAAGCACTTGGCAGTTTATCGTCAGATGTTGGAGGTCAGTCTCGCAAACGGTCAAGCTAGCGGCTTATCTGATACAGCAACATATAAAGAGTTTGAAATGAAAAAAACTCTTTTAAATCAGTTATCGATACAAGAGTCAAGCGAAAAGAAAGCCATTGTTCTTGCAGCAAATTATGCCTATGTCGAGCAGGTCCTGACGACTATTAAGTCTATTTGTTATCATAATCGTTCTATTCGGTTTTATCTGATTAATAGTGATTTTCCTAATGAATGGTTGAAACAATTAAATAAACGATTAGAGAAGTTTGATTCAGAAATTATTAATTGCCGGGTCACGTCTGAGCAAATTTCGCGTTATAAAACGGATATTAGTTACACTGTTTTTCTGCGCTATTTTGTGGCTGATTTTGTGAAAGAAGATAAGGCTCTTTATTTAGACTGCGATTTAGTAGTAACGAAAAATCTAGATGACTTGTTTGCTACAGATTTACAGGACTATCCTTTGGCTGCTATTCGAGATTTTGGAGGCAGAGCCTATTTTGGTCGAGAAATCTTTAATGCAGGTGTTCTCTTGATTAATAATGCTCTTTGGAAGCAAGAGCATATAACTCAAAAGTTGATTGACTTAACCAATGAATGGCATGATAAGGTGGATCAGGCTGATCAAAGCATTTTGAATATGCTTTTTGAAAACAGATGGTTGGAATTGGACTTTGATAATAATCATATTGTCATTCATGAACGTTTCGCAAACTATAATTTTCCATATGGGCAGGAATATCCAGGAATTATCCACTATTTATCAGAGAGAAAGCCTTGGCATACACACGCTGGACAAACCTATCGTGATGTTTGGTGGTATTACCATGATATGGAATGGACAGAGTTGGGGAAAAATCATCATTTACATTCTCTTAAAAAATTGCATCTTTATCCTCTAAAAGTTCCATTTTCTTGTTTGATTTATACAGCTTCAGACCAAATTGAGCAGTTGGAAACACTAATAGTGGCTTTACCAGAAGTGCAATTTAAGATTGCAGCAAGAGTAATCGTTAGTGAGAATCTTTCTAGGCTTGTTGTGTATCCAAACGTTACTATCTATTCTGGAACAGTGTCTTTAGAGGAATTGGATAGAGAATTGGTGGAAACTTGTCAGCTTCTTTTAGATATCAACTATGGTGAGAAGGAAGTAGAGATATTAGAACAATTTATTTCCCAAAGTAAACCAATTTTAGCCTTTGAGAATACTAAATCTTATGAAGCGAACCAAGAGATATATCAGACTGATCAAGTTTCAGAAATGATAGAGAGAATAAGAGAGTTAAATAGATGAGAAAAAACATTGTGCGAGGTGATGCACTAATCTTAACTGTAAGTGATCAGATTGAGCAGTTAGATTATCTCCTAGAAAACTTACCAGATATTTGTTTTCATATTGCCGCTCCTGTACAGTTTTCTGAAAAGATAAGAGTACTGGAGTCTAAATATAATGTCCGTCTCATGACAGTTACAACTGATCAGCAAATTGATTTTCTAGTGAGTATGTGCGACATCCTATTAGATATCAATCATTTTCAAGAAGTTGATTCTATTGTTTCTAAATTTGTGCAGGCTGGTAAAATGGTCTTGGCTTTTGACAATACAGTCCATGGAAATCAAGGACAGGAAGTTTTTGAAGCAAATAGACCTGATGGATTGGTTAGTAGGATTCGTGATAGTATAAATTCAATCCAAGTGGGAGTGAATAATCAAGAAAATATCATCCAAGATGGAAATTGGAATGTATTTCAAATTGATAGTAAAGCTAGTCTAATTGTGGGAAGCAATGTCATTTGTAGAAATTTTGAGAATTTCCATGTTTCTTCAGGGAAGTTAATACTAAATGATGGTGTCTTCATCAATAATTCTTGTAGTTTTAACTGTATGGAAAGAATCGAAATCGGAAACGGAACAATGATGGGGGAAGGAGTTCGTTTTTACGACCACGACCATGTTTATACTGCTGAAAAAATTGAAAAATGGCAGTGGACCACAGCGCCAATAAGAGTTGGAAGAGATTGCTGGATAGGAAGTAATGTCACGATTTTAAAAGGAGTGACTATTGGGGATGATACCGTTATTGGAGCAGGCTGTCTTATTCGCAATGATGTTCCAGCAAATAGTGTGGTTTATCAAGATAGAAATCTTATTATAAGAGAGCGTAATTAAGAAAAATAAATATTTAAGGTAATAAATAAATGAGGAATGAATTAATCAGTATTATCGTACCGATTTACAATGTAGAAAATTATTTACGGCAGTGTTTAGATAGTATTATGAGTCAGACTTATCAAAATTTTGAGTGTTTACTAATAAATGATGGGTCGCCAGATAATTCTGCTGATATTTGTAGAGAGTATGTCGAGAAGGATTCTCGTTTTCGTTATTTTGAAAAAGAAAATGGCGGAGTTTCTTCAGCTCGTAATCTAGGTATCGAATGTTCAAAAGGGCAATACATCACCTTTATTGATTCGGATGATTGGGTGGATTCTGATTATTTAGAAGTCCTTTACAATGCACTTATAGATGAGAATGCAGATATATCAGTTTCTACATATAAGAGATTTGAAATGGGAGACAATTGTTGGTATATACATTCATTTCAAAGAGGTTACGATAAAAAAGTATTTACAAATAAAAAGTTAATGGATGAGTTATTGTCTTTAGATGGTTTTGATAATTCTTATCGTTTTGTTAGTGGTAAATTGGTTCATAAAAACATGCTAGAAAATATTGCTTTTAATGTAGCCACTCCATATGGGGAGGATATGGAATTTTGGTTTAAAATATATATGGTATCTGATAGAGTTGTTTATGTTAATAAGGAAACATATAATTATCGGACAGATGAGAGAATTTCAAAACATTTTACTTTAGATGCTGTTAGAAGTGATATCCAGCAACGCTTGAACTTTATCGCACTCCTTTCATCAAGAGGGAAAGATACACAAGGATATGTAGATGAATGTTTGAAGAAACTTCATGAAAAGAAAAAATGGCTAAACAACGTAGAATTAGACTCGACTGAAACCATGAGGTGGATTAATGAAACAATTTTCTTATTGCAAGGTACTAACTAAAACATAGACCTGAGACGTTTTCCTATATGAAGTAATTATGTTAGGATAAACACTTTGGTTTAATAGTCAATCTATATCGACAGTCAATAAATTATCAGAAAGTGAAGAATAATGAAATTACATATTACCAATCTATATGGAATGGCTAGAGAAAGTACAGCAACCATTGCTCAAAATGCTGTTCAAAAAATTTCTACTCAACTAGGATTTAGAGAGTTAGGAATTTATTTTTACCATGCATCAGCTGAAACTGTAGAAGAGAGAAGTAGAAGATTAGACGGGATTCTAGCCAGTGTTTCAATGGGAGATGTGGTCATTTTTCAAACACCTACTTGGAATGGTCTAGAGTTTGAAAGAGAATTTTTAACTAAGTTGAAAATTCTTAATGTAAAAATCATAGTATTTGTCCATGACGTGATTCCCCTGATGTTTAAAGCAAATGAATTTTTGATGCAGGATTATATCAATCTATACAACATGGCAGATAGTATCATCTTACCATCAGAAGCTATGAAAGAGAAACTGCTTCAAAATGGCCTGAATGTTAAAAAAGTCATTTTTCAAAGAATGTGGGATCATCCTCATGATTTGGACTTACATGAACCTATATTTAAAAAAGAAGTTTATTTTGCAGGAAATTTAAGTCGTTTCCCAGAATTAAAAACTTGGGAGGGGACAGTTCCGCTAACTGTATTTTCAAATGAAGAACAGCTTTCTTTGTCGCATCAAGTTCATATTGCGGGCTGGAAAACTGATGAGGAAATGCTCTTAGAGTTATCAAAAGGTGGATTTGGGCTGGTTTGGACTACACATCAAAATGAGGAACAAAATATAGATTATTACAGTATGAATGTTTCTTATAAATTGAGTACTTATTTAGCGGCAGGTATTCCTGTCATTATTCCTGCTACCTTGTCTAACTCTGACTTTATAGTAGAACAAGGATTGGGATTTGTAGTTGATAACTTAGAGGAAGCCCCCCTTTTGGTAGAACAATTATCAGAGGAAGCCTATCTTCAAATGTGCAGTAGAGTACGTTATTTTTCCTTTTTACTAAGTCAAGGTTTTTTTGCAAAACAATTTTTATTGCAAGCAGTTTTTGAATTAGGAATTAGCCACAATCAACAATCACGAGCTATCCAACTATTGACAGTTACAAATAGTCAGGATTTAGAACAAATTGAATATCTAGTAGAACAGCTTCCTGAGTGTGATTTTAACATTGCTGCTAGAACTCTTATGGGACCACGATTGACAAACTTGGCTGAGAAAGAAAATGTCTATCTATATCCGGCCTCAGATTCAGAACAGATTGAGAAACTATTAGACAAGACTGATCTATATTTGGATATTAACTATGGTGGGGAAGTAGATGGAGTGTTTAATGGTTTATTAGAAAAAAATATTCCTAGCTTTGCCTTTTATAAAACACAAAATGGAGAAAAAGGACAGTATCTCTTTTCTATCAAAAATGTTGATGCTATGGTAGCTGCAATTAGGAATTATGCTGAAACAAAACAATTGCCCAATAAATCATTTGATTTTGAAGTACAGACCATAGATGAAACACTTGATTATATTCTGGAGCATCAATCTTCAATAGCTCGATTTGGTGATGGCGAGGCTGCAATCATGCTAGGCCAATCTATTAATTACCAGAAATATGACCCTAATCTTGCCGAAGAATTGAAATTTATTTTTAATCAAGAGAGTAATCCTACATTAGTTATTGGTTTACAAGAAGGTTTAAAAAACCGTTTCTCTTTTGTTCCAGATGCTCTAGCTTTTTGGAGACAATATTTAGAAGATTATGAGGAATTTTATCTAGAGTATTGTAAAAATCCTTGGTACGGCTCAACTTTTATTTCCAGACCTTATATTGATTTTTTAGATAAATCAAAAGCAAAATCTCAATTTGAAAAGTTGAAAAAACTATGGGAAGGAAGAGATATCCTTATCGTAGAAGGATATACTTCTAGATCTGGGGTAGGAAATGATTTATTTGATGGCGCCAAGAGTATCAAGCGAATTATTTGCCCATCTCGCCATGCTTATGATAAGAAAAATGAGATAATGGAAGAAATACTGAACCATGCTGATGGACGTTTAGTTTTGTTAATGCTAGGTCCTACAGCTAAAGTTTTAGCTTATCAACTTGCTACCAAGGGTATGCAGGCCATTGATATTGGACATGTCGATTCTGAGTATGAGTGGATGCAGATGGGGGCTGAAAATAAGGTTTTATTACACAATAAACATACTGCAGAGTTTAATCTAGATACAGAAATAGAATTAGCAGATGATGAAGCATATTTGAGTCAGATTGTTGTTGACTTGAGTACAAAATAGTATAAATCATAAATTTCGGAGGAGAAATGACACCAGAAAGAATTGCAATCGTTTTGATTGCTGACCAAGCTTATACAGAACAATTAACTGTGACCATGAAATCTATCATGTATCACAATAAATCAGTTGATTTCTATATCATCAATCAAGGTATTATGCCAGATTGGTTTAGAAAAATGAGACGTATAGTGAGAAATTTGGGAGGGGAACTTTACAATATTCCCTTTGATATGGGATTGATTTCAAATGAGTGGAGAACGCAAAATCATATTAGTCCGATTGCCTATGCTAAGTATTTTATTCCTCGTCTTGTTGATAGGGAGAGAGTGCTTTATCTAGATACAGATATTATTGTTAATGGTAGCTTAACCTCTTTTTTCTTAACAGATTTAAAAGGCTTTCCAGTAGCTGCTGTACGTGATGTGGATGGTAGTTTTAATACTGGTGTTATGCTCATTGATAATCTACAATGGAAGGAATTGTCAGTTTCAGATAAATGCTTAGAATTATCTGAAGGCGAGAAAAGCGAACATTGGGAATTAGAACATTTTAATGGAGATCAGACAATATTGAACTCTGTTTTTCAGGATAATTGGTTGGAGTTGGATAAGCGATTCAATGTTCAGGTTGGTCATGATATCGTAGCATTTTATAGTAACTGGCAAGAGCATTTTTGTATGAAGGATAGTCCTCTTATTATTCATTACACAACTTATAGAAAACCATGGAATAGTTCAACATCATACAGATATAGAGAAAAATGGTGGGATTTTTATAATTTAGAACTTTTCCAAGTTTTAGCTCATCATCTAGGGGAATTTTCTTTACAAAAAGAAAAGCAGGGATTGGATTTCTTTACATTAACAGGAACAGAACAATTTGAAGGAATTGAACATTTAGCAAGTAGTTTTCCAGAACATCGCTTTCATATAGCTGCTTATACAGAATTTGGATCGTGGTTAAGTGCTCTGGGCCAAAGAGATAATATTTATCTACATCCTCAGTGTGTCCCAGCTACTTTTGATCAATTATTAGAAAATATGGATGCTTATCTTAATATCAATCATGGGGATATAAATGAGACAATTTTAGAAAGAATGAGTGAGATGAATAAGCCTATTTTTTCATTTTATGCTACTCATAAAGGGAATGTACCTCAATATCTTTTTCTAAGACAGGAGTTAGAAAAAATGGAGGATGCGATCCGTTTATTCTCTGAAATTGGAGCCGATAAATTTCATCAAACATTTAAACAAGAAGAATTATTTGATATTTCAGTTATGTCTATAGATGAAACCTTGGATCAACTATTGGAAACGGAACAATCTCTTATTCGTTTTGGAGATGGAGAGATTCATATTATGAATGGTTATGATATAGGATTCCAAGAGTATAATGAAGAGTTATCTAATAGTATGAAGGACATTTTATTGAATGCAAGTAATGAAGATATATTAATTTGTATGCCAGAAGTTTTTGAAGCTTTTACAGGAAATTTTCCTCAAGATCATAACTCTGAGGTATTCTGGAAGAGGGAATTAGATGCTTTTGCACCATTTTTTAGAGTATATTGCCAATCAAAAAAGTATGGTTCGGCTTTTATATCAAGGCCTTATATTTACAACAAAGATAGGAGTCGTGCTTTTGAACAATTTGAGAAAATGAAACAGTTATTTGAAGGCAAAGACTTACTAATTGTAGAAGGAGCGACTTCACGGTCAGGTGTTGGAAATGATTTGTTTGATAAATCAAATTCAATTAAGCGTATTATTTGCCCCTCTCATAATGCTTTTTCGAAAATTCAGGAGATACGAGAAAAGATTTTAGAGCATGTAGAGGAACGTTTGATTTTATTAATGTTAGGCCCAACAGCTAAGGTCTTAGCTTATCAATTATCTCAATTAGGACATCGTGCTTTAGACCTTGGGCATATTGATTCGGAGTATGAATGGATGAAGATGGGAGCAGAAACTAGGGTGCAGTTACAACATAAGCATACTGCAGAATATTATTCTGATCAAGAAATTGAACTGATTGAAGATGAAGATTACAATCAGCAAGTTGTTGAAGATTTATCTAAATAGTGAGGAAGGTATATATGAATTTTCCATTAATATCAATTATTATCCCTGTCTATAATGTTGAAGAATACATAGCACATTGTATTCATAATATTTTATCGCAAACCTATAGTAATTTGGAAATTATTATTGTAAATGATGGTAGTTTAGACGATAGTATAAGAATTGCAAAAGAATTGACCAAAGACGATTCACGTTTTATCTATATTGATAAGGAAAACGGTGGACAGTCGGATGCACGAAATGCAGGATTAGATATTGCCACAGGTGATTATATATTTTTCTGTGATCCGGATGACTTTATGTTTGAAAAAAGTATTGAAAACTTATACTATGCTAGTGTTTTGACAAATGCTGATATTGTTGTAGGGTCATTTTGCCGATTTGATGAAGGGATGTTTTATTTTTATCCATTCCCAAAAGAAGAACTATTGCATCCAGTGAGCTCTAAGGAAGCCATTATGGGAATGGATGATGAGGAAGATTATACTCTTCTTCGTTATTCGGCTGTATGGGGTAAGTTATTTAAAAAGAATTTGTTTGAGACAATCCGTTTTCCTAAAGGAAAATATGCAGAAGATCAATTTATCATGTGGAAATTATATCTTGCAAGTAAAGTGATTGTTCGTTATCAGTCAGATGTCTATGCCTATAGGATGAATTACAAGGGATTGACGCAAAATTATAGTCTATCTCACTTGGATTTTATTGAGGCGATTGAGGAGCGTATTCATACCTTAATGGAGATGCCAGAATTAGATTATCCTATGGAATTAGCACTTAATCAGTATAAATTTGCTTTGAAGAGAAATCTTTCTATGTTGGAAGGGAAAGGTTTTATTAAAGAAGAAGCGGAATTACGAGAAAAAGTGGAATATGCTGATAAAGGGGAGTATCTATTTTTAAAAAATATTAGAGAGTAAGATATGGAAAATCAATTAATTAGTGTTATTGTACCAATATATAATGTTGAAAACTATCTTCGGCAATGTTTAGACAGTATTTTAGGACAAACTTTTACAAATTTTGAGGTACTTCTGGTAAATGACGGATCTCCTGATTCTTCAGGGGATATTTGTAGAGAGTATGTTGAAAAAGATAGTCGCTTTCATTATTTTAAAAAGGAGAATGGGGGATTATCTGATGCTCGTAATTACGGGATTGAGAGAGCTCGGGGAGAATATTTAACTTTTATTGATTCGGATGATTTTGTAAATGAAAAACATCTTGAGAATTTGTTTTTGGCAAGTAGATTGACTAATGCCGATATCACGATAGGAGGATTCTCTCGTTTTGAGAATGGAACTTTCTGGCTATACCAGGATCGCTTTTCTAGTGATTCTCTGGTATCATTTACGAGTGCTCAAGCTATTCAACACCTAGATTCCATGTTTGATGTTCCCTTTTTAAATTTTTCTATCGTTTGTGGAAAATTATTTAAACGAGATTTGTTCAAGGAACTTCGTTTTCAGTACGGAAAGTATGCAGAGGATCAATTTATTATATGGAAGTTGTATTTGAAGGCTCGTAGTATATACACCTTTAACGTCGATTCGTATGTATATCGTATTAATAATACTGGAATGTCGAGTGTATTTTCTTTAAAACATTTAGATTATATTGATGCATTAGAAGAAAGAATAAAATTTACTAAGGATATTGATGGTATCGATATCGGTCTTTCTTTTAATATGTATCGTTATGTTCTAAAGAGAAATCTAGACCAGTTAGAGGAGCATCAATTTCTAGATGAGGCATCTCAGATCCGTAGAAAATTAGAGTTAGCGGAACGAGAGGAGTACCCGTTTTTATTTGAGGAATCTTATAGTGATATGGGAGGTTCTGAGGAATTAATTAGTATTATCGTTCCTATTTATAATTCTGGACGGTATTTACGTCAGTGTTTGGATAGTATTATTAATCAAAGTTATAAAAATTTTGAAGTTCTTCTTATTAATGATGGATCAGTGGACGATTCTGCAATGATTTGTAAAGAATATGTAGAAAAAGATTCTCGAATTCGCTATTTCGAAAACGAGAATGGTGGTGTTTCTTCGGCTCGTAATTTTGGAATCAAGCATTCGAGGGGTGAGTACATTACATTTATTGATTCAGACGATTGGGTTGAACCGAATTATTTAGAGATTTTTTACAAGACAATAAAAGAGAAGGACGCAGATATAATAGTTGCAAATTATTGTACTTTCCGTGAAAATGACGCAATGTTTTTATTTCATGTTGCTGAAACAAATGAAGCTCTTGTATTTCAACCTGATGATGCTTTTTTTAACTATATGTTTTCAACCTTTGGTACAGATATTTCGTGGGGAAGTGCTTGCAGTAAATTATTTAAAAAATCCCTATTTGAACGCCTTTATTTTTCAGAAGACATATCTTGGGCAGAAGATTTTGATTTAATGTATAAATTGTTTTTAGTTTCGAAATGTATTGTCTATCTTTATAAAGCTCCATATTGTTATCGTGATCATGGTGATAGTGCCTCTAAAGTCCCAGGGGAAGAACCTATTCGTCAAAGCTTGAAAGTTTCAGAAGATCGTTTATTAAATCTTGCTTTGGCTGGAATTGACTTAACGCAAGCTAGAGAGCATCATATCGGTTTATTACAGTGGATGAAGTATAATATGGGGACAGTATGGAATATGTCCGATACAGTCACCTATAAAAAAATAGAGAATCAATTGTGGTTGTTAAATATAGTTAAACAAAAAGAAAAGAATATAGATGAATATTAATAGTTTTAAAGAGGAATAGCAAGAAAGCGAGATATGAATTGAAAACAGAAATAATATCAATCATTATACCAGTGTATAATGTAGAGAATTATCTAAGATCGTGTTTGGATAGTGTCCTATCACAAACTTATAAGGATTTTGAAGTTCTGATGGTAAATGATGGCTCAACAGATGGCTCAGGAGCTATCTGTCAAGATTTTGTAGAACGTGACAGCCGCTTCCACTATTTTGAAAAGGAAAATGGGGGATTGTCTGATGCTAGAAACTATGGACTTGATAGAGCTAAGGGACATTATATCACTTTTCTAGATTCGGATGATTTTCTCTTTGAAGATTATTTAGAGAATTTATACTACGCTAGTCGGTTAAGTGACTCAGATATCACAATAGGAGGGTATTGTCGATTTGGTGACTCGAATTTTTACTTCTATAATGATCGTTTTAAGAGTGATTCATTGGTAGCATTTAAAGATTTTCAAGCTATTCAATATCTAGATTCAATGCTTGATGTTACATTTATAACCTTTTCTACCGCTTGGGGAAAATTATTTAAACGAGAGTTATTCAGTGAGCTCCGCTTTCCCTACGGGAAATACGCAGAGGATCAATTTTTAATCTGGAGATTGTATATGAAAGCTGATAAAATTTATGTTTTTAATGGAGCTTCCTATGTTTATCGTATGAATCCTTCAGGATTGTCTAATATTTTCACTCTCAAGCATTTAGATTATATTGATGCTCTTGAAGAGAGAATAAAAGATACAAAAGATATTGAAGGTATAGAGATTCAGAATTCCTTTAATATGTATCGCTATGTGTTACAGAGAATATTAGGGCAATTAGAAGAACATGATTATATTGATGAGGCAAAGGAAGTACGTAAAAAATTAGAGTTGGCTGAACAAGGACAATATCCATTTTTGTCAGATGAAGTTAAAGAGATTGAAGTAGAAAATGATGGAGAACTAATTAGCATTATCATTCCTATTTATAATACTGATCAGTATTTACGTCAGTGTTTGGATAGTATTATTAATCAAAGTTATAAAAATTTTGAAGTTCTTCTTATTAATGATGGTTCAGTGGACGATTCTGCAACGATTTGTAAAGAATATGTAGAAAAAGATTCTCGAATTCGCTATTTCGAAAAAGAGAATGGCGGAGTATCTTCAGCACGAAATTTAGGATTGAAAAATGCAAAAGGTAATTATATTACTTTTGTAGATTCAGATGATTGGGTTGAAGAAAATTATCTAGAAGTACTGTATAATGCTCTTAAAGAAAATAAGGTGGATGTTGCCATTTCAACTCATAAAGATTTTAATATGGATGATGATTTGTACTATTTACCATTTTATTCGGAAGAACAATTACATATTTTGGATATTGGAAAAGTAGCTAGAGATGAATTCTTAGAACTTTTTCCAGAACTATCTTCTGTTAGTCATGACTTTAGTTGTGTTGCTTCTAAATTGTTCAAGGCAGATTTAGTAAAGAACCTGTTGTTTGATGAGTCTGTTAATTACGGGGAAGATTTAGATTTCTTTTTTAGTATGTATTTAAAAGTTTCCTCTGTTTTTTATGTGAACAAACCCACTTATATTTATAGGCAACATCAACAGAGCGCCTCGAATAATTGCTTAGAATCACATGCTATTTCTGAAATCAGAATATATGAGAAAATATTAAAAAAAATTATGGAATTGCATATTCCAAATTATCACTATATAGAGAGATTTAAAATGATTTTATATTTTAGATTGGGACAATTTCCTAACTCTCAAATGTTGAAATCTTATGAGTCCTCTGTTTTAGAAAAAATAGGTACTGTAACGTACTCTCAACCTTTGATTAGTATTATAGTACCAATTTATAAAGTAGAAACTTATCTTCGAATGTGTTTAAATAGCATTGAACATCAAACCTATTCAAATATAGAAGTTTTATTGATAAATGATGGCTCACCAGATGCATCCGGAGAGATTTGTCAAGAATATGTTACCAGAGACAGCAGATTTCACTATTTTGAAAAAGAAAACGGAGGCCTATCTGATGCACGAAATTATGGCATAGCTCGTGCAAAAGGGAAATTTCTTACTTTTATAGATTCAGATGATTGGGTTGAACCAACATATATTGAAGATATGTATCAAGTCGCTCTAGATAATGATTCTGAAATCGTTGTTTCAAACTATAACCGATTTGATGTTAAAGAAAACCATTATTTAATACATGTAGGGGATGACTATTATGAAGAGAACTATGAAGGGGAAGAATTGATTAATGAACTCCCTTTGTTGGAACGACGCGATTATGCTTTTACAACGAGTTGGGGTATTCTTTTTAGTCAAAACCTATTTAATAATATTGCGTTTCCAAAAGGGAAAATTATTGAAGATAGTCGAACCAATTATAAATTGTTCGCAAAATCTTCACGTAGTACCTATATTCATAAAGCACTATATAATTATCGCATTGGTGGCGAGAGTATAAGTAGCCAAGTGAATGAAAAAATTCTAGTAGATGTCTTGGAGTGTGTATTAGAACGATTGGCTATCTATACCATAAAGGGATGGAATAGTTTTGACGAAAAGGAAAACACTTTAGGATATATAAGACAGGGTTGGGAAGCAGCAAAAGAAGCTGGTTTACAAGACACTGAAATTTTTAGGAGATATACGGAAATACTAGATCTTATAGATAATAATTAAAAGAATTAGGGATGTCCATTGAGCTGATAGTGTATAAAATAATCTATTTGATTCACTAAAGTATCCCTTCTCCGTCATTTCGCTAAGGGAGTTAGAAGCAGATTTATTCTGCTTTTTTTGTTATAATGGTAATGTGAAAAATCAATAAAAAAATCTCAAAATACCTAATGGTATATTGATTATAAATTATTCAGTAGAAATAGACTAGAAACGAGTTTTAGAGAGTAGGACCAAACATGAAAAGTATTTTTTCATCTATCACAGTTAAAAAAGGGCTAGCAACATTATTTTTTATATTCATATTTATAGCAGGAAGTAGATTGACCCTCCCTTTTGTAGATATGAATAATAGGGAATTTTTAGGAGGGACTGCTGCTTACTTAGCTTTTTCCACAGCAATGACAGGTGGAAATTTGAGAAGTTTATCCTTGTTTTCAGTAGGATTATCTCCCTGGATGTCTTCGATGATTTTATGGCAGATGCTTTCTTTTTCAAAAAAATTAAATCTGACATCTGGAGCTATTGAAATACAAAATAGAAGGCAGATGTATTTAACCTTGTTTATTGCTTTGATTCAGGCATTAGCTATTTCGTTAAATCTCCCAATTCAGTCCAATGTACCTAAAATGTTGGTTATCGTCCTTAATACCTGCCTTTTGATAGCGGGTGCTTTTTTCTTGGTGTGGTTATCAGACATCAATGCAACTGTAGGTATCGGTGGACCTATGATTATTTTATTGATTGGAATGATTTTAAACATTCCTCAAGATTTGATTGAAACATTTCGAACTGTTCCCATCCCTTTTTTTGTTTTAATTGGTTTGATTGTTATGGGAATTGTTTTTACTTATCTAGTAGCTCTCCTGTATCGTGCTCGTTATCGTATAGCAGTTCATAAGATTGGCCTACATAATCGTTTTAAGAGATATTCATATTTTGAGATTATGCTTAATCCTGCTGGAGGGATGCCTTTTATGTATGTAATGACTTTTTTGAGTTTACCAACGTATGTATTGTTGTTGTTACAGACGATTTTTCCGAGCAATCTAATTTTCACTGAAATTTCATCTCAGTATACAATGGGTAAACCATTGTGGATTTATATGTATATGATTATTCTTTTTATTTTTAGTATAGCCTTTGCTTTTGTAAATATGAGTGGGGAACAAATTTCAGATCGAATGAAGAAATCAGGAGAATATATTTATGGAGTCTATCCAGGTGAAGAAACGAGTCGTTTCATCAATCGATTGGTTCTTAGGTTTTCTCTTATTGGTGCTGTGTTTAATGTAGTGATGGCGGGAGGGCCTATGCTATTTGTATTGGTTGATGAGAAACTACTTAGATTGGCAATGATTCCTGGTTTGTTTATGATGTTCGGAGGTATGATTTTTACAGTCAGAGATGAAGTGAAAGCTCTGAGATTAAACGAAACTTATAAACCATTGATTTAGGAGGGTGTCATGTATTATTTTATTCCAGCTTGGTATGGTTCAGAACGTCAGTGGCATGCGGATATAATTCCTTGGTACCATTCACAATTTCGCTTCGAATTTGATGATACCTTTAATCAAATTCGTCTCTTTCAAAGACAAGGCATATCATCTCGCTTATTAGTGTTATCTTATCAACCACATTTACGTTATTTTTTACATAGACATGGTGTTTTAGAGACAGATGTCTACTCTGTTTTTGATGATATGCAAGATTTCTATGGACTGCACACTCAAGTTCTTCATATTGGAGATATAGAGTGGGATAGTGATTGCCAATTTCTTTATAGTCCCTTTGCTATTATCGTGCAAAAAAAAGGTAAAAAATATGCTCAGGTAGAGCATGGTGTTGAGGGCTTTATTAGTGAGATTCGGTATTTTGATCCAAATGTTCAGATTAGCAAGCGCTATATCATGGATGACAGAGGATTTGTATCCAGTGTAATCTATTTTGAGGATGGACAAGCTATTTATCAAGACTATCTGGATCCTAAAGGAATTTGGCGATTTAGGGAATATATTCAAGAGGAAGGTAGAATAGAGATTAATCCGATTTTTGCCTATCGATTTAAATTGCTTAACTATCGAAATATGGAGCATTTGGTGACAGAATTTTTTGATAAATATTTGAAAAAAAATCAGAAAAAGCAAGATATTTTTATCATTCCGTCGCATCCTTACCATGATCAGTTTATCTTTGATCATATTCCAAGTACTAATCCTAAAATTTTGAGTCTCTTTATCAATCGTAATTCACAGAATGCCTTTAGAGAGTTATCAGTATCGGTTGATCGAGCTAGCTTAGTCTTAGTGGATAGAGAGGATAGTTTACAACTTTTGCAGGAACTATATCCTGAACTTTCTAATAAATTTTATCATCTCTCTCCTTTTGATACACGTTTACGTCTGGGGCGAAGTCAAACAAGAAAAGAGTCTATTATTTACTATCAACTTTATTTCAACGAAGAAATTGATAGGGAAGCATTGACTCAAGTTTTGTTATTTATTGCTGAAACTAAAAATACAGAAATCATTTTCGGAGCTTTCTCAGCTAGCCAGAAACAAATGGATGATGTGGAGTCTCTTGTTCATGAAATTATTCAAGAGAAAATTCATACTGATAGTTTAGAAAAAGGAATAGACTATGGAGATGCGGAAAATCCTTTAGAAGAAAATCAAGAGCAGGAACTACGTTTTCAATTTGTCAATATGAATGATGAGTTGGATTTGATTAAGACATTAGAGTTTGTTCGTTTGATTGTGGATCTTAATAAACAACCTCATCTCTATACTCAAATAGCAGGTATTAGTGCAGGAATTCCTCAGATTAATCGGGTTGAAACCGTTTATGTAGAACATTTGAAAAATGGCTATTTACTTTCAGATGTGACAGAGTTTTCAACGGCTGCACATTACTATATAGATAGATTGAAAGAATGGAACCAGGCCTTGATTTACTCTATTGATAAAATCAAGGAACATACTGGTCACCGTTTCTTAGATAAATTGCATCACTGGATTGAGGAGGTTACTAATGTCAAAGGACTATAAAATCCTACAGATAGGGATTGATAATTGGGCTCATCATTACGATATTCCTGAAAATATGGATTGGTATTATTTCTGTCCCAACTCACCGCTAGCTCTTTGTAAAATGATGGAAATGAATAGCATCACAAACTTTCATGCAATTTTGGTAGAGGATGGTCAGTATATAAGGGATTTATTGCCATTTATTCACCATATAGAACCCTATACTTTACTTTATAGTCAAGATTTTAAAACGACCGATTTGGCAATTATTGATTTATTAAAGAAACGGTGCGCTCAAGCTATAGACTTCTCAGATCCTCAGCAATTAGTGAATGATTTATCCACCTCTCTTTTTGGTGGAGGTTACGGCGATAAATTATTTCCATCAACGATACAAATTCGTTCAAGTTTTCGAGGGACTATCTCTTATCAGGGATTCGACAATGTAAATTTGGAAGGGAATTTTGGAGATAGTTTCCAACAAATAGCTTACTGGCCAGATAATTTTATAGTTTATAAAAATTTCCCTATAGAATTATGGTTGGAATTTGAAAAGCAAGGAAACTGTGAATTTCGTTTTGTTATCCGTAAGATATGGGCTGGAGCTGTTGATGATTTTTTTGAAGAAAAAATCTATAATGAAAGTGAATTAAAAAAAGCAATAGTCGTAGATAATGAAGAGATTGATGTTTTTTTATCTGTATCAATCGAGGCACGTGGTTGTGGAAGTTTGACGCTAGGGAATTTGCACCAACGTTGGAGTCGCAGACAGTTTGGTAAATTTTTCCTAGGAGGAAATATTTTACATGACAAAAATCGTGACGAAATAAACTACTTCTTTCATCCAGGGGATTTCAAACCACCTTTGGCGGTCTACTTTGCTGGGTATCGTCCTGCCGAGGGATTTGAAGGATATTTTATGATGAAAAATTTAGGCTGTCCTTTCCTTTTGTTTTCTGATCCTCGTTTGGAGGGTGGAGCCTTTTACTTAGGTAGTGAAGAATTAGAGAATAAGATTAAGGAAACCATTCAATATTATTTGGATTATCTTGGTTTGACATCTAAAGATTTAATTTTATCAGGCTTATCAATGGGAACTTTTCCATCGCTCTACTATGGAGCCGCTTTTGAACCGCGTGCAGTTATTGTTGGGAAGCCACTAGCTAACATTGGGACTATTGCAAGACGTGGGCGTTTAGAGGCTCCAGGGGTATTTAATACCAGTTTTGATGTTTTGAAGCATCAGACTGGTGGAGTTAGTTATCAGCATATGGATGATTTGGATCAGCGTTTTTGGAATACATTTAAAAAGGCTGATTTTACACAGACAACTTTTGGGCTCTCCTACATGAAAGATGAAGATATGGACAGCAGAGCCTACGATCAGTTAGTAGAACATCTTTGCTATACAGGAGCCAAAATCTTATCCAAGGGAACATCTGGTCGACACAATGATGATACTGCTACAAATGTGGCTTGGTTTCTACATTTTTATAGTATGGTATTGGGCTCGGAGTTTGGAAGAGGTGACAAATGATTATCAATCAAAGAGAAAATATTCCTTGGGGAGAGGTTAAGGGAACATTTATGTATGGTAGCAAAGTGACTTATCATGAGGATAAACATATTAGTCTATATAATCCCTTGGTACCATCAGGAGAAATCTTAAAAACATGGTTTTCCAGTGTGAACTATCAAGCCTTTAGAACTCAACCCAGTCTTCCCTTACTTAAAAGAAAACAGGATTATCAATTATGTATGAATTTTGAATGCCATCCTATAAATGGAGTCTATATAAAGATTGTCTTTTTTGATAGATATGGGGATGTGATTGAAGAGAAAATTGAAAAAATGAAAGTCTTTGATTTTACCTATCCTGATGATACCTATACCTACCAAGTCTCCCTTCTAAGTGCTGGTTTTGAGTCCTTAGATTTTTATTCTTTTTCTATTAAGGAGATGAATCGTGTTTAAAGGTTTATATCAAGATTTCCAACTTCGGAAAGTCAAAAGGATTTTAAGAAAGATTAATGTCCTTAAAGGAAAGATGGAGTCTCTATCAGACCAAGAACTAGCGGCAAAAACAGTGGAGTTTCGCCAACGTCTTGCTAAAGGAGAGACGGTAGATGATCTTCTAGTGGAAGCTTTTGCAGTTGTTCGTGAAGCGGATAAGCGAGTACTGGGAATGTTTCCCTATGATGTCCAAGTCATGGGAGGGATCGTTATTCATCAGGGAAATGTTGCTGAGATGAATACTGGTGAGGGAAAAACCTTGACAGCCACTATGCCTGTCTATCTCAATGCCCTGACAGGGAAAGGCACCATGCTGATTACCACCAATGACTATCTAGCCAAACGTGATGCCGAAGAGATGGGACAAGTTTATCACTTCTTAGGCTTGACAATTGGGGTACCTTTACCAGATGATTCTAAAGATGAGCTAAGCGTGGAAGAGAAGAAAAAGATTTATGAATCTGATATCATTTATACGACTAATGGAGGTTTAGGGTTCGATTATTTGGGTGACAATCTTGCCTCCAATGAAAAGGGAAAATTTTTACGTCCTTTTGATTATGTCATTATTGACGAGATTGATGATATCTTATTGGATAGCGCTCAGACACCTCTTATTATTGCAGGTGCCCCTCGGGTTCAGTCTAATCACTACGGTATTATTGATACGCTGGTAACGACTTTGGTAGAAGGGGAGGACTATATCTTTAAAGAGGAGAAGGATGAGGTCTGGCTCACTACCAAGGGAGCTAAAGCTGCTGAAAGCTTTTTAGGAATAGATCATTTTTACAATGGAGAACATGCAGTTTTTGCTCGCCATTTAGTTTATGCAATCCGAGCCCATAAGCTTTATACAAAAGATAAAGACTATGTCATTCGTGGTAATGAAATGGTATTAGTAGATAAGGGAACGGGGCGTTTAATGGAGATGACCAAACTACAGGGAGGTCTCCATCAGGCTATTGAGGCAAAGGAACATGTCAAATTATCTCCAGAAACACGGGCCATGGCCTCTATCACCTATCAGAGCCTTTTTAAGATGTTTAATAAGATCTCTGGTATGACAGGTACAGGTAAAGTTGCAGAAAAAGAGCTTCTGGAAACTTACAATATGTCTGTAGTGCGCATTCCAACCAATCGTCCTAGACAACGGATTGACTATCCAGATAATCTATATATCACTTTACCTGAAAAAGTGTATGCGTCTTTGGAATACATCAAAGAATACCATGTTAAGGGAAATCCCCTACTCGTTTTTGTAGGTTCAGTTGAAATGTCTCAACTTTATTCGTCACTCTTGCTCAGAGAGGGAATTGCCCATAATGTTTTAAATGCTAATAATGCGGCGCGTGAGGCTCAGATTATCTCCGAGTCAGGTCAAATGGGAGCTGTTACAGTGGCAACTTCTATGGCAGGACGTGGTACGGATATCAAACTTGGTAAGGGAGTCGCAGAACTCGGTGGCTTAATTGTTATTGGAACTGAGCGGATGGAAAGTCAGCGGATCGACCTGCAAATTCGTGGCCGTTCTGGCCGTCAGGGAGATCCTGGTATGAGTAAGTTTTTTGTATCCTTGGAGGACGATGTTATCAAGAAATTTGGTCCATCTTGGGTTCACAAGAAGTATAAAGATTATCAAGTTCAAGATATGACTCAACCGGAAGTATTGAAAGGTCGTAAATACCGAAGGCTAGTCGAAAAGGCTCAGCATGCCAGTGATAGTGCTGGACGTTCGGCACGTCGTCAGACTCTAGAATATGCTGAGAGTATGAATATTCAACGGGATATGATCTATAAAGAAAGAAATCGTCTAATAGATGGTTCTCGTGACTTAGAGGATGTTGTTGAGAAAATCATTGCTAGCTACATAGAGCAAGTGACTTCTTCAGAATATGAAAACCGAGAGTTACTCTTCCACTTTATCGTTACCAATATTAGTTTTCATATTAAAGAGGTTCCAGATAATATAGATGTGACTGACAAAACTGCAGTTCGTAGCTTTATGAAGCAGGTGATTGATAGAGAACTTTCTGAAAAGAAAGAATTGCTTGAGCAACATGGTTTGTATGAACAGTTTTTACGACTTTCTATGCTCAAGGCTATTGATGACAACTGGGTAGAGCAGGTAGACTATCTACAACAGTTATCTATGGCTATCGGTGGTCAATCTAATAGTCAGAAAAATCCAATCGTAGAGTACTATCAAGAAGCCTATGCAGGCTTTGAAACCATGAAAGAACAAATTCGTGCGGATATGGTGCGTAATCTCCTGATGGGCTTGGTTGAAGTCACTCCTAAGGGTGAGATTATGACCCATTTCCCATAAAAAAGAGGAAAATATGACAATTTACAATATAAATTTAGGACTTGGCTGGGCTAGTAGCGGTGTTGAATACGCCCAAGCTTATCGTGCTGGTGTTTTTCGGAAATTAAATCTGTCCTCTAAGTTTATCTTTACAGATATGATTTTAGCCGATAATATTCAGCACTTAACAGCCAATATTGGTTTTGATGATGATCAAGTTATCTGGCTTTATAACCATTTTACAGATATTAAGATTGCACCTACTAGCGTGACAGTGGATGATGTCCTGGCTATTTTCGGCGGTGTGGAAAGTCGTAGAGAAAAGAATGGTAAGGTCTTGCGTGTCTTCTTTTCTGACCAAGATAAGTTTGTAACCTGTTATTTGGTTGATGAGGACAAGGACTTGGTTCAACATGCCGAGTATGTCTTTAAAGGAAAACTGATTCGTAAGGATTACTTTTCTTATACGCGTTATTGTAGCGAATACTTTGCTCCCAAGGATAATGTTGCAGTCCTATACCAAAGAACTTTCTATAATGAAGACGGAACTCCGGCCTATGATATCTTGATGAATCAAGGGAAGGAAGAAGTTTATCGTTTCAAGGATAAGATTTTCTATGGGAAGCAAGCCTTTATGCGTGCCTTTATGAAATCCTTGAATTTGAACAAGTCTGATTTGGTCATTCTCGATAGGGAGACAGGCATTGGACAGGTTGTTTTTGAGGAAGCACAAGCAGCGCATTTAGCGGTAGTTGTTCATGCGGAGCATTATAGTGAAAATGCTACAAACGAGGACTATATCCTTTGGAACAACTACTATGACTATCAGTTTACCAATGCGGATAAGGTCGATTTCTTTATCGTATCAACTGACAGACAGAGAGAAGTTCTGCAAGAGCAATTTGCCAAATACACCCAGCATCGTCCAAAGATTGTTACTATTCCTGTAGGAAGTATTGATGCATTAACTGAGTCAAGTCAGGGACGTAAGCCATTTTCATTGATTACGGCTTCGCGTCTTGCCAAAGAAAAACACATTGACTGGTTGGTCAAGGCGGTCATTGAGGCTCGTAAGGAAATACCTGAATTGACCTTTGATATTTATGGTAGCGGTGGAGAAGATTCTCTGCTTAGAGACATTATTACAACTCATCAGGCGGAGGACTATATCCAACTCAAGGGGCATGCGGAACTTTCGCAGATTTATAGCCAGTATGAGGTCTATTTGACGGCTTCTACCAGTGAAGGATTTGGTTTGACCTTGATGGAAGCTATTGGTTCAGGTCTACCTCTAATTGGTTTTGATGTGCCTTATGGTAATCAGACCTTTATAGAAGATGGGAAAAATGGTTATTTAATTCCAAGTTCATCTGACCATGTAGAAGATCAAATCAAGCAAGCTTTTTCAACTAAGATTTGTCAATTGTATCAAGAAAATCGTTTGGAAGCTATGCGTGCCCATTCTTACCAAATTGCAGAAGGCTTCTTAACCGAAGAAATTTTAGAAAAGTGGAAGAAAACAGTAGAGGAGGTGCTCCATGATTGAACTTTATGATCGTTATAGTCAGGAAAGTCGAGATTTACATGAAAGTCTCGTGGCTACTGGTCTTTCTCATCTTGGAGTGATCATCGATGCAGACGGTTTTCTGCCTGATGGTCTGGTCTCTCCTTTTACTTATTATCTAGGATATGAAAAGGGAAAACCTCTTTATTTTAACCAAGTTCCTGTTCCAGCTTTTTGGGAAATCTCAGGAGATAATCAGTCTGCTCGTATTGAAGATATGACACAGGAGAGAGCCGTCATTCATTATGCTGATGGTTTGCAGGCCCGCTTGGTTAAACAGGTAGATTGGAAAGACTTGGAAGGTCGAGTACGTCAGATTGACCACTACAATCGCTTCGGAGCTTGTTTTGCTACAACGACCTATAGCGTAGATAGCGAGCCGATTATGACGGTTTACAAAGATGTCAATGATCAACAAGTTTTACTTGAAAATCAAGTGACGGGTGATATCTTATTGACTTTGCCTGGTCAATCCATGCGTTACTTTGCAAATAAGGTTGAATTTATCACCTTCTTTTTGCAAGATTTGGAAATAGATACAAGTCAGCTTATCTTTAATACCCTAGCGACTCCTTTCTTGGTTTCTTTCCATCATCCAGATAAATCTGGCTCAGATATCCTGGTTTGGCAGGAACCTCTCTATGATGCTATTCCAGGCAATATGCAGTTGATTTTGGAAAGAGCTGATGTGCGTACTAAGAAAATCATCATTCCCAATAAGGCGACTTATGAACGTGCTTTAGAGTTGACTGACGAGAAATACCATGATCAGTTTGTGCACTTGGGTTACCATTACCAGTTTAAACGCGATAATTTCCTAAGACGAGATGCCTTAATCTTGACTAATTCAGATCAGATTGAGCAGGTAGAAGCAATCGTAGAAGCCTTGCCTGACGTCACTTTCCGTATCGCAGCGGTGACAGAGATGTCTTCTAAGGTCTTAGACATGCTTCGTTATCCTAATGTGGTCCTTTACCAGAATGCTAGTCCGCAGAAGATTCAGGAGCTGTATCAACTGTCGGATATTTACTTGGATATAAACCACAGCAATGAGTTGTTGCAGGCGGTGCGTCAGGCCTTTGAGCATAATGTGTTGATTCTTGGATTTCATCAGACGGTGCACAATAGACTTTATATCGCTCCAGAACATCTATTTGAAAGTAGTGAAGTTTCTGCTTTGGTTGAGACCATTAAATTGGCTCTTTCAGATGTTGAACAAATGAATCAGGCACTCGGCAAACAAGGCCAACATGCAAATTATGTTGACTTGGTGCGATATCAGGAAACCATGCAAACTGTTTTAGGAGGCTAACATGTCAGAGGAAGATTTATTTTATAAAGACGTTGAAGGTCGCATGGAAGAGTTGAAACAAAAACCTATCAAGAAAGAAAAAGAAACCCGAGGGGAAAAGATTAGTAAGACTTTTTCACTTTTACTGGGTTTAATGATTCTGATCGGTTTGCTCTTTACTTTGCTGGGAATTTTGAGGTAGGCCTATGATTGAAATACTGATTGTTTTAGCTATTGTCCTATCTATTGCTTTGATTGTATTGGTAACCATCCAACCCCGTCAAAATCAACTATTTTCCATGGATGCGACTAGTAATATTGGTAAGCCGAGTTACTGGCAGAGTAACACCTTGGTAAAGGTGCTCACTTTATTGGTGAGTTTGGCCCTATTCGTTTTACTATTAACCTTCATGGTGATAACTTACAAATAAAAGAAAACTTCAGATATTCACTTTTTGTGATTTGTCTGAAGTTTTCTTTTTTACTGTCCATATTTTTTGTAAAAATTAACTTTCACTTGGATGAAGGTTTTGGCTTCGCGTAGGAGTTGGAGGAGCGTGGCACGAGTTTCAAATTCTTCTCTTGTCTTGGGCAGACTGCGGTTGCGAAAGACTTCTAGATAGCGTTCAATTTCATCTAGTAAATCAGAAGCAGGATTGGTCTGGCTCAGTTGCCCTGCAATTTTTGAAAAGAGCTGGGCCAAAATCAGACTTTCACTGGCAGCTAGGTGACAGGTGTTGATTTGCTGGGCCATATTTCGTAGGATACGACTTTGTCGCTGTCTCATCTCAAAGTAGTGGATATGGTAGTCAGTTTGGTGAAAGAAGTGGTCAGAGTGATCCAAGTAGACCAGTCTGAGGGCTTCTTCCAAAAGGGTGTCCAATTCTTCCACCAGCTGTGCTCGGTTGCGTCCATCCCCTCTGGATAAATAATATTTGAAGCGTTGGAGGATATCTTTTAACTTTTCTTCCACCAGTGTGTGGTAGTGCTGGATTTCCTCTTCTCGTGAAGGCATGTAGAGATTGACCAGTAGGGCAAATCCTGTACCGATAGCAAAGAGAAGGAATTCGTTGACTAGGAGGTCTGGAGAGGTTGACTTTTGCACCAAGAGATGGCTAACCAAAACCGTGCTTGGTGTGATGCCAATTTCCCAGCCCATCTTGTAGGCCAGAGGAACGTATAGGGCTAGATAGAGGCCGAGGCTCCAGATATGAAATCCGCTCAAGTGAAAAGCCAAAACACCAATAGCCAGAGCTAGAAGCATAGAAAAAAGACGATTGCGAGCTAGTTTTAAAGTACTTCTACGTGTATCAGATAGGCTCAAGAGAGCGATGATTCCGGCCGAAACTGCTGAGGAAAGATTGAGAAAATAAGCAATAAGGCAGGCAAGACAGGTAGCTAAGATGAGCTTGGTCGTACGTTGGCTAATAGACATAAGAATTTCCTAATAGGTTAGAATAAAAGCGTAAAAGACAAGACCTGAGCAGGCTTGCCTTTATGAGTTATTTTTTACGGGCTGCTGCGTATTCGGCAACGGCAGTAAAGAGGACATCTGTAGAAGAGTTGAGGGCTGTTTCACATGAGTCTTGGATGACACCAATCACAAATCCAACCCCGACAACTTGCATGGCAATATCGTTAGAAATACCGAAAAGGCTACAAGCAACTGGGATAAGAAGGAGAGATCCTCCGGCAATACCAGAAGCACCACAGGCTGAGATAGCTGCTACCACACTAAGGACAAAGGCTGTTGCAAAGTCAACAGGAATTCCAAGAGTATTTACTGCAGCAAGGGTCAAAACGTTAATAGTAATCGCTGCTCCGGCCATGTTGATAGTAGAACCAAGTGGGATAGAAACAGAGTAGGTATCTGGATCTAGTCCAAGGTCATGGCAAAGTTTCATGTTGACAGGGATGTTAGCCGCAGAACTACGAGTGAAGAAGGCTGTCACACCGCTGACACGCAAACATTTCCAAACGAGAGGATAAGGGTTTCTCTTCATAAAGAGGAAGGCAATCAATGGATTGACTACCAGAGCCACAAAGAACATAGTTGTTACCAAGAGGGCAAGCAAGATTCCATAGTTGGCTAGGCTTCCGATTCCTTTATCAGAGATGGTTTTAAAGACAAGGCCAAGAATTCCAAATGGAGCTAGGTTGATGATCCATTCGACAATCTTAGAAGTTACATCAGCCATGGTTTTTAGCAATTCTTTACTATTTTTGCTGGCTTCTCTCATAGCAATCCCGAAAACAACTGCCCATGACAGGATACCGATGTAGTTGGCAGTAATGAGGGCATTGACTGGATTGTCAACCAGTTTGAGCAAGAGGTTGCTGAGGACCTGTCCAATCCCATCTGGTGGAGCAATATCGGTATTAGCGCTATTTAGGGTAATTTCAACAGGTACAATGAAACTTGCTAGTACAGCGATAAGGGCAGCGGCAAAGGTTCCCACCAAGTAAAGGAAGATAACGGTTTTCATATTGCTATCTTGTCCCTTTTGATGTTGGGAAAGGGCATTAGCAACGAGGGCAAAGACCAGAATGGGTGCGATGGCTTTGAGGCCACCAACAAAGAGATCTCCTAGTAGGCCAATTCCTGAAACAGTAGGAATTGTCAGTCCAAGGATTCCTCCAACAAGCATGCCAATCAAGATACGTTTGATTAGGCTTGCCTTATTCCAAGCATGAATAAATTTTTTCATAACAATCTCCTTTGTTGTGTAATGTTTATGATTATAGTATAAATATGAACTAAAATCAAGAATTTTCTGTCTATTTTTGAAATTATTTTTGAATATTTATGGAGAATGACACTTTATGAAAGTATGGTATAATAAATGAAAGGAGTTTTCTATGCAAGAATTTATTCAAACCTACCTCAATAAGCTTGATATAACAGCGATTATCGAGAATATCTTAACCAAGTTAATTTCTCTGTTATTCCTATTTTTGCTATTCTACATAGCTAAGAAAATGCTCCATACTATGGTGCAGAGAATTGTCAAACCTTCTCTAAAAATGTCTCACCACGATGTCGGGCGTCAGAAAACCATCTCACGTCTGTTAGAAAATGTGTTTAATTATACTCTTTATTTCTTTTTACTTTATTGTATCTTGTCTATTTTAGGCTTACCTGTTTCTAGTTTGCTGGCTGGAGCTGGGATCGCTGGGGTGGCTATTGGGATGGGAGCCCAAGGATTTCTGTCTGATGTCATCAATGGATTTTTCATCCTCTTTGAACGTCAACTGGATGTGGGAGATGAGGTTGTTCTGACAAATGGGCCTATTACTGTATCGGGCAAGGTCGTCAGCGTTGGCATTCGAACAACGCAACTCAGAGGAGAAGACCAGGTTCTACACTTCGTTCCCAATCGGAATATCACCGTCGTTAGCAATTTCTCTCGTACAGACCAGGCCTGAAATTTTAGTAGATTTATGGTACAATGGGAAGAGTTTGGTAAAGGAGAGAAGATGTTTTTAGAAAAACAGTTGGGCAATGGTTGTACCTGGATTAACCTAGATTTGGACAAGTTGAAAAAACTAGAGGACCTTTCTGAAATCTACGGTTTGGACAAGGAAACCATTGAGTACGCACTGGATAGGAATGAGCGTGCCCACATGGATTATCACCGCGAAAATGGGACTGTGACCTTTATCTACAATGTCTTGAACTTGAAAAAGGATAAGGCCTACTACGAAGCCTTTCCCATGACCTTTATCGTGGAACATCGTCGCCTGATTACCATTAGTAATACCAAGAACGCCTATGTCATTGAACAGATGACCCGTTATCTGGAGAGTCATGACACGCTTTCGATTTACAAGTTTCTCTTTGCCAGTCTGGAAATCATCAGCAATGCCTACTACCCTGTCATCGAGCAGATGGACAAGAGTAAGGATGAGGTCAATGGGCTCTTGCGCCAGCGGACGACTAAGAAAAACCTCTTTGCACTTTCCGACTTGGAAACTGGTATGGTTTATCTTACTGCGGCTGCCAAGCAAAATCGCATGTTGCTGGAACATATTCAAGGGCATGCCCTCTATCGCAGTTTTAACGAGATTGAGAGAGAGCAGTTTGATGATGCCATGATTGAGGCTCATCAGCTGGTGTCCATGACAGACTTGATTTCTCAAGTCCTCCAACAACTATCAGCATCTTACAACAACATCCTAAACAATAATCTGAATGATAATTTGACAACCTTGACCATCATTTCAGTCTTGCTAGCGGTTTTGGCAGTCGTGACAGGCTTTTTCGGAATGAATGTTCCCCTACCTTTAACAGATGAACCCCATGCTTGGCTCTACATCAGTTTGGCTAGTGCAGGCTTGTGGATTATCCTGTCATTACTACTAAGGAAAATTGCGAAAAAAAGTTAAGAAAAGGAGCCAGAATGGCGATTGAAAATTACATGCCAGATTTTGCTGTGGAAGCAGTCTATGATCTGACAGTTCCAAGCCTGCAGGCGCAGGGAATCAAGGCTGTTTTGGTCGATTTGGACAATACCCTCATTGCTTGGAACAACCCTGACGGGACGCCAGAGATGAAGCAATGGCTACATGATCTTCGGGACGCGGGCATTCGCATTATCGTAGTCTCAAATAATACCAAAAAACGAGTTCAACGCGCAGTTGAGAAATTTGGGATTGATTACGTTTATTGGGCTCTGAAGCCCTTCACATTTGGGATTGACCGTGCCATGAAGGAATTCCACTATGAGAAAAGTGAAGTGGCCATGGTCGGCGACCAGCTCATGACAGATATTCGAGCAGCCCACCGTGCTGGCATTCGCTCGATTTTAGTCAAACCCTTGGTCCAACATGACTCGATCAAAACGCAGATTAACCGAGCCCGTGAGCGCCGTGTCATGCGAAAGATCACTGAAAAGTACGGACCGATTACATATAAAAAAGGAATTTAACTATGGAAGAAATTCTCTGTATTGGTTGTGGAGCAACCATTCAGACGACAGACAAGGCTGGTCTTGGGTTTACCCCCCAGTCGGCACTTGAAAAAGGTTTGGAGACAGGCGAAGTCTATTGCCAACGCTGTTTCCGTCTCCGCCACTACAATGAAATCACGGATGTCCAGTTGACGGATGATGATTTCCTCAAGCTCTTGCACGAGGTGGGAGACAGTGATGCCTTAGTGGTCAATGTCATTGATATCTTTGATTTTAATGGCTCTGTCATCCCAGGTTTGCCACGTTTTGTCTCGGGCAATGATGTCCTCTTGGTGGGAAATAAAAAAGATATCTTGCCCAAGTCTGTTAAACCAGGCAAGATTAGCCAGTGGCTCATGGAACGTGCCCACGAAGAAGGGCTTCGTCCTGTGGATGTCGTCCTAACTTCGGCACAAAACAAACATGCCATTAAGGAAGTCATTGACAAAATCGAGCACTACCGTAAGGGCCGTGATGTCTATGTCGTTGGCGTGACAAACGTTGGAAAATCAACTCTTATCAATGCTATTATCCAAGAAATCACGGGTGACCAGAATGTCATTACGACGTCACGCTTCCCAGGGACGACCTTGGACAAGATTGAGATTCCGCTTGACGACGGATCTTATATCTACGATACACCGGGGATTATCCACCGTCACCAGATGGCTCACTACTTGACGGCCAAAAACCTCAAGTATGTCAGCCCTAAAAAGGAAATCAAGCCCAAAACCTATCAGCTTAATCCTGAACAAACTCTGTTTTTAGGTGGTTTGGGCCGTTTTGACTTCATTGCAGGTGAGAAGCAAGGTTTCACAGCCTTCTTTGACAATGAACTCAAACTCCACCGTACCAAGCTAGAAGGCGCTAGTGCCTTTTACGATAAGCACGTCGGAACTCTTCTGACACCACCAAATAGCAAGGAAAAAGAAGATTTTCCAAAATTGGTCCAACATGTCTTTAATATCAAGGAAAAGACAGACCTAGTCATCTCTGGACTCGGCTGGATCCGTGTAATAGGCACTGCCAAAGTCGCCGTCTGGGCACCAGAAGGCGTCGCAGTCGTCGCACGAAAAGCGATTATTTAAAATAAAATCACTGAGCGAACAAAGTGAGCTCATACAAAGATAGTTATTGCCGTGGTGTCTTGCCAATCGATAGATTGGCAAGGGACACAATTGAGACCAAGGCTCAATTGTGAGGTCAGGAAATCCATTTTTCAAAGATGAGATCTTTGGAAAATTAGTTCCGACCGTCCCTCACCACCTAAAATAACTATCAAAAAAACAAGGAAGAAATTATGTCATTAACATCAAAACAACGTGCCTTCCTCAACAGCCAGGCACACACCCTCAAACCCATCATCCAAATTGGAAAAAATGGTCTCAACGACCAAATCAAAACCAGCGTTCGTCAGGCACTTGACGCCCGCGAATTGATTAAGGTAACTCTCTTGCAAAATACAGATGAAAATATCCACGAAGTCGCTGAAATCTTGGAAGAAGAAATCGGTGTGGATACAGTCCAAAAAATCGGACGCATCTTGATTTTGTTTAAACAGTCTAGCAAGAAAGAGAATCGCAAGATTTCTAAAAAAGTCAAAGAAATCTAGGAAACCTACTCCAAATAACTGTTTTTACAGAGAAATAAAGGAGACTAGCCTATGGCAATCGAATTATTGACTCCCTTTACTAAGGTAGAGTTGGAGCCAGAAATCAAGGAGAAAAAACGCAAACAAGTCGGGATTTTAGGGGGGAATTTTAACCCTGTTCACAATGCCCATCTGATCGTTGCGGACCAAGTACGCCAGCAGTTAGGACTGGATCAAGTCTTGCTCATGCCTGAGTACCAACCTCCTCACGTAGATAAAAAGGAAACCATCCCTGAGCACCATCGTCTCAAGATGCTTGAATTGGCGATTGAGGGGATTGAAGGACTAGCCATTGAAACCATCGAGTTGGAGCGTAAGGGTATTTCCTACACCTACGACACCATGAAAATCTTGACAGAGCAACATCCTGACACGGATTATTACTTTATTATCGGAGCTGATATGGTGGACTATCTGCCTAAGTGGTATCGAATTGATGAGCTGGTAGACATGGTTCAGTTTGTGGGGGTTCAGCGCCCACGCTACAAGGCAGGGACTTCCTATCCCGTTATCTGGGTGGATGTGCCTCTCATGGATATCTCATCCAGCATGGTGCGTGATTTTATTGCCCAAGGTCGGAAACCCAACTTTCTCCTGCCTCAGCCTGTGCTAAACTACATCGAGAAGGAGGGACTCTACTGATGGCCTATCAAGACTATATCAACTGCTCCCGTGAGGCTTTGTTGGAAAAAATGGCAGAGCTTCTACCCGAAAAACGCTTAACCCATTGCTTGGGTGTGGAGCGTGCAGCCATAGAGCTGGCTCAGCGATTTGGAGTTGATACCGAGAAAGCAGGTCTTGCAGGTCTTCTCCATGATTATGCTAAGAAGCTGTCAGATCAGGAATTTCTTGAATTAATTGACCGTTATCAGCTAGATTCCGACCTCAAAAACTGGGGCAATAATGTCTGGCATGGCATGGTCGGCATCTACAAGATTCAGGAAGATTTGGATTTGCATGATTCTGAAATTCTACGAGCTATTGAAATCCATACAGTTGGGGCTGGTCAGATGACCTATCTTGATAAGATAATCTATGTCGCAGACTATATCGAGCACAATCGTGTCTTTCCAGGAGTGGATGTGGCACGTGAGATTGCAAGTCTATCGCTTGATAAGGCAGTGGCCTACGAAACAGCTCGTACCGTGGAGCATCTAGCTCATCAGGGATTCCCTATCTATCCCCAAACCCTTGAAACCTATAACGCCTTTGTGCACTATTTGGAAGAGGACTAAATGAAGACGGCTTTTATAATCATTGATGTTCAGAATATTTTAGTGGAAACCGGTTTTCAGACAAATAGTCTATTGGAAAAAATTTCTTATTTACAAAACCAGGCTAGAAGTAAGAATATCGAAATTATCTATGTTCAACATATTGAGAATCCTGAAGCCCAAACATCAGAAGATTGGCAGTTATCTGCGCTTTTAAATCGAAAACCTGATGAAAAGGTCATTCAGAAGAAGTATAATAGTATTTTCAAAGAAACTGGCTTAAAAGAATACTTGGATAAACAGGGGATTGAAAAATTAGTTTTATGTGGTATGCAGACAGAATATTGTGTGGATACCTCTGTCAAGGTTGCCTTTGAATATGGCTATCAGCTTATTATTCCAGAAGGTGCTGTCACAACCTTTGATGGGGATGACATTCCAGCAGAAACGATAAATGAATTTTATGAGGACATTTGGGAGGATCGCTTTGCAGATGTCCTAGATTATAAAAATATTTTTTGAAAGAGGACTAAATGAACGAAAAAGAATTACTAGAGCTAGTCGTGAAAGCGGCTGATGAGAAACGTGCGGAGGATATCCTCGCACTTGATGTACAAGATTTGACCAGCGTGACGGACTACTTTGTCATCACTAGCTCAATGAATAGCCGTCAGTTGGACGCTATCGCTGATAATATCCGTGAAAAAGTAGCTCAAGCAGGCTTTAAAGGTAGCCATGTCGAAGGCGATGCAGCTGGAGGCTGGGTCTTGCTGGACCTCGGTGGGGTTGTTGTGCATATCTTCTCAGAAGAAATGCGTGCCCACTATAACCTAGAAAAACTATGGCATGAGGCGGATTCTGTAGATATTTCAGAAATCTTAGCATAGGAGATAAACTCAGTTGTAGTCAACTGGGTTTCTTTGCTTATTATTAGAAGAAAATGGATAGAAAGGTGAGGGCTACTGGTGTTTACCATGGAGCTCTTAGTATCATGTTTTATGGCAACTTATGAAACCTTTGCGGCGATCTATGATGCGGTCATGGACGATAGTTTATATGATAAATGGACGGATTTTTCCCTGCGTCACTTGCCTAAGACAAAGGAGAGAAAGAAACTCTTGGAACTGGCTTGTGGGACAGGAATTCAATCTGTGCGCTTCTCTCAAGCTGGTTTTGATGTAACTGGACTTGACTTGAGTGGGGATATGTTGAAAATTGCGGAAAATAGAGCAACTTCCTCCAAGCAAAAGATTGCCTTTATAGAAGGCAATATGCTGGATTTGTCCAAGGCAGGTCAATACGACTTTGTCACGTGTTATTCGGACTCTATCTGCTATATGCAGGATGAGGTGGAAGTAGGGGACGTTTTTAAAGAAGTCTATAATTCCCTCAACGAAGATGGTGTATTTATCTTTGACGTGCACTCGACCTACCAGACAGATGAAGTATTCCCGGGTTATTCCTACCATGAAAATGCGGAAGATTTTGCTATGCTCTGGGATACCTATGAGGATGAAGCGCCTCACTCCATCGTCCATGAGCTGACTTTCTTTATCAAGGAGGCGGACGGTTCCTTTAGTCGCCACGATGAAGTGCATGAGGAGCGGACCTATGAAGTCTTGACCTATGATATTTTGCTGGAACAGGCTGGTTTCAAGTCTTTTAAACTCTATGCGGACTTTGAGGACAAGGAGCCAACAGAAACCAGCACCCGTTGGTTTTTTGTGGCGCAGAAGTAGGAGAAGTCTATGACTATCACAGGTATTATCGTGGAGTTTAATCCTTTTCATAATGGGCATAAATACCTGCTGGAACAGGTTGAGGGGCTGAAAATCGTGGCTATGTCTGGGAATTTCATGCAGCGTGGAGAACCAGCCATTGTAGATAAGTGGACTCGGGCCCAGATGGCACTGGAAAATGGAGCAGATTTGGTAGTAGAGTTGCCTTTTTTAGTCAGTGTTCAGGCAGCAGATTTCTTTGGTCAAGGAGCTGTGGATATCTTGGCTCGTTTGGGGATTGATACTCTAGCTTTTGGAACAGAGGAAGTTCTGGACTACCAGAAAATTGCTGACTTATACACAGAGCAAGGTACTAAGATGGAGAAATTTGTGGAAAATCTGCCAGATTCTCTCTCTTATCCTCAGAAAACTCAAGCCATGTGGAAGGAATTTGCAGGTCTTGATTTTTCTGGCAATACGCCCAATCATGTTCTTGCGCTTGCTTATGCTAAGGCAGTAGCGGGACGCAACATCAAACTCCAGCCGATTCAGCGTCAGGGGGCAGGTTATCATTCTGTGGACAAGAATGTGGCCTTTGCTTCGGCGACAGCCCTCCGTCAGCATCAGTTAGACCAAGATTTTTTAAAACGCTTTATGCCTTCTGTTGCCCTCTTTGAGCAGGCTAGTAAGGTGAGCTGGGAAGATTATTTTCCCTTGCTGCGCTATCAAATCTTGTCCAATCCAGACCTAACTACCATCTATCAGGTCAATCAAGAAATGGCTGTGCGCATCAAGGATGCTATCAAGACAGCTCAGTCTGTAGAAGAATTGGCCGAGGCTGTTGCGACCAAGCGGTATACTAAGGCGCGTGTTAGACGCCTCTTGACCTATATTTTGGTTCAAGTTAGAGAAAGTGACTTGCCAGAAGGCATCCATGTCCTTGGCTTTACCGAAAAAGGCAGACAACATCTCAAGTCTCTGAAAGGGCAGGTCAATCTAGTCAGCCGAATTGGTAAAGAATCTTGGGATGCTATGACCCAAAAGGTAGACCAGATTTACCAACTGGGAAATCCAAGTATAGCAGAGCAGAATTTTGGAAGAGTGCCGATAAGAATAGAAAAGAACTAAGTCTACTGAAAGGTGGACTTTTTGAGATTTTTTACGAATAAATAGATAGAAAAGAAAATCTTGTACAAGTTCCTGACAATTTCTTTCTTTTCGTGTATAATAGTGGAAAAGAGGTAAAACGAGGTATGGTTATGGAAGCAGTTCTTTACTCAACATTCCGAAATCATTTAAAAGACTACATGAAAAAGGTAAATGATGAATTTGAGCCTTTGACGGTGGTCAATAAAAATCCAAACGAGGACATTGTAGTTCTTTCAAAGAGCGAGTGGGATAGTATTCAAGAAACTCTGAGAATCGCTCAAAACAAGGAACTATCTGATAAGGTTTTGCGAGGAATGGCTCAAGTCCGTGCTGGAAGCACTCAAGTCCATGTTATTGAGGAGTGAGGAATGCTGCTCAAGTTTACAGAAGATGCCTGGGCAGATTATTGCTACTGGCAAACTCAGGACAAGAAAACGTTAAAAAGAATCAATAACCTAATCAAGGATATTCAACGTGATCCCTTTACAGGAATAGGTAAGCCAGAACCACTCAAGTATGACTACCAAGGAGCCTGGTCACGTCGTATCGACGCAGAAAATCGCTTGATTTATATGATGGATGGAGATAGCGTGGCTTTCTTGTCCTTTAAAGATCATTACTAAGTCTACTGCGAAGTAGGCTTTTTATTTTTTAAATTTTTATTAGTAAGTTTAAGATAAAGTTTTTTGGAAAATGACAGAAGCCCTAGTACAAAAGACAAAAACTCAGTAAAGAAATTTAGTATATGAACTTCGATCTTTACCCTTGAATACGCTTTATAACTCGTATTTTGTGGTATAATGAAGAGAATTGTTAATAATAAAAACAGGGGAAGTAAATGTCTAATTTCAAAGAAAAATTACCACTATTCCAAGCAAATGACATCCAAATTTCTAATGATGTCAATACGGTTTGGTCTATCGCTAACACTCTTAGAGGAGCTTATCGAGCAGATAAGTATCGCGATGTCATTATTCCAATGTTTGTCCTGACTCGTTTAGAAGCTGCCTTGCTGCCAACCAAGGATCAGGTGGTAGCACAATACAAAGCAAATCCCAATACACCTGAGAAAGTGTTGGAGAAACTTTCAGGCTATCGTTACTACAATGTTAGTCCTTTTACGTTGGAAAATCTTCAAAACGATCCAAATGCAATCGAGGAGAATTTTCTAGCCTATCTGGATGGCTATTCCTGTCGTGTCAAGGACATCATTGAAAACCTAAAATTTAAAGAACAAGTCCGTACCCTGGCCCAGAGTGGTCGCCTTTTCACGGTTATTAAAAAGTTCTCTCAAATTGATTTGTCTCCAAGTTCAGTCGACTCTATGCGTATGGGATACATGTTTGAGGATATCATCCGCCGATTTTCTGAAAATGAGGAAGCGGGGTCTCACTATACCCCTCGTGAAGTTATTGCTCTGATGGTCAATCTCCTCTTGATTGAGGCAGACGAAGAACTTTTTGTTGATAAAAAAGAGTTGAAAATACTAGACATGGCGGCTGGAACTGGGGGAATGCTGGCTACGGCTAAAAGCTATATCCGTCAGTTGAATACAGGAGCCACTGTCCGACTCTTTGGTCAGGAAGTTTTGCCTGAAACCTTTGGGATTGGTCGTGCAGATATGCTAATTCGTCAGGAAGATTCTGACTATTTTGTGAAGGTGGATACCTTAAAAGATCCAGATCCTTTCCCAGATACTAAGATGAGCTTTGTCATCGCTAACCCTCCCTTCGGTCAAGCTTGGGGTGGTAAGGATGCGGATGATGGGGTTGAGGATGCAGTTAAGAAAGATCAGCAACTCTTTGATAAAACAGAAGGTCGTCAAGGTCGTTTTGTTGCGACTCCAGGAACTGGCGATGCCCAACTGCTTTTCCATCTTCATGCTCTTGCAAAATTAGAAGAAAACGGTCGAGCTGCTATCATTTCAAATGGGTCTCCTCTATTTTCTGGTGGTACTTCATCTGGGGAGAGTCAGATTCGTCGTTATATCCTAGAGAATGACTTGCTAGAAGCTATAGTCGCCCTTCCAGGTCAATTTTTCTATAATACAGGAATTGGGATTTATATCTGGATTTATAATAAAAACAAGTCTCCTGAGCGCCAGAACAAGGTTCAGTTTATCGATGCGACGGAGGAGTTTGTTCCTCTACGTAAATCTCTAGGTCAAAAACGCCGTGAGTTGTCCCAAGATAATATCCGTCAGATCCTTCGCTGGTACGATGATTTTCAAGAAAATGACCATGTAAAAATCTTTGACAATCAAGAGTTTCTCTATCGAGAGTTTACAGTTATGCAACCTCTGCAACGTCGTGGCCAGATAAGCGAAGAAACAATTGAGAAAGCGAAAAGTGTTCCTTTCCTAGCTAAACTATTTGATGAATACAAGTACCAAGAATTGCTAGAGATGGAACCACGTTCAGCCAAGGATGAGAAAAAATTACAGGACTTTGTAGCTGGCAAGACCAAGCAAGAAGCTATCCTGACAGCTCTTGCTAAGGGAAGCTCTGACAAGACCTATCCTAACTTTGAGAACTTTGTCCAAGTCATCAAGGACTTGCTGGGAGAGTTTAAGCTTACGCCTGCTAATATCAATGCGCTAGCCTTAGCTATGAGTGAAATGGACAAGACAGCAGAGGTTATCCGAACCAAGAGGAAAGATAAGGCAAATGAGATTGCCGATGGGATTGTCTATGATAAGACAACCAAGGACAGTGAAATCGTTAAGCTGACAGAGGATGTGGAAACCTACTTTGCGCGTGAGGTTTATCCTCATGTACCTGACGCCCACTACTGGTTTGATGAGGAAAAAGGCTATGGAGCTGAGATTCCTTTTACCCGTTATTTCTATCACTACCAAGCACCAGAAAGTGCTGAGAAGTTATTGGCAGAGTTCTATGACTTAGAAGCAGAACTACAGACTCTCTTGGAGGAACTCAAACATGACTAGGATGAAAGAGAGTGGTATCGACTGGATCGGACAGATACCAGAAGAGTGGGAAGTAGTGAGACTTCAAGATATAGGGAACTATAGAAAAGGTCCATTTGGAAGTGCGATTACTATTGATATGTTTATCGAAAAAAGTCCTTGCTCATATAAAGTTTACGAGCAGAAAAATGCAATAAGAGGCAATTGTGAAATAGGTGAAGCTTATATTCCTAAAAGTGTTTATAATAATCTGAAAAATTTTTCAGTATATCCTCTGGATATTATAGTTAGTTGTGCTGGAACAATTGGAAAATGCTATATTTTACCTGAAGACTGTGAACAAGGAATTATTAATCAGGCTCTAATGAGAGTGAGAGTAAATAAAAGCGTTAATTTAGAGTATTTTCTTTATATTTTCGATATTGTTTTATCGTATGCTGCTATCAAATATAGTAACGGAAGTGCAATTAAGAACATACCTCCATTTAATGTTCTTAATAAACTAAGAGTAACTTTGCCTTCAAATATTGAGCAACATCAAATTGTAAATTATCTTGATAAGAAAACTGCTCAGTTGGATAAGGTAAAAAGTTTACTAGAGGAGCAAATTCAAAAACTCAAAGACTACCGTGCTAGCTTGATTTATGAGACTGTCACAAAAGGATTGGATAAAAACGTCCCCATGAAATATTCAGGTATCGACTGGATCGGACAGGTGCCTGAAGGGTGGGGAGTGAGTCGCCTAAAATATTATTTTGATATATATGCTGGAGGGGATATAGACGAAAGAAATACAGTTGAGGAATACACAGAAAGTCATCCTTATCCCGTTCTTTCTAATTCTCTCGAAAATGACGGTGTGTTGGGGTACACTAATAAATATCGATTTAAAAATAATTGTGTCACTGTGACTGGTAGGGGAGATGTTGGAAAAGCAGTGTATAGGAATATTAAATTTTATCCTGTTGTTCGCTTATTGGTTTGTGTTCCAAAAAGTCAGGTGGATTGTAGATTTGTAACGTATTGGATAAATTCAGCTATAATTGAGAAAAATCAAACAGCAGTTTCACAATTAACAATTCAAATGTTAGGGGAACTTATCTTTACAAATGTACCATATGTAGAACAGAAAAAAATCGCTGATTTCTTAGACGAAAAAACGGTTCAAATTGATAAATTAATTCAAATCAAGAACCAACAAATTAAAAATATTAACAAACAACGACAAACTCTTATTTATGATTATGTAACAGGAAAGAGGAGAGTTTAGAAGTGTAACTTGTATCTGGTTGAAACAAGTGAATGATAGGATGGTCCTAAAATATGAAAGAAAATTATAGTCTATCTGTATCTCAAATAAAGAAATCGATTAAGGAAAATTCTTTAATCTTATTTGTTGGTGCGGGGATATCTGCTAATTCAAATTTACCTACTTGGAAAGAATTGATTCAATCATTTAAAAAAGAATTGGATTTGCCAGATGGCGATTCGGATGATTATTTACGAGTTGCTCAGTATTATTATGATACATTTGGGAAAAATCAGTATACAAAAAAGATAGAGGAAATTTTTTTTAGTAAGGGAACAAGTAAACCAAACGAGTTACATACACTAATAGAGAAAATAGCTCCGAAACATATTATTACGACAAACTATGATTCTCTACTGGAAGATCAGTTTGAAAATGGCTTGTTAAAGTACAATGTCGTCGCTGAGGATAAAGATATTCCATATACAAGTTCTGAAAGATATTTAATTAAAATGCATGGTGACTTCAGCAAAAAAAATATTGTTTTGAAAGAAGATGATTATTTAGACTATGCGTTAAATTTTCCAATGGTTTCTACTTTAATTCAGTCGTTGATAATGAACCATACCTTATTGTTCGTAGGCTATTCTTTAGGTGATTCGACTTTTAATTCTATATTTCGATTGATTCAAAACACATTTAAATTAGATGCTAAATTCGCCTATTTTTATACACCTGAAGAACCTTCGATGATTATTAGAGAGTATTATAAAAAACAAGGCATTATCATTGTTTCTAACGAAACTTCTTCAGTTGAAGAAACGGACAATCAGAACAAAAAGTATATTAGTACAAAGAGATTTTTAGAGACTCTTTCTGAAAATAGGAATAACACGGTAAAGAATGCTGAAGATTTATGGAATCAACTTGCTTTTTTAGATAGGCTTAGTTTTATCGATTCGAAAGATTTTTCGACATACTCCACTTTAAAGAGAAGAGCTTTAAACAGGGATGATAGCTATAGCTGGTTTGAAAATGATAGCTTAAGATTTGAACTTGAGGATCATGAAGAGTTACGAAATATGGTCACTAACAAATCTCTCTTAAAACATTTTTTTGATATTGAATTAGAAGAAACAAGAGAATTCAAAGCAAATAGATTTTTAATGGAGGCGTTCGAGTTATATGAGGAAAGACAATATGCTTTCGCAAAAGCAAAGTTTAGAGAGTTAGCGAATATAGCATTTCGCCAGAAAGACTATTTTAATTTTCTTGTGTGTGAATTTAATTTTCAACACATCCCCATAAATTTTTTTGAAGAAGCACCTAATTATGCTGAATCATTATATAGTGGAGAACTAAATGAACTCACGGAACAAATCATTAACTCGGTTACAGGTGATGAGAAAAAAATTATAGAATTTTTTAGAGATTCAATCCTTAACTTCAATTTTTTATACAGAAAATTAGAAACGATTAATGAATTATTCGATAAAATTCGTGAAGAGCATGAAAACTATAGGAGGGGAGGACAGTCTTTTAATAACCATCTCTATAATGCTGAATTTGAAGTGAAAAATCTTTATAACTTTATAAAACTAAACTGTTTGTGTGTTGAACATTATAAGATGTTTAAATCAATCATTAATAGATACTTAGAAATGTTATTACTCAGTTATGATAATTCATATGTAAATCATGAAAAATTTATTTCTGAAGGGACAGCATCAATAATTAGGGAACTTGATTTGGACGATGTTCAATTGATTCTTCCTAGTATCGATTTTAAAGTAGTAGATTTATATTTTAGAAATTACTCATTTAGTAAAATTAAAGTTACTGTAGAAGCAGAAGAATTTTTATTTAACAGAATAACTTATCTGCAAGAAAAGGTTAAATCTCATGTAGATACTCATTTCCATGAACTTAGAAATATGCTAAATTTTCTGCCTTTTATTGATGATGTAGACGTATCAAGAATAATAAATATTTTAGACTCTCAAACACTATACTTTAATTTAGCTAAAGAAATTAAGGGTCTCATTAGAGTTGTCCGTGATAATAAAGGCGCTATTAATGATGATTTGTTGAAATCTAAGATAGTTGATATTGTTAATAAACATTTAAATATAATTTTGAAAAATAATTTTTCTTTATATCATTCATCGTATCCTTTATATTCTCAGTTATTAGAATACTGCTCAACTGAAGAAGAAACTGCAAGAGTAGTGCTTGAAAAGCTCAATATAGATATTCTAAAAATTAAATATCAAAATGATGATGTTGAAAATATTATGGAGTATTCTGATTTGTTACGTCATTTATTTAACAATCTTGAAGAGGATACTAAAAAAGATGTTCTAGAAATCCTAAGTGCTTATGAGGACTCAGAAAATATCTTTTATTACAAAGTAATTGAACTGATGTTTTCAAAAGTGTATGATTTTCCTAAGCTACAAAACAAAATCTATCAACACTTAATTAAAAGAATTAATGAGGGGCATGAAGATGGCATAATAACAATACCAGATCCAAGAGAACAGTCAGTAGGTGATTTATACAATCTAAGCAGAGAGGGATATTTTTCAGAGTTTGACATTTTAAAAGATATCAAAGAAAATATTCGAGGACTCTACCCTGAAGTAGACTGGACTTGGTACGATGATAGAAGTGATGAGGTAATTCATCGTTTATTAGAGTACAGAACTCCAATTAATATTAAAACTTATTTTTCAAAAAATGAAGAAGATAATAAATTGATTGATGAGTATATAATCAGAACTCTCAATGAAGAAAAAATTACGTTTAAGAAATGAACTGAACCAACGAAATGTTAGAAAGTGAGAAACTATGGCAAATTTGGGCTTGAAGGAGCGCTATGATTTCCAGCAGTGGATTATCAAAGATTTGAGAGATAAGAATGACTATATTCAGCGGGACGCTACTTGCTACGATCCTAGATTAGCCATGGATGTGGAACTCCTGTGGGATTTTCTGATGGAGACCCAAGAGGAGACCATGGACTATCTCCTTAAAAAGCTTAGCAAGGAGACAATAGTCAATCTGATTAATAAAGAAATCGTCAAGGGTGGCTTTTTATTCGCTTTGAAAGAAGGAGTTTTTATTGAAAATAAACAACTTCGTCTTCTTTATCGTAAACCTGCTACTAGTTTTAATGAAAAAGCTGTTCAGCAATACCAAGCCAATTGTCTGTCTGTTATGGAAGAAGTGGTTTATGAGGAGAGCGACCGCATTGACCTTGTTATCTTTATCAATGGATTAGCACTATTTGCTATCGAACTTAAGTTTAATCCCAGTGGTCAGTCTGTTCAGGATGCCATCAAGCAGCTCAAGAGGCGCAATCCTAAGAACCGTCTTTTCCGTTTTGAACAGGGAGTCTTGGCTTCCTTTGCGGTGGATACCCTAGAAGTCTATATGACGACGCAATTGAAAGGACAAGAAACCTATTTTCTACCTTTTAATGTGGGGAAAGGGGAAGGTATTGAGATGGGAAGTGGCAACCCTCACAACCCTGATGGTGCCGATACAGACTATTTGTGGCTTGATGTCTTGACCAAGGATAGTATTCTCCAGTTAATAGAGAGTTTTATCTTTTTTGAGATGGATAAGCATAAAAAGAAGACCCTGATTTTCCCGAGATACCATCAGCGAAGAGCAGTTAGCCGTCTCCTAGAAGACATGAAAGTCAACCATACTGACAGTAATTATCTGATTCAGCATTCGGCTGGTTCAGGTAAAACCAATACCATTGCCTGGTTGGCTCATAGTTTAGTTTCTCTTCATGATGATCAGAATCAAAACATCGTGGATACTGTATTAATCGTTACAGACCGTATCGTAGTTGATCGTCAGTTACAAGAAGCAGTCAAGGAAATTTCCCACAAGCCTGGAGTGGTCAAGGTAATGGGCGACAAAGAAACCTCCAGTGACTTAGCGGATGCGATTGCAGGAAATACAAAAATCATAGCTACGACTATTCATAAGTTTGCCCAGATTAACCAATCCAACTGGATGTCTGTAGGGAACACTGCGAAAAAGAAATTTGCCATCCTGATTGATGAAGCCCACAGTTCAACGACAGGATCCTATATGAGTTCGGTTAGTCAAGTCTTGACAGAAACAGATACAGAAGATGGAACTATCGATGAGATTCAAGAAGTAAGTGTTGCGGATGCTATCGAGCAGGAGATTGCTCGGACAGGTAAGCAGGACAATGTCTCAATCATTGCCTTCACCGCAACTCCAAAGGCGACAACTCTACAGCTATTTGGTACAACACAAGCAGATGGTTCTAAAGCTCCTTTTGATGTTTATAGTATGAAGCAAGCTATTGAGGAAGGTTTTATTCTAGATGTTTTAGATAACTATACGACTTATAAGACCTATTACAAGCTCAATAAAGCAGTCGAAGAAGATCCTGAGCTAAAAACGACTCTTGCTAAGCGTAAGATTGCAAAGTTTGTAGAATTATCTGATGAAAATATCAATCAAAAGGTTGAAATTATCATGGATCACTTTATCAGTCATGATATTATGGCTGAATTGGGTGGTCAAGGTAAGGCTATGATTGTGACTTCGGGTCGTGAGGTAGCAGTTAAGTATCAATTGGCCTTTCAAAAGTATTTCAAAGACCACAGTATCACTAGTATTGGAACACTGATTGCCTTTTCTGGCAAGGTTGATTACCAAGGTGGTGAATATACTGAGTCGCAAATGAATCAGGTCAAGGAAGATTATTTGAAAGATCATTTTGATACGGAAGACTACCAAATCCTGATTGTGGCAAATAAGTATCAGACAGGGTTTGACCAACCCAAACTGGTTGCTATGTATGTAGATAAAAAGTTGCGAAGTGTTGCTGCGGTGCAAACATTGTCTCGTTTGAATCGTATCTATAGAGGATACAACAAGAAGACCTTTATCCTTGATTTTAAAAATACTTATGACGATATTCGCTCAGCTTTTTCTCCCTACTACCGTGAGACTATTTTAGCAGATACAGTCACACCTAGTGATGTCTTGACCTTGGATCGGAAAATTGATGAGTATGGTATCTTGGACAGTGATGTTATTCATGAGTTTAATCAATTCTTATACCAAGAAAAGAGAAGCAGCAGAGAAAAGCAAAAGATGGTTTCTCTGTTAAATCAAGGTTATGATAAAGTTAGACGGTTTGATGAGAAAGAACAACTTTCTATTCGAAAGGTTATTCGAGGTTTTCTTAGAATGTATACTTTCTTGATTCAGGCAACTGCTTATCAAAATGAAGTTCTACACGAACGTTATAATTATCTGCAAGGTCTTGTCAAGATGATTGATGTTCGCATTGGAGGAGATGATTTTACAATCGCAGATAAGATCGTAGTGGACTATATGAAACATAAGAAAACAGGTTCCTTCAGGTCAGTTTCTGAATTGGAATATCATCCAGAGTTAATACTTACCAAGCCAAGTACTGGAGGTGTTACGACTGACCAGGAGAAGCGTTTATCTGAAATCTTAGATGAAATTAACGAACAGTTGGATTTGGATATCGATCACCAAGTCGGTCTAAGTGGAGCGGTATCCATTCGTGAACTGATGAAAAAGAATCCAAGACTAAAGCAATCTGCCCGTGTCAACTCTAGAGAAGACTTCGTTTTTGCTTTTGAAGAAGAGATTGACAATGCTCTTATAGAAGGATACTCTCAGAGTCAAGATTTATTTGGTGCTCTATTAAATAATGATTCTTTCAAGAAGAGATTAGCAGATATATTTATTGATGATGTGTTCAAAATTTTGAAGGGATCCGAAGAAGTGTAATCCTAAAATTCACACTAATTTCCTCAAAACATATTCTATTTTAGGTTTGTGAAAATCACTTTTTTATGGTAGAATGTAAAAGAATGTATGTCATTCGGAATAACAATAAAATGAGGTAAAAACATGGAAATCATGTCGCTTGCGATTGCTGTTTTTGCCGTCATCATTGGTTTAGTCATTGGATATGTCAGCATCTCAGCTAAGATGAAATCATCTCAGGAAGCTGCAGAGTTGATGCTTTTAAATGCTGAACAAGAAGCAACTAATTTACGTGGACAAGCTGAACGTGAAGCAGATTTACTTGTTAATGAAGCCAAACGTGAAAGCAAGTCTCTTAAAAAAGAAGCACTATTGGAGGCCAAAGAAGAAGCCAGAAAATACCGTGAAGAAGTGGACGCTGAATTCAAATCAGAACGTCAAGAACTCAAACAAATCGAAAGTCGTTTGACAGAGAGAGCTACTAGCCTTGACCGTAAAGACGACAATTTGACGAGTAAAGAACAAACACTTGAACAAAAAGAACAAAGTATTTCTGATAGAGCGAAAAACCTTGATGCGCGTGAAGAGCAATTAGAGGAAGTCGAAAGACAAAAAGAAGCAGAGTTAGAGCGTATTGGTGCCCTGTCTCAGGCAGAAGCACGAGATATTATCTTGGCACAGACAGAGGAAAACTTGACCAAGGAGATTGCTAGCCGCATTCGCGAAGCTGAGCAAGAGGTCAAGGAACGTTCTGACAAGATGGCCAAGGACATCTTGGTTCAAGCTATGCAACGTATCGCTGGTGAATATGTAGCGGAGTCAACAAACTCAACGGTTCATCTGCCAGACGATACTATGAAGGGCCGCATTATTGGTCGCGAAGGTCGTAACATTCGTACCTTTGAAAGTTTGACAGGGGTTGATGTCATTATCGACGATACGCCAGAAGTGGTGACCTTGTCAGGTTTTGACCCGATTCGTCGTGAGATTGCCCGTATGACTATGGAAATGTTGCTCAAAGATGGTCGTATCCACCCAGCTCGTATCGAAGAGTTGGTTGAGAAAAACCGTCAAGAGATTGACAATAAGATCCGTGAATACGGTGAGGCTGCTGCCTATGAAATTGGTGCGCCAAACCTTCATCCGGACTTGATGAAGATTATGGGACGTTTGCAGTTCCGTACTTCATATGGACAAAATGTCTTGCGCCATTCGATTGAGGTTGCTAAGTTGGCTGGTATCATGGCTAGTGAGCTTGGTGAAAATGCGGCTCTTGCCCGTCGTGCCGGATTCCTTCACGATATCGGGAAAGCTATTGACCGCGAGGTTGAAGGTAGCCATGTTGAAATCGGTATGGAATTGGCTCGTAAGTACAAGGAACATCCAGTTGTGGTCAATACGATTGCTAGCCACCACGGCGATGTTGAAGCTGAGAGCGTCATTGCAGTGATTGTTGCTGCAGCAGATGCCTTGAGTGCGGCACGTCCAGGTGCTCGTAGTGAGTCTCTTGAAAGCTACATCAAGCGTCTTCATGATTTGGAAGAAATTGCGAACGGCTTTGAGGGAGTGCAAACTAGCTTTGCCCTTCAAGCAGGACGTGAAATTCGTATCATGGTAAATCCAGGACAAATCAAGGACGACAAAGTCACAATCTTGGCTCACAAAGTTCGTGAGAAAATTGAAAACAATCTCGATTACCCAGGAAATATCAAGGTAACCGTGATTCGCGAGCTTCGTGCAGTAGATTATGCTAAATAAATAAGAAAGAGCAGTTGAAAAATTACTGCTTTTTTGTTACACTAGATAGAAAGACTGTAAAGGATAATCTGGCTTTTTGCCATTATTCTAGAGAAATGTTATTTCACAGACTGACTAAAAGGAGACACAATGGCAGACCGAGGCTTACTAATCGTTTTTTCTGGTCCTTCAGGGGTTGGAAAAGGAACGGTTAGAAGAGAGATTTTTGAGAGTTCTGAAAACCAATTTCAATACTCTGTATCGATGGCGACACGTGCACAACGTCCTGGAGAAGTGGACGGTGTTGACTATTTCTTCCGTACTCGTGAAGAGTTTGAAGAGCTGATTCGTCAAGGACAGATGTTGGAATACGCAGAATATGTCGGCAACTACTATGGAACTCCTCTGACCTATGTCAATGAAACCTTGGACAAGGGAATCGATGTTTTCCTTGAAATTGAAGTTCAGGGCGCTCTTCAGGTCAAGAAAAAGGTTCCAGATGCTGTCTTTATCTTCCTGACACCACCAGATTTGGATGAATTGCAAGATCGTTTGGTAGGACGTGGAACAGACAGTGCAGAAGTGATTGCCCAACGAATCGAAAAGGCCAAGGAAGAAATTGCTCTCATGCGTGAATATGATTATGCGATTGTCAACGATCAGGTGCCCCTAGCTGCTGAGCGTGTCAAACGTGTGATCGAAGCAGAACACTTCCGTGTGGATCGTGTCATTGGTCACTATCAGGAGATGTTACCAAAATCTCCAACTACTCGATAAAATTTAGAAAATAGGTACAAGCAAATGATGTTAAAACCCTCTATTGATACCTTGCTCGACAAGGTTCCTTCAAAATATTCACTCGTAATCTTGGAAGCAAAACGTGCCCACGAATTGGAAGCAGGTGCGCCAGCAACTCAAGGTTTCAAGTCTGAAAAATCAACTCTTCGCGCTTTAGAAGAAATCGAATCAGGAAACGTTACAATTCACCCAGATCCAGAAGGGAAACGTGAAGCAGTGCGTCGCCGTATCGAAGAAGAAAAACGCCGCAAAGAAGAGGAAGAAAAGAAAATCAAAGAGCAAATAGCTAAAGAAAAAGAAGATGGTGAAAAAATTTAAGGTTGGGGGGACTCAATCTTATTTTTTCTATTGCAAGAATGTACTGACAAGGAGGAGGTGAGAAGATGGCCATAGCCAAGATTATTGTAGATGTGCCTTTGATGCAGACGGACCAGCCCTATAGTTACAGGATTCCTGAGGAGTTTGAGGGAATGCTGGAAGTTGGGATGCGGGTTCATGTGCCTTTTGGTAAGGGCAATCGCCTGATTCAAGGGATTGTTCTTGGTTTGGAGTCCCAACCAGATGAAGAAGAGATGGAGCAAGATTTAAAAGATATTGCAGAGGTACTGGATTTTTCTCCTGTTCTCACGCAAGAACAACTCTGGCTAGCTGAAGAGCTCCGCAAGTCCGTCTTTTCCTATAAAATCTCTATCCTCAAGGCTATGTTACCAGGGTTTCTGAACTCTAGCTATGATAAAATTCTCTATCCTAAGGCAGGTCTGAGTCAGGAAGACCGAGAGCGCTTGTTTGGTTCAGAAGATTCGCTTGCCTTTTCTTCTCTAGATTTAGATAAACAAGCTGAAATGATGCGTTTGACTAGAAAAGGCCTGCTTGGTCTAGAATATCAGGCGATTGATCAAAAGAAGGTCAAGACCCAGTCTTGGTATGAGGTAGACCTTGCTCAATTAGAAAGTGTAGAGATTTCTACACGCGCCAAGAAAAAGTTGGAATTGAGAGGTTATTTGCTGTCTCATCCTGAGAGTGCTCCCTTGGCTAGTTTGTTAGAGTCCTACTCGCGGGAGCAAGTCAACTTTTTTGTGGAACAAGGTGCTGTTACCATAGTCCAAAAGGAAGTTCAACGCTCGGCTGCTTATTTTGAAGGCATTGAGGCAAGTCAGCCTTTGGAGTTGAATCCAGAACAAAGGCAGGCGCGTGATGCGGTTGTCAGTGCGATTGGCAGTCATCAGCCTCCCTTCCTCCTTCAAGGGATTACAGGAAGTGGGAAGACCGAGGTCTACTTGCAGATTATCCAAGGAGCTTTGGACAAGGGCAAGACAGCTATTTTGCTGGTGCCTGAGATTTCCTTGACTCCACAGATGACGGAGCGTTTTATTGCTCGTTTTGGTGAGAAAGTGGCCATTCTTCACTCAGGCCTGTCCAATGGTGAAAAGTATGATGAATGGCGCAAGGTCGAGCGTGGAGACGCCCAAGTTGTTGTTGGCGCCAGATCGGCCATCTTTGCTCCGCTGAAAAATCTAGGTGTTATGATTATTGATGAGGAGCATGAAGCGACTTATAAGCAGGACAGCAATCCCCGTTACCATGCTAGAGAAGTGGCCATTTTACGGGCCCAGTATAATCAAGCGGCCCTGGTTCTTGGATCTGCGACACCAAGTCTGGAAAGCCGGGCGCGTGCTGGAAAAGGCGTTTATCAACATTTACGTCTGACCCAACGCGCCAATCCTTTAGCTAGGATCCCTGAGGTTCAAGTGATTGACTTTCGGGACTATATCGGACAAAATGAGACGTCAAACTTTACGCCACCTTTGTTAGAAGCTATTCAGGACCGTCTAGCTAAAAAAGAGCAGGTAGTTCTCATGCTCAATCGTCGTGGCTATTCTAGCTTTGTTATGTGTCGGGAGTGTGGAACTGTGGATACTTGTCCTAACTGTGACATTTCCTTGACCTTGCACATGGATACCAAGACCATGAACTGCCATTATTGTGGCTTTTCTAAGGACATTCCTCAGGTCTGTCCTAACTGTAAGAGCCGAAGTATTCGTTACTATGGGACAGGAACTCAGAAGGCTTATGACGAGCTGGCAGAACTCTTTCCCCAGGCTCGCATTCTGCGCATGGATGTGGATACGACTCGTAAGAAAGGTAGCCATCAAGCTCTGCTTGACCAGTTTGGTCGAGGGGAAGCAGATATTTTACTAGGTACTCAGATGATTGCCAAGGGATTGGATTTTCCCAATGTTACCTTAGTCGGAGTGCTCAATGCAGATACGGCCTTGAATTTGCCTGATTTCCGTTCTTCTGAAAGAACCTTTCAACTCTTGACTCAGGTGGCAGGTCGGGCAGGACGTGCTGAAAAAGCTGGGCAGGTCTTGATTCAGTCTTACAATCCTCAGCACTACGCTATTCGATTTGCAAAAGACCAGGACTACGAAGGCTTTTATGCTTATGAAATGGGTATCAGACGACAACTAGGCTATCCACCTTACTATTTCACCATTGGCATTACCCTTTCTCACAAGAAGGAAGAAGAGGTTGTCAAACGTGCTTATGAAGTCATGAATATTTTGCGGTCAGGTTTGTCTGAAACCAGTAACATCCTCGGGCCAACGCCCAAACCGATTGCCCGTACCCACAACCTCTATCATTACCAGATTTTAATTAAATACCGTTTAGAAGATGAGCTGGGGCCGACCCTTAACCAGGTCTTGGCCCTGACTCAAGAACGGGAAAATAGTGAGCTCCGTCTCAGCATTGACCATGAGCCACAGCAATTTTTATAAGAAGGAGAAGATATGACAAAATTAATCTTTATGGGGACCCCCGACTTTTCAGCAACAGTCTTAAAAGGACTTTTGACAGATGACCGTTACGAAATTCTAGCCGTTGTGACCCAGCCAGACCGTGCTGTAGGCCGTAAAAAAGTTATCCAAGAAACACCAGTCAAGCAGGCTGCCAAGGAAGCAGGTCTTCCTATCTATCAACCTGAAAAATTATCTGGAAGTCCAGAGATGGAAGCTATTATGAAGCTAGGAGCAGATGGAATTGTGACTGCTGCTTTTGGGCAGTTTCTCCCAAGTAAACTCCTTGATAGCATGGATTTTGCGATCAACGTTCACGCTTCCCTCCTTCCTAAACATCGTGGTGGTGCGCCTATCCATTATGCCTTGATTCAAGGTGATGAGGAAGCTGGTGTGACCATTATGGAAATGGTTAAGGAAATGGATGCAGGAGATATGATTTCTCGTCGCAGTATTCCAATCATGGATGAGGACAATGTTGGCACCTTGTTTGAGAAATTAGCGTTAGTTGGTCGCGCTTTGCTTTTAGACACTCTGCCGGCCTATATTGCTGGGGAAATCAAACCTGAACCACAGGATCCAAGTCAGGTTACTTTCTCGCCAAATATCAAGCCAGAGGAAGAAAAACTGGACTGGAACAAAACCAATCGTCAACTTTTTAACCAGATCCGTGGGATGAACCCGTGGCCTGTTGCCCATACTTTCCTTAAGGGCGACCGCTTTAAGATTTATGAAGCTCTAGCTGTAGAAGGTCAGGGAAATCCAGGTGAGATCCTCTCTATTGGCAAGAAAGAATTGATTGTTGCAACGGCAGAAGGAGCTTTATCTCTCAAACAAGTGCAGCCAGCGGGTAAACCTAAGATGGACATTGCTTCCTTCCTCAACGGAGTTGGACGTACATTGACTGTAGGAGAACGATTTGGTGACTAAAGTAGAAACGGCTAGAAGTTTAGCCCTAGCGGTATTAGAAGATGTCTTTATCAATCAAGCATACTCAAATATCGCCTTAAATAAGCATCTCAAGGGAAGTCAGCTCTCTGCAGCAGACAAGGGTTTGGTAACCGAGCTGGTCTATGGAACGGTAGCCCGCAAACTCACCTTAGAATGGTATCTATCACACTTTATCGAAGACAGAGACCAGTTAGACAGTTGGCTTTATGTCCTTCTTCTCATGAGTGCCTACCAGATCCGCTATTTGAACAAGATCCCAGACCATGCTGTGGTCAATGAAGCAGTAGAATTGGCCAAAGTCCGTAAAAAAGGCAGTGAAAAATTGGTCAACGCCGTCCTTCGCCGTATCTTGCGTGAAGGGTGGCCAGATATTGCTAGCATCAAACGAAAAAACAAGCGTGATTCCATTGCCTATTCCCTTCCGGTTTGGTTGGTGTCTAAACTTAAGGAAGAATACGGAGAAGAGCGAGCGCAAGCTATTTTTGAAAGCCTTTTGGTGCGAAACAAAGCCAGTATTCGTGTGACTGATTTAAGCCGAAAAGAGGAAATCCAAACCTTGTTGGAGGCCAGTGATTCATCCTTGTCTCCTTCTGGTTTGGTTAAGGAGCAGGGGCATTTTGCAGGCCATGATTTGTTTGCGGAGGGAGCCATTACCATCCAAGACGAGTCCAGTCAGCTGGTTGCTCCGACGCTTGATTTACAAGGCAATGAGCAGGTTCTAGATGCCTGTGCGGCTCCGGGTGGGAAAACAGCCCATATAGCCTCTTATCTCACGACAGGTCAGGTTACTGCTCTGGACCTTTACGATCACAAGTTGGACTTAATCCAAGAAAATGCGGAGCGTTTAGGGGTTGCAGATCGGGTTCAAAGGCAAAAATTAGATGCCAGAAAGGTGCATGAGTTTTTTGGTCAGGATTCATTTGATAAGATTTTGGTAGATGCTCCCTGTTCAGGAATAGGTCTTTTGCGCCGAAAACCAGACATCAAATACAATAAAGAAACGGCAGATTTCGCGTCCTTGCAGGAAATTCAGCTAGAAATATTAGGTAGTGTTTGTCAAACACTAGGCAAAGGTGGTATAATAACTTATAGTACCTGTACTATTGTCTCAGAGGAGAATTTCCAAGTCGTTGAGGCGTTTTTAGAAAGTCATCCTGAGTTCGAGCAGGTAAAACTAGAACATGAATGTAAGGATATCATGAAAGACGGCTGTATCCTCATTACACCTGAATTGTATGGAAGTGATGGATTCTTCATCAGTCAATTTCGTAAGATATCGGATTAGGAAGGAACTGACACATGGAAATTTCATTATTAACAGATGTTGGTCAGAAACGAACAAATAACCAAGACTATGTCAACCACTATGTCAATAGAGCTGGACGTACTATGATTATTTTAGCTGATGGGATGGGAGGTCATCGCGCAGGGAATATCGCCAGTGAAATGGCGGTAACAGACCTAGGTATAGCTTGGGTTGACACCCAGATTGATACAGTCAATGAAGTGCGTGAATGGTTCGCCAATTACTTAGAAATTGAAAATCAAAAGATTCATCAACTTGGACAAGATGATGCCTATAAAGGAATGGGAACAACTCTTGAGGCTGTTGCTATTATTGGTAATCAGGCTATCTATGCTCATATTGGAGATTCTCGTATCGGTTTGATTCGTGGGGAAGAATACCATCAGTTAACGAGCGACCATTCTTTGGTCAATGAATTGCTCAAGGCTGGTCAATTGACGCCAGAAGAAGCAGCCAGTCATCCACAGAAAAATATTATTACTCAATCTATCGGTCAAAAAGATGAAATTCAACCTGATTTTGGAATGATTACCCTTGAGCCAGGAGACTATCTCTTGCTCAATAGTGATGGTTTGACCAACATGATTTCAGGCAGTGAGATTTGTGATATTGTAACTAGTGATATTCCTTTGGCAGATAAAACAGCGACGCTCGTGCGTTTTGCTAACAATGCAGGAGGTTTAGACAACATTACGGTTGCCCTTGTTTCTATGAACGAGGAGGATGCAGAATGATCCAAATCGGCAAGATTTTTGCCGGACGCTATCGGATTGTGAAACAGATTGGCCGAGGAGGCATGGCGGATGTCTATTTGGCCAAGGATTTAATTCTAGACGGAGAAGAAGTGGCAGTGAAGGTCCTGAGGACCAACTACCAGACGGACCCGATAGCTGTAGCTCGTTTTCAGCGTGAAGCGAGAGCTATGGCAGATCTAGACCATCCTCATATCGTTCGGATAACAGATATTGGTGAGGAAGACGGTCAACAGTATCTTGCAATGGAGTATGTTGCTGGACTAGACCTCAAACGCTATATCAAGGAACACTATCCTCTTTCTAATGAAGAAGCAGTCCGTATTATGGGACAAATTCTCTTGGCTATGCGTTTGGCCCATACTAGAGGAATTGTCCATAGGGACTTGAAACCTCAAAATATCCTTTTGACACCAGATGGGACTGCCAAGGTCACAGACTTTGGGATTGCTGTAGCCTTTGCAGAGACAAGCCTTACTCAGACAAACTCAATGTTGGGGTCAGTTCATTACTTGTCACCAGAGCAGGCGCGTGGTTCTAAGGCGACTGTACAGAGTGATATCTATGCCATGGGGATTATTTTCTATGAGATGCTGACAGGCCATATCCCTTATGACGGGGATAGTGCGGTGACCATCGCCCTTCAGCATTTCCAGAAACCACTGCCGTCAGTTATAGCTGAAAATCCATCTGTGCCTCAGGCTTTGGAGAATGTTGTCATCAAGGCAACTGCCAAGAAATTGACAGATCGTTATCAGTCAGTTGCAGAGATGTATGTAGACTTGTCTAGTAGCTTGTCTTACAATCGTCGCAATGAGCCTAAACTGGTATTTAATGATACTACTAAGGCAGACACCAAGACTCTACCAAAGGTATCCCAGAGTACTCTGACCTCGATTCCTAAGGTACAAACACAAAGTCCGAAGCCACAGGCTGCGAAGCCGAGTCAGCAGGTTTCAGAAGACGATTACGCAACCAAGCCTGTTAAGAAACGGAAATTTAGAGTTCGCTATATGATTTTGTTGGCCAGCATTGTATTGGTAGCAGCTTCTCTTGTTTGGATACTATCCAGAACTCCTGCAACCATTGCTATTCCAAATGTGGCAGGTCAGACAGTTGCGGAGGCCAAGGAAACTCTCAAGAAAGCCAATTTTGAGATTGGCGAGGAGAAATCAGAGGCTAGTGAAAAGGTGGAAGAAGGGCGGATTATTCGTACAGATCCTGACGCTGGAACTGGTCGAAAAGAAGGAACGAAAATCAATTTGGTTGTCTCATCAGGCAAGCAATCTTTCCAATTGAGTAACTATATCGGCCGTAAATCGACAGATGTTATCGCAGAACTCAAGCAGAAGAAGGTTCCTGAAAATCTCATCAAGATCGAGGAAGAAGAATCAAGTGAGAGTGAAGCAGGAACTGTTCTCAGACAGAGTCCAGCTGCCGGTACAACCTATGATTTAAGCAAGGTATCAACGATTACCTTAACCGTTGCTAAGAAAGTAACCAGCGTTGCCATGCCAAGTTATACAGGATCTAGTCTTGAATTTACTAAAAACAATCTCGTTCAAATTGTCGGTATTAAAGAAGCCAATATTGAAGTTGTAGAAGTGTCGACAGCTCCCGCTGGAACTGCTGAAGGTACAGTCGTTGAACAGAGTCCAAAAGCAGGTGAAAAGGTTGATTTGACTAAGACGCGTGTCAAGATTTCAATCTACAAGCCAAAAACACCGCCGTCAACGTCATCATCGGCACCAGCCCAACGTGGAAACCAAGGTTCTACTACAACACCAAGTCAGGGGAACCAACAAGGAAATCAACGAGAGAATGCACCTGCTAATACTCAATCAAGTAGTGAAGGCAACCACGAAAATTCACGTGATTAAACGAATCTTTGTCATGATTTCATGGCAAAGATTTTTTTTGAGTCCGGATTTGTGATAGAATAGAGGGAGTTGATAAAAGGAGGAAAGCATGGAAGAATCAAAAGAATTAAATGCCGTCATCGATGTGATTATGTTAGCTGGAACTATTCTTCTCAAAAGTGGTTCAGAGATTCATCGTGTAGAAGATACCATGATTCGTATTGCGCATTCGCAGGGGATTATGGATTGTAATGTTCTTGCCATGCCTGCCGCTATCTTTTTCTCGATTGAAAATACCAATATTTCGCGTATGAAGCGCGTGACTTCCTCTTCTTATAACATTGAAAAAGTCTGCGATGTGAACCAGATTTCTCGACAGCTGGTTGGGGGGAAGATTGATTTAGAGACAGCCTTCAAGCAATTGACGGCCTTGCAAGCCCAACCCCTTCCTTATACCAAGTTGCAGGTAACTCTGGCTGCTACCTTTAGTGCTCCTTTCTTTTCGGTTATGTTTAGTGGAAATATTTACGACGCACTTGGGGCAGGAGTGGCTACCTTATTTGGTTTTACCTTTTCCCTTTATGTGGAAAAATTTATCCGAATTCCCTTTGTGACGGCCTTTGCTGGAGCCTTTGTCTTTGGGATGATAGCCCAGTTTTGGGCTCGCTACACAGGCTTTCCTTCAACGGCAGATTTGATTATAGCTGGTGCGGTCATGCCTTTTGTACCAGGAATTGCCTTGACCAATGCGGTCCGTGATATTATGACTAACCACATAAACTCTGGTATGAGCAAGATGTTTGAATCCCTGCTCATTACTCTTGCTTTAGGGGCGGGAACTTCTGTCGCCTTGGTATTGATGAACTAATATGACACTAACAACCTTTTTATTACAAGCAGTGGCAAGTCTTCTTGCTATTATCACTTTTCTAATCGTACTCAATGTGCAACGCTCTATGCTCTTACCTGGAGGGATTTTGGGCATGGCTGTCTGGCTAATTTATCTCTTACTTAAAGAACCGACCAATGTCATTGTAGCTACCTTCATTGCGGCCATTATCGGTTCATGTGTCAGCCAGATTTTGAGTATCCTTTATAAGACTCCTGCTGTAGTCTTTATCTTAGCAATCTTGGCACCTCTGGTTCCGGGTTATCTTTCCTATCGAACAACTGCCTTTTTTGTGACAGGGGATTATAGTCATGCCATTGCCAGTGCAACTTTAGTTGTCATGTTGGCTCTGGTGATTTCTATTGGAATGGCTAGTGGAACAGTGATTCTCAGACTTTATTCTTACTTACGAAAACAGCATAATAGTTAGATTACTAAGCGACTTGATTTGGTGAATCAAGTCTTTTTTCTCTCTTTTACTGCCATTTGTGATAAAATAGTATAGAACGATTTTTTACAATGAATGATAAAACAGAGGTAAATATGACAATCGGTATTGATAAGATTGGTTTTGCGACCAGTCAATATGTCTTGAAATTACAAGACTTAGCAGAAGCGAGGGGAATTGACCCTGAAAAATTAAGTAAAGGACTCTTGCTCAAGGAATTGAGTATTGCGCCCCTAACTGAGGACATTGTGACCTTGGCAGCCAGTGCAAGTGACTCTATTTTAACTGAGCAAGAAAGATCAGAAATCGATATGGTCATTGTAGCTACCGAGTCAGGAATTGACCAGAGTAAGGCTGCAGCCGTCTTTGTTCATGGTTTGCTGGGTATCCAGCCCTTTGCTCGTAGTTTCGAGATTAAAGAAGCTTGCTATGGTGCGACAGCTGCTCTCCATTATGCCAAATTACATGTGGAAAATTCTCCAGAGTCCAAAGTCTTGGTCATTGCCAGTGATATTGCCAAATATGGTATTGAAACTCCAGGAGAACCAACTCAGGGTGCTGGAAGTGTGGCTATGTTGATTACACAAAATCCACGCATTATGGCCTTTAATAATGACAATGTGGCTCAAACTCGTGATATCATGGATTTTTGGCGTCCAAATTACTCAACAACCCCTTATGTAAATGGTGTTTATTCTACCCAACAATACTTGGATAGTTTGAAAACGACTTGGCTTGAATACCAAAAACGCTACCAGCTTACTTTGGATAATTTTGCGGCGGTTTGCTTCCACTTGCCTTATCCTAAATTAGCGCTAAAAGGCTTGAAAAAAATTATGGATAAGAGCTTGCCTCAAGAGAAAAAAGACCTCTTGCAAAAGCATTTTGACCAGTCTATTCTCTACAGTCAAAAGGTGGGGAATATCTACACAGGTTCACTTTTCCTTGGACTTTTGTCTCTCTTGGAAAATACAGATAGCTTGAAGGCTGGGGATAAAATTGCCCTTTATAGTTACGGAAGTGGTGCTGTGGCTGAGTTCTTCAGTGGTGAATTGGTTGAAGGATATGAAGCATATCTAGATAAAGACCGCTTGAACAAACTCAACCAACGAACTGCCCTATCCGTTGCAGACTATGAAAAAGTCTTCTTTGAGGAAGTAGACTTAGATGAAACAAACTCTGCCCAGTTTGCTGGCTATGAAAATCAAGATTTTGCCTTGGTTGAAATTGTGGACCACCAACGCCGTTATAGCAAGGTTGAAAAATAATGAAGATAAGTTGGAATGGATTTTCTAAAAAATCATACCAAGAGCGCCTCGAGCTGTTAAAAGCTCAGGCGCTCCTTAGTCCTGAGAGACAAGAGAGTTTGGAGCAGGATGAACAGATGAGTGTGACTGTGGCAGACCAGCTGAGTGAGAATGTAGTGGGAACTTTTTCTCTGCCTTATTCGCTGGTTCCAGAGGTTCTTGTCAATGGTCAGGAATACACAGTTCCTTATGTGACGGAAGAGCCCTCTGTGGTTGCTGCGGCCAGCTATGCCAGCAAAATCATCAAGCGAGCAGGCGGTTTTACTGCTCAAGTCCATGAGCGCAAGATGATTGGGCAGGTAGCCCTTTATCAAGTTGCTGATCCTGAACAAGCGCTAGAGAAGATTGCCAGCAAGAAGGCAGAACTCTTGGAGCTTGCTAATCAAGCCTATCCTTCCATTGTTAAACGCGGGGGTGGGGCGCGTGATTTACATGTAGAACAGCTCAAAAGCGAAACAGACTTTCTAGTCGTTTATCTTCATGTCGATACCCAGGAAGCCATGGGAGCCAATATGCTCAACACCATGTTGGAAGCCTTGAAACCAATATTAGAAGAACTCAGTCAGGGACAGAGTCTCATGGGAATTCTGTCTAATTACGCGACCGATTCTCTGGTGACAGCAAGCTGTCGCATCGCCTTTCGCTACTTGAGCCGCCAGAAGGACAAAGGACGAGAGATTGCGGAGAAAATAGCTTTGGCTAGCCAATTTGCACAGGCTGATCCTTATCGAGCCACTACCCACAATAAAGGAATTTTTAACGGTATTGATGCCATGTTGATTGCCACTGGTAATGACTGGCGTGCCATCGAAGCTGGAGCCCATGCCTTTGCCAGTCGAGATGGCCGTTATCAAGGTCTTAGTCGATGGACACTGGACGTTGAAAGAGAAGAATTGATCGGTGAGCTGATCCTACCTATGCCTGTAGCGACCAAAGGTGGCTCTATCGGTCTCAACCCTCGTGTAGCCCTTAGTCATGAATTACTGGGAAATCCTTCTGCCAAAGAATTAGCTCAGATTATCGTGTCTATCGGTCTCGCCCAAAACTTTGCGGCCCTCAAAGCCTTGGTGAGTACAGGGATTCAGCAAGGTCACATGAAATTGCAGGCCAAATCTTTGGCTCTCCTAGCAGGTGCTAGTGAGTCTGAAGTTGCTCCCCTAGTTGAGCGCCTCATAGCAGATAAAACCTTTAACCTAGAGACAGCCCAGCGCTATCTCGAAAATTTAAGATTATAAAAAACTCAGACGAATTGGTCTGAGTTTTCTTGTGCTTATACTCAATGAAAATCAAAGAGCAAACTAGGAAGCTAGCCGCAGCTGCTCAAAGCACTGCTTTGAGGTTGTAGATAAGACTGACGAAGTCAGCTCAAAACACTGTTTTGAGGTTGTGGATAGAACCGACGAAGTCAGTAACCATATCTACGGCAAGGCGACGTTGACGTGGTTTGAAGAGATTTTCGAAGAGTATCAAATACTTTTTCCTGGTAATAGAGTAACCGGTAAAAAGTAACCAGTTGTCGCAACTTCTTTACCTTCGATCTTCTGCAAGAGGAGATCAACAGTGAGTTGGGCAATCTCTTTCATAGGTTGCTTCACAGTCGTCAAATGAGGGTAGTAATTCTCGATAAAGTAGGTACCATCGTAGCCGATGACCTTGAGCTCTTCCGGGACAGAAATGCCTAGTTCTTGAGCAATTTTAATGACTAGAATAGCAGTCAAATCATCCGAAGCAAAGATGGCATCTGGTTTTTGATGGGTCAAGATATTCTTGATTTCCATTTCTTTTCTGACTGGAGAAAAGTCACTGGAAACATTGATAATAGGAGCTTTTGGGAGTACAGAAGCAAAACCAGCGTGGCGTAGTCCAGTTGGAGAATTTGAATTGTCATTCCCTGTAATCATGATGATAGACTGGGCGCCTGTCTTAGCCAAGGTCTGGGCAGCAAGAACCCCACCAGCATAGTTGTCAGAGGAGACGACAGGAATATCTGGTGACAGGTTTCGGTCAAAGGAAATAATCGGTGCCGTCACGCGATTGTAGTCTTCGATTCCCAAGTTGTGACTACCTGAAATGATGCCGTCCACCTGATTGGCTTCGAGCATTTCGATGTACTCGCGTTCCTTTTCAGAGTCATGCTCACTGTTGCAGATGATGGTCTTATAACCATTTTTGAAGAGTTGGTGTTCCAGCTTATCAATCAATTCTGCATAGAAAACGTTAGAAATATTGGGGAAAATCAAACCGATTAACTTATCTGATTTTCCTTGTAGACTGCGAGCCAGGTTGTTGGGTTTATAGCCCAATTCTCGCATGGCTTCATTGACTTTTTGGATGGTTTTCTCAGAGAGATAACCTTTTTTATTGATAACCCGAGAAACGGTAGTAGGGCTGACGCCTGCAAGTTTGGCGACATCAGTTAGTTTTGCGACCATAATCTAATTCATAGTAAGTTCCAGTTGGGTTTCCAGATTTGATGAGGATCCCATTTTGGTCCGCATGTGGGAAGATACGACCGGAAAATACTTTTTCTCCTTTATTGATGAAAATTTCAAAGACAGAGTTATCGATGAAAATCGTTGCAGTAGTAGCTTGATTGTCGATAGGGCAAGAACGAGTAGTTCCAAATTCTTGGGCATACTGTTCACCAGCCTGGCTACGATCCACTGTCACTTGACCATTTACAAGGTCAAAGTTGATGGAAAGTCCCTTGCCTTCTTGATCAGCTAGTAAGACAATCTCGCTCTGGCTATTAGCTTCCAAGCTGAGTTCGAGTTCGTAAGTGTTATTGGTTTTGGAACGGTTTGAGAAAGTTCCTTCAGTAGCACGAAGGTCCTTGATAGCTGCGACTGGGTATTGGTAGAGTTTGCCGTCTTTGATAGTGAGTTCCTTGACCAAAGAGAAGGTTCCTTGGTGGTCAAAACGGTCAGAAGGGTAAGAAACATCTGGCAAACCAAGCCAGCTAACAGCTAGAGCACGTCCATCAGGAGCGTTGAAGGCTTGAGTTGCATAGGCTTCGAAACCATAGTCCATGTTTTGAAGTTGAGATACATCTACCATTTTAGCATTTTCAGGGTCAAAGGAAGCCCCAATCTTATACATATTTGGAAAGATATTATCGTAGTCTAGAATTTTCTTATCCAATCCTTGTGGGCAGTAGAGAAGGACAGGTTGTTCCCCTACAAAGACCAGATTTGGACATTCCATCATGTAGGCAGTACGGTCGTTAGCAAAGTCAAGGTTGCCAACGGCTTGCCAGTTTGTATAGTCGTTGTCTACAGCCTTGTAGAGACGGACGAAGCCTTTTTTCTCCAAGTCCTGTCCACCGACGATAGCATAGTATTGGCCCTTGAAGTTAAAAATTTGCGGATCACGGAAGTGGTCAGTAGAGTCTGCTGGCTGGTCGATCAAGATCTTGTCAATCTTTGTAATCTTGCCATCCTTATCCATCAAAGCTCCAATCTGGTAAGGGTGACGGATCCAGTTTTCATCACGAACATTTCCTGTATAAAATAGGAACAAGTTATCGCCAAACTGCATGGCAGAACCAGAGTAGGCACCGTGGCTATCTAATGGAGTATCAGGCAAAACTTTGACACCAGTTTCCGTGAAGTGAACTAAGTCCTCACTTTCCAATTGCACCCAAGATTTCAAACCGTGGGCGGCACCGAAAGGAAAGTTCTGATAAAAAACAATCCACTTTCCATCAAAGTAAGAAAAGCCATTTGGGTCGTTGAGAAGTCCTGTTTTTGGCTCAACATGGTAATGAGTATGCCATGGAGATTGTGCCATATTTTCCTTAATATTCTTAATTTCTTCTTGCGTCCAATCTTGATAAAGTCTGTAACGACGCTCAGTTGTCCATTCCATTCTTTCATTCCTCCAAAAATCTTATCACTTTTAATAGTAACCGTTTTCGATAAAAAATGCAAGCCTTTTATGTTAAAAAAGAGAAAAAACTGTCAAACGTTTATCACAAATAAAAACTAGAAAATCAATCATCTATCTACAAAAAATGAAAGAAAATGAAGCGAAATCCTTTTAAACCAAGATTTTAAACTTATTTTTTCAAGGAATACCTGATAAAAGAGTCAAAAACAATCAATCTAAAGCGTGTCCACTAAGTGGATAGAATATTTTTCTGCAAAACGCTTGACATATTTCTAAAACATGATAAAATAATAGTCGTAGGGCGAATAAAATCGCTTTCAAACAATAACAAAATTTTATATAAGGAGATTTTTGCAAATGAACAATCAGGAAATTGCAAAAAAAGTCATCGATGCCTTGGGCGGACGTGAAAATGTCAACAGTGTAGCTCACTGTGCGACTCGTCTTCGTGTCATGGTCAAAGATGAAGGAAAAATCAATAAAGAAGTGATTGAGAACTTGGAAAAAGTTCAAGGTGCTTTCTTTAACTCAGGTCAATACCAAATCATCTTTGGTACTGGTACAGTAAACAAAATGTACGATGAAGTTGTTGCGCTTGGTTTGCCAACATCATCTAAAGATGACATGAAAGCAGAAGCTGCGAAACAAGGGAACTGGTTCCAACGTGCTATCCGTACTTTCGGTGACGTTTTTGTTCCAATCATCCCAGTTATCGTAGCGACAGGTCTCTTTATGGGTGTGCGTGGTCTTTTCAACGCTCTTGAAATGCCACTTCCAGGTGACTTTGCAACTTACACTCAAATCTTGACAGATACAGCCTTTATCATCTTGCCAGGTTTGGTTGTGTGGTCAACCTTCCGTGTATTTGGTGGAAATCCTGCCGTTGGTATCGTTCTTGGTATGATGCTTGTTTCTGGCTCACTTCCAAACGCTTGGGCAGTCGCTTCAGGTGGTGAAGTAACAGCTATGAACTTCTTTGGTTTCATCCCTGTTGTTGGTTTGCAAGGTTCTGTTCTTCCAGCCTTCATCATCGGGGTTGTCGGAGCTAAATTTGAAAAAGCTGTCCGCAAGGTTGTTCCAGATGTCATTGACCTCTTGGTAACACCATTCGTGACACTTTTGGTCATGTCTATCCTTGGACTCTTTGTTATCGGACCAGTCTTCCACGTTGTTGAAAACTACATCCTTATTGGTACAAAAGCAATTCTTGGCTTGCCATTTGGTCTTGGTGGTTTCTTGATTGGTGGGGTTCACCAATTGATTGTCGTGTCAGGTGTGCACCACATCTTCAACTTGCTTGAAGTGCAATTGCTTGCTGCTGACCATGCTAATCCATTCAACGCGATCATCACTGCGGCTATGACAGCCCAAGGTGCTGCGACTGTTGCGGTTGGTGTTAAAACTAAAAATCCAAAACTGAAAACACTTGCTTTCCCAGCTGCTCTTTCTGCCTTCCTCGGTATTACAGAGCCTGCTATCTTCGGGGTGAACTTGCGTTTCCGTAAACCATTCTTCCTTTCATTGATTGCTGGTGCAATCGGTGGTGGATTGGCTTCAATCCTTGGACTTGCTGGTACTGGTAGTGGTATCACTATCATCCCTGGTACAATGCTTTATGCAGGTAATGGACAACTTCCACTATACCTTCTTATGGTAGCTGTATCATTTGCACTTGGTTTTGCTCTTACTTACATGTTTGGTTATGAGGATGAAAAAGAAGTTGCTACTGAAGTAGAGACAGAACGTTTGGTCCAAGAAGAAACAACTGGTAACATTCCAGCAGCTCTTCAAAATGAAACACTTGTAACTCCTATCGTTGGTGATGTTGTAGCTCTTGCTGATGTTAATGACCCTGTTTTTTCAAGTGGTGCTATGGGACAAGGCATCGCTGTGAAACCAAGTCAAGGTGTGGTCTATGCACCTGCTGATGCTGAAGTTTCAATTGCATTTCCAACAGGACACGCTTTTGGTTTGAAAACAACTGATGGTGCTGAAGTTTTGATCCACGTTGGTATTGACACTGTATCTATGAATGGTGAAGGTTTTGAAGCAAAAGTTGCCCAAGGTGATAAGGTTAAAGCTGGCGATGTTCTTGGAACATTTGACTCAAACAAAATCGCTGCAGCTGGACTTGATGATACAACAATGGTTATCGTTACAAATACAGCTGACTACGCTTCAGTAGCTCCAGTCGCAACAGGTTCAGTTGCGAAGGGAGATGCCGTTATTGAAGTGAAAATCTAATCAATCCTCTCTAATGTGAAAACGAACAAATGACATGTTTGTTCGTTTTTGCTTGAATGGTAAGATTTACAGAGGAAAATCTAAAAAATAGAGAAATTTAGCCTTTCGAAATATGCTATAATAAAGAAAATAAAAACAAGAGGTTTATCATGACAAAATTATATGGAAGCTTGGAAGCGGGCGGTACAAAATTTGTCTGTGCTGTCGGTGATGAAAACTTTAACGTTGTAGAAAAAACACAATTTCCAACAACAACTCCAATCGAAACAATCGATAAAACTATTGAGTTCTTCTCAAAATTCGACAACCTTGCTGGTCTTGCAGTTGGTTCATTTGGTCCGATTGATATTGATAAAAACTCAAAAACTTATGGCTTTATCACAACGACTCCAAAACCAAACTGGGCAAATGTGGACTTGCTTGGTGCCCTTCGTCGTGCCCTAAACGTGCCAATGTACTTCACAACAGACGTAAACAGCTCTGCTTATGGTGAAGTGGTTGCCCGTAACAATGCTGGTGGTCGTATCGAAAACTTGGTTTACTACACAATCGGTACAGGTATCGGTGCAGGTGTCATCCAACGTGGTGAGTTTATCGGCGGTGTGGGTCATCCTGAGATGGGTCATTATTATGTTGCTAGACACCCAATGGATATTGAAAAAGAGTTTAAGGGTGTTTGTCCTTTCCATAAGGGATGTCTGGAAGGCTATGCAGCTGGTCCAAGTTTGGAAGCTCGTACAGGTGTTCGTGGGGAAAACATTGAACTCAACAACCCTGTTTGGGATGTCCAAGCCTACTATATCGCTCAAGCTGCGGTTAATGCGACAGTGACTTTCCGCCCAGATGTGATTGTCTTTGGTGGAGGGGTCATGGCTCAACAACATATGCTGGACCGTGTCCGTGAGAAATTTACATCTCTTCTTAATGGTTACCTACCAGTACCTGATGTGCGTGATTACATTGTGACGCCAGCAGTCGCAGGAAATGGTTCTGCTACTCTTGGGAACTTTGTCCTTGCAAAAGAAGTTTCAAAATAAAGCACAAAATCCGCTTGGGAAACCAAACGGATTTTTTACATGTCAAAGCATTTGCCAGAAAAAGTCGATAATATAGGTCAGACCGTAGGTATAAACCACGAGGGTAAAGGGCTTGGTCAGAATGATGATGGTCATATAGCGCTTGAAGCTCATCTTGGTCAGGGCAGCCAGCATACAGAGAAAGTCGGCTGGACTAATGGGCCAAATCATCATAAAAATAAAGAAACGGTCAAAACGATTTCCTTTATCCAACCAGCCGATATACTTGTCGTAGGTACGCTTGCTGACGACAGACTGAACAAAGGCAGCTCCGTAGAGGCGCACCAGATAAAAGATAATGGCACAGCCAATCACGATTCCGATATAGTTGTAGATAGTACCGATGATGTGACCGTAGATAAAGACCCCAGCGACGGAGGTCAAGGCCCCAGGAATGATAGGGACGACCGTTTGTAAAATCTGTAAAAAGATAAAGAGAGGTGGCCCCCAGATACCTGCCTGCTGGATAAAGGCAGAGAGGGTTTCCTTAGACTGTAAAATTCCAGCCTGATAAGCCCAAATACAGAAAATCAAACTCCCAACCCCACCGACAATCGATGAGATGTTGATAACTTGCTGTAAAAGGGGAGAAACAGCTTTCATTTGTTTATCCTGTGACATGTAAACTCCTCATAGATAGTATATTTCTACTATACCATATTTTAGAGGAGAAAGGGGGAAGATTGCTTTTGCTATGGGAAGAGTGATGGAATTTGAGGCTAAACATGCTATAATAAAGGGAGCAGACAAGTAGCAAAGGAGAGAGTATGATACAGGTAAAACCAGAACTGGAGATAGAAAAACAACTGATCAACCAACTGGTGACTGGGGAAAGTCAATGGACTTACAGAGATGACCTTAAAACAGAAGAGCAATTATGGGAAAACTTCTTTGAAAAGCTAGCCCAGAACAATGTGGCTCTATTGGCAGATCATCCCCTGACAGAACAGGAAAAACGCCAGATAAAGAATCAACTGAACTTTGTTAGCTACTATGATGCGGCCAAGTGGTTGGTAGGCGAAAATGGCATTGCCAAGGTTGAGGTTCAAAGAGAAGATGCTAGTTTGGGGACTATCCGTTTATCCGTTATCTGGCGAGACAATATCGCAGCTGGCAAGTCCAGTTATGAGGTTGTCAACCAAGTCGAGAGAGATAAGATAAATCCTCAGGATCAAGACCGCAGGCTAGATGTAACCCTCTTGATCAATGGCCTTCCAATGATTCAGATCGAGCTTAAAAGTCCCAGAGTTGCTTTTCTGGATGCCTTTCATCAAATTAAGAAGTATGATAGGGAAGGCAAGTTCCGTGGTATTTACTCTATCTTACAGATGTTTGTTGTGACCAATAAGGTAGACACACGCTATATCGCTGCTGCCAGAGAAAATAAACTCAACAAGCAATTTCTAACCAAGTGGGTGGATAAGGACAACCAACCCATAACGAGCTTGACCAGTTTTGCCCACGAAGTCCTCTCCATCCCTCGTGCCCACCAGATGGTCATGCAGTATTCTGTCCTTGATGATAGTAAGAAGGCTCTCATCCTCTTGCGTCCCTACCAGATCCATGCTATTGAGGCTGTTCAGGAAGCTTCTCGCCGTCAGGAGTCTGGCTATGTCTGGCATACGACAGGTTCAGGGAAGACCTTGACTTCTTATAAGGTGGCGAGAAATCTCCTTCAAATCCCATCTATCCAAAAGACGATTTTTGTCGTTGACCGTAGGGACTTGGATCAACAGACCACATCATCCTTCCTCTCCTATGCGACCAATGATGTTATTGATATCGATGAGACGGATAATACACATGATTTGGTTAAGCGACTAGGAAGTAATGATAAGCGTGTGGTGGTAACGACCATCCAGAAAATCATCACCATGATGCGTAAGTTTGAACAAGGTCTTTACCAAAGAGATGCGGACAAAATCAAGGGTCTCCGAGTGGCCTTTGTCGTGGATGAATGCCACCGTGCAGTAACACCTCAAACACAAAAAGACATTAAGGCCTTTTTCCCACAGTCTCTCTGGTACGGTTTTACAGGCACACCTATCTTTAAGGAAAATAAGCGCCAGCAGGTCGGTGATCTAGCCCAAACCACCCAGCAACAGTACGGAGACCGTCTCCATGAGTATACAGTCAAGGAAGCTATCCATGATGGAGCAGTTTTAGGATTTAAGGTGGATTATCGCAATACCCTCATCACGGATAAATCCGAAAATGACATACCAGATACTGTCTACGAGGATGAGGAGCATATGCTGGAAGTCTTGGATGCCATTATCAATAAATCCCGTCAACAGCTAGGATTCCAAAAAGGAGTTGGTAAGACCTACAATGCTATCCTGACCGTTAAATCAATCCCTCAAGCTCAAGCCTACTATGACCTCCTCAAACGAGTCAAGGCTGGGGAAACGAGAGTCAAGATATCGGAAAGGGTCAAGCAGGTTCTTCCTGACTTTCCAAAGGCGACCATCACCTACTCGGTCACAGAAAACGAAGAAGACTCAAGAGCCAATCAAGATCACATGAAGCAAGTCTTAGAGGACTACAACCAAGAGTTTGATACCCACTTTACCATGGCGGATCTTCGTGGTTTTAATACGGATGTCAATAACCGTCTAGCTCGAAAGCAGGGCAAATACCTCTATCGCAAGGAACAGTTGGACTTAGTCATCGTGGTTAATCGTCTCTTAACGGGATTTGATGCGCCTTGTCTATCAACTCTCTTTATCGATCGTAAACCCATGCAACCGCAGGACTTGATTCAAGCCTTTAGTCGTACCAACCGGATCTTTGACTCCAGTAAGACCTATGGGCATATCATCACTTTCCAAAAGTCTCTAGCCTTTAAGGAAGCAGTAGATAATGCCCTCAAGCTCTATTCAAATGGTGGAGAAAACGAGGTCCTAGCCCCAAGCTGGGAAGAAGAAAAGAGGAACTTTTTACGGAGTTGCAGTGATTTCAAAAATCTTGCTACTGATGACTATGTGAATGGTTTAGATTTCGAGCAAGTCTCTACGCCTGAGTTGAGGAAACTAGCTAAAACCTATCAAGCCTTTGATAAGTACCTAGCCTCTATCCGAGTGTACAAAGAGTATGATGAGGAAGAACTTTACAGTCAGACAGGACTTGATGGAGAAAAGTTGGAAAGGTATCTGGGCCTTTATCGAAATGTCCTTGCAGAATTAAAAAGCCGAGTAGAGGATGATGACGATGGAGAGCCACTTGATATCCACTATGAACTGGAGTCTATCCAAGTGGACGAAATCAACTATGCCTATATCCTAACCTTGATTCAAAGCCTGATTGAACAAGGTCAAAGTCAAGAAAAGAACCTAAGCACTCAAGATAAGGAAGCAGTGGATAACTATATTCAGAGTCTTGAGAAGACCAATCCAAATCTTGCCCAGATCATCACTGAACTTTGGAGAGAGGTACAAGAACATCCAGAAAGCTATCGTGGTCAGTCTATCGCAAATATTTTGGATCAGATGATAGAAGCTGTCATCCAGCAACATATCCAAGTCTTTAGCAAGCGCTGGTATGTCGGCGAGGATGAACTCCGTTACTATGTCGAACACTATCATAAGGGAGCTAAAAAACAACTAGGAGAAAGCCAGCTGACCAAGAGCCAGCGCTATCAGGACTATAAGCTAGAGGTGGCGGATGCCCTTAATCCTCTCCTCTATAAAAAACAAATCAAGGAAGCCTATACCCAACTAGTGGAGGAAGTCATTGAGCCGTTGAGGGTTGGGAGGTAAGAGAACAGTGTTCGTATAATATAAATCTATGTATAACATTGGAGTTTTTATGTCATTACTTAGAAATTCATTTAATTCAATTTCAAACGATTTAACCAATCCAGTAAATAGTCAAAGTGGGAATAATATTGAAATTCTCTCTGCGGATGTACCGCAAATAACAAGAGTTGAGAAGACTTTTATAAAGACAAATTTGGTTAATATTTCAAAGGGAACAAATAGTTCATACTCGGTGGAAACAATTGCAAGAAAAATATGTTCAGCTCTTGGAAAATTTGATAAAACTACAAATTCAGTCATTGAACCAATAGATCCAAGTAGAAATTCAGGATTTGCTGCAGAGTTCTTTTTGATTTGTATTTTACTAGATAATGGATTTGAACAACATTTCTGTTATAGGAATTTAGAGGAAAATTCCCCTAAAAAAGGGTTCGATGGTTTATATGTAAAAAATGGTGAAAAATGGATTGTGGAAAGTAAATCAACACATACCAGTGATACCCATAGAACCACTATTAGACGTGCTTATAATAGTATTTCTGATCAGTTAGAAGGTAGAACAAATAATGATCCATGGGAAAATGCTGCTTCTCATGCTAAGAGTTCTAGAAACAATTTATCTTTAGTACATGAACTAGAAGAACTTAGTGAAAAGTATATGGAAGGTAAGTATGAATCGTTATCTAATTGTAATTTAATTATTGGATCTACAGTTATTGATCAAAATATTAGTGGGACTCCAAGTGATATTCAAAGAATTATTGAACTTGTTAAATCGCACGAAACTTACAATGAAAAAATAGTAACTGTTAATCTAGATAATCAGCAGATTTTTATTGATGTGATGGAGGAAATTGCAAATGGTCAGTAAATCAGATGCTGGAAAAGCTATATTGACTAAAATTAAAAATAATAAAAAAATAAGTGATAATTTAATTAATTTATTATATTTTACCAAATCTTTATCTTCTAAAGATGCTGAGTTTCTGTTCTCTGTAGCTTTATTGTTAATTGAAGAGTTTGAAAGAAAAAGAGAACGGAATATTTATTTATTAATAGAGTATGCATATTTGATTATTGCCAGAACTTGTTTTAAAATTAATGATTTTAGGGCTTTATATGATTTTTCAATTAATTATGGATATTATCCAATAGCTCGAAAAATATTATCAGATGGATTATTAGAAAATAATATTAGTGTTCAACATTTAATTTCTAACAATGAATTGGATGATTTTTCTGAAGAAGGTAAGATCAAGACTTATGAACAACATAAAGTATTTGAAGAAGTTATAGAATCTAAAAGTGAACAGCTGTTATTTGCAGCACCTACATCTTATGGTAAAAGTGAATTAATTTTTAAACATTTATCAAACAATAATGATAAATCTAAAGTTGCAATTATTGTTCCAACGAAAGCTTTAATTGATCAGACTTTTCGTGATGCAAAACAAAAGGTTCATGATCGAAAAATTTTAATTCATGATCAAAATTATAATGTTGAAAAGGATAATAGGATATTAGCTATTGTGACTCAAGAACGCGCACTTCGATTAATTGATGAAGGAATAGTTTTTGATATGATATATATTGATGAGGCTCATGAACTTTTAGATTTTAATTTTAGATTTCCGTTGGCTAATAGAAGTTTATTATTAGCAAGGTTTATAAATATTACTAGAAAACTTAATCTCCAAGTAAAACTTATATATCTTTCTCCAACAATTCAGAATTCTGAAAGTTTATTATTGGGAGACCAAGATTTAATTAATGATTATAGAATAGAGAAGAATTTAAAAATTTTAGCAATCAAGTATTTAAGTAAAGAAAATAAAGAATATATATATGACTTATATCTCAATGAATATATTCTTGTTTCTGAAAGAAATGATCCTTGGAAATATATTGTTGATACTGTAAGTAATGGTAGATTTAAAAAGAATCTACATTTTATCTTTCGTCCTAAACAAATTGAGGATTATGCTCAAGAATTATTTGATTTATCACCTGAACGCGACATTCCAGAGGAGATTAAAGAATTACAAGAGGAGTTATCTCGTATTGTTCACCCAGAATTTAAACTAATAAACTATTTATCTAAGGGAATAGTTTATCTTCATGGAGTACTACCGTTATTAATAAGAAATTATCTACTTAAATATATTAAAGAGTCAAAATTTTTAAGTAATTTTATTGCAAACTCTGTTGTTTTAGCAGGAATGAATTTGCCTATTGATAATTTGGTATATATATCAGGCTTTAATAGATCGAGTGATTTAAAAAATTTAATAGGTAGAGTTAATAGATTAAATGAGATATTTAAAAAGGAATCTTCATTATCTAGGATATTTATTCCAATTCATTTTATTGAACTCATCGACTATCCACAATATAATGGTTGCAAAATACAGAATAAAATTACATCCTTAAGAGGGGTACATAAAGATAACGTAGAAAATCCAGTTTTAAAAAATTGTAATAATGATAACGATAAAGCGACTGTTATCAGGGATTACGAGGAACATATCATTAGGGATTATCATAGCTCTGATTTTAGAATTAAGCTATCTAAATCGGGTGCTCAACAGCTTTTAAATTATACGGAAGAAGGCATAATTAAGTTACAAAAAGTGATTTCTGAAACTAACAAAATTGAAGGTTTTGATAATCTTATTCAAAAGTGTTTAGAAAAAATAAGGACTATATTTTTTGAACCATTTGTATATGAGGAATCTAAATTAGATTATAATTATTTTGAACCAACAGTTAATGTCAGTCGTTTAAGATATTTGCAGACTTGTAATTATTATAAGAAATTTTTGGAGAATTCTTACCTTCCTTTGAGTGAGAGGGTAAACTATCAATTTGATTATTGGAAACAAATTTTAAACAAAAAACGTAGAGATAAAATTAATTATTTTGTCTATGTTGGAACACAATTTGGAGAGGTTCCTTATGCAACTGATATTTATTCAGGAAATCAAAGGGTTTATATTGACTTAAGAGAACATAAAGATGATTCTAAATTTTTATATAATATTGCAATTATAAAAATTCAAAAGGATGAGGATTTTATTTCACATGAAGTAACTCTTTTGTTGAATGCGTTAAAAGAATTTAAGATTATCAATGAAAACCAATTTGATTATTTTTTGTATGGGACACAAGAACCAGAAGAAATTGCTATTTTAAAATTAGGAATTAGTAAAAATATTTATGAAAGTTTGAAAAATGAAAATCAAATTAGAAATATTGAATTTGATGAATTTGGCAATCCTAAAGCGAATATAGCACTTAAAGAATTTATAAATACGAAACAAGGAATAGAAAAATTTGAATTGGAACAGTTTTTCCTTTAATTACAGAGTAGGAGGCTACAATTGTTAAAATATATTACTCCCAGAATTAGATTTCAAGAATTTGATTCTTGGTGGGAAAAGATAAAATTAACAGATTTAGGTATATCTGTGGGGGGAACAGCCATTGAAAGCGAATTTGACCCAGATGGGAAATATAAGGTAATTAGCATTGGTTCGTATTCAGAAGAAAGCAAGTATAAGGATCAAGGAATTAGAGCGATATATAGTAAGAAGACGGAGAAAAGAATTTTAGAAAAAGATGATTTAACAATGATTTTAAATGACAAAACTAGTACAGGCAAAATTATTGGAAGAGTTCTATTAATTGATGAAGATAATAGTTATGTTTACAATCAGCGTACACAAAGAATTTGTTTAAATAAAAATAAATATGTTCCAGATTTTATTTTTCAATTACTAAATGCTGATACTAATCGTAATAAAATAGTAAGAAGTGCCCAGGGAAATACACAAATTTATGTGAATTGGTCAGATATATCAAATTTAGACTATTTAATACCCGCATCATTTGAAGAACAATTCGCCATTGGCTCTCTTTTCCGCAACATCGACGACCTTCTGGCTAGCTACAAGGACAATCTAATCAACTACCAATCTCTCAAGGCGACCATGCTCTCCAAGATGTTTCCCAAAGCTGGGCAGACTGTTCCTGAGATACGTTTGGATGGATTTGATACTGAGTGGGAATGCGTAAAGATGGCAGATATTTTCCAAATAATAGATGGAGATAGAGGTAAAAGTTATCCAGGAGAAAGTGACTTCTCTAGTTTTGGACATACCTTATTCTTAGACACTGGGAATGTAAAAAAGACAGGATTAGATTTTAGTACAACAAAATTTATTTCAGAAGAGAAAGATAAAGAATTAAGAAACGGTAAGTTAATCTCAGGAGACTTTATTCTAACTAGTAGAGGGACCCTTGGAAATGTAGCATATTATGATGAAAATATCCAAAAAAGATATAGTTCCGTTAGGATAAATTCAGCTATGCTGATTTTAAGACCTTTACTAGGTGCTAAAATAGCTCCAGAATATATTTTAGCTGTTTTACGTGGAAACTTGATTAGTAATTTTATGAAAGTAAATCAAGTTGGCTCTGCACAACCTCATATTACAAAAAAAGAGTTTTCTAAGATTAAAGTATTAGTACCTTCTAATATTCAAGAACAACAAGCCATTGGCTCCTATTTCTCAAATCTTGATAACCTCATCAACTCTTATCAAGAAAAAATTTCTCAGTTAGAAATACTGAAAAAGAAACTCTTGCAGGATATGTTTATCTAGATGATTAGTGATTACTAAGTGATAGATTTTAGCATTATATTTAAAAATTTAGAAAGAAACATTATGGAAACAACACAAACTTCCCAGTCGCTCTACCAAGCCCTGTGGAACTCAGCGGATGTTCTCCGCTCTAAGATGGATGCCAATGACTACAAGTCCTATCTCTTGGGCATGGTCTTTTATAAGTATCTGTCAGATAAGATGCTCTTTTTCGTGGCGGAGACTATGGAGGAGGGGAGTGAGAGTCTAGGGGCTGCCCTTGAGGTCTATCGCAACTACTATGAGGATGCGGATACCCACGAGGATCTTCTTGCAGTCATGAAGGACGAACTCAACTATAGTATCAAGCCTGAGTTGACCTTTACGGCTCTAGTAGCACGTGTCAATGAGGGGACTTTCCAGCTGGAAGATTTGGCTCAGGGTTTTCGTGATATTGAGCAGAGTGATGAACTCTATGAAAACCTCTTTGAAGATATTGACCTCTATTCTAAAAAGCTAGGGGCAACTCCGCAAAAGCAAAACCAAACGGTGGCGGCGGTCATGAAGGAGTTGGCTGTGCTAGATGTGGCTGGTCATGCTGGTGATATGCTGGGAGATGCTTATGAGTATCTGATTGGTCAGTTTGCGACTGACTCGGGTAAGAAAGCTGGTGAGTTCTATACACCTCAGCCTGTTGCCAAACTCATGACTCAGATTGCCTTTTTGGGTCGTGAGGACCAGTTAGGCTTTACCATCTATGATGCGACTATGGGATCTGGATCTCTCTTGCTCAATGCCAAGAAATACTCTCATAAACCGCAGACAGTGGTCTACTTTGGTCAGGAGCTCAATACCTCAACCTATAACTTGGCTCGGATGAACATGATCCTGCACGGTGTTCCTGTTGAAAATCAATTTCTCCACAATGCCGATACACTGGATGAAGACTGGCCAACTCAAGAGCCGACCAACTTTGACGGTGTTCTCATGAACCCTCCCTACTCTGCCAAATGGTCAGCAAGCTCTGGCTTTATGGCGGATCCTCGTTTCTCTCCATTTGGGAAATTAGCGCCCCAATCCAAGGCTGATTTTTCCTTTCTCTTGCATGGTTACTACCATCTCAAGCAGGATAACGGAGTCATGGCTATCGTTCTTCCTCACGGTGTTCTTTTCCGTGGCAATGCGGAAGGGACCATTCGCAAGGCCTTGTTAGAAGAAGGAGCCATTGACACGGTTATCGGTCTACCTGCTAATATCTTCTTTAACACCAGCATTCCGACCACAGTCATCATTCTCAAAAAGAACCGTACCAATCGTGATGTCTACTTTATCGATGCCTCTAAGGAGTTTGATAAGGGGAAAAATCAGAATATCATGACGGATGCTCATATCGAGAAGATTCTGGAAGCCTACAAGTCACGTGAGGAGATTGACAAGTTTGCCCATCTGGCAAGCTATGAAGAAATCGTCGAAAATGACTACAACCTCAATATCCCTCGCTATGTAGATACCTTTGAGGAAGAAGAAGTCGAACCACTGACAGATATCGTTGGCAAGATCAATACGACAAATCAAGCAATCCAAAACCAAACAGCTTCTTTACTTGAAATGCTCGGTCAACTACACGGAACTACACCAGAAGCCGATGCTGAACTCAAAAAGTTTTTGAAAGAGTTTAAAGGGTGATGGGGAAGGAAACTTGGTATATCAATTGTAGAGTATTTGAAAACTACAGTTTTGTATCCTCATTGATTAATAGATATGTTAAGGTTAAGTAGGAAATAGAATTGATTTTCAAATAATACAGAAAAAATAGAAAATAAATCAAAAAAAGTCATGTAAAATGACTTTTTTTGATATAATTAAGATGAGAAAAACTAAGGAGTCCAAAATCATGGTAAAATTAAGGAGTCTCGTTATAGAGAATATAAAGAACGTTCAGTATGGAGTGATTGATTTTCAAAATAAATCTGACTTTATCAATGTAACGGGAATTTATGGTCAGAATGGTTCTGGGAAAACAGCTGTTGTAGATGTATTTGAAGTTCTATCTGCCTTGATGAAAGGAGAGTCTATTCCACAACATACAAAAGGGATTTTTAATGCCATAGACCAAGTAGGGGAAAATGCGATTACTTTAGAATTAGAAGTCCCAGAAACATATATTATTCGATATAAAGTTGAGTTTGCTGCAAGTGAACCTACAGGCGTGCAAGATGTAATGGTTGTAAAAGAAGAACTTGCCTATAAACCTCTAGAATCTGGCTCTAGATACCGCTATTTGCTACGTTACGAATATGAAGGAAGTAACTTTGATGCTGAACAACCGCGACATACGGGATATTTAAAATCTCAAAGAAGTATTATGGGAAAGGATGCAGTTAGTGTTTTAACAAAGACAATTATTGATGATAATCGTTCCTTTATTTTTTCAAAAGAATTAGGAGGCTTTATTTATACTTCAAGTAAGCAAGATTTATCGACGCTTGTTGAAATTTATAATGTCATTCAAGACTTTTATCAAAATTTGAGAATTTTTACCCAAGAGTTATCTAGTCTGAATAGTAGTGGGGTTACTCCTATCACGATTAACTATCAGAATCGTGACTCTCATGTGAGTTATCAGGGGATTATCCCCATGTTTCTTCAAAGTGGAGGAATTTCTATAAATGAAGAACTTTATAGTGTTTATGAGAGCACGATTGACTATTTGAATGAAATTGTTCCTATTATTATCCCTGACTTGAGACTTGAAATGGAAGCAGGTGAGATAGAGATTCGAAATGATGGACAAAAAATAAGAAATGTTAGTTTTATTTCCAATCGTGCAGGTAAAAGATTCTCTTTAAAACACGAATCTGAAGGGATTCGTAAAATTATTAGTATGCTTGGTTTTTTGGTGGAAGTATATAATAAAGAGAATATTATCGCTGTTATTGATGAATTGGATGCAGGTGTATTTGAATATCTACTAGGCGAGTTGATTGAAATTTTTTCTGAAAGTGCTAAAGGACAACTAATTTTTACTTCTCATAATCTACGTGTACTAGAAAAACTTCCATCCTACAAGGTTGTGTTCTCAACTGCTTCTCCGACAAATCGTTATATCCGCTTAACGGGTATTAAGCCAAGCAATAACTTAAGAGATATTTATTTAAGAGGAATTCAGCTGGGTGGACACGAAGAAGAATTGTATCAAGGAGTTTCTAATAGTAAAATTAAACGAGCTTTGAGAAAGGCAGGTATCAAGCTTGGCGAATAAAAGTAGAAAGGTTATTCTAGTATTTGTAGAGGGAGAATCTGATGAGACTGTTGTAGGATTTATAACAGATTCATTAGTGGAACGATTGAATGATATGCATATCACACTAAAGGTGATGTATGGAGATGTCTTTTCAGATAGGAGATATTCTGCATTATCTGGAACGAAAATTGCAAGTGAAAGAATTTGCGAGGTTCTTGCTACAGAAAAATGGAAAGTAAGTGATCTACTGTTTGTTGCCTTTGTAACAGATACTGATGGCATGTTTATGAATCCAACTTCTTTAGTTGTAGATGATTCTATGGAAGTGACAGATTCGTTTCAATATGATTTACAAACTCGGAGGCTGCTATTTTCAACTCCGAAGAAGAAAATGGATATTACTGAAACGAGACAGAGAAAGTCAAGGCATGTCAATCAGTTGATTAAAGAGGGGACTTCCTTGTTGGTTAAGCGGAAGTTAGTACAAACTTGTGTGTATTATAATTCTGTTAATTTGGAACATGTTTTATTTGGAAAAATATTACCAAATCATGAAAAAATGAGTGCTGCTGATGATTTCATCGACCAGTATGATGGAAAAGGCGATGCGGGAGTAGAAGGGATTTTAGCATTTTTCCAAAGTAGATGCCCGGCAGATGATTACGAACAATCATGGCAGTTTATAAAACAAAATGAAATGACGAATGGATATTCTAATTTAGCGTTATTGTTTGACAAGATTCAGAATTATAAATAACATCCTGACAGACAGTTTGTAGTCCAATAAGTTCAATAGAATAGAGGAGGTCAGCAATCACTATGAGTAATAAAATTGTTGAATACAAAGACCTGATTGCTTTTCATCCAGGTCAGTATGTTGAAGAGTTGATTGAAGATTATAACGTAACGCAGAAAGAATTTGCCGAGCGTTTAGGAGTTTCGGAAAAGACTATCAGCAAGCTAGTTAATGCAGAGGAGTCCATTGGTAAAGAAACTGCTCACAAGTTAGCTAAGTTAAGTGGCGTTTCCATGCAAACTTGGCTCAATCTTCAAAATGCTTATGATGTAAAAGTGGCGGAGATTTTAGAGCAAAAATAATATAATGTATATGAATAATAACAACCAACGTGCCCTTTGCCAGCAACTCTGGGCGAGAAACAAATACCTCGTATTGAGCCATTCCAGCAATATTTACAATGAGATTCGTCAGTATCTCAAGAATGAAGAGGTGGAGGTGAGTCTGGTTCAAGAGATGATTGACCGTGCCTGTCAGATTCCAGAACACAAGGGTCAGGTTAGCAATGCCTCTCATCATATTTGGGGCTATTTCAAAAAGAAAGCGACAGATGCTGAGCGCAAGGACTACATACTCTTGCTAGCTCGCTACCGATTTGGTCAGGCTTCTCAGGCAGACTTGATCGCTAAGACTCGAGACTTGCTTGATCGTTATCCAAATACCTACTTGCAACATTCGACTTTACTGAAAGGAGACTCCCTTGAGACTTTGGCATGAGGCTTTGATTTTACAACTTCCCCGTCCTCAACTCTTGGGGCAGCATCGAGAGTGTTGCGCTCTTCGTGGAAATGGTTGGGGCAGAAAGCATGCAACGGTGGACTATGTCTTTACCCACTCGCCTTACCAGCTATTTGCTTACCATGATTTGATCATGAAGGAAATGGCTGACCGTGGTTACAATGTTAGTCCAGAGTGGTTGGACAAGAACTACCCGTGGCAAGATTTGTCCTTCTTATGAGGATTTACCTGAGGAGACTTTTACGAGCCCTATTTACAAGGAGCACGATGCTGTCTACTATAAGGAGTGTCTGGATAATCTACGAGAGAAGGGAATCAACTTATAGTCTTTTCTAATAACAAGTCATAGTCACTTATAAGAATTACTAATAACGCGTTTGAACCGTCTAACTAAAATACAGCTATAAAATAAGCTACACAAAGGATTTGAGGCATTTTTCTCAAGTCTTTTTCTTTTGTCTAAAATAGAGATATAGTTTCAAACTATATCAAAGCCTAATTTTTTACAATTATACAGATGATTTCTTTTCTGTTAAGATAGTTTCAACAACAAATTTTGGAGGACACATCATGTCAACTACAATCATCGGTTTCCCACGTTTGGGCGAATTCCGCGAATTAAAATTTACAACTGAAAAATACTTTAGAAAAGAAATCTCAGAAGAAGAACTCTTGGCAGCAGCAAAAGACTTGCGTGCTAAACACTGGAACATTGTCAAAGAAAAAGGCATCACTGAAATTCCATCAAATGACTTTTCTCACTATGATAACTTCCTAGATGCAGCTTTCCTTTTCAACGTGGTACCTGCTTCAGTTCAAAACTTGGACATGTCTGACCTTGAGCGCTACTTTGCTTTGGGTCGTGGTTACCAAGGAGAAAAAGGAGACGTTCGCGCCCTTCCAATGAAGAAATGGTTCAACACCAACTACCACTACATCGTTCCTAAATTTGAAAAAGACACTCAAGTCAAACTTGCAGGTCACAAGATTTTTGATGAGTTCCAAGAAGCAAAAGAACTTGGTCTCAACACTCGTCCTGTCCTTGTAGGTCCATTCACTTTCCTTCAATTGTCAGACTTTGAAGAAGGCGTGAAAGCAGAAGACTTCGTAGACAGTTTAGTTGCTGCTTACCAAGAAGTTTTTGCTAAATTGTCAGAACTTGGTGCGACTCGTATCCAATTGGATGAAGCTGCTCTTGTAAAAGATTTGACAGCTGAAGAAAAAGCTCTCTTCTTGAACCTTTACAACAAACTTTTGGCTGACAAAAAAGGTCTTGAAGTCTTGCTTCAAACTTACTTCGGTGACGTTCGTGACGTCTACGCTGACCTTGTGAAATTGCCAGTAGATGCTATCGGTCTTGATTTCGTTGAAGGTAAGAAAACTCTTGAATTGGTTAAAAGTGGCTTCCCAGCTGACAAGACTCTCTACGCAGGTATTGTCAATGGTAAAAACATCTGGCGCAACAACTACGAAAAGAGCTTGGCTATTCTTGAACAAATCCCAGCTGAAAACATTGTCTTAACAAGCTCATGCTCACTTCTTCATGTGCCATTTACAACTGCTAATGAAGAATTTGAACCAGCAATCTTGAACCACTTTGCCTTTGCAGTTGAAAAATTGGATGAGATTCGTGATTTGGATGCTATCCGCAATGGTCAAGGTGAAGAAGCACTTGCAGCTAACAAAGAACTCTTTGCGACTGAGCGTGTTGGTGAAAATGCGGAACTTCGTGCGCGTATCGCTGGCTTGACAGACGCAGACTACACTCGTTTGCCAGCCTTTGCAGAACGTGAAGCTATCCAAGAAGAAGCTTTCAAACTTCCAGCTCTTCCAACAACAACTATCGGTTCATTCCCTCAAACAAAAGAAGTTCGTGCTAAGCGTTTGGCTTACCGTAAAGGTGAATTGTCTCAAGAAGAGTACGATGCTTTCCTTGCTGAAACGATCGATGAATGGATCAAATGGCAAGAAGATATTGACTTTGATGTCCTTGTTCACGGTGAGTTCGAGCGTAATGACATGGTTGAGTACTTCGGTCAAAACTTGTCAGGTTACCTCTTCTCTAAAAATGGTTGGGTACAATCATACGGTATGCGTGGAGTTAAACCACCAATCATCTGGGGTGATGTCACTCGTCTTAACCCTATCACTGTTAAATGGTCTAGCTATGCACAAAGCCGTACAAACAAACCTGTTAAAGGTATGTTGACTGGACCTGTTACCATCCTCAACTGGTCATTCCCACGTGAAGACATCTCTATCAAGGATTCTACTCTTCAAATCGCCCTTGCCATCAAGGATGAAGTGCTTGACCTTGAAGCTGCTGGTGTGAAAATCATCCAAATCGATGAGGCTGCTCTTCGTGAAAAATTGCCACTCCGTCGTAGCGACTGGTATGAAGACTACCTTGACTGGGCAATTCCTGCCTTCCGCTTGGTACACTCAACAGTAGCGCCAGATACACAAATCCACACTCACATGTGTTACTCAGAATTTACAGATATCATTCCAGCTATCGACAACTTGGATGCGGACGTTATCTCATTTGAGGCTAGCCGTTCGAACCTTGAAATCTTGGACGAACTCAAAGCGAAAAACTTCCAAACAGAAGTAGGACCTGGAGTTTACGATATCCACTCACCTCGTGTGCCAAATGAAGGCGAAATCGACAATACAATCGAAGCCATCCTTGCTAAAGTGCCAAGCAAGAAAGTTTGGATCAACCCTGACTGTGGTTTGAAAACACGTGGTATTCCAGAAACAAAAGAAAGCTTGATCCGCCTTGTGGAAGCAGCTAAAGCTGCGCGTGAGAAATTGTAAGATAAGATTTCTCTAAAAGCGCTGTTTGGTCAATCTGCCTGTTTCACTTGGATTCTAAGAGTCAAGCTAACAAAAAAATCAACTAGAAAAGGATAATGACTATGTCACGCCAAACACCGTCACTCTCATTTGAAGTGTTCCCCCCAAACCCAGCCGTGGGTAATGATAACATTATTTCTGCTCTTCAAGATATGCAGGAGTTGGCTCCTCACTTTATCAGTGTAACTGCCAGCAATAATAAATTTAATATCAAGGAAACGACGGTTCGTTTGGCTGACTTTATCCAAAATGACTTGGCGATTCCGACTATTGCCCACTTGCCAGCTATCTATTTGACCAAGGACAAGGTTGCTGAAACTATTGCAGACTTGGACAAGGTTGGGGTGCAGAAAATCTTGGCTCTTCGTGGGGATATTATTCCTGATGTGGAACCACAAAAGGATTTCCGCTATGCAACTGACTTAATTGAGTTCATCAAGGAGCAAGCTCCTCACTTTGATATTGTTGGTGCTTGTTATCCAGAAGGTCATCCAGATTCACCAAATCAGATTTCAGATATTCAAAATCTTAAGAAGAAAGTGGATGCAGGCTGTTCGAGCCTTGTAACTCAGCTTTTCTTTGACAATGAGCGCTTCTATGATTTCCAAGACAAGTGCATCTTGGCTGGGATTGATGTTCCTATTCATGCAGGGATTATGCCAATTCTGAATCGAAATCAGGCTCTCCGCCTCTTGAAGACTTGTGAGAATATCCATCTTCCACGCAAATTTAAAGCCATCTTAGACAAGTATGAGCATGACCCTGAGTCGCTCAGAGCAGCAGGACTTGCCTATGCAGTGGACCAAATCGTGGACTTGGTAACTCAGGATGTTGCCGGTGTGCATCTCTACACCATGAACAATGCAGATACAGCAAAATACATCCACCAAGCAACCCATGCCTTGTTTAATCACCAGTCCTTAGGATAATAAAAAGAAAACCATTCTTCTCAGGTGAGGGGAATGGTTCCTTTTTAATGGTAAAGACCGCACTTTTTAAGAAAAATATGATAAAATAGACTCTGTACGTACTTGATACAAAGATGAGGGTATTGAAGTTATAGAAGTTTTTTATTAAAACCTGATAATAGGTGTCTATAAAAAATACGAACAGAGTGAGTATTTAAAAGATATTTCACGCTATCGTGGTATCCTAGAGAATAACTCTGTTATTTTCTAGGACGGAATTTTTTAGAGTAAAATAGTTCGGGGAACTATTTTAGCCTGAGCATAGAAATGAAAAGGCGAAGTAATTAAAAATTACCATTGAAATTCCATTGGATTTCTAAAATCATCCACTGGATAATTTTACCCCCCGTCCGCACTATTTCAGGGAAATATCAAAAAGATACTTAATTGAATTTTGGCCTCATTTCTTAGGAAAAAAGATAAGCTTCCTAGCACTCGTCGAGTGCGGCGTCACCTTCCTATTTTTCTACAGAAATGTTCGGCAAGCCGAATCGTCCAAAATATCTTGTGTAATTGAACCCGGCCGAAAAGCTGTGTAAAAAAGATAAACTGTCTTGTCTTCATCGAAGACTTCGTCAGTTTCCTATTTTTACTTTGCTTTTGACGTCCTTGGTATCTTGAGAATTGAACACGCCTACAACTCTTTGGAAAAAGATAAATCTGCCTAGGAGCAGTCGCTCCGTCGTCCGATTTCCTATTTTCCTTTGAGTTGCTTAACGGTTTTGTATCTTGATCTTTGTAGGCAAGACGTATAATATTATCAATCCAAAGGGGATTAAAATGACAAAACAAGTGTTTCAAACGACTTTTGCGGGTCGTGAGTTGATTGTAGAGACTGGCCAGGTTGCTAAGCAGGCAAATGGCTCTGTTGTTGTACGTTACGGTGAGTCAACTGTCTTGACTGTGGCCGTGATGTCTAAGAAGATGGCAACTGGGGATTTCTTCCCACTTCAAGTCAACTACGAAGAAAAAATGTATGCGGCTGGGAAGTTTCCTGGTGGCTTTATGAAGCGTGAAGGACGTCCTTCAACAGATGCGACTTTGACAGCGCGTTTGATTGACCGTCCAATCCGTCCAATGTTTGCGGAAGGTTTCCGTAATGAAGTGCAAGTGATTAACACAGTGCTTTCTTATGATGAAAATGCTTCTGCACCAATGGCTGCTATGTTTGGTTCATCCTTGGCACTTTCTATCTCAGATATTCCATTTGACGGACCAATCGCTGGGGTACAAGTAGGTTATGTGGATGGTCAAATCATCATCAACCCTAGTCAAGAACAAGCAGAGCAATCACTCCTTGAATTGACAGTAGCTGGTACCAAACACGCCATCAACATGGTAGAGTCTGGTGCCAAAGAATTGTCAGAAGAAATCATGTTGGAAGCCCTTCTTAAAGGGCACGAAGCAGTCAAAGAATTGATTGCTTTCCAAGAAGAAATCGTTGCTGCTGTCGGTAAGGAAAAAGCAGAAGTAGAATTGCTTCATGTGGATGCTGAATTACAGGCTGAAATCATCGCAGCCTACAACAGCGACCTCCAAAAAGCTGTCCAAGTAGAAGAAAAATTGGCTCGTGAAGCTGCAACTCAAGCGGTTAAAGACCAAGTGACTGCTGTTTACGAAGAAAAATATGCAGATCACGAAGAATTTGACCGTATCATGCGTGATGTGGCTGAAATATTGGAACAAATGGAACATGCTGAAGTGCGCCGTTTGATCACAGAAGACAAGGTGCGTCCTGACGGTCGTAAGGTCGATGAAATTCGTCCTTTGGATGCGGTTGTTGACTTCCTTCCTCGTGTGCACGGTTCAGGTCTCTTCACTCGTGGGCAAACTCAGGCTCTTTCAGTCTTGACCTTGGCACCGATGGGGGAAACTCAAATCATTGATGGTTTGGATCCAGAGTACAAGAAACGCTTTATGCACCACTATAACTTCCCTCAATACTCTGTAGGGGAAACTGGTCGTTACGGTGCGCCAGGTCGTCGTGAAATTGGTCACGGTGCTCTCGGTGAGCGTGCCCTTGCTCAAGTCTTGCCAAGTTTGGAGGAATTCCCATACGCGATTCGCTTGGTTGCGGAGGTCTTGGAATCAAATGGTTCTTCTTCTCAAGCATCTATCTGTGCAGGAACGCTTGCCCTTATGGCTGGTGGTGTGCCAATCAAGGCGCCAGTAGCTGGTATTGCTATGGGACTTATCTCAGATGGTAACAACTACACAGTATTGACAGATATTCAAGGTTTGGAAGACCACTTTGGAGATATGGACTTCAAGGTTGCAGGTACTCGTGACGGGATTACAGCCCTTCAAATGGATATCAAGATTCAAGGAATCACTGCAGAAATCTTGACTGAGGCTCTTGCCCAAGCCAAGAAAGCGCGTTTTGAAATCCTTGATGTGATTGAAGCAACTATTCCAGAAGTTCGTCCAGAATTGGCTCCAACTGCTCCGAAAATTGATACCATCAAGATTGATGTGGACAAGATTAAGATTGTCATCGGTAAAGGTGGAGAAACCATTGATAAGATTATCGCTGAAACAGGCGTTAAGATTGATATCGACGAAGAAGGAAATGTATCTATCTACTCTAGTGATCAAGATGCTATTAACCGTGCCAAGGAAATTATTGCTGGTTTGGTTCGTGAAGCCAAGGTGGATGAAGTTTACCGTGCTAAAGTCGTTCGTATCGAGAAATTTGGTGCCTTTGTTAACCTCTTTGATAAGACAGATGCCCTTGTTCATATCTCTGAGATGGCTTGGACGCGTACCAATAATGTCGAAGACTTGGTAGCAATCGGGGATGAAGTTGATGTTAAGGTTATCAAGATTGATGAAAAAGGACGTGTGGATGCTTCTATGAAAGCTCTTCTTCCTCGTCCTCCAAAACCTGAACGTGATGAAAAAGGCGAAAAGTCTGAGAAACCTCACCGCCCACGTCATCACAAGGATCACAAACCTAAGAAAGAATTTACAGAAACACCAAAAGATTCAGAATAAGAAAAGGAGAAATGTATGGGATGGTGGCGCGAAACCATTGATATCGTAAAAGAAAATGATCCAGCGGCCCGCACCACTTTGGAGGTTTTGCTGACTTATCCAGGTGTCAAGGCCTTGGCGGCCCACCGTATCTCCCATTTTCTCTGGAAGCATGGCTTCAAACTCCTGGCTCGTATGCACAGCCAGTTTTGGCGCTTTTGGACTCAGATTGAGATTCATCCAGGTGCCCAGATTGATTCAGGTGTCTTTATTGACCATGGTTCTGGCTTGGTGATTGGGGAGACAGCGATCGTTGAAAAAGGCGTTCTCCTTTATCACGGGGTGACTCTTGGTGGGACTGGTAAGGATGTTGGCAAACGCCATCCGACGGTTCGTAAGGGAGCTCTCATATCAGCCCATGCCCAAGTTATCGGACCAGTAGAAATCGGTGAAAATGCCAAGGTCGGTGCAGCAGCAGTCGTTGTGGCAGACGTACCTAGCGATGTGACAGTTGTCGGTATTCCTGCTAAGATTGTCCGTGTTCATGGTAAGAAGGATGAGCCGGTCATTCATGAAGTCGAAGAAAAACGAGAGTACTACGTCAATAAACTCGAGCAGGCTAAAGAAGCCAGCCACAGATCGTCGGGGTTGTAGAGGATAGCTATATGATTCAAGCAAGAAACAAGTTAAGCCAAGAGGAGCTATCTGAGGCGAAAAAACTAATTAACTGTTGCCAAAACTATGACGGTACCTATCGTGATCCCTATCTCTCTAACATGCTTAATTTTGACCCAAACATGCCCGCCTTTTTCCTTTATTATGAAAAAGGCGAACTTGTTGGTTTATTAACTGTCTATGCAGATGACCAAGATGTGGAAGTGACGATACTGGTTCATCCAGATCATCGCCGTCAGGGAATTGCGCGGGCATTGTTTACTAGTTTTGAGAGAGAAACAGCTTCTTTCTCTATTTGTTCAGTCACTTTTCAGACAGAGCGTGTTTTTCTAGACCGCCATCCTGATTTTGTTAGCAACTGGGGATTGGTCGAGGATGAAGAGACAGAAACTTGGTTAGGTAAGGATAGAAAACCTTATCCGTTAGCAAATGTTTCCAATCTTGAAGTTTTGTTAGCAGATAGTTCGTATCAGGATCAAATTAGTCAGTTAAAATTTCAGGCATTCTCAGAAGAGCATGAATCTAGAGAGATTGTGGATAGATATGTCGCTGAAGCTCTGAAGGATCCAGAAAGTCGCTTATATATTTTGTTAAAAGACGGTCAGATTATTGGAACTTGCACGGTAGATTTATCGACTAATACGAATTACTTCTACGGTTTAGCAATATCAGAACTTGAACGTGGGAAAGGCTATGGAAGCTATTTAGCAAAATCCCTTGTCAACCAACTAATTGAGCAAAATGACAAGGAATTTCAGATTGCAGTAGAGGACAGCAATGTAGGTGCCAAGCGCTTGTATGAAAAAATTGGCTTTGTCAAACAGACCCAGGTGGTTTATCTGAATGAGAAAGGAGCAAGGGATTCCGAAGTGTAGGGACATTCGGACTGAAATTCAATTGAACTCTTAGTGATGAAACTAACTGTTCTCGAATTTTAGTTTTCCTGACTATTATTTTATGATTAAAATTTACGACACCATGTCTCGTGATTTGCGAGAATTTGTCCCGATTGAGGACGGCAAGGTCAAGATGTATGTTTGTGGGCCAACCGTGTACAACTATATCCACGTGGGAAATGCTCGTTCGACGGTAGCTTTTGATACCATTCGTCGCTATTTTGAGTACCGTGGGTATGAGGTTGTCTATATTTCCAATTTTACAGATGTAGATGATAAGATTATCAACCGTGCCAAGGAAGAGGGCATCACGCCTCAGGAGGTTGCGGACAAGTACATCGCTGCCTTTCGTGAGGATGTGACAGCCTTGGGCGTCAAACCTGCGACCCGCAATCCGCGTGTGGTGGAGTTTATGGCTGACATCATCCGCTTTGTGGAAGATTTGATTGAAAAAGGCTTTGCCTACGAGAGTCAAGGAGATGTCTATTTCCGTGTGGAAAAATCTCACAACTATGCCAAATTGGCTAATAAAACCTTGGAAGATTTGGAGCTGGGTGCTTCAGGTCGTACCGATGAAGAAACAGCTCGTAAGGAAAATCCTGTAGACTTTGCCCTCTGGAAATCTGCCAAATCAGGCGAGATTTCTTGGGACAGTCCTTGGGGACCTGGTCGTCCGGGCTGGCACATCGAGTGTTCAGTCATGTCGACAGAGATTTTGGGCGACACCATTGATATTCACGGTGGTGGAGCTGACCTAGAGTTTCCTCACCATACCAATGAAATTGCCCAGTCAGAAGCCAAAACAGGTAAGACCTTTGCCAACTACTGGATGCACAATGGCTTTGTCAATATCGACAATGTCAAGATGTCCAAATCCTTGGGCAACTTTATCACAGTGCACGATGCCCTCAAAACGCTCGATGGGCAAGTGCTTCGTTTCTTCTTTGCGACTCAACATTACCGCAAGCCTATCAACTTTACGGAAAAGGCAGTGCGAGACGCCGAGACCAATCTCAAGTATCTAAAGAACACTTACGAACAACCATTTTCTGGGACTGTAGATGCCCAAGACTTGCAAGCCTTTAAAGACAAGTTTGTAGCAGCTATGGATGAGGATTTCAACTCTGCCAACGGTATTACAGTAGTCTTTGAAATGGCCAAGTGGATCAATTCTGGCAACTATGATACAAGTGTTAAGGAAGCTCTTGCGGCTATGTTAGGGGTCTTTGGAATTGTCTTTATTGAGGAAGTTTTGGATGCAGAGATTGAAGACTTGATCCAAAAACGCCAAGAAGCGCGTGCCAATCGTGACTTTGCTACAGCGGACCAGATCCGTGACCAATTGGCTGCTCAAGGGATTAAGCTCCTTGACACCAAAGATGGAGTGAGGTGGACACGTGATTGATGTCAATCTCATTAACGGGATTGCGTTAGCTTTTGAGGGGGACGCGGTGTATTCTATGTATATTCGCCGTCACCTCATCCTCAAAGGCATGACCAAACCCAATAAACTCCATCAAGAAGCGACCAAGTATGTCTCAGCCAAGGCTCAGGCACACTTGATTTCCCTCATGTTGGAGGAGCAAGTCCTGACGGAAAAAGAAGAAGAAATCTACAAACGTGGTCGCAATACCAATAGCCACACAAAGGCTAAAAATGCTGATGTGGTGACTTACCGTATGTCCACAGGTTTTGAAGCCGTGATGGGCTATCTCCATATGACAGAAAATTTGGAACGTCTTGAGAGCTTGATTTCTTGGTGCATCCAAAAAGTGGAGGACTAGGATATGATGGCAAAAGAACTACAAGACTGGTTTCCTGAGGCTCAGATTTCAGACCAACCAGTAGAGAAAGAGGGTTACTTAACTCTTCCTGTAGCTTCTCAGCAGTGGATTTTGCTGGAGGAAACTGGGCTCAGTGAGCGTGAAAAGCAGTTGATTTCACTTTTGACCCAGCAGGAGCAGGCTCGTTCGCTCAATCCTTGGTATTCCTATCTGATTGAGGGGAAGGGACAGGTACCACAAGCTTTTAAAAAGATTCAGTTAGTTTATTGTCATCTTTCCTATTTTCAGCAGGAAAATCTAGCTTCTTGGCTGGATATGATGCGGACCCTTTTTCCTAACTGTCAGGCGGTGATTCAGGTCGGAGCTCAGGATTATGTTTTCGTGCTTCAACAAGACAAATACACTTCTGTACGAGCTATTTTAAGTGATACGATTGAAGCGGTTGAGTATGACTTTGGACTGCGTCTCTCTATCATGTTAGGTCAAGTTTGGCCTCAGACGGGCCATCAAGCTCTATCAGACTTAATCAAAGCGGAGCGGGATTTGTTTAAGACTTGGTGGCGTCAGGGCCACCAAGGTGTTCATGCTTTTTCTCAGCTCTATCTTTGGAGTATGGGAGAAAGGCTTGTGGATTTGAGAGTAATCAAGGAATGTCTCCATCAGATGATTTTGGATCAAGACCAGATTCAGGAAATCATTCTCTCGCTTTGGGAAAATAGTGCTGTTCTCACTAAAACAGCCCAGCAACTCTATTTGCACCGCAATTCTCTCCAATACAAGATTGATAAATGGGAAGAGTTGACAGGCCTTCAGTTGAAGGAATTGACAGACCTGACTCTGTGTTATCAATTGATTTTACCAGATATTCTCTAAAGTTCTGTGCAAGTTGCACAGAACTTTTTTATTTTTTTGGTCACCTTGCCATAGAAAAGTAAAGCGTTTTCATCTATAATAAAACTATCAAAAGACAAAAGGAGTTCACCTCATGGTAGAATTGAATCTTAAAAACATTTACAAAAAATATCCAAACAGCGAACACTATTCAGTTGAAGACTTCAACTTGGACATCAAAGACAAAGAATTTATCGTTTTCGTAGGTCCTTCAGGATGTGGTAAATCAACTACTCTTCGTATGATTGCTGGTCTTGAAGACATCACAGAAGGTACTGCATCTATCGATGGCGTGGTTGTCAACGACGTAGCTCCAAAAGACCGTGACATCGCCATGGTATTCCAAAACTACGCTCTTTACCCACACATGACTGTATACGATAACATGGCTTTCGGTTTGAAATTGCGTAAATACAGCAAAGAAGACATCGACAAACGTGTACAAGAAGCAGCAGAAATTCTTGGTTTGAAAGAATTTTTGGATCGTAAACCAGCTGACCTTTCAGGTGGTCAACGTCAACGTGTTGCCATGGGTCGTGCGATCGTCCGTGATGCAAAAGTATTCTTGATGGACGAACCTTTGTCAAACTTGGATGCGAAACTTCGTGTATCCATGCGTGCTGAAATCGCTAAAATCCACCGTCGTATCGGAGCTACAACTATCTACGTAACTCACGACCAAACAGAAGCGATGACACTTGCAGACCGTATCGTTATCATGTCAGCAACTAAAAACCCTGCTGGTACTGGTACTATCGGACGTGTTGAACAAATCGGTACTCCTCAAGAAGTTTACAAAAACCCAGTTAACAAATTCGTAGCAGGATTCATCGGAAGCCCAGCTATGAACTTCATCAACGTAAAATTGATCGGTGACCACATCGTTGGTGACGCCTTTAACTTGAAAGTTCCAGAAGGTGCTTTGAAAGTTCTTCGCGATAAAGGATACGAAGGTAAAGAGTTGATCTTCGGTATCCGTCCAGAAGACGTGAACGCAGAACCTGCTTTCCTTGAAACATTCCCAGAATCAGTTGTGAAAGCAACTATCTCTGTATCAGAATTGCTTGGTTCAGAATCTCACCTATACTGCCAAGTTGGTAAAGATGAATTCGTTGCTAAGGTTGACGCACGTGACTACTTGCAAGCTGGTGCAACTGTGGAACTTGGATTTGACTTGAACAAAGCTCACTTCTTTGACGTAGAAACTGAAAAGACAGTTTACTAATACCTACTGACACTGTAGAGACTGATACGATATGTCTCAGTCTCTTTCATTTTAAGGAGACAAAACATGGAAAAAGACTGGTGGAAGGGGAAGGTCGCTTATCAGATCTACCCAAAAAGCTTTAAAGATAGCAATGGTGATGGCGTTGGGGATTTGAAAGGAATCACGAAGAAACTCGATTACCTTCAAAACTTAGGAATTGACATTCTCTGGTTATCGCCTATTTACAAGAGTCCGTTTATTGACCAGGGCTATGATATTTCAGACTACTATGCCATTGATCCTATTTTTGGAACTATGGAAGATATGGAGGAGCTAATTGCTGAAGGTAAGAAGCGGGGCATTTCTATCATTATGGACTTGGTGGTTAACCACTGCTCCAGTCATCACGAGTGGTTCCAAAAAGCTCTAGCGGATCCAGATGGCCCTTATGCGGACTACTTTTACTTCATCGAAAGTGACAAGGAACCCAACAACTGGGAAAGTTACTTTGGAGGCAGTGTCTGGGAACCAGTTCCTGGCACCAACAAATACTATCTCCATTCTTATCACAAGGATCAGCCAGACCTTAATTGGCAAAATCCTGTCTTGCGCGAAGAAATTTACAAGATGATCAACTGGTGGTTGGACAAGGGAATTGCGGGCTTTAGGATCGATGCTATTATCAATATCAAAAAAGATCTAGAATGGCGTTCGCTTCCGTCTGATCGCGAAAATGGCTTGGTCCCAGTACTGGAGTCTCTAGTGAATGCCCAATCGATTGAACCTTTCTTGCATGAGTTAAATGAGCGAACCTTCGCCAAGTACAATGCCTTCACAGTAGGGGAAGTGTTCAATGAAACCGACGAAGAGTTGCATTTCTTCATTGGAAAAGATGGCGTCTTCTCTTCCATCTTTGACTTCAAGCAAACCTGCTTGGGGCAGGAAGGAAAAGGCTGGTTTGACCATAGTCTTCCAACAGCAGATGAACTCAAGGAAAGTATTTTTCAAGCGCATGAGCGCGCGGATAGCATTGGGGTGCTCTCGACCATTATCGAGAATCACGACGAGCCTCGTGGGGTGTCCCACTATATTGCAGAAGGTCCAGTAAACGATACCAGTAAAAAAGCCCTGGGAACCATTCAGGTTTTGCGTAAGGGAATTCCTTTTATCTACCAAGGCCAAGAAATTGGGATGGAAAACCAAGTCTTTGAATCGGTGGAGGACTTTGATGATATCGCAACCATCAATGGCTACCACGTCGCGAAAGAAGCTGGTTTAAGCGAGGAAGAAGCCTTGGCCGCGATTGCCAACTACAGCCGGGACAATGCGCGGACACCCATGCAGTGGTCAGCGGAGCCAGGATTGGGCTTTAGCGATGGAACAGCCTGGTTGATCAGTCCCAAACCAAATGTTGCCATCAATGTGAAAGATCAAGAAAAGGATCCAAATTCCATCTTGAATTACTATCGCCAGTTGACGGCCTTGTATCGCCATCCCCTTTATGGAAATACCATCCGATTCGGAGATATGATCCCAGCGTATCGGGACCGTGAAAACATCATCGCCTTTGAACGCCGTGGGGACAAGCGTCTCTTGGTTGTCAGCAATTTCCAAAATCGCCAGGCCACCTTGGAGTTGCCAGCTCCGATTAAAACAGTCGTTTTAAATAATACAGCAGGATTATTCCAAGAAGGAGACCAAGTGCTAGAATTAGCTCCTTACCAAACGGTTGTGTTGGAATTGGTGGAATAAGGAGAAACTTTGCATCAGTGTTAGGATTTAATGTAGAATAGTATGTTCATTAAATATTCTGGAGAACATTATAAAAGTTTTCTATACTTTAGAATCAGTCAAGTATAAACTGAAACTTTCCGCTGTGAGAAAAGTGTTTGAAACATTATTGTTTCAAACACTCGGGAGTTTTGAGACCTTAGGCTCAAAACTAAGTCATGGAACTTCGAAGAAGTTCGCTGACGTCCGTACTCACCTAAGGAAAGTTTTGAAAGATATTTTATCTCCAAAAAGAACCTTCGCGTCTGCGAAGGTTCTTTTCGTGTCATCCAAGTCTAAACCTGGAACTTACTCAACTTCTTTCTTTTTCAAGAGGAGGAAGCCTCCGCTAACGGCTAACAAGAAGCCTGAAAGAATGAAGTGTGCGGTTGTGTCTTCTCCAGTTTGTGGCAATTGTGCCTTAGCTGGACTTTCTTGGAAGCTTTGTCCTACTTGGTAAGTCAAAGCTTGCACGCTTTCTCCATTTTCCACAGTTGTTTCTTTTTGTGGAAGGAGCACTTTAGGAGTGTCCTTCTTGGCCAAGATTGGCTGTGGATTGCTTGTTTGGTTATGAATTGGAACTACCACTTGATCTGGTTCTTTAGCTGGAACGTAATCCATCAAGCTTGCCAACTTGCTGCCAAAGATCGCATTGGTTACCCAGCGGAAGAAGTGGACAGGGTGTTGACGGTTGGTTGGATTTCCTGCATAGACAAAGAGTGGTTGTCCCATCAGTTCTCCAGAGATGGCCATGACTTTGTTAGCCAGAACATCGTTATGTGGCCACCAACCTGCAATATAATAATCGCTTGGAGCGATGCTCATCAAGGTCTTGAAATGCTCTGGAACCTTTTCAATCCAGTTTCCTGAGTTGGAGTAGAAGAGGGTATTCTTCTTGTATCCGCTGGTCAATGGATCCTGATCATCAATGATCGCTTTCATCAAGCCTTCGTAGTCACTACCGCCTTTTAGTTTTTCAGCGTCAAATCCTGTAAGAACTCCCAATTTTTCCAATTTTTGCATGGCTTCCCCGCCAATGACAAGGGTTGGTTTCTTGCCAAAAATGGAAGCGTCAAAGCGATTGCTTTCCAAAATAACAACATCCGCTTCTTCTGGCGTATTGACGATTTGGAAGCCTAATTTTTCAAGGACCAAACTAGTATGAGCAGGCGCATCTACTCCAGCCCAATTATAGTGGTAGTTTGGAGAGTAGACCTTCATCGGTTTCAAGGTTGGGCCACTAGGCACCTTGTAGAGGGCATCACCATAAATGGCATAGTTTGGTAGGAGCGAAGCAAAGGTATCGCGGTCAACGATGTAGCCATCATCTGTTAGGTAGACAGATTTTCCTTGTGCAATAGCCTGGTTGACAGCTTTAACGGCACTGGCTGAGGTATTTGCGATCACATAGTAAGGAGCTTTTGGATCGATCTCAGAGGTACGAGTGGCGCGGGTGGTGGTGACTTCTCCTAATTTTCCGTTGAAAAGACCATCCGCAAAGACAGGTTCGGACTTGAACCCTCTCATATCTGGGAAGTTTACCAGCAACTCTGCGTACATAGCAGCCCAGGCAGATTCGTTGGAACCCTTGTAGAGAATGTGGTTAGCATAGCCACGTTTGGCTTGGGCCATGTCAATGACTAAGTCCCCTTTTTTATAGTTGCCAATATCTTCTTTGAGTTCCTTGACGAGGACACCATTGCGTTTGAAGTAGTCGATCATATTGAAGGCTTCTTGGGCATCGTTGTCTTTGTCGAGGCTCATTGGGATGACGTAGTAGTCTGGGAAGAATTTCGGACGACCATTTTTCACACGTCCAACGATTTCTCCATTTGGGCCGACCAGTTCATTTTCGGCTTTTGGATCTTCGGTATCCGTCCAGAAGACGTGAACGCAGAACCTGCTTTCCTTGAAACATTCCCAGAATCAGTTGTGAAAGCAACTATCTCTGTATCAGAATTGCTTGGTTCAGAATCTCACCTATACTGCCAAGTTGGTAAAGATGAATTCGTTGCTAAGGTTGACGCACGTGACTACTTGCAAGCTGGTGCAACTGTGGAACTTGGATTTGACTTGAACAAAGCTCACTTCTTTGACGTAGAAACTGAAAAGACAGTTTACTAAGATAAATAAAACTCAAAACACTGCTAGAAATCTAGCAGTGTTTTTTGAGATTGAGTTGAAAAACTCTCCAATTGAACTGGAGAGCTGTTTTTTATTCTGCAGCTTGTTGCCAACGTTTTGCTAGCATATGAGACAGGCTAGAGATTGCTAGGTTAAAGCTGAAGTAGATGAGGGCGATCAGGATATAAAGACTGAAGACTTGCTCTGGTTCGAAATAACGGCCCATGAGAATTTGGCTAGCTCCAAAGAGTTCTTGTAGGGCGATAACAGAGTAGAGAAGACTGGTATCCTTAATCACAGTGACAAACTGAGAAATGATGGCTGGTAGCATTTTACGAATAGCTTGTGGAAGAATGATATGGTAGAGGATTTGGGCTGAGGTAAATCCTTGTGACATTCCTGCTTCGTATTGTCCCTTGTCTACGGCATTGAGACCGCCTCGGATAATCTCAGCTAGGGCTGCTGAGGTAAAGAGAGTAAAGGCAGTGATTCCTGCTGGTGTGGATTTCATCTTGAACACCAAAAAGATAGTGAAAATCCAGAGGAGGTTGGGAACGTTACGCACAAACTCGATGTAAATACTGGAGATGATACGTAAGACAGGATTTTTCCCGTTTCTCATGACAGCTAGCACTGTTCCGATAAGGGTAGAGAGGACGATAGCAATCAGAGAAATGTAGAGGGTCAAGCTAAATCCTTTAAAGATAAAGATTAGGTTATCTGGGGTCAAAACTTCTAAAATGGATTCCATAGTAACCTCCTAAAGTGAATAGGCTTTTTTGTTGGCTTGCTCCATCTTGCGACCAAACTGGGCAACAGGGAAGCATAGAGAAAAGTAGAGAAGGGCAGCGCCTAAAAAGGCTGGAATGTAGTTTCCGTTGAGAGCTGACCAAGACTTAGTCACAAACATCAAGTCCACTCCAGAGATGATAGCGACTGTAGAGGTGTTTTTGATGAGGTTGACGATTTGGTTGGTCAAAGGAGGGAGAATGATACGAAAGGCCTGAGGCAAGATAATCAAGCGCATGGCACTGATATAGGTAAAACCTTGCGACAGGGCGGCCTCCATCTGACCGCTAGGAATAGACTGAATGCCTGAGCGAATAACCTCAGCGATATAGGCGCCGTGATAGAGTCCCACGCAGAGAACAGCTGTCCAATAAATCGGAATCATGATGATATGGTCACTGATAAGAGGTAGGCCATAAAAAACGATAACAAACTGCACCAAAAGGGGAGTATTTTGGTAAAATTCGACAAAGATACGAGCTAAAATGCGCAAAATTGGACGTTTGCTGGTTGACATGGCTCCGAAGAAGATGCCTAAAACCATGGCTAGGATAAAGGATCCAATCGCTAGGGCAAGAGTGAAGAGGAAACCATTGAAAAATTGTCCAAAATCCTGAAAATAGGCTGTCCAAGATGATAAATCTGTCATGGGGTGTCCTCCTTAATCTGCAGTATGGCTAGATGGTTTGAGTTTGTAACGGTCATAGAGTTTCTGCAAACTGCCATCCTTGCTCCATTTAATAACCAAGTTATCAAGATAGTCGTTGAGCTCGGTATTTGATTTCTTGGTAACGATACCGTAGTCAGATGGCTTGAAACTATCATCTAGTAGTACTGTGCGTTTGCTGATGTAGCCAGACAGAATCGAGCGGTCAACGGAAAAAGCATCAATTCGATGAGCGTGAAGGGAAGTAATCAATTCTGGGTAGGAACCAAGTTCGACAAATTTAAAGGTCAAGCCTTTCTTTTTACCCAGTTCAGTAATCAGGCGTTGGGTGATGGAACCTTGGGCGACTCCAATGGTTTTGCCGTTTAGATCCTCAATGCTTTTGATTTTGGCAGACTTATTGACCAAAAAGCCAGATGCGTCCGTGTAGTAAGGACTGGTAAAGTTGTAGAGTTTTTTGCGTTCGTCTGTGATTGTAAAGGTCGCGATATCCATATCGACCTGTTCATTATCTAGAAGGGGTCCGCGAGTTTGTGCTGTAACTGGTACATAACGAACCTTGACCTTGAGCTCATCAGCTACCATCTTGGCCAGGTCAGTTTCGATACCAGAATAGGTCCCTGTCTTGGGATCTTTGTAGCCAAAATTGGGAACGTCTTGTTTGACACCGACAACTAGCTCGCCTCTCTTTTGAATGTCTGCGACACTAGTATCAGCCTGAACTGGTTTTGCAGCAGCAAGGCCGAAAAGGCTAATCAATAATGCGGATAAAAAGAATTTCTTTTTCATAGGCACCTCCTTATTTGACTTTGTCACTTTCGTGGTTGATGATTTTGCTGAGAAATTGTTGGGCACGAGGTTCGCTTGGATTGTCGAAAAAGTCATCGACATCGGTCGTATCTACCAAAACTTCTCCGTCAGCCATAAAGATGATGCGGTCGGCAACTTCACGAGCAAAGCCCATTTCATGGGTAACGACAATCATATTCATACCATCGTGGGCTAATTTTTGCATAACTGCCAGAACATCGCCTATGGTTTCTGGGTCAAGGGCAGATGTTGGCTCATCAAAGAGGAGGAGTTCAGGATGCATAGCGAGTCCACGTGCGATGGCAATCCGTTGTTTTTGTCCACCAGAAAGCATGGCTGGATAAGAATCTTTCTTGTCCCACATATTTACAAATTCCAGATATTTTTGGGCTGTTTTTTCAGCTTCTTTTTTATCAATTCCTAGAACTTTTATGGGTGCTAGTGTTACGTTTTCTAACACTGTTTTGTGTGGATAGAGGTTGAAATGCTGGAAAACCATGCCGACTTCCTTGCGAAGGGGCACCAAATCTTTCTGGCTGGCACCAGCAACTTGGTGACCATTTACTAGAAGACTTCCTTTGTCTATAGCCTCCAAACCATTGATGGTGCGGATAAGAGTGGACTTACCAGAACCAGAAGGGCCTAGGAGTACAACAACTTGCCCTTTTTCAAAACGGAGATTGATGTCGCGGAGTGCATGGTAATCTCCGTAATATTTTTCGACGTGTTCAAATTCTACTAAAGCCATAAGGAATCTCCTTTGTGTTAGATTTTATAACATGATTCTACACCAAAAGATTTTTCTTGTCAAATCATATCAGAAAAAAGTTAGTAAAATTTTTGTAGAAAGCAATCAGGATAGAGAAAAAGCCTAAATCATGTTATAATGAAGCAATAGAATTCTTAGAAAGAGTGGATGTCTTTTTGATAACACCTACTTATGAATGGCGGTTTGCCCCGCAGGTAGAAGATGCGGATTTTACAAAAATAGCCAAGAAGGCTGGACTGGGTCCTGAGGTGGCTCGGTTATTATTTGAAAGAGGGATTCAGGACCAAGAAAGTCTGAAGAAGTTTTTAGAACCTTCCTTGGAGGACTTGCACGACCCTTATCTACTCCATGATATGGACAAGGCAGTGGAACGGATTCGTCAGGCCATTGAAGAAGGGGAAAATATCCTCGTTTACGGTGATTATGATGCGGATGGTATGACTTCGGCTTCTATTGTTAAGGAAAGTTTGGAACAGCTTGGCGCTGAGTGCCGGGTTTATCTTCCCAATCGTTTTACCGATGGTTATGGACCTAATGCCAGTGTTTACAAATACTTTATCGAGCAAGAAGGGATTTCTTTGATTGTGACGGTGGATAATGGGGTTGCTGGTCACGAAGCCATTGAATTGGCCCAGTCTATGGGAGTGGATGTCATTGTGACTGACCACCATTCCATGCCTGAAACCTTACCAGATGCCTATGCTATTGTCCATCCTGAACATCCGGATGCGAACTATCCTTTCAAATATTTGGCTGGTTGTGGAGTTGCTTTCAAGCTGGCTTGTGCCCTGTTAGAAGAAGTACAAGTGGAATTGCTTGATTTGGTCGCTATTGGTACCATTGCTGATATGGTTAGTTTGACAGATGAGAACCGTATCTTGGTTCAGTATGGTCTGGAAATGTTGGGACATACTCAGCGTATTGGTCTGCAAGAAATGCTGGACATGGCTGGGATTGCTGCCAACGAAGTTACAGAAGAAACGGTTGGCTTCCAGATTGCCCCTCGTTTGAATGCCTTGGGCCGCTTGGATGATCCCAATCCTGCCATTGATTTGTTGACTGGGTTTGATGATGAGGAAGCGCATGAGATTGCTCTCATGATTCATCAGAAAAACGAAGAGCGCAAGGAAATCGTCCAGTCTATCTATGAAGAAGCTAAGACCATGGTGGACCCTGAGAAGAAGGTCCAAGTCTTGGCCAAGGAAGGCTGGAATCCTGGGGTTCTAGGAATCGTGGCTGGTCGTTTGTTGGAAGAACTAGGGCAGACAGTTATCGTTCTTAATATAGAGGACGGTCGTGCCAAGGGTAGTGCTCGTAGTGTGGAAGCAGTGGATATTTTTGAGGCTCTGGATCCCCATCGAGACCTCTTTATCGCTTTCGGAGGCCATGCTGGCGCAGCTGGCATGACGCTGGAAGTTGAGAAACTTTCAGATTTATCTCAGGTTTTGGAAGACTATGTCCGTGAAAAAGGCGCAGATGCTGGTGGCAAGAACAAGTTAAATCTAGATGAAGAACTGGATTTGGAGACACTTAGCTTGGAAACGGTCAAAAGTTTTGAACGTTTGGCACCTTTTGGCATGGACAATCAGAAACCTGTCTTTTATATCAAGGATTTTCAGGTCGAAAGTGCTCGTACCATGGGGGCAGGGAATGCCCATCTCAAGTTGAAAATTTCCAAAGGTGAGGCGAGTTTTGAAGTGTTAGCCTTTGGCCAAGGCAGATGGGCGACAGAGTTTTCTCAAACCAAGAATCTAGAGCTGGCAGTCAAATTGTCTGTCAACCAATGGAATGGCCAAACTGCCCTCCAGTTGATGATGGTGGATGCTCGTGTGGAGGGTGTTCAACTCTTTAACATTCGTGGGAAAAATGCAGTCTTGCCTGAAGGAGTTCCAGTCTTGGATTTTGCTGGAGAACTACCAGATTTAGTAGATAGTGAAGCTGTTGTTGTAAAAACCGTTCCTGAGGATATTACTCAGCTGAAGACCATTTTTCAGGAACAGAATTTCTCTGCGGTCTATTTCAAAAATGATATTGACAAGGCCTATTATCTGACAGGTTATGGGACTAGAGAGCAGTTTGCCAAATTGTACAAAACCATCTACCAGTTCCCAGAGTTTGATATCCGCTACAAACTGAAGGATTTGGCAACTTATCTCAATATCCAACAAATATTGCTGGTCAAGATGATTCAAGTATTTGAAGAACTAGGCTTTGTGACGATCAAAGATGGGGTCATGACAGTGAATAAAGAGGCACCAAAGCGAGAAATCGGAGAAAGTCAGATTTACCAAAATCTCAAACAAATCGTCAAGGACCAAGAAATGATGGCGCTGGGCACTGTGCAAGAAATTTATGACTTTTTAATGGAAAAAGAATAGCAGATAGGAAAGAGTTGGGAAACCAGCTCTTTTTTGAAAACAAATCTTCATTTTGAAAATCATCAAAAAAATGGTATAATGGTAGGAAAAGATTCGGCTAAAAGTAGTGCTTTTAGAATAAAAGGGCAAGTAACCCTATAATCAAAATAAATTAAGCTTTCGGAGGAAAAATGAGTAATATCAGTTTAACAACACTTGGTGGTGTACGTGAAAACGGGAAAAATATGTATATCGCTGAAATCGATGGATCTATTTTCGTTTTGGATGCAGGTCTAAAATACCCTGAAAATGAACAACTAGGGGTGGATGTGGTCATTCCCAATATGGACTACCTTTTTGAAAATAGCGATCGTATCGCTGGGGTCTTCTTGACCCACGGCCATGCGGATGCCATTGGTGCTCTGCCTTATCTCTTGGCTGAAGCCAAGGTACCTGTATTTGGCTCTGAATTGACCATTGAGTTGGCAAAACTCTTTGTCAAAGGAAATGACACAGTTAAGAAATTCAATGATTTCCATGTCATTGATGAGGATTCGGAGATTGATTTTGGAGGAACTGTGGTGTCCTTCTTCCGTACGACCCACTCTATCCCAGAAAGTCTGGGTGTGGTCTTGAAGACAGCTGAAGGTAGTATCGTTTATACAGGTGACTTCAAATTTGACCAGACAGCTAGTGAATCCTATGCGACAGACTTCGCTCGTTTGGCAGAAATCGGTCGTGATGGAGTTCTAGCTCTTCTTAGCGACTCAGCCAATGCAGATAGCAATATCCAAGTGGCTAGTGAAAGTGAAGTTGGGGATGAAATTACCCAAACTATTGCGGACTGGGATGGTCGTATCATCGTTGCGGCGGTAGCCAGCAACCTCTCTCGTATCCAGCAGGTGTTTGACGCTGCGGATGCAACAGGCCGTCGTGTGGTCTTGACAGGATTCGATATTGAAAATATCGTCCGTACTGCTATTCGCCTTAAGAAATTGTCTCTAGCTAACGAGAGTCTTTTGATTAAGCCAAAAGATATGTCTCGTTTTGAAGACCATGAGTTGATTATTCTTGAGACAGGCCGTATGGGTGAGCCTATCAACGGTCTTCGTAAGATGTCGATTGGTCGCCACCGTTATGTGGAAATCAAGGACGGTGACCTAGTCTATATCGTAACGACTCCATCTATCGCCAAAGAAGCAGTCATGGCGCGTGTGGAAAACATGATTTACCAAGCTGGCGGTGTTGTCAAACTGATCACTCAAAGCTTGCGTGTATCAGGTCACGGAAATGCGCGTGATTTGCAGTTGATGATCAATCTCTTGCAACCCAAGTATCTCTTCCCAATTCAAGGGGAATACCGTGAGTTGGATGCCCATGCTAAGGCTGCTATGGCAGTTGGTATGTTGCCAGAACGCATTTTTATTCCTAAAAAGGGAACCAGCATGGCTTATGAGAATGGAGACTTTGTTCCAGCTGGAGCGGTTTCAGCAGGGGATGTCTTGATTGACGGAAATGCCATTGGTGATGTTGGAAATGTGGTTCTTCGTGACCGTAAGGTCTTGTCAGAGGACGGAATTTTCATCGTCGCAATCACTGTTAACCGTCGTGAGAAGAAAATTGTGGCCAAGGCTCGTGTTCATACGCGTGGATTTGTTTATCTCAAGAAGAGCCGTGATATTCTCCGTGAAAGTTCAGAATTGATTAACCAAACGGTAGAAGACTATCTTCAAGAAGATGACTTTGACTGGGCAGATCTTAAAGGGAAGGTTCGTGATAATCTTACCAAGTATCTCTTTGACCAAACCAAACGTCGTCCAGCTATTTTACCAGTAGTCATGGAAGCGAAATAATCTTTGAAATAAACAGAGAGAAAGTCGAATTTCGGCTTTTTCTTATAGAAAAATAGAGGAAAAATTATGGCAGTAATGAAAATCGAGTATTACTCACAAGTTTTGGATATGGAGTGGGGAGTGAATGTTCTTTACCCCGATGCCAATCGAGTGGAAGAACCAGAGTGTACAGATATCCCTGTCTTGTACCTCTTGCACGGGATGTCTGGCAATCATAATAGTTGGCTCAAGCGGACCAATGTAGAACGCTTGCTTCGAGGAACTAATCTCATCGTTGTTATGCCCAATACCAGCAACGGTTGGTATACCGATACCCAGTATGGTTTTGACTATTACACAGCTCTAGCAGAGGAATTACCACAGGTTTTGAAACGCTTTTTCCCTAATATGACTAGTAAACGTGAAAAGACCTTTATCGCTGGTCTCTCTATGGGAGGCTATGGCTGTTTCAAACTAGCTCTTGCTACAAATCGTTTTTCTCATGCAGCTAGTTTCTCAGGTGCCCTTAGCTTTCAAGAATTTTCTCCTGAAAGCCAAAATCTGGGGACACCAGCTTACTGGAGAGGTGTTTTTGGGGAGATTAAAGATTGGACAGCTAGCCCTTATTCTCTAGAAAGTCTGGCTAAAAAATCGGATAAAAAGACCAAGCTTTGGGCTTGGTGTGGAGAGCAGGATTTCTTGTACGAAGCTAATAATCTAGCAGTGAAAAATCTCAAAGGACTGGGTTTTGATGTGACCTATAGCCATAGCGCTGGAACTCACGAATGGTACTACTGGGAAAAACAATTGGAACGTTTTTTAGCAACCCTACCAATTGATTTCAAATTAGAAGAGAGATTGAGTTAGTTTTTTATAAATGAATCACTATTTATAGTTATTCTTGGCTTTAAAACAATGATGGAAGTCTGTTTTCACTAGACTTTTCAAACGAAAGTAGTAGAATAGTAATAAGATACTGGAGGAAAGAGAGTAGGAAATGTACCGTTATCAAATTGGCATTCCCACATTAGAATATGATCAGTTTGTTAAAGAACATGAATTAGCTAATGTATTACAAAGCAGTGCTTGGGAAAAAGTGAAATCTGATTGGAATCATGAGAGATTTGGTGTCTATGAAGGGGAAGAATTACTGGCTGTGGCTAGTATTCTCATAAAGTCTCTGCCTTTGGGGTATAAAATGTTTTATATTCCAAGAGGTCCCATATTGGATTACAGGGATACAGAAGTTTTAAAGTTTGTTCTGCAGTCTATTAAGTCTTACGCTCGTAGTAAGAGAGCGGTTTTTGTGACTTTTGACCCAAGTATTTGTCTATCTCAACATTTGGTCAATCAAGATAAAACAGAATATCCTGAAAATCTTGCTCTTGTTGAGACTTTAGGGCAACTAGGAGTGAAATGGTCTGGGCAGACAACCGAGATGGATGATACTATTCAACCTCGTATTCAGGCTAAAATATACAAGCAACATTTTGGGGAAGATAAACTTTCTAAATCAACAAGACAAGCTATCCGAACAGCTCGAAACAAAGGGCTTAAGATTCAATATGGTGGATTAGAACTATTAGATTCGTTTTCGGAGTTGATGAAAAAAACTGAGAAACGAAAAGATATTCATTTAAGAAATGAAGTCTACTATAAAAAACTATTAGATAACTTTAAAGAAGATTCTTATATCACGCTAACGAGTTTGGATGTTTCTGAGCGTTTACGAGAATTAGAAGAACAGCTGGAAAAAAATAGAGTAGTTGCAGAAAAATTTAGTGATGCAACCAAACCTTCAAAAGTTCAAGAAAATGTAAAAGAAAAAGAACGTTTAGAAGAGGAAAGAGATTTCTTGCAGGGATATATGAATGGAGGAAAATCAAATATTCCTTTAGCAGCTACTTTGAGTTTGGAATTTGGTAATACTTCTGTCAATCTATATGCTGGTATGGATGATGCTTTTAAACGTTACAATGCACCAATTTTAACTTGGTATGAAACAGCTCGCTATGCCTTTGAGAGAGGTATGGTGTGGCAAAATTTAGGTGGTGTTGAAAACTCTCTCAATGGTGGACTTTATCATTTTAAGGAAAAATTTAATCCAACAATTGAAGAATACTTGGGTGAATTTACAATGCCTACGCATCCTCTCTATCCTCTGTTAAGACTTGCTCTTGATTTCCGTAAAACATTAAGAAAAAAACATAGAAAGTAAGTATATGGCACTAACAACACTCACGAAAGAAGAGTTTCAGGCTTATTCTGATCAGGTTTCTTCTCGTTCCTTTATGCAATCTGTCCAGATGGGTGACTTGCTAGAAAAAAGAGGGGCTCAAATTGTTTATCTTGCTTTAAAACAAGAAGGAGAAATTCAAGTTGCAGCTCTGGTTTATAGTTTGCCCATGCTAGGTGGTCTGCATATGGAGCTCAATTCGGGGCCGATTTATACCCAACAAGATGCCCTTCCAGTTTTTTATGCGGAGTTAAAAGAATATGCCAAGCAAAATGGTGTATTAGAGTTGCTTGTAAAACCTTATGAAACTTATCAAATTTTTGATAGTGAAGGTAATCCAATAGATACTGAGAAAAAAAGTATCATTCAAGGTTTAACTGATTTAGGTTATCAATTTGATGGTTTGACGACAGGATATCCAGGTGGAGAACCAGATTGGTTATATTATAAGGATTTGACTGAATTAACTGAAAAGAATTTACTTAAAAGTTTTAGCAAAAAGGGGAAGCCTTTGGTGAAAAAGGCTGAAACTTTTGGTATTCGGTTGAAAAAGTTAAAACGTGAAGAGCTATCAATTTTTAAGAACATCACAAAAGAAACCTCTGAACGTAGAGAATACAGTGATAAAAGTTTAGAATACTATGAGCATTTTTATGATGCTTTTGGAGAACAAGCTGAGTTTCTCATAGCAACCTTGAATTTTTCGGAATATATGAACAAATTACAAGGTGAGCAAAGTAAACTAGAAGAAATCCTGGACAAGTTGCGACTTGATTTGAGTAAAAATCCTCATTCTGAGAAAAAACAAAATCAACTGAGAGAATATTCTAGTCAATTTGAAACTTTTGAAGTTCGAAAAGCAGAAGCGCGAAATTTGATTGAAAAATATGGGGAAGAAGATATTGTTTTAGCCGGTAGTTTATTTGTTTATATGCCTCAGGAAACGACTTATCTCTTTAGTGGCTCCTACACTGAGTTTAATAAATTCTATGCCCCAGCACTACTTCAAAAATATGTTATGTTGGAAAGCATAAAACGTGGAATACCTAAATACAACTTCCTGGGCATTCAAGGGATTTTTGATGGTAGTGATGGTGTTTTGCGTTTTAAACAGAATTTTAATGGCTATATTGTACGTAAAGCAGGAACTTTCCGTTATCATCCATCGCCTTTAAAATACAAAGCTATTCAGTTATTTAAAAAAATATTAGGACGTTAAGATGAAAAAGCCAATATTTAGCTTTCTTTCAGCTTATTTTAGTAAAATAGTCTTTATTTGCTAGAAAGGTGGAGAGACATGCGCTGGATTTTTCGTTTGATAGGGGCTTTCTTTTCTTTTGTGTGGCGTTTGTTTTGGCGCCTGGTTTGGATTGTTTTTCTTTTATGCACTCTTGCTTTTGGATTTCTCTGGTATCTGAACGGGGATTTTCAAGGGGCGCTGAAGCAAGCAGAACGGTCAGTAAAAATTGGTCAACAAAGTATCGACCAATGGGAAAGAACAGGGCAACTGCCTAAGTTGAACCAGACAGATAGCCACCAGCATTCTGAAGGAAGATGGCCACAGGCTTCTGCTCGTATTTACTTGGATCCGCAGATGGATTCACGCTTTCAAGAGGCATATTTAGAAGCAATTCAGAATTGGAATCAAACTGGTGCTTTTAACTTTGAAATTGTCACCGAGTCCAGTAAGGCAGATATTATGGCTACGGAGATGAATGACGGAGGCACTCCTGTGGCAGGAGAGGCGGAAAGTCAGACCAATCTCTTAACGGGGCAATTCTTGTCTGTAACGGTGCGGTTGAATCATTATTATTTGTCCAATCCTAACTATGGCTATTCCTATGAGCGCCTTGTCCATACGGCAGAACATGAGTTGGGGCATGCAATTGGCTTGGACCATACAGATGAGAAGTCTGTGATGCAACCTGCAGGTTCCTTTTATGGTATCCAGGAAGAGGATGTTGAAAGACTTCGAAAATTATATGAGACCAATGAGTAGGGAGTTATCTTTCCCTACTTTTTTGTTATAATGGAACTATGAATAACTTGATTAAATCAAAACTAGAGCTCTTGCCGACCAGCCCTGGTTGTTACATTCACAAGGATAAAAACGGCACCATTATCTATGTAGGAAAGGCAAAAAATCTGCGTAACCGCGTGAGGTCTTATTTCCGTGGGAGTCACGATACCAAGACAGAGGCTCTGGTGTCTGAAATTGTGGATTTTGAATTTATCGTTACGGAGTCTAATATTGAGGCACTTCTCCTAGAAATCAATCTGATCAAGGAAAATAAGCCTAAGTACAATATCATGCTCAAGGATGATAAGTCTTATCCTTTCATCAAAATTACCAATGAGCGCTATCCTCGTTTGATTATCACCCGTCAGATCAAGAAGGATGGAGGTCTCTATTTTGGTCCCTATCCAGATGTGGGAGCAGCCAATGAAATCAAGCGACTACTGGATCGGATTTTCCCTTTTCGTAAGTGTACCAATCCTCCTTCTAAGGTTTGTTTTTATTACCATATCGGTCAATGTATGGCCCACACTATCTGTAAGAAGGATGAGTCCTACTTCAAGTCTATGGCTCAGGAGGTTTCTGATTTCCTAAAAGGGCAAGATGACAAAATCATTGATGACCTAAAGGGCAAGATGGAAACGGCAGCCCAGACTATGGAATTTGAACGTGCGGCGGAATACCGTGACCTAATTCAAGCCATTGGAACGCTTCGAACCAAGCAACGGGTCATGGTTAAGGATCTCCAAAATCGTGATGTCTTCGGTTACTATGCGGACAAGGGATGGATGTGTGTTCAGGTTTTCTTTGTCCGTCAGGGAAAGCTTATTGAGCGCGATGTCAATCTTTTCCCTTATTATAATGATCCGGATGAGGACTTTCTAACCTATGTGGGACAATTTTATCAAGAAAAATCTCACCTAGTTCCTAATGAGGTGCTGATTCCGCAGGATATTGATGAAGAAGCCGTCAAGGCCTTAGTGGATACTAAGATTCTCAAACCCCAGCGTGGAGAGAAAAAGCAACTGGTCCATCTGGCTATAAAGAATGCACGTGTTAGTCTGGAGCAGAAGTTCAATCTGTTAGAAAAATCTGTCGAAAAGACACAAGGAGCTATTGAAAATCTAGGACACTTGCTCCAAATTCCCACCCCAGTCCGTATCGAATCCTTCGATAACTCCAATATCATGGGAACTAGTCCTGTTTCAGCCATGGTGGTCTTTGTCAACGGCAAACCAAGTAAAAAAGATTATCGTAAGTATAAAATCAAGACTGTAGTTGGACCAGACGACTATGCTAGTATGCGAGAGGTTATCCGCAGACGCTATGGTCGAGTACAGCGTGACGGTTTGACTCCTCCAGATTTGATTGTCATCGATGGGGGACAAGGTCAAGTCAATATCGCCAAGCAGGTTATCCAAGAAGAGCTGGGCTTGGATATTCCAATTGCAGGTCTGCAAAAAAATGACAAGCACCAAACCCATGAATTGCTCTTTGGAGATCCTCTTGAGGTGGTGGAGTTATCTCGCAATTCTCAGGAATTTTTCCTCCTCCAACGCATTCAAGATGAGGTGCACCGCTTTGCCATTACTTTCCACCGCCAACTGCGCTCCAAAAATTCCTTTTCATCACAACTGGATGGCATTGATGGCCTGGGACCTAAGCGCAAGCAGAATCTCATGAAGCATTTCAAGTCTCTGACAAAAATCAAGGAAGCCAGTGTGGATGAGATTGTCGAAGTTGGAGTGCCTAGAGCTGTTGCAGAGGCTGTGCAGAGGAAGTTGAACCCGCAGGAAGAAGTGGAATTGGCTCAAGTGGCGGAAGAAAAAGTAGATTACCAAACGGAAGGAAACCACAATGAATCATAAAATCGCAATTTTATCAGATATTCATGGCAATGCTACAGCCTTAGAAGCAGTGATTGCAGATGCTAAAAATCAAGGAGTCAGTGAGTACTGGCTTCTGGGAGATATTTTTCTTCCTGGTCCAGGTGCAAATGACTTGGTAGCCCTGCTAAAGGACCTTCCTATCACAACCAGTGTTCGAGGCAATTGGGATGATCGTGTCCTTGAGGCCTTGGATGGCGAATATGGTTTGGAACATCCGAAAGAAATCCAGTCAATGCGCATGACCCAGTTTTTGATGGAGCAAATGGATCCTGCAACGATTGTCTGGCTACGAAGCTTGCCTTTGCTGGAAAAGAAAGAAATTGACGGATTGCGCTTTTCTATCTCTCATAATTTGCCAAATAAGAACTATGGTGGTGACTTGCTAGTTGAGAATGATACAGAGAAATTTGACCAACTGCTAGATGAGGAAACGGACGTGGCAGTCTATGGTCATGTTCACAAGCAGTTGCTTCGTTATGGTAGTCAAGGGCAACAAATCATCAATCCAGGTTCGATTGGTATGCCCTATTTTAATTGGGAGGCGTTAAAAAATCACCGTGCCCAGTATGCCGTGATAGAGGTTGAAGATGGGGAATTGGTAAATATCCTATTTCGTAAAGTTGCTTATGATTACGAGGCTGAGTTAGAATTGGCCAAGTCCAAGGGGCTTCCCTTTATCGAAATGTATGAAGAATTACGTCGTGAAGATAACTATCAGGGACACAATCTGGAACTCTTAGCCAGCTTAATAGAAAAGCATGGGTATGTAGAGGATGTGAAAGATTATTTTGATTTTTTGTAAAAGTTTCCTAAAATAACCAATGCAAACTAAAAACGATTGGCTGATCCAATCGCTTTTAGTATATCTTATACTCAATGAAAATTAAAGAGCAAACTAGGAAGCTAGACGTAGGCTGCTCAAAACACTGTTTTGAGGTTGCAGATAGAGCTGACGTGGTTTGAAGAGATATTCGAAGAGTATTATTGTAATTGAGATTTATCTGGAAGGTAAGAGCCACCTAGATAGGTATTGCTGAGTTTTTCAAGGGTTCCATCTTGGTAGAGTTCTTTGAGCGCTTTATCAAATTTCTCTTTAAACTCTTTTTGGTCGCTTGAGAAAACGATATAGTTGTTGGGGCTATCGGCAGAAGGTAAATCAACGACTGAGAGGTCTAAGCCACGATCCTTGATGATTTTTTGAACGGATACCTTGTCAAAAACGAGGAAATCAAATTCGCCGTTAGAGAGGTCTAGGATTCGTTTACCGATATCCTCTCCAGAAAAATCGATAGTAGCGGGATTGTCAGTGTGTTTTTGGTTCCAGTTATTGATGAATTGAGCGTTTGAAGTTCCGGTATCCTCTTGTGTTGTTTTACCAGCAATTTGGTCAAGAGAAGTCAAAGGATTTTTCTTGTTGCTGACAAGGACGAGGGGATTGTTCGAAATTGGAAGTGAGTAAAGGTATTTTTCAGCACGCTCTTTTGTGTAACTCAAGTTATTGGCTGCAGCTTGATAGTGACCAGAATCAAGTCCTGGGAAGATACTCTCCCAGGCAGTTCTTTGGAATTGAATCTCGTAGTCGCTGAGTTTTTCATCCACTGCCTTTAGAACTTCGATATCGAAGCCTGTCAGATTGCCCTTGTCTTCGTAGTCAAATGGTGGCACATCACCAGCTGTAGCAACGACGATTGTCTTTTGAGAGCTGGTCTCTTTGGGTGTGGCTTGATTCCCGCAGGCAACCAAAAATGGTAGGATGGCTAGTAATAGGCTAAATTTTTTCATAATGTCTCCATTCAAATGTAAAGTTATCTGCTAGTTTATCAGAAACTGTCTTGATGAACCAATATATATTTTTTATGTCTGTGATAAAAAATCTTAATCATGAAAAATCCCTGCAAGCTCTTTCAAATTATGGTAGAATGGAAACAGTAGAATTAGAAAAGGAAATCGATTATGAAATTTCTTGAATTAAACAAAAAACGTCATGCGACTAAGCAGTTTACTGATAAGCCTGTTGATCCAAAAGATGTGCGTACGGCTATCGAAATTGCAACCTTGGCTCCAAGCGCCCACAACAGCCAGCCTTGGAAATTTGTAGTGGTGCGTGAGAAAAATGCTGAGCTGGCAAAATTGGCTTACGGTTCAAACTTTGAACAGGTATCATCAGCGCCTGTAACCATTGCCTTGTTTACAGACACAGATTTGGCTAAACGTGCTCGTAAGATTGCCCGAGTTGGTGGTGCTAACAATTTCTCAGAAGAACAACTTCAATACTTTATGAAAAATTTGCCTGCTGAATTTGCCCGTTACAATGAACAACAAGTCAGCGACTACCTAGCCCTCAATGCAGGTTTGGTTGCTATGAATTTGGTTCTGGCTCTTACAGACCAAGGAATCGGATCAAATTTGATCCTTGGATTTGACAAATCAAAAGTCAATGAGGTTTTGGAAATTGAAGACCGCTTCCGCCCAGAACTCTTGATTACAGTGGGTTATACAGACGAAAAATTGGAACCAAGCTACCGCTTGCCAGTAGATGAAATCATCGAGAAAAGATAGAAAGAAGAAAGAAATGACAACAATTGATTTTACAGCAGAAGTAGAAAAACGCAAAGAAGACCTCTTGGCTGACTTGTTTAGCCTTTTGGAAATCAACTCAGAACGTGATGACAGCAAGGCTGATGCTGAGCATCCATTTGGACCTGGGCCGGTAAAAGCCTTGGAAAAATTCCTTGAAATCGCAGACCGCGATGGCTACCTAACTAAAAATGTTGACAACTATGCAGGACATTTTGAGTTTGGTGATGGAGAAGAAGTTCTCGGAATCTTTGCTCACATGGACGTGGTTCCAGCTGGTAGCGGTTGGGACACAGACCCTTACACACCAACTATCAAAGACGGTCGCCTCTATGCGCGTGGAGCTTCTGATGACAAGGGACCTACAACAGCTTGTTACTATGGTTTGAAAATCATCAAAGAATTGGGACTTCCAACTTCTAAGAAAGTTCGTTTCATCGTTGGAACAGATGAAGAATCAGGCTGGGCAGACATGGACTACTATTTCGAGCACGTAGGACTTGCAAAACCAGACTTTGGTTTCTCTCCAGACGCTGAATTCCCTATCATCAATGGTGAAAAAGGAAATATCACGGAATACCTCCACTTTGCAGGTGAAAATGCAGGTGCTGCCCGTCTTCACAGCTTCACAGGTGGTTTGCGTGAAAACATGGTACCAGAATCAGCAACAGCAGTCGTTTCAGGTGATTTGGCTGACTTGCAAGGGAAACTAGATGCCTTTGTTGCAGAACACAAACTTAGAGGAGAACTCCAAGAAGAAAACGGTCAGTACAAGGTTACCATCATTGGTAAATCAGCCCACGGTGCTATGCCTGCTTCAGGTGTCAATGGTGCGACTTACCTAGCCCTCTTCCTTAGCCAGTTTAACTTTGCTGGTCCAGCCAAAGACTACCTTGACATCGCTGGTAAAATTCTCTTGAACGACCATGAGGGTGAAAATCTCAAGATTGCTCATGTGGATGAAAAGTTGGGTGCCCTTTCTATGAATGCCGGCGTCTTCCGCTTCGATGAAACAAGCGCTGATAATACCATTGCCCTTAACATCCGCTATCCAAAAGGAACAAGTCCAGAACAAATCAAGTCAATCCTTGAAAACTTGCCAGTTGCTTCTGTTAGCCTTTCTGAGCACGGTCACACCCCTCACTATGTGCCGATGGAAGATCCACTTGTGCAAACCTTGTTGAATGTTTATGAAAAACAAACTGGTCTTAAAGGTCACGAGCAAGTCATCGGTGGTGGAACCTTTGGTCGCTTGCTAGAACGAGGTGTTGCCTATGGTGCTATGTTCCCAGACTCAATTGACACCATGCACCAAGCCAATGAATTTATCGCTTTGGACGATCTCTTCCGAGCTGCAGCAATCTATGCCGAAGCTATTTACGAATTGATCAAATAAAACGATAGAAGTCTGAGATGCTATGCTTAGACTTCTTTTTGGAGGGAAAGTAGATGTCTCAAATTGAAAGAATCAAGCAGGCTATTATGGCAGATCCGCAGAATGTCAGCTATACAAAGCGTGGCATCGAGCCTCTCTTTGCAGCGCCAAAGACTGCTCGCATCAATATCATCGGTCAAGCGCCTGGTCTTAAAACCCAAGAAGCAGGCCTTTATTGGAAAGATAAGAGTGGTGACCGCCTGAGAGACTGGCTAGGTGTGGATGAAGATACCTTTTACAATTCAGGATATTTTGCTGTTTTGCCTATGGATTTCTACTTTCCAGGGCATGGCAAGTCAGGTGATCTGCCACCGAGAACTGGATTTGCAGAAAAATGGCATCCACAGCTCTTGCAAGAATTACCCGATATTCAATTGACCCTATTGATTGGGCAATATGCGCAGGCCTACTATTTACAGGAGAAAATCAGTGGCAAGGTGACAGAACGGGTAAAACACTACCAGAACTACTTGCCAACCTATTTTCCACTGGTACACCCATCACCACGCAATCAAATCTGGATGGCCAAAAATCCTTGGTTTGAGTCAGAAGTGGTGCCGGATTTGAAAAAAAGAATTAAAACTATTTTATAGTCAATGAAAATCAAAGAGCAAACTAGGAAGCTAGCCGCAGGTTGCTCAAAACACAGTTTTGAGGTTGTGGATAGAACTGACGAAGTCAGTAACTATACGTACGGTAAGGCGACGCTGACGTGGTTTGAAGAGATTTTCGAAGAGTATTAGGAGAAAAAGAATGAAAGAAATTTCCTTTGACGAATTTTACCAGCTTTACCAAAATGACCAACTTTCTCTAGTGGACGTGAGAGAAGTGGATGAGTTTGAAGCTCTTCATTTAGAAGGCGCCCACAACCTGCCACTTAGTCAATTGGCTGATACCTATGATCAGTTGGATAAGGACCAGTTACATTATGTTATTTGCAAATCTGGGATGAGATCGGCGCGTGCTTGTCAATTTCTAGCTGAACAAGGTTATGAGGTTATCAATATTCAAGGTGGCATGATGGCCTTTGAAGAACTTTAAAAATTTGCATTTCTCCTACTTGGTGTGGACTAGGTAGGAGAATTTTATTTTTAGACAATTCTAATTTTTAAGAATCTTGAAAACATTCAATATTTACTTCGTGAAGCTTTTTTCATACTCCTATTCATGATATACTAGGTCAGTATTTTATAAATATGAAGGAGATTTTCATGGCTAAAAAAGGTGCCTTAACAGGTTTACTCCTGTTTGGAATATTTTTTGGTGCGGGGAACTTGATTTTTCCGCCTTCTCTAGGTGCTCTATCTGGAGAACATTTTCTTCCTGCCATCGCAGGTTTTGTCTTTTCAGGCGTCGGTATCGCCGTCTTGACTCTTATTATTGGAACGCTAAATCCTAAAGGATATATCTACGAGATTTCAACAAAGATAGCGCCTTGGTTTGCGACTCTTTACCTTTCGGTTCTTTACTTGTCAATCGGTCCATTCTTTGCCATCCCACGTACAGCTACAACAGCTTACGAAGTAGGGATTAGCCCCCTTTTGTTGGATGCAAATAAAGGTCTTGGTTTGATTGTCTTTACGGTTCTTTACTTTGCAGCAGCGTATCTAATTTCGCTCAATCCATCAAAAATCTTGGACCGCATTGGACGTATTTTAACGCCAGTCTTTGCGATTTTGATTGTTATCTTGGTTGTTCTGGGAGCTTTCAAATACGGTGGAACAAGTCCTCAAGCTGCTTCAGTGGCTTATCAAGCTTCTGCCTTTGGTACAGGTTTCCTAGAAGGTTACAATACCTTGGACGCCCTTGCTTCAGTTGCCTTTAGCGTAATCGCAGTTCAAACCTTGAAACAACTTGGATTTTCAAGTAAGAAAGAATACATTTCAACTATTTGGGTGGTTGGTATCGTTGTTGCCCTTGCTTTCAGCGCTCTTTACATCGGTTTAGGTTTCCTTGGAAATCATTTCCCAGTACCAGCTGAAGCGATGAAGGGTGGAACACCAGGTGTTTACATCTTGTCACAAGCTACTCAAGAAATTTTTGGTTCAACAGCTCAACTCTTCCTTGCAGCTATGGTTACCGTAACCTGCTTCACAACAACAGTTGGTTTGATTGTGTCTACAGCTGAGTTCTTTAATGAGCGCTTCCCGCAAATCAGTTACAAGGTTTATGCGACAGCCTTTACCTTGATTGGATTTGCCATTGCCAATTTGGGTCTTGATGCGATTATCAAGTACTCAATCCCTGTACTGGTTATCTTGTACCCAATCACGATTGCCATCGTTATGATTGTCATTGTCAACAAATTTGTGGCTCTTTCAAAACCAGGTATGCAGTTGACAATTGCTGTTGTTACAGCTATTGCCATTGCAAGCGTATTAGGAAGCTCGTTTAAGGTTGAGTTTCTTGCAAACCTTGTCAACGCTCTTCCTTTTGCCAAGGCATCTCTTCCATGGTTGGTGCCAGCTATTGTCGGAATCTTGCTCTCATTGGTTCTACCAAACAAGCAAGAAAGTGATGTTTTTGAAATGGAATAACCATTAAAATCACTTTTGTAGCCAAGTCTACAGGAGTGATTTTCTTTTTTTATCCGATGATAAATGTGTTATAATAGGTAGCAAAAGAGGTGAAGAAATGAATCAAACAGTAGAATATATCAAAGAACTGACAGCCATTGCGTCGCCAACGGGCTTCACTCGTGAGGTTTCGGACTATTTAGTCAAGACTTTAGAAGGTTTTGGTTACCAGCCAGTTCGCACAGCCAAGGGCGGTGTCAATGTAACTATCAAAGGTCAAAATGATGAAGAGCATCGCTATGTGACTGCCCATGTAGATACGCTTGGTGCTATTGTCCGTGCTGTCAAACCAGATGGCCGTCTCAAAATGGACCGTATCGGTGGCTTTCCTTGGAACATGATTGAAGGAGAAAACTGTATCGTTCATGTGGCAAGCACAGGTCAAAAGGTATCAGGCACCATCCTCATCCACCAAACTTCTTGTCATGTCTATAAGGATGCAGGAACTGCAGAACGCACTCAGGACAATATGGAAGTGCGTTTGGACGCCAAAGTAACCAGTGAAAAAGAAACTCGTGCTCTTGGCATTGAGGTCGGTGATTTTATCAGTTTTGACCCACGAACTGTCGTGACAGAGACAGGTTTTATCAAGTCTCGCCATTTGGATGACAAGGTCAGCGCGGCGATTTTGCTTAACCTGCTTCGTATTTATATGGAAGAGAAGATTGAGTTGCCAGTAACAACCCATTTTGCCTTTTCAGTCTTTGAAGAAGTGGGGCATGGTGCTAATTCTAATATTCCTGCTCAAGTAGTCGAATATCTGGCTGTGGATATGGGAGCTATGGGGGATGATCAGCAAACAGATGAGTACACAGTGTCCATCTGTGTCAAGGATGCTTCAGGTCCTTATCACTATGACTTCCGTCAACATTTGGTGACCTTGGCTAAAAACCAAGATATTCCATTCAAGCTGGATATCTATCCATTTTATGGTTCGGACGCTTCAGCGGCTATGTCTGCAGGTGCAGAAGTTAAACACGCTCTTCTTGGTGCGGGTATCGAGTCTAGTCATTCTTATGAGCGTACTCATATTGACTCGGTGGTCGCAACAGAGCGTATGGTTGATGCTTATCTTAAGAGTGGGTTGGTAGACTAATATGTGCCTGATTTGCCAGAGAATTGACCTCATCAAGAAGGAAGAAAATCCTTACTTTGTCAAAGAGTTGGAAACAGGCTATCTTGTGATTGGAGACCATCAGTATTTTGAAGGCTATAGTCTCTTTCTAGCCAAGGAACACGTCACGGAATTGCACCATTTGAAAAAGGAAACAAGACTCCGTTTTCTCGAAGAAATGAGTCTAGTCCAAGAGGCAGTTGCCAAGGCCTTTGCTGCTGAGAAAATGAATATCGAACTGCTAGGAAATGGCGATGCCCATCTCCACTGGCATCTTTTTCCTAGACGAAGAGGTGATATGAATGGTCATGGTCTCAAGGGACGTGGTCCAGTTTGGTGGGTTCCCTTTGAAGAAATGACAGCAGAAACCTGCAAAGCAAAACCGGAAGAGATTAAAAGATTAGTCGAATGTTTATCGTCAGAAGTAGATAAACTATTAGAAATAAAGGAGTAGAAATGAAAAAAAGATACCTTATCTTGACAGCTTTGCTAGCCTTGAGTCTAGCAGCTTGTTCACAAGAAAAAGTAAAAAATGAAGATGGCGCAGCTAAGACAGAACAAACAGCCAAAGCTGATGGAACAGTCGGAAGTAAGCCTCAAGGAGCTGCCCAGAAAAAAGCAGAAGTGGTTAATAAAGGTGACTACTACAGCATCCAAGGGAAATACGATGAAATCATCGTAGCAAATAAACATTATCCTTTGTCAAAAGATTACAATCCAGGGGAAAATCCAACAGCCAAGGCAGAGTTGATCAAACTCATCAAAGCGATGCAAGAGGCAGGTTTCCCGATTAGTGACCATTACAGTGGTTTTAGAAGTTATGAAACTCAGACCAAGCTCTATCAAGATTATGTCAACCAAGATGGGAAAGAAGCTGCCGATCGTTATTCTGCTCGTCCTGGCTATAGTGAGCACCAGACAGGGTTGGCTTTTGATGTGATTGGGACAAATGGTGATTTGGTGACAGAAGAAAAAGCGGCCCAATGGCTCTTGGACCATGCGGCTGATTATGGTTTTGTTGTCCGTTATCTCAAAGGTAAGGAAAAGGAAACAGGCTATATGGCTGAAGAATGGCACCTTCGTTATGTCGGAAAAGAAGCTAAAGAAATTGCTGAGAGTGGTCTCAGTTTGGAAGAGTATTACGGCTTTGAAGGCGGAGATTATGTCGATTAAAAAATAAACTTTTCTCTTGCAATTCTAGATAAATAGTGTATAATAGATGGGTATGTAAAAAGCATACTTGTGGGAGGTAAAAATCTTTAATTACCGCCAAAACCACAAAGGAGGATTTAAAAATGGCTAAAAAAGTCGAAAAACTTGTAAAATTGCAAATCCCTGCTGGTAAAGCTACACCAGCTCCACCGGTTGGACCTGCTCTTGGTCAAGCTGGTATCAACATTATGGGATTCACAAAAGAGTTCAACGCTCGTACAGCTGACCAAGCTGGTATGATCATTCCAGTTGTTATCTCAGTTTACGAAGATAAATCATTTACTTTCATCACTAAAACACCACCAGCTGCTGTTCTTTTGAAAAAAGCTGCAGGTGTTGAAAAAGGATCAGGTACACCTAACAAAACTAAAGTTGCTACAGTTACTCGTGCACAAGTACAAGAAATTGCAGAAACTAAGATGCCAGATTTGAACGCAGCAAACATTGAGTCTGCAATGCGTATGATCGAAGGTACTGCTCGTTCTATGGGATTCACTGTTGTTGACTAATCAATAGCACACTAGAAAATCTCACAGCAGTCTATTAGTTGCTTTTCATACTAGGCAAGTGACTGATGCTTGTACTTGGGTACAGCAAGGGAACTTGACGACGTAGGAAAAGAAAAATAATAGACTGAAAACCCGCAAGACTTCATCATTTCGAGAAGTGACGTGGGAGATGAAAATCGATTGAACCACTTACAAGGAGAATAGAAAATGGCTAAAAAAAGCAAACAACTTCGTGCTGCTCTTGAGAAAATCGACAGCACAAAAGCATACAGCGTAGAAGAAGCTGTAGCACTTGCAAAAGAAACTAACTTTGCAAAATTTGACGCAACTGTAGAAGTTGCTTACAACTTGAACATCGACGTTAAAAAGGCTGACCAACAAATCCGTGGAGCAATGGTATTGCCAAACGGTACTGGTAAAACTTCACGCGTTCTTGTTTTCGCACGTGGTGCAAAAGCTGAAGAAGCAAAAGCTGCTGGTGCAGACTTTGTTGGTGAAGATGACCTTGTTGCTAAAATCAACGACGGTTGGTTGGACTTCGACGTAGTTATCGCTACACCTGACATGATGGCTCTTGTTGGACGTCTTGGACGTGTCCTTGGACCACGTAACTTGATGCCAAACCCTAAAACTGGTACTGTAACAATGGATGTTGCTAAAGCAGTTGAAGAGTCTAAAGGTGGTAAAATCACTTACCGTGCTGACCGTGCAGGTAACGTTCAAGCAATCATCGGTAAAGTATCATTTGAAGCTGAAAAATTGGTTGAAAACTTCAAAGCTTTCAACGAAACAATTCAAAAAGCAAAACCAGCTACAGCTAAAGGAACTTACGTAACAAACTTGACGATCACAACTACTCAAGGTGTTGGTATCAAAGTTGACGTAAACTCACTTTAATCAGTAGTTTATACAGAGAGAACGAGTACGAAAGTGCTCGTTTTTTTGGCGTACGACGGGCATGTCGTACATCTGAGGTGTAAGTCCTCGGTAGGCACCTGCTACCGGTGAACCCAATAGCGATTCCCAAGCCTGACTATCGTGAGGTAGCTGGGAGAGGAAGGGATAGCGAAATCGTGGCTCTACGAACAGAAAGGTGGAGGTTCGTAGAGCGGATGAAGAAGAGAGCAATTCCAAAGTACAAAAATAGTCGTAACCTGAATGTGTAAATGATGGAAGGAGTTGAATTCGAACTAGAGAGTTGATTAATAGATTTATGCTATAGTCATGGTGGTTTGTATGCTTTTGATTCTAGTTTATCAAATAATAGATTAGAATTGTCAGATAATATCATTTTATGTTATAATGAAGAAAAAACAGAGGTGTTCAAATGTCAGAAGCAGGTCATAAGTTTTTAGCAAAATTAGGGAAAAAACGCTTACGTCCAGGTGGAAAACGTGCTACAGATTGGTTAATTGAGGAAGGAGGATTTTCAAAAGAAAAGAGAATACTAGAAGTTGCGTGCAATAGGGGAACTACAGCAATTGAGTTGGCACAGCGTTTTGGTTGTAAGATAACTGCTGTTGATATGGATGCTCAAGCTTTAGAAGTGGCTAAAAAATCTGCTGAAACGGCAGGTGTTGCTCATTTAATCAGTTTTGAAAGAGCTAATGCAATGAAACTTCCTTATGAAGATGCTAGTTTTGATATTGTTATAAATGAAGCTATGCTGACTATGCAAGCCGATCAAGCTAAGAAAAAATGTGTAATGGAATATTTAAGGGTTTTAAAACCTGAGGGTCTTCTCTTGACACATGATGTGCTTCTTAAGGAAGCTAAAGAGTCTGTCAGACAGGAATTGTCGCAAGCAATTCATGTGAATGTAGGTCCTTTAACTCAAGATGGTTGGGAAGAGCTGATGATAGAATCAGGTTATTGTGATGTGAAAGTATTGACTGGTGAAATGACATTAATGAAATTATCGGGTATGATTTATGACGAAGGTTGGCTAGGAACCTTGAAAATTTGTGTAAATGCTTGTAAAAAGGAGAATAGAAAGCAGTTTTTAACTATGTATAAAATGTTTGATAAGAATAAAAAGAACTTGGGCTTTATTGCTATGGCTAGTCATAAATCGTCAAATCGTTAGATAATTATTGATGTTAACTTTTCCTTTTTTCTTTCTTAAAAAATATGCTATAATAGAGAGTAAAAAACTTTGAAAGAAAGAAAAAGATGAATTTAAAAGATTACATTGCAACAATTGAAAATTATCCAAAGGAAGGGATTACCTTCCGTGATATCAGTCCTTTGATGGCTGATGGGAATGCTTATAGCTACGCTGTTCGTGAAATCGTTCAGTATGCGACTGACAAGAAAATTGACATGATTGTAGGTCCTGAGGCTCGTGGATTTATCGTGGGCTGTCCAGTTGCCTTTGAGTTGGGAATTGGTTTTGCACCTGTTCGTAAACCAGGTAAATTGCCACGTGAAGTTATTTCTGCTGACTATGAAAAAGAGTACGGTGTTGATACCTTGACTATGCATGCTGACGCTATTAAGCCAGGTCAACGTGTTCTTATCGTAGATGACCTCTTGGCAACAGGTGGAACTGTTAAGGCAACTATCGAGATGATTGAAAAACTTGGTGGTGTTGTAGCAGGTTGTGCCTTCCTTGTTGAATTGGATGAATTGAACGGTCGTGAAAAAATCGGTGACTACGATTACAAGGTTCTTATGCATTATTAATGAAAAACAGTCCCTAGGGCTGTTTTCTCTACATTAGGATATAAAAATAGACTATAGCTAGTTAGAGAAAAACTATAATTGAAAACTATATCTTCTTGCAGTATAATAAAAGGACTAAGTGTTTGAGATTTAGTTTCATACTCAATGAAAATCAAAGAGCAAACTAGGAAACTAGCCGCAGGTTGCTCAAAGCACTGCTTTGAGGTTGTAGATAAGACTGACGAAGTCAGCTCAAAACACTGTTTTGAGGTTGTGGATAGAACTGACGAAGTCAGTAACCATATCTACGGCAAGGCGACGTTGACGCGGTTTGAAGAGATTTTCGAAGAGTTTCAAACATATGCAATGATTCCTGAAAGAATACAGTTAGGAGAGGGTTATGCCGATTCGAATTGATAAAAAATTACCAGCTGTTGAGATTTTACGGACAGAGAATATCTTTGTCATGGATGATCAACGTGCGGCCCACCAAGATATCCGTCCTTTAAAGATTTTAATCTTAAATCTTATGCCACAAAAAATGGTCACAGAGACTCAATTGTTACGCCATTTGGCCAATACACCCCTGCAACTGGATATCGATTTTCTCTATATGGAGAGCCACCGTTCTAAAACAACTCGTTCAGAGCACATGGAGACCTTTTATAAAACTTTTCCTGAAGTCAAAGATGAGTATTTTGATGGCATGATTATCACGGGTGCTCCAGTTGAGCATTTACCATTTGAGGAAGTGGATTATTGGGAGGAATTCAGTCAGGTAATCGAGTGGTCCAAGACTCATGTCTATTCGACCCTTCATATCTGTTGGGGTGCTCAGGCTGGTCTTTATCTGCGCTATGGAGTGGAAAAATACCAGATGGACAGTAAGTTATCGGGTATCTATCCTCAGGACACCTTAAAGGAGGGTCATCTTCTCTTTAGAGGCTTTGACGATAGCTATGTATCTCCTCATTCACGGCATACGGAGATTTCTAAGGAAGAAGTCTTAAACAAGACCAATCTTGAAATTTTATCAGAAGGACCTCAGGTTGGGGTTTCGATTTTGGCCAGTCGTGACTTACGAGAAATTTATAGTTTTGGGCATTTGGAGTATGACCGTGATACCTTGGCAAAAGAGTATTTCCGAGATCGTGACGCAGGTTTAGACCCACATATTCCAGAAAATTACTTTAAGGATGATGATGTTAATCAGACACCTTGTCTGTGTTGGTCTTCATCAGCAGCCCTCTTTTTCAGTAACTGGGTGAACTATGCGGTCTATCAGGAGACGCCTTTTGACTGGAGAAAAATAGAAGATGATGCATCTGCATATGGGTATTTATAAGAGGAATTATGACATATTTAGACGCTTTTAAATCAGGGAACTTGGTTTTACCGAGTGCCCTGCTCTTGCATTTTAAGGAACTCTTTCCTTCTAGCGATGATTTTCTGGTCTGGCAATTTTTCTATTTGCAAAATACGACAGGCTTTGAAGAAATGTCACCAAGCCAGATTGCTGACAGGATTGGCAAGGAAATTTCGGATGTCAATCAGGCTATTTCCAATCTGACGGAGAGGGGACTGCTTCAGTATCGAACCATCGAATTAAATGGTGAAATTGAATTGCTTTTTGATGCTAGTTTGGCCTTGGAACGTTTGGATGACTTGCTTGGAGCTCCTACTTCGAGTTCAGACCAGTTGACACCTCAAAACCAGCTCAAGGATTTGGTAGAAACCTTCCAACAGGAGTTGGGTCGCTTGTTGACACCTTTTGAGATTGAGGATTTGACCAAGACACTAAAGGAAGATGGAACCAGTGCTGACTTGATTAAGGAAGCTCTTCGTGAAGCTGTTTTGAATGGAAAAGCAAATTGGAAGTACATTCAGGCGATTTTGAGAAACTGGCGCCATGAAGGTATCAAAAGTGTGGCTCAAATTGAGGCCAAGCGAGCAGAAAGAGAAGCAAGCAATCCTCAGTTGACACAGGTATCGGCAGATTTCAGAAATGCCATGGATCTCTGGAAGGATTAATCCATGTAAGCAGGCTTGAAATCCGAGTAAGATTTGCAAGCTGTGTTTAATTGTGATAAAATAAATAGAAAATAAATTGAAAAAAGAGGTATGTGAAATGTCACGTAAACCATTTATCGCTGGTAACTGGAAAATGAACAAAAATCCAGAAGAAGCAAAAGCATTCGTTGAAGCAGTTGCATCAAAACTTCCTTCATCAGATCTTGTTGAAGCAGGTATCGCTGCTCCAGCTCTTGATTTGACAACTGTTCTTGCTGCTGCAAAAGGTTCAAACCTTAAAGTTGCTGCTCAAAACTGCTACTTTGAAAATGCAGGTGCTTTCACTGGTGAAACTAGCCCACAAGTTTTGAAAGAAATCGGTACTGACTACGTTGTTATCGGTCACTCAGAACGCCGTGACTACTTCCATGAAACTGACGAAGATATCAACAAAAAAGCAAAAGCAATCTTTGCAAACGGTATGCTTCCAATCATCTGTTGTGGTGAGTCACTTGAAACTTACGAAGCTGGTAAAGCTGCTGAATTTGTAGGTGCTCAAGTATCTGCTGCATTGGCTGGATTGACTGCTGAACAAGTTGCTGCCTCAGTTATCGCTTATGAGCCAATCTGGGCTATCGGTACTGGTAAATCAGCTTCACAAGACGATGCACAAAAAATGTGTAAAGTTGTTCGTGACGTTGTAGCTGCTGACTTCGGTCAAGAAGTTGCAGACAAAGTTCGTGTTCAATACGGTGGTTCTGTTAAACCTGAGAACGTTGCTTCATACATGGCTTGTCCAGACGTTGACGGTGCCCTTGTAGGTGGTGCGTCACTTGAAGCAGAAAGCTTCTTGGCTTTGCTTGACTTTGTAAAATAATTAGGCTCTTTGTCAACTGTAGTGGGTTGAAGAAAAGCTAAGCTCGAGAAAGGACACATTTCGTCCTTTCTTTTTTGATATTTAGGGCGATAAAAATCCGTTTTTTGAAGTTTTCAAAATTCCGAAATCCAAAGGCATTGCGCTTGATAAGTTTGATGAGATTATTGGTGGCTTCCAGTTTGGCGTTGGAATAGAGTAGTTGAAGGGCGTTGGCAATCTTCTCTTTATCCTTTAGGAAGGTTTTAAAGACAGTCTGAAAAAGAGGATGAACCAGCTTAAGATTGTCCTCAATAAGTCCGAAAAATTTGTCTGCCTCTTTGTTCTGAAAGTGAAAAAGCAAGAGTTGATAGAGATGGTAGTGGTGTTTTCTAAGGAGAATTCTAGTAGGCATACCAGTTGTTTCGAGGTAAGGGAGCTTAGATGGTTTTTGAAAGTCATATTTCTTCATTAGAGTTCCACAATCAGGACAAGAAGGGGCCTCATAATCCAGTTTAGCGATGATTTCTTTGTGGGTATCCCTATTGATGATGTCTATAATTTGGATATTAGGGTCTTTAATATCGAGTAGTTTTGTGATAAAATGTAATTGTTCCATATGATTCTTTCTAATGATGGTTTTGTCGCTTTTCATTATAGATCTTATGGGACTTTTTTTCTACAACAAAATAGGCTCCATAATATCTATAGGGGATTTACCCACTACAAATATTATAGAGCCCAAATTCTTAAATTATCAGTCTATTGCAACTTTTCTCATGTGAGTCATTTGGCTTGCTATTGGTTATTCTTAGTAGTATACTAAGGTAGTAATCATTAAGAAGTGATTACAAATAATAATGAATGAGGTAAAAATAATGGTAGAATTGAAAAAAGAAGCAGTAAAAGATGTAACATCATTAACAAAAGCAGCGCCAGTAGCATTGGCAAAAACAAAGGAAGTATTGAATCAAGCTGTTGCTGATTTGTACGTAGCTCATGTGGCTTTGCACCAAGTACACTGGTATATGCGTGGTCGTGGTTTCCTTGTATGGCATCCAAAAATGGATGAGTATATGGAAACTCTTGACGGTCAATTGGATGAAATCAGCGAACGCTTGATTACACTTGGAGGTAGCCCATTCTCTACATTGACAGAATTCCTTCAAAACAGTGAAATCGAAGAAGAAGCTGGTGAATACCGTAATGTTGAAGAAAGCTTGGAACGTGTTCTTGCTATCTACCGTTACTTGTCAGAACTCTTCCAAAAAGGTTTGGATGTCACTGATGAAGAGGGTGATGATGTGACAAACGGTATCTTCTCAGATGCTAAAACTGAAACTGATAAAACAATCTGGATGCTTGCAGCAGAACTTGGACAAGCACCTGGTTTGTAAGAAATAGAATAATCATATAAAAATCTGTAGGATTCCTCTTACGGATTTTTTCTATTCTGTAAGCTATTCCAAACCAGTCTTTTTTTGAGTTTTTTGATAAAATAGTACTATCAGTGAAAAGGATGGAAGCATGACTAAGAAAATCGTAGCTATTTGGGCCCAGGATGAAGAGGGTGTGATTGGTAAGGACAATCGTCTGCCTTGGCATTTGCCAGCAGAATTGCAACACTTTAAAGAAACAACTCTGAATCATGCTATCTTGATGGGGCGCGTGACCTTTGATGGGATGGGGCGTCGCTTGCTTCCAAAACGGGAGACCTTGATTTTGACTCGTAACCCAGAAGAAAAGATAGATGGGGTTGCTACTTTTCACGATATCCAGTCTGTCCTAGACTGGTATCAGGGTCAAGACAAGAATCTCTATATTATCGGTGGGAAGCAAATTTTTCAGGCTTTTGAACCCTATCTTGATGAAGTGATTGTGACTCAAATTCATGCTAGGGTTGAAGGAGATACCTATTTCCCTGAAGAGTTTAACTTGTCTCTTTTTGAGACAGTTTCAAGCAAATCCTACACCAAAGATGAGAAGAATCCTTATGATTTTACCATCCAATACCGCAAGAGAAAGGAAGTCTAATGGAACGTAGTATATTTGGTTTTTTCACAGCCATGCTGTGCTTGGTCTGTTTGCTCGCTGGAGCACAGTCTTTTCGTAAAAAGCGTTATGGACTTTCTGTCCTGCTCTGGTTAAATGCCTTTACCAATTTGGTCAATAGTATCCATGCTTTTTACATGACCTTATTTTAGATAGAATGACAGTATAGAATAGAACGGAAGGAAATCATGCCTACAACTAGGAATAATGATATGATGGTTTATTGCTCATTTTGTGGCAAAAGCCAAGAAGAAGTACAAAAAATAATCGCAGGCAACAACGCCTTTATCTGTAATGAATGTGTGGAGTTGGCCCAGGAAATCATTCGAGAGGAGTTGGCTGAGGAAGTCTTGGCAGACTTGTCTGAGGTACCAAAACCAATCGAACTCCTCCATATCTTGAACCACTATGTAATCGGTCAAGATCGTGCCAAGCGTGCCTTGGCAGTGGCAGTTTACAACCACTACAAACGTATCAATTTCCACGATACGCGTGAAGAGTCGGAAGATGTGGATTTGCAGAAGTCAAACATCTTAATGATTGGCCCAACTGGTTCAGGGAAGACTTTCCTTGCTCAGACCTTGGCTAAGAGCTTGAATGTGCCTTTTGCGATTGCGGATGCAACAGCTCTTACTGAGGCTGGTTATGTGGGTGAGGATGTGGAAAATATCCTCCTCAAACTCTTGCAGGCTGCAGATTTTAATATCGAGCGCGCAGAGCGTGGGATTATCTACGTGGATGAAATTGACAAGATTGCTAAGAAGAGCGAGAACGTCTCGATCACACGTGACGTTTCTGGTGAAGGGGTGCAACAAGCCCTTCTCAAGATTATCGAGGGAACTATTGCTAGTGTGCCACCTCAAGGTGGACGCAAGCATCCACAACAAGAGATGATTCAAGTGGATACTAAAAATATCCTCTTCATCGTGGGTGGTGCCTTTGATGGTATTGAAGAAATCGTCAAACAACGTCTGGGTGAAAAAGTCATCGGATTTGGTCAAAATAACAAGGCAATTGACGAAAATAGCTCATACATGCAAGAAATCATCGCAGAAGATATTCAAAAATTCGGTATTATCCCTGAATTGATTGGACGTTTGCCTGTCTTTGCTGCTCTTGAACAGTTGACAGTAGATGATTTGGTTCGTATCTTGAAAGAGCCAAGAAATGCCTTGGTAAAACAATACCAAACCTTGTTATCTTATGATGATGTTGAGTTAGAATTTGATGATGAAGCCCTTCAAGAGATTGCTAATAAGGCCATCGAACGCAAAACTAGTGCGCGTGGTCTTCGCTCCATCATCGAAGAAACCATGCTAGATGTCATGTTTGAAGTACCGAGTCAGGAAAATGTGAAATTGGTTCGCATCACAAAAGAAGCTGTCGATGGAACGGATAAACCAATCCTAGAAACAGCCTAGAGGTGACTATGGAACTTAATACACACAATGCTGAAATCTTGCTCAGTGCGGCTAACAAGTCCCACTATCCGCAGGATGAACTGCCAGAGATCGCTCTTGCAGGGCGTTCAAATGTTGGCAAGTCTAGCTTTATCAATACTATGCTGAACCGCAAGAATCTAGCCCGAACATCAGGGAAACCTGGGAAAACCCAGCTTCTCAACTTCTTTAACATTGACGACAAGATGCGCTTTGTGGATGTTCCTGGTTATGGTTATGCTCGCGTTTCCAAAAAAGAGCGTGAAAAGTGGGGGCGCATGATTGAGGAATATCTGACAACTAGGGAAAATCTCCGTGCGGTTGTTAGTTTGGTGGATCTCCGCCACGACCCGTCAGCAGATGATGTGCAGATGTACGAATTTCTTAAGTATTATGAGATTCCAGTCATCATTGTGGCGACTAAGGCGGACAAGATTCCTCGTGGTAAATGGAACAAGCACGAATCAGCAATCAAAAAGAAATTAAACTTTGACCCAAGTGACGACTTCATCCTCTTTTCATCTGTCAGCAAGGCAGGGATGGATGAGGCTTGGGATGCAATCTTAGAAAAATTGTGAGGAAAAGAAAATGGCAAAAACAATTCATACAGACAAAGCTCCAAAGGCTATCGGACCATATGTTCAAGGAAAAATCGTTGGCAACCTTTTGTTTGCTAGCGGTCAAGTTCCCCTATCTCCTGAAACTGGGGAAATCGTTGGAGAAACGATTCAAGAACAGACAGAACAAGTCTTAAAAAACATCGGTGCTATTTTGGCAGAAGCTGGAACAGACTTTGACCATGTTGTCAAAACAACTTGCTTCTTGAGTGATATGAACGACTTCGTTCCTTTTAACGAGGTTTACCAAACGGCCTTTAAAGAGGAATTTCCAGCTCGTTCAGCTGTGGAGGTAGCTCGTCTTCCTCGTGATGTAAAAGTCGAAATTGAAGTCATCGCAGAGATTGGATAAGCTAGTTGAAGTTTGGTGTTGCCAAACTTCTTTTGATATAAGGAGAAAAAGATGACAAAGAAACAACTTCACTTGGTGATTGTGACAGGGATGAGTGGTGCAGGAAAAACAGTAGCCATTCAGTCCTTCGAGGATTTGGGATATTTCACCATTGACAATATGCCACCAGCCCTCTTGCCTAAGTTTTTGCAGTTGGTGGAAACAAAGGAAGACGACCATAAGTTGGCCTTGGTAGTGGATATGCGTAGCCGTTCTTTCTTCTCAGAGATTCAAACTGTTTTGGATGAGTTGGAAAACAAGGAAGAACTGGACTTTAAAATTCTCTTTTTGGATGCGGCAGATAAGGAATTGGTAGCTCGTTATAAGGAAACCAGACGGAGTCATCCACTAGCAGCAGATGGACGGATTTTGGATGGAATCAAGCTGGAACGTGAGCTCTTGGCACCTTTGAAAAATATGAGTCAAAATGTGGTGGATACGACTGAACTCACTCCACGTGAGCTGCGTAAAGCCCTTGCAGAGCAGTTTTCGGATCAAGAACAAGCCCAGTCTTTCCGTATCGAAGTCATGTCTTTTGGCTTTAAATATGGAATCCCGATTGATGCGGATTTGGTCTTTGATGTCCGTTTCTTGCCAAATCCTTACTACCTTCCAGAATTACGAAATCAAACAGGTGTAGATGAACCAGTGTATCACTATGTCATGAACCATCCTGAGTCAGAAGATTTTTATCAACATTTGTTGGCCTTGATTGAGCCGATTTTGCCAAGTTACCAAAAGGAAGGGAAGTCCGTTTTGACCATTGCCATGGGATGTACGGGTGGACAACACCGTAGTGTGGCCTTTGCTAAACGCTTGGCTCAGGACTTATCCAAGAATTGGCCTGTTAATGAAGGGCATCGCGACAAAGACCGAAGAAAGGAAACGGTAAACCGTTCATGAGAAAACCAAAGATAACAGTGATTGGAGGAGGAACTGGGATTCCTGTCATTCTAAAAAGTCTGCGGGAAAAAGATGTGGAAATCGCTGCTATCGTAACGGTGGCGGATGATGGTGGTTCATCAGGTGAACTCCGAAAAAATATGCAGAGGTTGACACCGCCAGGTGATCTTCGTAATGTCCTTGTGGCCATGTCGGATATGCCTAAGTTCTATGAGAAAGTCTTTCAGTATCGCTTTTCTGAGGATGCGGGAGCCTTTGCCGGACATCCATTGGGAAATCTTATTATCGCTGGCCTGTCAGAAATGCAGGGCTCGACCTATAATGCCATGCAGTTACTGAGCAAATTTTTCCATACAACTGGGAAGATTTATCCTTCCAGTGACCATCCTTTGACCCTGCATGCAGTCTTTCAGGATGGGAAAGAAGTAGCTGGAGAGAGTCATATTGCAGACCATCCAGGCATGATTGACCATGTCTATGTGACCAATACCCTCAACGATGATACGCCTCTGGCTAGCCGTCGAGTAGTCCAGACCATTCTTGAAAGTGACATGATTGTCCTAGGGCCTGGCTCTCTCTTTACCTCTATTTTGCCCAATATCGTGATTAAGGAAATCGGGCAGGCGCTTTTGGAAACCAAGGCAGAAATCGCCTATGTCTGCAATATCATGACCCAACGTGGAGAGACGGAACACTTTACAGATAGTGACCACGTGGAGGTCTTGCATCGTCACCTTGGTCGACCTTTTATCGATACTGTCTTGGTGAATATCGAAAAAGTGCCTCAGGAATACATGAATTCCAACCGGTTTGATGAATATTTGGTGCAGGTGGAACATGATTTTGCTGGTCTTTGTAAGCAAGTTCCGCGTGTGATTTCATCCAACTTCCTTCGTCTGGAAAATGGGGGTGCCTTCCACGATGGAGATTTGATCGTGGACGAATTGATGCGGATTATACAGGTGAGAAAATGAGTTTCACAGTAGCAGTAAAAGAAGAAATCCTAGGTCAGCACCATCTAAGCCGGCATGAATTATCTGCCATTATCAAGATGTCTGGCAGTATAGGCCTCTCGACTTCAGGCTTGACCCTGTCTGTTGTGACAGAAAACGCTAAGCTAGCTCGTCACCTCTATGAGTCTTTTCTCCATTTCTACGAAATCAAATCGGAAATTCGACATCACCAAAGAAGTAATCTTCGTAAGAATCGGGTCTATACCGTTTTTACAGATGAAAAAGTGCAGGACTTGTTGAGTGATTTGCACTTGGCAGACTCCTTTTTTGGTCTGGAAACAGGTATTGATGAGGAGATTTTATCAGACGAGGAAGCAGGTCGTGCTTATCTTTGTGGCGCTTTCTTGGCAAATGGAAGTATTCGTGACCCTGAATCAGGTAAGTACCAGTTGGAAATCAGTTCTGTTTATCTGGACCACGCGCAAGGGATTGCCTCCCTTCTCCAGCAATTTTTACTGGATGCCAAGGTGCTTGAGCGCAAGAAGGGGGCTGTGACCTATCTCCAGCGAGCTGAAGACATTATGGACTTCTTGATAGTAATCGGAGCCATGCAGGCGCGTGATGATTTTGAGCGAGTTAAGATTTTGCGCGAAACCCGTAATGATCTCAATCGAGCCAATAATGCCGAGACAGCTAATATCGCTCGGACAGTCTCTGCCAGCATGAAGACTATCAACAATATCAGCAAAATCAAAGATATCATGGGCTTAGAAAACCTGCCAGTGGATTTGCAGGAAGTGGCGCAGTTGCGGATTCAGCACCCAGACTACTCTATCCAGCAGTTAGCAGATAGCCTCAGCACCCCTCTGACCAAAAGTGGTGTCAATCACAGACTCAGAAAAATCAATAAGATAGCCGATGAGTTATAGAGATATAAAACACCTCTTTCTTGACAATTGAATAGAGCATGTGAGATAATAAAGGGGAATTGAGAAGTTCTAGCATTTTAGTGCTATCAGAAATCCCCTCAGTACTGCAATACCAAGGGGATTTTTTCTGGGTTAGATAGCACTAACCAGGAAGGTTACTTGTCGAAGTGATCGTCTAACCAACGAGTCACCAGCCATGAGATGATATTCTCGATGACTGCGATAAGTACTATTTTGAGAAGTTCTAGCATCTGTAATACCTCCTTTTCCAAGGCGTATCGTTAGTGCCATCGTTATTATATCATATGCTTTATCAATTTGATAGGACATTTTTGATTTTTGAAAAAGAAGGGGAAAGGTATGAGCTAATCAGATTGTAGATGAACTATAAAACCACGAATCCTATGTGACTCGTGGTTCTTTTTTATAAACTAGTAGAGTGTTTTGGTTGCACTTTTTGCTCAGGGTCAATGTAGTTGATGGCATTGTTTACAGCAGTCGGTGCTTCCCCTAGACCTGTCGCAATCAGATCAATTTTTCCATCATAGTAGCAGCAGTCACCGATAGCATAGATACCTGCTTGGCTAGATTCTTGCTTGCTGTTGACGATAATCTTGTGACGATTGAGGTCCAGACCCCAGTTTTTAAGGTTACCGACAGAAGATTTGAAACCATAGTTGACAAAGAGGTGGTCTAGGTCAATCGTTTCGGTTTCATCAGATTTGACTTTTGTGATTTCAAGTTTATCGAGCGTTTTTCCATCTCCAAGGAGTTGGCTAGGGACGAATGGTGTCTTGATGGTCACAGATGATTCCTGTAAGGCTTGGACACTGTGTTCCAAGGCGCGGAAATTATCTCTGCGGTGGACAAGGGTAGTTGGTGTGATTTTTTCAAAAGCCAAAGCCCAATCCACAGCCGAGTCTCCTCCACCAAGAATCGTCACTTTCTTACCAGCATATTGCTGGATGTTGGAAACGTGGTAGTGGATATTTTCATAGCCCTCAACGCCTTCTAGTTCCAGCGGACGTGGTTTAAAGGCACCGCCACCCATAGCGATGATAACAGTTTTAGACAAGTGACTTCCTTTAGAAGTTGTAATGACAAAGCCTTCTTCTTGTTTTTCAATCTCAAGAACCGTTTCATTGAGATGGATAGGAGTATCAAATCCATTTAGTTGTTCAATCAAGCGGTTGGTCAATTCTTCTCCAGTCAGATTTGGGAAACCTGGTACGTCTAGGATTTCCTTTTCAGGGTAGAGAATAGCAGGTTGTCCACCTAGTTGTGGAAGAGAGTCGATGATTTGAACCTTGGCTTGGCGTAGATGGGCATAAAAGGTTGCAAAAAGCCCGACTGGACCACCACCTACAATAGTGATATCATAGAGTTGAGACATGGTTTCTCCTTTGTTTTTTCTAGTCAGTTTATTTTATCATATTTTTTCTTTAATTTAAAATGAAGTAGGATAGGGAAAAAAATGTCAGAAAAATGGTATAATAGAAAGGAACGTGTTTGGACAGAGAGGAGACAGCAGATGAACTTTCAACAATTATCCAACCTGCAATATTGGACTAGCTTGTTTTCTAGTCCTTGGAGTATCGCCATCAATCTGTTTGATATTTTGATTGTGACCTATGTTTTGTATCGTTTTACAAAAGCGATAGCTGGCACTAAGATTATGATTTTGGTGCGTGGGGTCGTGATCTTTGTATTAGCTCAGGTTGTGGCCAATATCCTTGGTTTAACAACGATTTCTTGGTTGATTAATCAGATTATTACCTATGGGGTCATTGCTGCGGTTGTTATCTTCTCTCCAGAGATTCGGACTGGTTTGGAACGCTTGGGAAGGGCGACAGATTTCTTTTCTACTACTCAAATTAGTGCAGAAGAGAAAATGATTCGTGCCTTTGTTAAGTCAGTTGAATACATGAGTCCCCGTAAGATTGGTGCTTTGGTTGCCATTCAACGGGTTCGGACCTTACAAGAATACATTGCGACAGGGATTCCTTTGGATGCCAATATTTCAGCTGAACTCCTTATTAATATCTTTATCCCCAACACTCCCCTACACGATGGTGCTGTGATTATCAGAGAAAATCGGATTGCAGTGACCTCTGCCTATCTGCCCTTGACAGAAAGTACAGGAATTTCCAAGGAATTTGGGACCAGACACCGGGCGGCTATCGGTTTATCAGAAGTGTCCGATGCCTTGACTTTCATCGTGTCAGAGGAAACAGGTGGTATTTCTATTACTTACAATGGGGTTTTCAAGCATGATTTGACGATTGAAGAATTTGAAGCAGAGCTACGAACAATTCTTTTGCCAGCTGTTGAGGAAAAAGCCAGTTTCAAGGACCGTTTGCTAGGAGGTTGGAAATATGAGAAAAAATAGTCTATATATCATTTCATCTCTCTTTTTTGCTTGTGTCTTATTCGTTTATGCAACGTCGACCAACTTTCAAAATAGCAATACCGCAAGGCAGGTCAAATCAGAAACCTACACCAATACGATAACGAACGTTCCTATCGATATTCACTATGATGATGACCAGTATTTCATTAGCGGATTTGCATCAGAGGTTTCCGTGATATTAACCGGAGCCAATCGTGTGACCTTGGCCAGTGAAATGCAGGAAAGCACTCGTAAGTTTAAGGTCACAGCGGATTTGACAGATGCTAGTGTTGGAACGATTGAAGTTCCTTTGACCATTGAAAATCTTCCTAGCGGATTGACCGCTGTGGCTACACCTCAAAAGATCACAGTGAAAGTTGGGAAGAAGGTTAAGCGAGATGGGATGCTTGTTGTGCCACAAGTTGACCAAAGCCAGATTGATCCGAAGCTACAACTTGATAGTGTAACCGTGTCAAATGAACGGGTTTCTGTCACAACTGACCAGGAAACATTAGCTAAAATCGATCGGATTATTGCACTTTTACCAACCAGCGAACGCATTACAGGTAATTACAGTGGTTCGGTACCTTTGCAGGCGATCGATCGCAACGGGGTAGTCTTACCAGTAGTGATCACTCCGTTTGATACAACAATGAAGGTCACTACAAAACCAGTAGCACCAAGTTCAAGCGCATCAAATTCAACTACAAGCAGTTCGTCGGAGACATCTTCGTCAACGAAAGCAACTAGTTCAAAAACGAATTAAAAATAGAAAAAGGATTTTATAAAAATGGGTAAATATTTTGGGACTGATGGAGTCCGTGGGGAAGCTAACGTAGAACTAACACCAGAATTGGCTTTTAAGTTAGGACGTTTTGGAGGCTATGTTCTCAGCCAACATGAAACGGAAGCACAGAAAGTCTTTGTGGGACGTGACACACGTATTTCAGGGGAAATGCTAGAATCTGCCTTGGTGGCAGGTCTTCTTTCAGTTGGTATTCACGTATACAAACTAGGCGTTCTGGCAACACCAGCAGTAGCTTACTTGGTTAAAACTGAAGGTGCAAGTGCCGGTGTCATGATTTCTGCCAGCCACAATCCAGCCTTTGATAATGGAATCAAGTTCTTTGGTGGTGATGGTTTCAAACTGGATGACGAAAAAGAAGCAGAAATTGAAGCCTTGCTAGATGCTGTGGAAGATACTCTTCCTCGTCCAAGTGCAGAAGGTTTGGGAACTTTGGTAGATTATCCAGAAGGCTTGCGTAAGTATGAAGGCTATCTGGTTTCAACAGGAACTCCTCTTGAAGGAATGAAGGTTGCCTTGGATACAGCTAATGGAGCAGCTTCTACAAGTGCCCGTCAAATCTTTGCTGATCTCGGTGCTCAATTGATGGTTATCGGGGAAACTCCAGACGGTCTTAACATCAACCTCAATGTTGGTTCTACACACCCAGAAGCCCTTCAAGAAGTGGTCAAAGAAAGCGGGTCAGCTATCGGTTTGGCCTTTGACGGAGACAGTGACCGTTTGATTGCTGTCGATGAGAATGGCGACATCGTCGATGGTGATAAGATTATGTACATCATCGGGAAATACCTTTCTGAAAAAGGACAATTGGCCCAAAATACAATTGTGACAACTGTTATGTCTAATCTTGGTTTCCACAAGGCCTTGGACCGTGAAGGTATTAACAAGGCAGTCACTGCAGTCGGCGACCGCTACGTTGTTGAAGAAATGAGAAAATCAGGCTACAACCTTGGTGGTGAACAGTCTGGTCACGTCATCTTGATGGATTACAATACAACTGGTGATGGTCAATTATCAGCAGTCCAATTGACGAAAATCATGAAGGAAACTGGTAAGAGCTTGTCAGAGTTGGCCGCAGAAGTAACCATCTATCCACAAAAATTAGTCAATATCCGAGTGGAAAATGCCATGAAGGAAAAGGCTATGGAAGTGCCAGTTATCAAGGCAATTATCGAGAAGATGGAAGCTGAAATGGCAGGGAATGGCCGTATCCTTGTTCGCCCAAGTGGGACAGAACCCCTTTTGCGTGTCATGGCAGAAGCACCTACAACAGAAGAAGTGGACTACTATGTTGATACCATCGCTGATGTAGTTCGAGCTGAAATCGGGATTGACTAAATCCTAGAAAACTAGATGAAAATAAAAAATTATGGTACAATAGCTTATAACATTGTAGCCGAGGGAGAGAGACATGAATCTTAAACGTGAACAAGAATTTGTTAGTCAGTATCATTTTGATGCGCGTAATTTTGAATGGGAAAATGAAAATGGAGCTCCTGAAACCAAGGTAGATGTGAATTTCCAATTACTCCAACATGATCAAGAAAATCAAGTGACTTCTTTAATTGTCATCTTGACCTTTATGATTGTATTTGATAAGTTTGTCATTAGTGGCACTATTTCACAGGTGAACCATATCGATGGCCGTATTGTCAATGAACCAAGTGAATTGAGTCAAGAAGAAGTGGAAACCTTGGCTCGTCCATGTTTGAACATGCTCAATCGTTTGACTTACGAAGTAACTGAAATTGCATTAGACTTACCAGGAATCAATTTGGAGTTCTAATATGAAATTAGCTGTTATCACAGATTCTTCTGCTTATCTCAGTGCAGAGACCTTACAAAGAGAAGATTTGTTTGTCTTGGATATTCCTGTCAATATTGATGGTGAGGAGTATGTTGAAGGTGTCAATCTGACTGCTGAGGAATTTTACCAAAAAATGGCTCAGGCTTCTGAATTGCCTAAGACCAGTCAACCAAGCATTGCCAAGTTAGATGAAATCTTAACTACGCTTAAAGAACAAGGATATACCCATGCCTTGGGACTTTTCCTATCTTCTGGAATTTCAGGCTTTTACCAAAATATCCAGTATATGGTGGATGACTATGAGGGCTTGACTATTGCCTTCCCGGACACTTTGATTACAAGTGCTCCGCTGGGTATCATGGTTGAAAGTGTCTTTAACTGGCGAGACCAGGGCGATGATTTTACAATTATTCAGGATAAGCTAGCTATTCAAATCAGTCACACATCTGCTTTTATCATGGTGGATGATTTGGACCACTTAGTAAAAGGTGGGCGCCTTTCAAATGGTGCTGCTATTTTGGGAAATCTGCTCAGTATTAAGCCAATCCTTTATTTCAATGACCAAGGTGTGATTGAAGTTTACGAAAAAGTTCGTACTGAGAAGAAAGCAACCAAGCGCTTAATTGAAATCATCAAGGAAGCAACAGCTTCAGGTCAATATCGGGTCATTGTCATTCACGGCAATGCTCTTGAAAAGGCTGAGGAATTGCGTCAGCACTTGCTTGAATCTGGAGTGGCTACGGATATTTCACTTGCTACATTTGGCAGTGTCATTGGGACACACCTAGGAGAAGGAAGTATTGCTTTAGGTTATATTCCATTGATTTAGTTAGCACTTCTAGACTAGTCAAGAAGAATTTGTATCTTAGAAATTGAATATGGACTACCTGCCTCTTGAAAAAAGATGCCTGTCTTGCCTTTCGTGGAAAGTCAGCGTCATTCCCTATTTTTCATGGACAGCTAACGTCCTTTGTATCTTGATAATTGAACACGCCTGGAACCCTGTGTGAAAAAGATAGTTCTTCCAAGGAGTATCTACTCCATGATCAGAACTCCTATTTTCACTTTGTGTTCTTGCAGGCTTTGTATCTTGATAATTGAACACGGACTACCTGCCTCATGAAAAAAGATGCCTGTCTGGCCTTTCGTCGAAAGTCAGCGCCATTCCCTATTTTTCATGGGCAGCCAACGTCCTTTGTATCTTAGACAGGAGTAGAGATGAGTATTCGAGTAATTATTGCTGGTTTTAAGGGAAAGATGGGACAAGCTGCTTGTCAGATGGTCTTGGCTGATCCAGACTTGGACTTGGTAGCAGTTTTGGATCCTTTTGAGTCTGAGTCAGAATGGCAGGGAGTTCCTGTTTTCAAGGATAAGGCTGATTTAGCAGGTTTTGAAGCGGATGTCTGGGTAGATTTCACAACTCCAGCTGTTGCCTACGAAAACACACGCTTTGCCCTCGAAAATGGCTTTGCTCCAGTAGTTGGAACGACTGGCTTTACTAGTGAAGAAATTGCAGAGCTAAAAGATTTTTCACGTGCCAAAGATTTGGGTGGTTTGATTGCCCCTAACTTTGCCCTAGGTGCTGTCTTACTTATGCAATTTGCGACGCAGGCTGTTAAATATTTTCCTAATGTGGAGATTATCGAGCTCCATCATGACAAGAAAAAAGATGCTCCGAGTGGAACAGCTATTAAAACAGCTGAGTTGATGGCGGAAGTTAGAGAGTCTATCCAGCAAGGTGCGCCTGATGAAGAAGAACTGATTGCAGGTGCCCGTGGTGCTGACTTTGATGGTATGCGGATTCATTCTGTTCGTTTACCAGGCTTGGTAGCCCATCAGGAAGTCATCTTTGGCAATCAGGGAGAAGGATTGACCCTCCGTCATGACTCCTATGATCGCAGCTCCTTCATGACAGGAGTGAATTTGGGAATTAAAGAAGTTGTCAAGCGTCATGAGCTTGTCTATGGATTAGAACACTTATTATGAGATTAACGCAAATGCCTTCTGAATTTCAGAAGGCTTTACCAGTATTAGAAAAAATTAAAGAAGCAGGCTTTGAGGCTTATTTTGTTGGGGGCTCTGTTCGAGATGCCCTTCTCAATCGTCCCATCCACGATGTGGACATTGCGACGTCTTCTTATCCAGAGGAGACCAAGCAGATTTTTCCGCGAACAGTCGATATCGGAATCGAGCATGGAACTGTCTTGGTCTTAGATGGGGATGAGGAGTATGAGGTAACTACCTTTCGGACAGAGGATGTCTATGTGGACTATCGCAGACCCAGTGCTGTTTCCTTTGTGCGCTCGTTAGAAGAAGACCTTAAGCGCCGTGATTTTACAGTCAACGCCTTTGCCTTGGATGAGGCAGGGGAAATTATTGACTTGTTCCATGGCTTAGAAGATTTGGAAAATCAAGTCTTGCGAGCAGTTGGAGTGGCTAGTGAGCGTTTCAATGAAGATGCTTTGCGGATTATGCGCGGTTTCCGTTTTCAGGCCAGCCTTGGCTTTGAACTTGAGCCAGAAACATTTAAAGCTATGAAGACCTTGACACCGCTTTTGGAGAAAATTTCTGTAGAGCGTACCTTCGTTGAGTTTGATAAACTCTTGCTGTCTCCGTTTTGGAGAAGGGGCTTGGATTCCATGATTGAGAGTCAAGCTTATGATTATCTCCCTGATATGGCAGCCAGCCAGGACAAGCTCAACAGATTGTTTGATTTGGATACTGATTTCACTTTTGAATCTTCTGAACAAGCCTGGGCAGCTCTTTTGTGGGCTTTGGAGATTGAAAATGCGCAGCCATTTTTGAAAGCTTGGAAGACCTCACGCCAGTTTGGTAAGCAGGTTCAGGATTTACTGACTATTTTGACCTTGCGTGAAAAGGGAGAATTGAGCAAGCGCGATTGTTATCGCTTTGACTTGGATTTACTTTTACAGGCTGAAAATCTTCGTCAGGCCCAAGGAAAAGAAGTTAATCCACAAGCCATCACAGAAACCTACCAGAGTTTGACCATTCATGACAAGAAAGAAATTCAGATTAATGGTGGCATTTTGATCAAGGAATATGGCTATCAACCAGGGCCAGACTTGGGAGAGATTTTAACAGAGATTGAATATGTCATTGTCGATGGAGAATTGGAGAATGACCGTCAAGCCATCCATACTTACCTGAGGGAGAAAAAATGAGTGATTTTATCGTTGAAAAACTAAGTAAATCCGTCGGTGACAAGACCGTTTTTAAGGATATTTCCTTTATCATCCACGACCTAGACAGAATTGGTCTGATCGGTGTCAATGGAACAGGGAAGACCACCCTTTTAGATGTCCTTTCGGGTGTGTCTGGCTTTGATGGGGATGTCAGTCCTTTTTCAGCTAAGAATGATTACCAGATTGGTTACTTGACTCAAGATCCTGATTTTGATGATAGCAAGACGGTCTTGGATACGGTTCTATCAAGCGACCTTAAGGAAATCCAGCTCATTCGTGAGTATGAGTTGATCATGCTCAACTACAGTGAGGACAAGCAGTCTCGTTTGGAACGGGTCATGGCTGAAATGGACTCTCTCCAAGCTTGGGAAATTGAGAGTCAGGTCAAGACTGTTCTCAGTAAGCTAGGAATTCAGGACTTATCGACTCCTGTTGGGGAATTGTCAGGTGGTCTCAGAAGACGGGTTCAGTTGGCGCAAGTCTTACTTGGCAACCACGACCTCTTGCTGCTGGACGAGCCGACCAACCATTTAGATATTGCGACTATTGAGTGGCTGACCCTCTTTTTAAAAAATTCCAAGAAGACCGTCCTTTTTATCACCCACGATCGCTATTTCCTAGATGCGCTGTCAACACGGATTTTCGAGTTGGACCGAGCTGGATTGACGGAATATCAGGGTAATTATCAGGACTATGTTCGCCTTAAGGCGGAACAGGACGAGCGCGATGCGGCTCTTCTCCACAAAAAGGAACAACTTTATAAGCAAGAATTGGCCTGGATGCGCAGACAACCACAGGCGCGTGCGACCAAGCAACAGGCTCGTATCAATCGTTTCCATGACTTGAAGAAAGAAGTTTCAGGTGGCGTTGCTGAGACAGACTTGACCATGAACTTTGAAACCAGTCGGATTGGGAAGAAAGTTATCGAGTTTCAGGATGTTTCTTTTGCCTATGAAAACAAGCCTATTTTGCAAGATTTTAATCTCTTGGTGCAGGCCAAAGATCGTATCGGAATCGTTGGTGATAACGGTGTTGGGAAATCAACCCTGCTTAACCTAATTGCAGGAAGTCTTGATCCGACCGAAGGACAAGTTGTGATTGGGGAAACAGTTCGCATCGCCTATTTCTCTCAACAAATTGAGGGTTTGGATGAAAGCAAGCGAGTGATTAATTACTTGCAGGAAGTGGCAGAAGAGGTCAAGACCAGTGGTGGTTCTACGACTTCCATTGCTGAGTTGTTGGAGCAGTTCCTCTTTCCACGTTCAACGCATGGAACCTTGATTGAGAAATTGTCTGGTGGAGAGAAAAAACGTCTTTATCTCCTCAAATTGCTCTTGGAAAAACCAAATGTTCTCCTCTTGGACGAGCCAACAAATGATTTGGACATTGCAACCTTGACAGTTTTGGAGAATTTCTTGCAAGGATTTGCGGGTCCTGTTTTGACAGTTAGCCATGACCGCTATTTCTTGGATAAGGTAGCGACCAAGATTCTGGCTTTTGAGGATGGTAAAATTCGTCCTTTCTTTGGTCATTACACCGACTATCTTGATGAAAAGGCTTTTGAGACAGAGATGGCCAATCAAGTGCAAAAAGCCGAGAAGGAAAAGGTGGTCAAGGTCCGCGAAGACAAGAAACGTATGACCTACCAAGAAAAACAGGAGTGGGCAAGCATTGAAGGCGATATTGAAACCTTGGAAAACCGTATCGCTGCTATCGAAGAGGAAATGCAGGCTAACGGCTCTGACTTTGGTAAGCTGGCTACTCTCCAAAAAGAACTGGATGAGAAAAACGAAGCACTCCTTGAAAAATACGAACGCTATGAATACCTAAGTGAATTTGATAGCTAGAAGAATAGAAAAATCCCGTCTCATGGACAGGATTTCTCTATTCTTTTTTTGTTTCCTGGTGGAAAATTTTTTGCCAAGTTTCGTGGCGACGCCAGATACTGGTATGAACAATTCCATCTAGCTCATAGCAAATGAGTTTGGTCTTCTGACTGATGGAAGTGATTTGAATATCCTTGATAGCTGAATTTAACTCTTTTTCGGCTTTATAAGCCTCTTTATCCATCTGCTCTCCATCCTGGCGAATATAGACAAAATCATCAGCCAAGAGTTCTTCCAGTTGATTTCCTTGGTCAATCAATTGTTCACGCATAAGCAATTTTTTATAGACATTGTCTAAAATTTCATCCTCAGGGATAGGCGCCGGTTCGATATGGACATCGGTATCAAAGACGCCAAAACGCTCCTCCAGCATAGACTCGACCTGATCCGCAATCTCGTGACTCTCGTAAACCGACAAGTCAGGATTCATCTCCAGCGTGATATCCAGGTAGATATTGCTACCGTAGGTACGACCTCTTTGGGACTTAACCTTGCTGATCTTGGGAATTTCCATGATAGCCTTTTGGTATTCCTCAAGTAGACGATCGTCAAAGCCATCTGAAAGGCTAAAGGAAGACTCAATGAAGATATCATAGGCAGTTTTCAAGATAAAGAAAGTGATGATGATAGCGACCAGCTTATCCACAATGGGATAATTGAAACTACTAGCCAGGATGGCAATGGTCGTACCAAGTGAGGTAACAGCGTCAGAAAGATTGTCTTTGGCGGCAGCCTTCAGGGCCTTGGAGTTTGATTTCTTACTGAGGCGAGTATTGTAGAGATAGACCACAAACATAATCGCTGCAGAAATGATTCCTAGAGTTGCACCAAGAGGATCAATGACAGTTTCTTCTCGACTGAGAATCTTTTGAATGGTATCCCGAAGTACATCGAAACCGACATAAAACATGATGATAGAAGTGATCAAGCTAGCCAAATCTTCAATCTTCCAGTGGCCAAAACGGTGGTCTCGGTCAGCAGGCTGGCGCGCCATTCGAATCCCAATCAAGAGGGCCACATTTCCGATAATATCTGATACGTTGTTAAAACCATCGGCCACCAAACTGGATGAATGAAGAAGATGACCAGTTGCTAATTTGGCTGCAGACAAGATCAAATAGGTTGAAATACTGATAATGGCCCCACGCTCAGCTAACTTGAGATTTGAGATAGATTGCTTCATTCAACTTCCTTTCTAGTCACATAGCATTCTACCATTATACTGGTTTTCAAGGGAAAATTCAAATAAGTCATTTTTTACTCTTTGAAAACTTTTCAAAATTTGGTATAATAGTACTACTCAAGGGAGTAGCTGGCAGAAACCTGTGATAGTGTCGTCATTCCGAATTTTATACTGAAGAGTATGCTTTCCGGCCCTATCTTAAACAGCGAGACTTGTTATGATTAACAGGTTTCTTTTTGTTTGTCGTGAAAAGATACGATGAGAAAAAGAGAGTCTGTTTTGCACACAATGTCAAGGAGGAGACACATGTCAAAAGAACAAAAAAGCCAAGCGTTTTACATTCAAAGTCCTGAAGAGGTCTTGAAGGCTGTGGATGCGACCGAGCAAGGTTTGTCATCAAGCGAGGCAGAAAAACGCCTTGCTGAATTCGGCCACAATGAACTCGAAGAAGGAGAGAAACGATCAATCCTGGTCAAATTCATCGAGCAATTTAAGGATTTGATGATTATCATCCTAGTTGCGGCAGCAATCTTGTCAGTCGTGACTTCTGGTGGGGAAGATATCGCAGATGCTATTATCATCCTAGCTGTGGTTATCATCAATGCTGCCTTTGGTGTTTACCAAGAAGGAAAAGCAGAAGAAGCCATCGAAGCCCTCAAATCTATGTCAAGTCCAGCTGCCCGCGTTCTTCGCGATGGTCACATGGCGGAGATTGACTCTAAAGAATTGGTACCTGGAGATATCGTTGCCCTCGAAGCAGGTGATGTTGTACCAGCAGACCTACGTTTGCTTGAAGCCAACTCTCTTAAAATCGAAGAAGCAGCTCTTACAGGTGAGTCTGTTCCAGTCGAAAAAGACTTGACAGTTGAACTTGCTGCAGATGCTGGTATTGGGGACCGTGTCAACATGGCCTTCCAAAACTCTAACGTGACCTATGGTCGTGGTCTTGGTGTTGTTGTCAATACAGGTATGTACACGGAAGTTGGTCATATCGCGGGTATGCTCCAAGATGCGGATGAGACGGATACACCACTCAAACAAAACTTGAACAACCTTTCTAAGGTCTTGACCTATGCTATCTTGGTCATTGCCCTTGTTACTTTTGTAGTGGGTGTTTTCATTCAAGGCAAAAATCCACTCGGTGAGTTGATGACCTCTGTTGCGCTTGCCGTTGCAGCAATTCCAGAAGGGCTACCAGCTATCGTAACTATCGTTCTTGCCCTTGGTACTCAAGTTTTAGCCAAACGAAACTCTATCGTTCGTAAATTGCCAGCAGTAGAAACACTTGGTTCAACTGAAATCATCGCTTCTGATAAGACTGGCACGCTGACCATGAACAAGATGACCGTCGAAAAAGTCTTCTACGATGCAGTCCTACATGACTCAGCTGATGATATTGAACTAGGTCTTGAAATGCCCCTTCTTCGTTCAGTTGTCTTGGCCAATGATACGAAAATCGATGTGGAAGGCAACCTGATTGGTGACCCAACCGAAACAGCCTTCATCCAATATGCCTTGGACAAGGGCTACGATGTCAAAGGGTTCTTAGAGAAATATCCACGTGTGGCTGAGTTGCCATTTGATTCTGAACGTAAGCTCATGTCAACAGTTCATCCACTTGCAGATGGACGCTTCCTCGTCGCTGTTAAAGGTGCGCCAGACCAACTCTTGAAACGTTGTGTTCTTCGTGATAAGGCTGGGGATATTGCTCCGATTGATGAGAAGGTTACAAACCTCATTCATACAAACAACTCTGAAATGGCCTACCAAGCCTTGCGTGTCCTTGCTGGTGCTTATAAGATTATTGACAGCATTCCAGAAAACCTCACTTCTGAAGAGCTTGAAAATGATTTAATCTTTACTGGTTTGATCGGGATGATTGATCCTGAACGTCCTGAGGCAGCTGAGGCTGTTCGTGTGGCTAAGGAAGCTGGAATCCGTCCAATCATGATTACGGGTGATCATCAAGACACTGCAGAAGCTATTGCCAAACGTTTGGGAATCATTGACGCAAATGATACAGAAGGACATGTTTTAACTGGTGCTGAGCTCAACGAACTATCTGATGAAGACTTTGAAAAAGTCGTTGGTCAATACTCTGTTTATGCCCGTGTGTCTCCAGAACACAAGGTTCGTATCGTCAAGGCTTGGCAAAAACAAGGTAAGGTCGTTGCCATGACAGGTGACGGTGTCAATGATGCTCCGGCTTTGAAAACAGCCGATATCGGTATCGGTATGGGAATCACTGGTACAGAGGTTTCTAAGGGGGCATCTGACATGATTCTTGCAGATGATAACTTTGCGACCATCATCGTCGCAGTTGAAGAAGGACGTAAGGTCTTCTCAAACATTCAAAAGACTATTCAGTATTTGCTTTCTGCTAATACTGCTGAAGTATTGACCATCTTCCTATCAACCTTGTTTGGTTGGGACGTCTTGCAGCCAGTTCATCTTTTGTGGATCAACTTGGTAACAGATACCTTCCCAGCTATCGCTCTTGGTGTTGAACCTGCTGAGCCTGGTGTCATGAATCATAAACCACGTGGACGCAAGGCAAGCTTCTTCTCAGGTGGTGTTGTGAGTTCTATCATCTATCAAGGTGTACTCCAAGCAGCTATTGTTATGAGTGTTTATGGACTTGCGATTGCTTACCCAGTTCATGTGGGTGACAATCATGCCATTCATGCAGATGCCCTAACTATGGCCTTTGCAACCCTTGGCTTGATTCAACTCTTCCATGCCTACAATGTCAAATCTGTTTACCAATCCATCTTGACAGTTGGTCCATTCAAGTCTAAGACATTTAACTGGTCTATCTTGGTATCCTTCATCCTTCTCATGGCAACAATCGTCGTAGAACCGCTTGAAGGAATCTTCCACGTAACCAAACTAGACTTGTCACAATGGGGAATCGTTATGGGTGGAAGCTTCTCAATGATTATCATCGTCGAAATCGTTAAATTTATCCAACGTAAACTCGGTTTTGACAAGAATGCGATTTAAAAAAAAGTCATCTTCGGATGGCTTTTTGCTACAGTTGAGGGAAAGGGCTTGCAGTTGCCGTCTTTTGTGCTATAATTGCTATAATATAGTAAAAAACAAGAGGAGTGTGAGGAAGTGGAAAAGAAAATTGTGAAGGATATCTTGTTTTTATCTCAGGTATCTCAGCCAGCAAGTCAGGAAGACCTTTATCTTGCCAGAGATTTGCAGGATACACTCTTAGCAAATCGTGAGACTTGTGTCGGTCTGGCTGCCAATATGATTGGGGTGCAGAAGCGCGTGATTATCTTTAATCTTGGTTTGGTTCCTGTGGTCATGTTTAATCCAGTGCTCCTGTCCTCTGAAGGAGCTTATGAGACAGAAGAAGGCTGTTTGTCCTTGACAGGTGTGAGACCTACTAAGCGTTATGAAACCATAAGGGTTGCCTATCGTGACAGCAAGTGGCAGGAACAGACCATTACCTTGACAGGCTTCCCAGCCCAGATTTGCCAGCATGAACTGGATCACTTGGAAGGACGAATCATTTAGGAGGAAAGCAAATGAAACGAATAGTCTTTGAACTTATTTTTATCGCAACGACCTGGTATATCTTTTTACCGCCTCTTAACCTGACCAGCTGGGAATTTCTCTTTTTCCTCTGTGGGCATTTGCTGGTTGTAGCAATCTTATTTGGTTTTGGCAAGGGGATAAACCTTGTCAAAACGGTTCATGTGCGCCACGGCAAGGCGGAAGCTGCCTTAAATCTTGAGGGTTTCAAAATCAATCGGTTAGGGAAAATCCTTTTAGCTTCTATTGGAGGAATTCTTCTCTTAGCAGCCTTGGTTTCCTTGGTAACTTCTAGCATTTTTCAGGCTAAAAATTATGCCAATGTAGTCACAGTTACGGAAAAAGACTTTACTGAATTTCCTAAGACTGATACCAGTAAGGTTCCTATCTTAGATAGAAGTACCGCTGAAAAAATTGGTGACCGCTACTTGGGTTCCCTAACAGATAAGGTGTCGCAGTACGTAGCGGCAGACACCTATACCCAATTGACGATTGATGGGAAACCTTATCGAGTTACGCCACTAGAATACGCAGATCCTATCAAGTGGTTTAACAATCAGGCCAAGGGAATCGGCGAATATATTAAGGTGGACATGGTAACCGGAAATGCGGACTTGGTGGACTTGAAGACACCAATCAAGTATTCGGACTCGGAGTATTTTAACCGCGATGTCAAGCGTCACTTGCGCTTGAAGTACCCAACCAAGATCTTCAAAACTCCATCTTTTGAGGTGGACGATGAGGGCAATCCTTTCTATGTAGCAACCGTTTACCAAAAGCAATTTGGGCTTGCGGTTCCTCGTCCTGTTTCAGTCATTATCTTGGATGCTACAAATGGAGAAACCAAGGAATACAGCTTGTCAGATGTTCCAGAATGGGTGGACAGGGTTTATCCAGCTGAGGAAACCATTGAGCAAATCAACTATAACGGCAAGTACAAGGATGGTTTCTGGAATGCCATGATTTCCAAGAAAAACGTGACCCAGACTACCAAGGGCTATAATTACTTGTCTATCGGAAATGACATTTACCTCTACACAGGTGTGACTTCGGCCAATGCGGATGAAAGTAATCTTGGTTTTATCCTTGAAAATATGCGAACAGGAGAAATCACTAAGTATAGCTTGGCTTCTGCGACCGAAGAATCAGCCCGTGAATCAGCCGAAGGTGCTGTTCAGGAGAAATCCTACAAGGCAACCTTCCCAATCCTCATCAACCTTAATGACAAGCCTCTTTACATCATGGGTTTGAAGGACAATGCTGGCTTGGTCAAAGAGTATGCTCTGGTAGACGCAGTCGAGTACCAAAACGTTATCGTAGCTACGACAGTGGAAGAGATGCTCAGCAAGTACGCCAATAAAAACGACCTTGAAATTGACAATGCAACGACAGAAAGCATCAAGGGAGTAGTAGCAGACCTCAAATCAGCTGTTATCAAGGGAGACACCGTCTACTTCTTTAAAGTTGATGGCAA